>NZ_AP022575.1:1286862-1930294 GCF_010730055.1 Mycobacterium shinjukuense | reverse complement strand
TGATCCACCCACGTGAAACGCTTTGGCGGCCACCGGTCCTCACCATGAGCGCGGTGGAGGGGAACGGCCTGGCGGAATTGTGGGATGCGGTCGAACGGCACCGCCGGGTGCTCACCGAGGCCGGCGAGTTCGCAACCCGTCGGCGCGATCAACAGGTCGACTGGACCTGGCAGCTGGTTCGCGACGCCGTGCTGGACCGGGTGCTGTCCAACCCGGCGGTGCGCAAAATCCGCGCCGAGCTCGAACGTCAGGTCCGGGCGGGGGAGCTGACCCCGGCTCTGGCGGCCCAGCAAATACTGAAGATCGCGACGTCCTAACGGAAAGGTAAATTAATCTGTGTTTGCCAGTAGGTCCTGTGAAATCCACGTAAATTTGCAAGCGTGAAGGTTGACAACGGAGTCGATCGCCGCGTAGTTCCTGTCCGAGATGGCCCTGACGCAGGCCATCGCGTGTTCGGCGCGGCGGACTCACATTTTGCTTGCGTCGTCCGTGCCTTTTCGAGCATGTTCCCCGGGCGCCGGCTCGGCGGCGGGGCGCTGGCGGTCTATCTCGACGGGCAACCCGTCGTCGACGTGTGGAAGGGGTGGGCTGACCGGGACGGCAAGGTGCCGTGGTCGGCAGATTCCGCCCCGATGGTGTTCTCGGCCACCAAGGGCATGACCGCCACGGTCATCCACCGGCTGGCCGATCGGGGGCTGATCGACTACGAAACCCCCGTTGCCGAGTATTGGCCGGCGTTCGCGGCCAACGGCAAGTCCGCACTCACCGTTCGCGACGTGATGCGGCACCAAGCCGGCCTCTCCGGACTGCGCGGCGCGACGCAGGAAGACTTGCTGGATCACGCGGTAATGGAAGAGCGGCTGGCGGCGGCGGCGCCCGGACGGTTGCTGGGCAAACCGGCGTATCACGCGCTGACGTTCGGCTGGCTGATGTCGGGCCTTGCCCGGGCGGTCACCGGAAAGGACATGCGGGTGTTGTTCCGCGAGGAACTCGCCGAGCCGTTGGACAGCGACGGCTTTCACCTGGGCCGGCCGCCGGCCGACGCGCCGACGAGGGTCGCCGAGGTCGTCATGCCGCAAGATATCGCCGCCAATCCCGTCCTTACCTGTGTGGTGCGCAGGGTCGCCCATCGGTTCTCCGGCGGATTCCGCTCCATTTACTTCCCCGGCATCATCGCGGCCGTCCAAGGCGACGCACCGTTGCTGGACGCCGAGATCCCGGCGGCCAACGGAGTCGTGACGGCCCGAGCGCTGGCCCGGATGTACGGAGCGATTGCCAACGGCGGAATGATCGACGGCAGCCAGTTCTTGTCACCGGAGCTGGTCGCCGGCCTGACCGGCCAGCGGCGAATTCGGCCCGACCGGAATCTCCTGGTGCCCTTGAATTTTCACCTGGGCTACCACAGCGTGCCGATCGGGAACGTGATGCCAGGGTTTGGTCACGTCGGGATGGGCGGCTCGGTCGGCTGGACCGATCCCAAGACCCGGGTGGCGTTCGCCTTGGTGCACAACCGGCTGCTGACCCCGTTGGTGATGACCGACCACGCCGGTTTCGTCGGTATCTACCACCTGATCAGGCAGGCCGCCGCCAAGGCCCGCAAACGCGGATACCAGCCGGTGACCGGTTTGAGAGCGGCCTTCTCCGAGCCGGGAGCCGTGGCGGGCTGACCGCTGCGACTACGAATCTTCTAGGCGGAAGCCGACTTTCATCGTCACCTGGACATGTCCGATACCTCCGTCCACCAGGTGGCCACGAATCGACTCCACCTCGAACCAGTCCAGGCCGCGCATCGTCTGCGCCGCCCGGGCCAGCCCGCCGCGGATGGCCGCGTCGACGCCGTCGGGAGAGGTCCCGACAATCTCGATCACGCGGTAGGTGTGGTTGCTCATTGCGTCGCTCACCTTCCCTTACACGGATAGTGGCTGACCAGGGTAGTCCGCCGTGGCCGCGGGGTGGGGGAATTTGCGCCAGGTGTTGTCGACCCCTAACGACGTCTGGAAAGCCGCGCCGATACGAACGGCAGTGGATTAAGCTGCCAGGCGGCTTGTGGCCAGCGGCGAGCCTGGCTCTTGCTCCCTTTTGCGGAGACGGGGGCCAACGTAGTGAAACGACTTGTGTCCCATACCACCGTGGTATGGCGCTGTGCAGACGAAATCTGGTGAGTCGTCTACACCAGCGACACGGCGCGAACCAGTTGAGGGGCGAGCTGTCGGGCACATACGGATATTGAGCAAACGCGATAGCGCTTCAGCGGTCAGGGCCGCCCGCGCTATGTATGTGACTTCTCGTCCCAAGTGTCGGCGGCGCTGCGCCGGAACGAGAAATATCGGTGGCCGAAGTAGCTCAGCAGCGTGGTGCACGCCACGATGATTACTTGCGCGGGGATGCGGTGTAGGCCCAGCTCGACCAGCACGGGCAAGGCGACAATGTTGATGGCCCCCGCGGTGAGGTAGACACTCCAAAAGCGCACAAGGTCACGCAGCACATGGCCGCGGACGTGAAAAACGAACCGCCGATGCATCACGAACGCGGACAGCACGGCCAGCACATGCGTGATGATGACGGTCACCAGCGACCCGGCCACCGTGCCGTATCGGTGGTCGATCGCCTGGCCTATGGTCTCCGAACAGGCGATGAAGATCGCGAAGCCGATGACGGTGTTGATCCCTCCAACCACCAGAAATGCCACGCGCTGGTCGTGGATGAGCCGCATCAGCGGCCCCGGCGGTGCGGCTTCGGGCGGCAGGTCGAATTCAGTCATTCGAGGCCTTCGAATGTGGTGATCTGCTCCCGGGTCAGGGTAAGCGGGTCGGCGCCGGCGTACACGCGCCGGTGCCAATCGATCGTCCACGCCACGGCGTCTCGGAAGCCGAGCCGATTGCGCCAGCCCAGTTCGCGCCGCGCCTTGGAGGCGTCGAGGGCCAGCAGGTTCGCCTCGTGGGGATGGTTCCCGCTGTCGAGCTCCCAGTGCGCGCCGCCGCCCCACAGTTCGGCGGCCAGCGTGGCCACCTGGCCGACCTCGACGAAGCTGTCGCGGCCCGGCCCGAAGTTCCACTGGCCTAACCCGGAACCGGCCAGCAGCGCGTCGGCAAGGGTGAGGTAGCCGTTGAGGCAGTCGAGGACGTGCTGCCACGGCCGCACCGCGCCAGGGAACCGCAGCAGCGGCGCCCTGCCGTCCGCGAAGGCGGCCACCAGGTCGGGCATCAGCCGCTCGGGGCTGACGTCGCCGCCGCCGATGACGTTGCCGGCGCGGACGATGGCGGTGGGAGCGCCGGGAAAGCTGCGAATCCAGGACTGGGCCAGCAGATCGGCCATCGCCTTCGACGCGCTGTAGGGATCGTCGCCGCCGAGTGGGTCGGTTTCGACGTAACCGGCCTCCTGGTCGGTGTTGCGGTAGACCTTGTCGGTGGTGACGACGAGGTGCGCGCGCACCGACGGGGTGGCGGCGACGGCCTCCAACACGTTCAGCGTCCCGAAGGCGTTGGTCTCGTAGGTGTAGCGCGGGTTGCGATACGACTCGCGAACCAGCGACTGGGCGGCCATGTGCACCACGACATCCGGGGCCACCGCCGACACCGCGGCGGTGGTAGCCCCGGCGTCGCGGATGTCCACCCGCAGATCGGAAACAAGCAGGTCGGCAAGCCCCGCCCGGTTGAACAGGCTACCGCCGGCCGGGTCGAGGGCCAGACCGGATACCCGGTGCCCACGGTGCAGCAGCAGCAGCGTCAGCCAGGGTCCTTTGAACCCGGTATGCCCGGTGATCAAATAGTGCACGGCTACCGCGCGGCCCGGGCCATGTATTCCCCGATCGAATCGGCCACGAAGTCAAGCATCGGCCGGGTCAGGCCCGGGAACGTGCCCACCCAGAACGTCCGGTTCATCACGATGTCGGTGTTGGTCAGATCGCCCACCATCCGGAAGTCGACGTCGCGGTAGGCCGGCTGCTTGACCAAGTTGCCGGCGAACAACTGGCGGAAGCCGATCTTGCGCTCGTCGAGGAACTGCATGAACTTGGTGCGGTCCACCGGATGCTCGGGATGGAGGGTGATCGGGAAGCCGAACCACGACGGGTTCGACTTGGCCGTCGCAACCGGCAGGATGAGCCCCTCGATGCCCGACAGCCGCGCGGTGAGGTAGTCGAAGTTCTCCTTGCGGGCCTGCACGAACCCGTCGAGCTTGGCCAACTGCGATAGCCCCAGCGCGGCCTGCATGTCGGTGGCCTTCAGGTTGTAGCCGATGTGGCTGTAGATGTACTTGTGGTCGTAGCCCTTGGGCAGATCCCCGAGTTGCCACTCGAACCGCTTCTGGCAGGTGTTGTCCTTGCCCGGCGCGCAGTAGCAGTCCCGGCCCCAGTCTCGAAACGACTCGACCTGCTTGCGGACCAACGCCGACTTGACGAACACGGCGCCACCCTCCCCGGTGGTGATGTGGTGCGCGGGGTAAAAGCTCACGGTCGCGGTATCGCCGAAACTGCCGGTTCGTTTGCCGTCGTAGGTCGAACCGAGCGCGTCGCAGGAGTCCTCGACCAGCCACAGGCCATGTTGGTCGCACAACTCCTGCACCGTGTCCAGATCGAAGGGGTTGCCCAGGGTGTGCGCCATCATGATCGCCCGCGTCTTGGGCCCGACGGCCTCGCGCAGCCGCTCCGGAATGGCGTCGTACGTGCCCAGCTCGATGTCGACCACGACCGGGCGCAGCCGGTTCTGGATGATCGGGTTGACGGTGGTGGGAAATCCCGACGCCACGGTCAGCACCTCGTCACCGGGTTCCAGCGGCCGCTTGCCGAACCGTTTCTTGTTCTTGCCCAGCTTGGGGCTGGTCAGGGCGCTCAGCGCACACAGGTTGGCGCTGGACCCGCTGTTGACGAAGACCGCGTCGCGGGCTCCCACGTAACGGGCGAGCGCACGCTCGAAGAGCGGATGGAACCGGCCGGCGGTCAGCCAACCGTCCAACGACGCGTCGACCAGCGCGGCGAAATCCTCCGGGTCCAGCACCTTGCCCGACACCGGGACCGGCGTGACGCCGGGGACGAACTCGGATGTCGCAAGCTTGCGCTTGGCGTAGTCGCGAACCGCCGCGAGGATGTCCTCGCGATCGTCCTCGAGCCCGTCCTCCGCTAACCCATCGGTACCGATTCGTGAAATGAGAGATCTCCTCGAGCGTGTGCGATTCCTATAGTATGCGGCGGCCCCGAAAACCCCGCCGGGCCGTCGCGGCATTGCTAGTGTGTCACCTGGGGCGATGCTCCGTCAGCGATTTTCGTGCCGGGGGCGAAATACCTTGAGATTGGACAACTCGTCATGAAAGCCGTACTGCTAGCGGGCGGTCTGGGCACGCGAATGCGTGAGGAGACCGAGTTCCGCCCCAAACCGATGGTCGAGGTGGGCGGGCGACCGGTGCTGTGGCACATCATGAAAATCCTTGGCCACTACGGTATTTCCGAGTTCGTGGTGTGCACCGGCTACAAGAGCGAATACATCAAGAGCTACTTCTCCAACTATGGGGTGTCCAATCTCGACTTCACCATCACCCTTGGTGACCAGTCGAGCATCCAATACCACGGCTCGCACGACGAATTCAACTGGCGGGTGACCGTCGCCGACACCGGCCTGAGCACGATGACCGGCGGCCGGATCAAACGCATCCAGAAGTACGTGGGGGAGGAGACGTTCCTGTGCACCTACGGCGACGGTATCGCCGATGTTGAGATCCCCGCGTTGCTGCAGTTCCACCGCGCCCATGGCAAGGTCGCCACCGTGACGGCCACCCAGCCGATGAGCCGGTTCGGGGTTATCGACCTGGAGCAGGATGGTGCGGTCGCCAAGTTCCGGGAGAAACCGAAGACGGACGACTGGATCAACATCGGCTACTTTGTTTTCGAACCGGCCGTGTTCGACTACCTGGACGGCGACGAGACCGTACTCGAGGACAAGCCGCTGCGGCGCCTGGCCGAGGACCACCAGATCGCCGCTTTCCCGCACCGTGGGTTCTGGCAGCCGATGGACACCTTCCGGGAGTCGCAATTGCTGAACAACCTCTGGAACAGTGGAAATCCGCCTTGGAAAGTGTGGGAGTAGGCGTGGGAGTCAAGAAGAAGATCGCCGTGATCGCCCCTGCCTACAACGAAAGCGAATGCGTCGAGGAGCTGGCCCGCCAATTGGCGGCGGTGTTCGACTCCGAACCTGCCTACGACTTCGAGGCGATCATCGTGGAAAACGGATCGACCGATGACACCATGGACAAGCTGCTTGCCATTCGAGCGGCCGACCCGCGGTTCAAGATCTTGCAACTGGCCCGCAACTTCCGGATGGACGGCGGGCTGACCGCCGGGTTGAACGCGGTCGACGCCGACGCCGTCGTGCTGATGACCGCCGACCTGCAGGACCCGCCCACGTTCATTCCCGAGCTGATCCGCAAGTGGGAGGAGGGCTACGAGAACGTCTACGGGGTGGTGACCCAGCGGCGGGGGACCGGCCCCATCCGCAGGATGAATTCCGTGCTGTTCTACTGGTTGGCGGGGAAGCTCACCAACGAGCGAATCACGAAGAATGCCAGTGACTTCCGCTTGGTCGACCGCAAGGTCTACGAGGCGGTTCGCGCGATGGATGAGCGCAACCGGTTCGTCCGGGGTCTGTTCTCCTGGGTCGGTTTCAAGTCGATCGGAATACCGATGGTGCGCCCGCCGCGCTTCGCCGGCGAGTCCAAGGCGCACAGCCTGGGCGTCATCGACCTGGCATTCAAGGGCATCTTTGCGCACTCCTACCTGCCGCTGCGGCTCATCACCATCACCGGCTTTTTGTTGAGTTTCATCGCGGCCGTCACCGTGTGCGTGCTCGCGTGGCGCTTCCTGTTCTACGGCGTGCCCTTCCCCGGGTTCGGTTCGCTGATCTGCGTCATGCTGATCGGCTTCGGGGTGGTCACGCTGCTCCTTGGGGTTGTCGGTGAGTACCTCGCGCTCATCTACGAGGAGGCCAAACAGCGACCCAACTTCGTCGTCACCAGGAAGGTCGGTCTATGACCGCACCTGCCAAATACGGCGACCAGCTCATCGACTGGTTGGTGGGCGCCGGCTACACGCATTGCTTCTTCGTCGCGGGCGGCAACATCATGCATCTGCTCGACTCGGTGCGCACCCGGATGGTATGCGTGCCGTTCGTGCACGAGGTAGGCGCGGCCATCGCGGTGGAGTACTTCAACGCCTCCCGTGACCAGGGCAGCGGCCGAGCCCTCCTTCTGGTGACGGCAGGTCCAGGGATCACCAATGCGCTGACCGGCATCGCGGGTGCCTGGCAGGAGAGTCGCGAACTGCTGGTCGTGGGCGGGCAGGTCAAGAGCAGCGATCTAAGCCGCGGCACGGTGCGCCAGCGCGGTATCCAGGAAATCGACGGCGTGGAGTTGGTGAGCAGCGTCATCAAACGGGCTCTGCGAATCGAGCGGCCGATCGCCCGCGACGCCATCCTTGAGGCGGTGCTCGACGGCCGCACCCCCCGCCAGGGGCCGGTGTTCCTCGAAGTCTGCCTGGATGCCCAGGCCGCGCCCCCGCTGCCGGGGCAGCACCCCGTCGCGATCCCGGAGGCGGCCGCTGTCCCGGAGGTGCCTGCCACCGACGTGCACCGGGTCGCCGCTTGGCTGCAAGAATCGGAGCGCCCGGTCATCTTGGTCGGTGGCGGGGTGAGCCGCGGAGGGGTGCGCGCGCTGGGGGAGCGCACGGTAGCCGCCGGGATCCCGCTGATGACCACCTGGAACGGGACCGACCGGGTTCCGACCGAACACCCGTTGTACGCCGGGCGGCCCAACACCTGGGGGCAGCGCGCCGCCAACATCCTCATCCAACAGGCCGACCTGGTGATCGCCATCGGCACCCGGCTGGGGCTGCAGCAAACCGGATTCGCCTGGGAACAGTTCGTGCCCGTCGGGCGAGTGGTCCAGGTCGACATCGATGCCGCCGAGCTCGACAAGGGACATCCACGCGTCGACTTGCCTCTGCGGGGGGATGCCGACCGATTCCTGGCCGCCCTGTACGCGGCCCGCCTCGGCGATCCCAGCCAGTGGCAGGCGTGGCGGGAGTTCATCGCGGCGGTGCGCGCCGAGCTGCCGCTCAACGACCCGCAGAACGTCACCGCCCCCGGATTTGTAGAGCCATACGAGTTCGCGATGCGGTTGTGCGAGATGGCGGGACCGGACGCCATCGTGCTGCCGTGCAGCAGCGGCGGTGCCGCGAGCGTGTCGATGCAGGCTCTCCAACTGCGCGCCCAGCAGAAGCTCATCGGCAACAAGTCGCTGGCGAGCATGGGCTACGGCTTGTCCGGGGCGATCGGAGTGGCGCTGGCCAACCCGGGTCGCCAAGTCTTCCTCAGCGAGGGCGACGGCGGGTTTGCTCAGAATCTTCAGGAGCTCGGCACGCTTGCGGCCACCGCGGCAAACGTCAAGGTCTTCTTGCTCAACAATGATGGCTATGCGTCGATCAGGATGACGCAGCGCAACTACTTCAACGGCGCCTGGATCGGCTGCGACGAGCAGACCGGGCTGGGCCTGCCGAACTGGGAGGATCTGGCGCGGGCCTACCGGATCCCGTTTGCCCGGCTCGATGCGGAATCCGGTCTGGACGACGAGTCTGTGCGCGGTCTGCTGGATGCGGATGGTCCCGTGCTGATCGAGGTGCCGATCGACCCCGACCAGACCTATTACCCGAAGATCAGCTCGGCGGTGCAACCTGACGGCTCGATGCGGTCGAACCCGCTGCACCGGATGAGTCCCGACCTGCCGGACGATGTTGCGGAGCGGGTTCTCGTCCATCTGAAGGTGCCGGTCCCACAGACCTGAGGTCGATTTTGATCAAAATTCGGGTAACGCCCAAATTTTGGCGCACATGAAGCAAACTAGACGGACGCTGTGCGTCGACGTGACAAGGGAGGCACGATACGTATGAATCGTCCGAGCCAGCGAGATCGCGAGATCTTTGAGAATCTGTTCGTCCTGGAGGCGGCCAACAACCACTGGGGTGACCTTGAGCGTGGCAGGAAGATAGTCAGCGACTACGGGCGCGTCGTCCGCTACAACTCGGTCAAGGCCGCGATCAAGTTCCAGTTCCGCGATGTCGACAACTTCATCCACGACGACTTCAAGGGCAACCAGGACATCCGGTACATCCGCAAGACCGAGGCGACCAGGATGTCGAGGGCGAACTTCAAAGTCCTCGCCGATGAGGTCAGGCGCGTCGGCTGCATTCCGATGGCCACCCCCTTTGACGAGGCGTCCGTGGATCTGTGCGTTGAGCTCGACCTTCCCATCATCAAGGTGGCAAGTTCCGATGTGAACGACTGGCCACTGCTGGAGAAGATCGCCTCGACGCGGCGCCCCACGATCGTCTCCTCGGGAGGAGCGAACGAGAAGGCGCTCGACGACGTCGTCACCTTCTTCGAGCATCGCGCCATCCCGTTGGCGATCAACCATTGCGTGAGCCTGTACCCGTCCGAGGACTACCAGCTCGAACTTAACCAGATCGATTACCTGCGTTCGCGTTACGACGACCACGTGATCGGCCTATCGACTCACGAGTATCACGACTGGCATTCCAGCATGCTGATCTCGTACGCCAAGGGCGCGCGAACCTGGGAGCGCCACGTCGACATCGACCACGAGGGTGTACCGGTGTCGGCCTATTGTTCGCTTCCCGAGCAAATCGACGAATGGTTCAAGGCTTTTCGCAAGGCCGAAGAGATGTGCGGCGGTTCGGCCGACCGGCGTCGGGTGCTGCCCAGGGAGGAAATCCAATACCTCGACGCGTTGGTGCGTGGGGTCTACGCCAAGCGTGATCTGGAGCCCGGCTACGAGTTCAACAGTGCGACGTTCACCAATGATTTCTACTTGGCGATACCGCTGCGCAAGGGCCAACTCTCCTGCCGGGAGATCCTCAACGGTCAGAAGCTCACCGAGCCGATCAAGGTCAAAGAACCGTTGACCATCGAACACATCGATGGGCCCTACGCCGAGTCGGACCATCTGCGCCAGTTCATCCTCAACCGTGGATTCTGAGGGTGCCTAAGTCGCGCAGGACTTCGTCCGCATTCCCGGACGCCGGTCCCCCCGCCCTTACGGTCACGTTGCAAGCGATCGCCGCGCGTCTGTTCCGGGTCTCCTCAACGCTTCGCACCAAGACGATCAATGCTGGCCAGGTAGCCGACTTCATTGACTGGCAACAGCGCGTCTTTGGCCACCAGCCAACGGTTTTCGGACGGCGCGAAGAGTTGTGGGAAAGGCTCGCGCAGCGGCTGGATCCAAGCGGTCCGCTCGTCGCGCTGGAGTTCGGTGTGGCCTGGGGTTATGCCACCGACTGGTGGCTGCGCCGATTGGGTGGTCGCGACGTGGTCTGGCATGGGTTCGACCGGTTCACCGGGCTACCGCGGGCCTGGCGCGAACACGACGAGGGCGCGTTCGACGCCGGTGGTAAGCCGCCGGCGATCGACGACAAGCGGGTGTGCTGGCATGTCGGCGACGTCCAGGACACCTTGGGCACGGTCGATTTGGTCGCCGCGCGTGATGCGCAGTGGTTGATCCTGTTCGATCTGGACATCTACGAACCGACGGCCTTTGCGTGGGAAATGCTCGCCGCTCACCTGCGGCCTGGCGATCTCATGTACTTCGACGAGGCGATGGACGTCGATGAGCGACGGGTGCTGAACGAGATGATCTTGCCGTCGATCGGTTGCGAGCCCGTCGGCACCACGGCGCTCGGGCTGGGTTTGGCTGTGACCCGCCCAGTACGCTGAACATTCAAGAGGTTTCGGTAACGGCATGTCTGCGCTCTGCCCGATCTGCGGTGCTCCGGGGGCCATCCAGGCGCATGGCCGAATCGCGCCGTTCATTCTTCAACTGCAGGGTGATCCGAAGGACGCACCGCGTGACACCACCCTTTGCCGGTGTGGCAGATGCGATTTGGTGTATTTCTCGCACCGCTTCGATGACAACGCTCTTGCCGCGATGTATTCGGGGTACCGAAACGAGCGATACCTGTCGATCCGACGGCGCTGGGAGCCTTGGTACTCCCGGGATGCGAACTCGGCCACCGAGCCCGGATCGGAGGCCGTCGCCCAGCGTGTGGGATTCGTGACCTCCATCGTCGGCTGCTATACGGACATCGACTCCCTGCGAAATATCGTCGACTACGGAGGCGACGAGGGCCAGTTCTTTCCCGCTGGTTACGCGGGACCCAAATACGTGATCGAAGTCTCCGGCAAGGACTTGGTCGACGGGGTGCAGGCTGCCGCGTCGCTTGATGAGCTTCCCGACCGACCGCACTTGGTGATCGCGGCCCACCTTCTTGAGCACCTTGTCGATCCCGCGGCGCTGGTCAAAGAGGTCCGAGCCGCGGTCGCCGATGACGGATTGTTCTACGTCGAGGTGCCACTGGACCGGCCCAAGGTGCGCAAATGGCACGCCGGGGCGCCGTACCGCCGTTTCCTCGATCGGGTTTCGGCTACCCGCGGCACCTGGATCGCCGCGGATTTCCTCGCCGGCGTCGCACGCAACTTCGGCCGAACGGTGCCACGGTTGGGGGCGATCAAGCAGAGCGAGCACATCAACTACTTTTCGACCCAATCCCTGCAGAAATTGCTCGCCGACGGGGGATTCCGCGTCGTCAGCACGCGGGCCGACCCCACGGCGAGTGTGGGGGGTTTGCGGATGGGCAAATTGGGAGCACTTGCGGTCCCGGTGTGAGTGGGCTGATCACGTGCGGCCGAGCACTCCGCGGGCGGTGATCTCGATCTGACGATCTAGCGGCGCGCTCGCCAAATCCCATCTTTGGCAGTGCCATTCCCAATCCTGACCGTCGGAGTGATACCGATCCGGGTCACCTGGGTCCACCTCGTCGCGGCTGATCACCGCGTCCGGGCGCACCACCTGGGTGACCCGTGCGGCGAGTTCGGCCATCTCCACCAGCTCCCCACCGCTGTCGACCGTGGCCGGTCCGACACCGCCCTCGGCCATGCCCAGCGCGAGTAGCTCCTCGGCGAGCACATAGCGGCGAAATACCGGGCGGCGCGCCGTGATTCGGATGGCTCCCGCGTCAGCATCCCGGATCATCGATCCCAACGCGTAGCCCTGGGGTTTTTGCACATGGGCACCGGAGATGCTCCAGGCCCGCACGACGACGGGCACCGCCCCGCTCTCGGCGGCGGCCTGGGTCAGGCGATGCTCGGCCTCGCGCTTGAGGTAGCCATAGGGGTTGTCCTCGATCGGGCCGTCGAGGGCGTCCCGCGGATAGACGGCCGCTCCGCTGGAGACCGTGAGTGCAAGACGTACGCCGGGCAACCGCGTCGCATACACCAGCCGCTCGGTGAGGGCGCGGTTGGCGGCGACGTAGTCGGGCAGCGGCATGTCGCCAACCCGGTCCCGGGTGAGGAATGCACAGTCCAGCACGACGGTGGGTGCGAAGGCAGCGACCTCCCGGTCGTCCCACACGCGGCACTCGATCTCGCAATCGCCGACTCGGATGACTCTGGCCCGGCTGGCCAGGGCCAGCGTGGGCAGGCCCAGCGGGGCGAGCAGGTCGAGGGCCGTCCTACCGAGCCAGCCCGAAGCGCCAGTGACGAGTACCCGGTCGTTGCCGAGCGCTTGCGCCGTCAGTGCGCGTGCGCTTGCACTCACCAGGTCAGTCACGTCGCGGGCCAGGGCTTCATGACCCCGGAGCCTACGGCAGCATGGGTGTCGACGCGTGCTCAAAATCTCTTGAATGGCAGGCCGGCAAGAGCGGGATCGGGTTAGACTTCCCAGCGGCTCAGTTGGGGGCGTGCCGCGTGTTCCCACCACCGTTTCGGGCAGACCCGAGGAGAATGCCGTGACCCAACCCCGCGAGCTGTTACGGGGTTCGGTCTCGGCGATCCGGGAGTGGTTTGCCGCCGCAGCCGCCCAATCCGAACGCACCATCCTGCTTGGCACCATCCTGGTGGCGTCGGCGATTTCGATTGTGACGGGCCTTGTTCTCGCGCGGTACTACTCGGTCGACGTGACTTCCTCGCTGATCATTTTCGTCCCCAACGACTGCTACGTCGATTGGGGCTTGAATGTAGGTCGACACTGTTTCAGCGACTACGCGATAACGGTGAGCCTCGGGATGCGGCCCAACCCCTGGGAGCCCTACCCCTTGTACCTCCCCCCCGACTTCAAGCCGATCAGTAGCAACTACCTGGCGGCCGGGATGGTGCCCCAGGTGATCTTCGGGTTTCTGGGCAAGTGGCTGGGCGCGCCGCGACTCGGATTGCTTTGCTACCTGCTCGCCTTGACGATCGCGGTCTTCACGCCCGCCGGGTGGGCGGCTCGCGGTGCAAAAGGCCTGGAGCGGGTGGTGGTGTTCGTGACGTGCGGCGTTGCGGCCATCCCGGTGTGGGTCGCGATCGATCGGGGTAACTTGGTGGGTTTCCTGGCGCCAATCGCGCTGGTTTTCCTGGTGGCGCTGTGCCGCCGCCGCTGGGGCTTGGTCACGTGCATGGTGATCTTGGCCGCGTTAGTGAAACCGCAGTTCGCGGTGCTGGCTGTCGCGTTGTTCGTGGCCCGGCAATGGCGGTGGAGCGGCATCGCGGCGGCCGGGGTCGCGATCTCCAACATCGCCGCGTATGCGCTGTGGCCGCGCGACTTTCCCGAGACGATCACCCAATCGATTCGCGCCACCCTCGGCTACGGGGGCGGGTCGCTGTTCCCAGCGGTGGCGGCCAACTCCAATGTGTCCTTCGGGAAGGGGCTGCACGCAATACCTGACGCCATCAAGGCGGCCGCCACAGGGGGCAAAATACCGGACGGTTTCCTCGCCGGTCCGCGATCGCTGATCGGCTACGCCGTACTCGTGCTTGTCGTTGTCGCCCTGCTGGGGCTGGGCCCGCGCATCCCGCCGGTCATGGCGGGCATCGTGCTGCTGGCCACCGCTTCGCTCTTCCCGGCCTTGAGTAACCCCTACTATCTGGTGTTCGTGTTACCGATCGCGGCACTGGTGATCCGGGATCCGGACGGCCCGCCGGGAACCGGTATCTTCGACCGGCTCGCGAGCTTCGGCGACCCCCGTCGCGCGGTTGGTATGTGCGTGAGCCTGGCCGCGGCATTGTGCATCGCCCAAATCGCCCTGCCGGGCCCGACCACCCAAGTGGGAGACACCGTCGGACCGCTGGCGGCCGACGCCAAGGCGACGGTGGTCACCAGCACCGTGTTCCTCGCGCCGCTGCTCTGGTTGGTCGCGTGCGCGGCGATCATCGTCTCTTACGCGCGTCGGTCGGCTCCGCAGGATACCGGCGTCAGCGACCCAGCCGTGTCCAGGCCAATTGCGCAATTCTCGCCACAACGACCGGCGTGATCTGCAAGACTTCGTGCGACAGGCAAACCTGGAGAACCGGGGGAGTACGCAAAGGAAACGAGTGTTGGATGTGCGAGGAGCACGATCGTGGCCATCCGGGAACGGCATGCGTCAGACGATTTTGCGGCCAATATCCGACCGAGCGCTCAACTCTTTGTGATCGAAAAGGAAGAAAATGCGGCAGGCAATCAAAGAATTCGTGCCGAAATCGGCGGTCGACCTGTATCGCATACTGAAGTATGCACGATGGAAGTTGCCTTTTCACCAGAAATATAAACCATTCGTCGAGAACAAATACGGGATCGAGATCGGCGGTCCCAGCGCGCACTTCAAAACCGTTTTGCCACTTTATCAATTCCTTGGCGGGTTGGATGGAGTCAACTTCTCCACGGATACGATCTGGGAGGGTCGCATCGAAGCTGGGGAGAGTTTCAACTACGATGGCAGTAAATTCGGTCGTCAATTCATTTCCGAAGCGACCGACCTAAGTGAAATCGCAACTGCGCAATACGATTTCCTGCTGTCGTCGAACTGTCTGGAGCACATCGCCAACCCCCTCAAAGCTCTGACGGAATGGCGAAGGGTGATCAAAGATGGTGGCGCCCTGGTATTGGTTCTTCCCAACAAGGAAAGCAACTTCGACCATCGGCGCCCGGTCACGAGGTTCGATCATCTGCTGGACGACTTCCTCCACGATGTCGGCGAGGATGATCTCACCCACCTAGAGGAAATCCTGGCGCTCCATGACTTGCGCATGGACCCGCCCGCCGGTGACCCAGAACAATTTAGGGAACGAAGCCTGAAAAATTTTCAGAACCGAACGCTCCATCACCACGTGTTTGATGTTCCGCTGATCGAGCAAATGCTGGACCATATGGGGTTTGAAATCGTGGATGTCACGACCACCGAAACCGACTTCTTCGCCCTCGCAACGAAGAATCTTGAGGCCGATCTCGCGTCCGAATGATGATCCACCACCGCGCGTCTGAGATCACCGGTGCGCTTCTGAACAGGCTCCGCAACAAAACCGAGCGCAGCTCATACCGGGCTGCGGAGCGCTACCGCCGAGACGGCGACGCGTTGGGCTTCGTTTGCGAAACCCACCAGGAGCTTCCGGCGCAGCCTCCGCCCGATCGGCGCACGCTCGTTCTGTTCGCTCACTTCGATCCTCAGGGCGTCGTGGATCCTTACGTCGTCCATTACCTGAAGGCGCTGCACGGGCTGGGAGCCACGATCGTTTTCGTCTCCGGCTCGCCCAGCCTCACGCCGGAGTCGGTGGCTCCCATCCGCTCACTTTGTGCCGGCATTTACACCCGGCACACGCTGTCGTTGGACTTCGGCTCGTGGCACCTGGCGTGGTGCATCCTGCGGCGGCGCGGCTGGTCGCTGGATCAGTTCGACCGCCTGCTCATCGCCAACGACAGCGTGTACGGGCCGCTGTTTCCCATCGAAGAGATGTGGGCCTCGTTCCACGATGCCGACATGTACGGCGCCATCGAAAGCACCGTGCAGCACCCCCACCTCCAGTCCTTTTTCCTGGCCTGGGACCTCAACTCGCGCACCCGCCCCTTCCTCAACGACGTCTGGGATGGCTTCCAGTACACGATCGACAAGCTCCTCCTCATCCGACGGTACGAGGTCGGCTTGTCCACGGGTGCTCGCAAAGCAGGACTCAGCCTCAAACCGTTCCTCTCCGCGGCCGCCATCAAAGCGACGTATCCGCTCTCGCCGGCGCATGAGCGGGCCACGGTGTTGTCCAAAAGGCGATCCGTCAACAACGCCATTTTCTTTTGGGACGGCCTGATAGAGCATCTGCGGTTCCCATTTCTCAAAACGAGCTTGCCGCGCCACAACACACCGTGGCAGGACTCCATCCCGCATCTGCGGGAGTTCGTCGAGCAGCACACCGCGTACCCATACGAACTCATTCAATCGAACGTGGACCGGCTCGGCCTGGGAGAGGCTACCTGGGTGAGGCCAAGCGATACCGCTCAGCGAATCCGGATATGGCTCGAGGCCCACAGCGTGTGATGGCAGACGTCGTGAAACTCCGTGACATGTTGCGCAGTGAATCCGATCGCACCAGGGCCGCCATGCGCTACCGCCGAACTGGGGACGCTGCGGGCTTCGTTTGTGAAACCCACCAGGAGCTTCCGGCGCAGCCGCCAACCGGTCGGCGCACGCTGGTGTTGTTCGCCCACTTCGATCCCCAGGGCGTCGTCGATCCCTACGTCGTCTACTACCTGAAGGCGCTGTACGGGCTGGGGGCGATTATCGTCTTCGTCTCCGGGTCTCCCAGTCTCACGCCGGAGTCGGTCGCTCCCATCCGCGCATTGTGTGCCGGCATCTACACCCGCCGCACGCTGTCACTGGACTTCGGCTCGTGGCATCTGGCGTGGTGCATCCTGCGGCGGCGTGGCTGGTCGCTGGATCAGTTCGACCGCTTGGTCATCGCCAACGACAGCGTCTACGGCCCGTTGTTTCCGATCGACGAGATGTGGGGCTCATTTCACGATGCCGACATGTACGGCGCCATCGAAAGCACCGAGCTGTTCAACTCCCACCTGCAGTCCTTCTTTCTGGCCTGGGACCTCAACTCGCGCACCCGCCCCTTTCTCAACGACTTTTGGAACGGCTTCCAGTACATCGTCCATAAACGTGTGCTTATCTGGCGATACGAGATCGGCCTGTCCAGGCGTGCTCGCAAGGCTGGGCTCAGCATCAAACCGTTCGTCTCGGCGGACACCATCAAAGCAACATATGGGCGCTCCCCGGAACATCAGTGGGCCAGCAGGTTCTCCGTGTCCCTCAACAACACCATTTACTTTTGGGACGGTCTGATCGAGCATCTGAGGTTCCCTTTTCTCAAGACGATCCTGCCGCGCTATAACACGCCGTGGCACCACTCCATGGCGAACCTGCCGGATTTCATCGCGCAGCACACCACTTACCCCTACGAACTCATCCGGGCGAACGTCGACAGGCTCGGCTGCGGCCAGCCTGTTTGGGTGCCGCCCGCCCGCCACACCGTCATAGCGAATAGGGTCATCGACGCGATCCTGGACCTGACCGCGCCGGTCCGTGGCGCCGACCGTCCGACGACGTCCCACCGTGCGCCGCACCCATAGGTCAGCGGGTCACGAGAGCCGATCGGCCAACCGGCGAGCGTGGGTGAACTCGTGAACGGGTGCGCGCGCCAAGGTTTTCAGACGCGACCACCGCTGCGGCCCCAACACCGCGACGACCAGGTGCAGCGTTAGCCAGGTAACCAGCCACCACGCCCTGGCGAGGTTCCGGATCACCGTGGTAGATGCCGGATCCACGATCAACCAGGTCAAAATGTGCAGCTGGTCCAGCCAGTTTCGCCGGGTCTTCGCGTTACGCACCGATTCGGTGCCAACCGTTTGAGTGCGCACGGACAGCTCTTGTGGCACAAAGCAGACCGCCGATCGCAGCATCAAGCGAAACCAGAAATCCACGTCGACGAGTTGGTAGATATCGTCGCGAAACCCCCCCACATCCAGTGCCAGCTGGCGCCGAAACATCACGCACGTTGGTTCACCTATCCAGTTGCCCGCACCGCCCATCAACATCATCTGCGTGACCAACGACGATCCGTGATTGTATTCCCGAAGCTTCACGAAGAAGCGATGAGGTTTGCTCGCTGCTCGCCACCACCATCGGATGTTGTCCTGCACCACACGGCGGGGCGCGAATGCCAGTCCCACGGCCGGGTCGTCGAAACATGGCGCGAGTTTCTGCAGGGCGCCCGGCAGCAACCAGTCGTCTGCGTGTACGAACTGGATACAGGTGCCACGCGCGACTTCCAAGCATTTGTTGTGGTTTTGATTGAGGCCGAGTCGAGATTCATTGCGTATCAGTCGGTCACCGGGTCGCAACATCGTTGCGGCGATGGCGGCGCAATCGTCCGCCGAATCGTCGTCAACGACCACAAGCTCGAAATCGACACCGTCCTGATCCAAGATGCTGCGCAGACAGTGCACGATGGTCGCGCTGTTGTTGTACATCGGCACGCACACCGAAATCGTCGGGTTCATCGGCAAATCGTCCCTATCGCCGGGGCCCTTCGTCACCGCCCCGAGCCGTCAACGGACAACCGATCCGACCGCCCGGGTCGCTATCGGCCTTCCCATTCGTCCCTCGTCGGCTCTGTCGCACCGCGCACCGTCACCCTTGCCGTCTTCCAGGCGCAGCCGCCCCAGCATAGCTCCGCGCAACTTGTCTAGATGACCAAAGTGTCAATTTGGGCGCGGTTGTTCCACCAGGGGGTTGAGCACGCGGGCGTCCGGGCCGGGTGACCAGCCACCGTAGGCGTCTCGGAGCCCAGCGTTGCCTGCCGCCCTCGCCAGGGCCCGGTAACTCGCACCGTTCTGACTGGTCAGAAGTCTGCCGATGCCAATTTGCCCGTTACGCCACGAGATGCGCACCGGCAAGGTAACGTCCCCGGTGATGTGGGCTGCGGTGCTGTATATCGGACTGGTGATGGCGACCGACCCTATACGGTTCGGCCTCGCCCTCGTCCTGGTGACGCGGCGGCGGCCCATGCTAAATCTGCTTGCTTTCTGGCTGGGCGGCTTGGTGGCGGGCATCGCCCTTGCCGTGGCTGTTTTGGTCGTGATGCGCGATGTCGCGCTGACCGCCATTCAAGCTGCGGCGTCCGCGATCACGGAGGTGAGGTCCTCGGTCGTCATCCTTACCGGCGGACGTCTTCAGATCACCGTCGGCGTCATTGTGCTGATGGTCGCTGCCAACCTGGTGGCCCGCCAGCGGACACGAGCACGGGTACCGATTCCCGTCGGCGGCGCTGGGGGCCTGGCGCCGCAGCCGGATCGACCGGGCCCGATAGCCCGGATGGGGGCAGTTACCAAGAACATGCTGACCGGCGCCCTTTGGCCGGCCTTTGTGGCCGGTCTGGCCTCGTCGGCTCCTCCGATCGAGAGCGTGACGGCGCTGACCATCATCATGGCCTCGGGGGCCGCTATCGGTACCCAGGTCAGCGCATTTCTGGTGTTCATCCTCCTGGTGCTTACGGTTATCGAGATCCCGTTAGTCACCTATTTGGTGATCCCACAACAGACCGAAGCGGCGATGTTGCGGCTGGACAATTGGCTGCGCACGCATCGTCGGCGGATCACCCTCACCATGCTCGTGGTAACCGGAGCCATACTACTGGTCCAGGGTGTGGCCGCCCTCTGAGTCAGCGACGATAGGCAACTGGCAGTCGATGATCGTTGACGTAGCAACGGGTCGGCGGCGGCGCACGCGCACAACCCGCCGGGCATACCAGACCCTGGGATTCGGGCGTTGGCAGCGTCCGGTTACGACCAAGAACGACCCCTAACAAAGGTAGTCTGATCTCCGTGGGTAAGTCCTCGATTCCCATTGTGCTGCGCGAACGCGCGAGTATGCAGCCCAACGACACGGCGTTCACTTTTATTGACTACGACCAGGATTGGGATGGCGTTGAAGAAACGCTGACGTGGGCTCAGGTATACCGGCGAACGTTGAACCTCGCCGAACAGCTCAAACAAGCTGGGTCGGCGGGGGACCGGGCGGTGATATTGGCGCCGCAAGGGCTTGACTACATAGTTAGCTTTCTGGCGTCATTGCAGGCCGGGCTTATCGCAGTTCCGCTTTCGGTGCCATACGGCGGCTCCCACGACGAGCGCACTACATCGGTAATGGCAGATACTTCGCCCGCTGTCGTCCTCACGGCGTCCTCGGTCGTTGACAACCTCACCGAATATGTACAACCGCAGCCTGGGCACAAGGCACCGGCACTCATCGAAGTTGACTTGCTGGATCTCGACTCTCGACAACGATCCCGTGGCGGGCCGGCCTCTCGCGCCGCCGGTGACGAAGGCTCGGAAACCTTGTATCTGCAGTACACGTCGGGGTCCACGCGTGCGCCGGCCGGTGTCATTGTCTCGAACACGAATCTGTTCGCGAATTTCGAACAGATCATGACCGACTACTACGGGTTCAACGGGAAGGTTGCCCCGCCGGACACCACCGTGGTGTCGTGGCTGCCGTTCTATCACGACATGGGTTTCGTGCTGGGCATTATCCTGCCGATCCTGGCAGGCATCCGCGCTGTGCTGACGAGCCCGGTCGGATTCCTGCAGCGACCCGCCCGATGGATGCAAATGTTGGCAGCCAATAGTCGAGCATTTTCGGCCGCACCGAACTTTGCATACGAAATCGCGACACGCAAAACATCGGATGACGACATGGCCGGGTTTGATCTCGGGGGCGTGCTCGCTATCCTCAACGGGAGTGAACGAGTACAGCCGGTGACCCTCAAGCGGTCCCTGTGTGCCAGGGTTAGGTGAGACAGCGGCAGTAGCCGATCATCGCTGCAGGGCGAGACAGGATCACTATTCCACGTGACTATGACGATCGCATCTTTGGACAGTCGCGCCGATACTGGCGTGGTGGAGGGCACGCGGGATCCGGGCGCCCGGGCACGGCGGCGCACGTTCACCGCCGAGTACAAGGCCCGCATTCTCGACGAGTACGACGCGTTACCGGCTGGCTCGGAGCGGCGCGGCGCGTTGCTGCGGCGAGAGGGCCTGTACAGCTCGCACATCGCCGAATGGCGCAAGGCCGCGACGCCGGCGCCCGGAAAGGCCTGGCGCCCAGAGGGAAGAAACCGAAACGCACGGCCGAACAGATCGAGTTGGAGAAGCTGCGGCGGCGCAACGAGCTGCTCGAAGCCGAGCTGGAACGCACCAAGTTGGCCTTGGAGATCACGGGAAAAGCGCACGCGCTCTTGGAGATGCTCTCCGAGAGCGCGGACTCCGATCCGAAGTCCAAGCCGTGATCGACGAGCACCTGCCCAATCTGGCGGCGGCGACCAGCACGAAGCGGGCGTGTGCGCTGCTCGGCGCGTCGCGGGCCACCGTGTACCGCCGCCGCAATCCCAAGCCCCGTCCAGCTGCGCCGCCGCGACCGGAACCGGCGAACAAGTTATCCGAGGCCGAACGCCAACACGTGCTGTCGGTGCTGCGCTCGCCCGAGTACTGCGACCTGGCGCCGGCGCAGGTGTGGGCGCGGCTGCTCGACGACGGCATCTACTTGTGCTCGATCCGCACGATGTACCGGCTGCTGGCGATCGCCGGGGAGAACCGCGAGCGGCGCCGCCAACGCACCCACCCGGCGAAGAAGAAACCCGAGCTGATCGCCACCGCACCGAACCAAGTGTGGTCGTGGGACATCACCAAACTACAAGGGCCGCAACGTGGTATCTACTACCAGCTGTACGTGATCATCGACATCTACTCTCGCTATGTCGTCGGCTGGACCGTCACCGCCACCGAGACCGGCGAACTCGCCAAGGAGTTCATCGACGCCACACTGGCCACCCACGACATCGAACCCGACCAGCTGACCCTGCACGCCGACCGGGGCACCTCGATGACCTCCAAGCCGGTCGCCCAACTGCTGGTCGACCTGGGCGTGGACCGCAGCCACTCCCGCCCGCACGTGTCCAACGACAACCCCTACTCGGAGGCCAACTTCAAGACCCTCAAATACTGCCCCGCCTTCCCCGGCCGGTTCGGCTCCATCGAAGACGCCCGCGCCTTCTGTACCGTGTTCTTCGACTACTACAACCACGTGCATCGCCATTCCGGGATCGGCCTGCACACGGCCGCGTCAGTGCACTACGGCACCGCCACCGAGATCCAGGCCCAACGCGCCGCCACGCTGGACGCCGCCTACGCCGCCAACCCCGCCAGATTCCGGCACCAGCGGCCCACCCCACCGAAACTGCCTACCGTTGCCTGGATCAACCAACCAACCCCCGAAGCACTCATCAAATCCGCGTAAGAAACTGTCTCACCGGCCTTGACATGTTCCGGGTTCACCGATCGGTTCGTCCGGTTCAACCTTAACCCCGCTGTGATTCGGCCGTCCTATGGACTGGCAGAAGCAACCGTATATGTCGCGACCCGCGAAGCGGGTGAACCACCAAGAATCGTGAGCTTCGAATCTGACAGGCTGCCCGATGGTCAAGCGGTGCCGTGCGCCAGCGAAACCGGCACGCCGCTGGTCAGCTACGGGAATCCCAAGACTCAGCTGGTGCGTATCGTCGACCCCGACACGCGTATCGAGTGTCCACCGGGAACGGTTGGTGAGATCTGGATTCACGGCGACAACGTCGCCTCCGGCTATTGGGAGAAGCCTGACCTGACTGCGCGCACGTTTGGTGCGACGATGGTGAACCCTGCGCCCGGGACGCCCGAAGGTCCCTGGCTGAGAACCGGAGATTCCGGCTTCATCTCCGACGACGAGCTGTTCATCATGGGGCGCATCAAGGACCTCTTGATTGTGTATGGGCGCAACCACTCTCCCGACGACATCGAGGCGACCATCCAGGAGATAACCCCCGGCCGTTGCGCGGCGATTGCAGTTCCTGAGGACGGCGCTGAGAAGTTGGTCGCCATCATCGAACTCAAGAAGAAGAACAACGAGTCCGATGAGCAAGTGATGGAGAGGCTGGGCTTCGTGAAACGTGAAGTCATCTCAGCGATTTCGAAATCACACGGGCTGGGTGTGGCGGATCTTGTTCTGGTGTCTCCGGGTTCGATTCCGATCACCACCAGCGGCAAGGTCAGGCGCGCGCGGTGCGTGGAGCTGTACCGCCACGAGAAATTCACCCGCTTAGACGTTTAGCTGGGTCAGTATCGCTAGCGGCCGTGCGTTCCGAACTTGAACGGGCTACGTGGACGAACCGTCGACGCCGGGGTGGGACGCGCCAATGGGGCAGCCGAATAGCGGAAGTGGGTGGATTGTCAGATCGTCGGGTGGGCGCTTGCCGCTGTCATTGCTGTCTGTGTGGCCGTTCCCGCCGTTGTCGTTGCGGGGGCTGCGGCCGAACACCGGAGGCGCTGGGTCCCGCAGGTCGATCCTCGGATCCTTGCCGTTGCCATCGGTAGTCGCCGCGCAACGGTTGGTCAGCTGCAGACCAACGGGGCCAAACAGCGGAATTGCGTGGCGTCCAAGCTCGTAGGGCGGGTATTTGTCGTTGCCGATGGGGAATTTCAGCGCCGTCACCGGCACGCCGACGGGAAGTTTGGCAAGGACGTCATCCTTGCCATGTCCTTTAGTTGCTTTGGATCGGGGTGCGACGTTCTTTGTCGGCCGCCGGGACACGGGGGTCGTGGCCTTGCGGTTAACCATCCCGAACAGCCGGGGGCTGGCTTTTTGCGCCCGCTTGCGCAGGCTCATCAACGGAGGTGTGCTTTGTCCCAGTTTCGAAGGCCACCAGTTTGCTTGACCGATCATCGCGGCCAAGGCGGGGACCGTCACGGTGCGCACCAGGAACGTGTCCAGCACGATCCCGATCCCGATGGTGAAACCGGCCTGCGCCATCGTATTGATGCTGGCGCCCGTCAGGCTGAACATGGAGGCGGCGAAGATCAGACCCGCCGACGTGATCACACCGCCGGTCGAACCCACCGTGCGGATCACACCGGCACGCACGCCGTGCGGCGATTCGTCACGGATCCTGGAAATGAGCAGCATGTTGTAATCAGCACCGACCGCGACCAATAATATGAAGGACAGCCCGGGCAGGCTCCAATGAATTTCCTGGCCTAATATTAATTGGAACACGATGACGCAGAGACCCTGGGCCGACAAATAGGAAACAAGCACCGAACCGATGAGATATAACGGCGCCACGATCGCTCGCAACAGAACGACCAGAATCAAAAATACAATGATGATCGTCACGATGACGATGAACTTGATGTCGTTGTTGTAATAGTCGCGTATGTCCCGAAGCCCGGTTGGAACTCCCAACAGGGAAACCTTCGCGTCGGCCAACTCGGTATTCGGTTGCGCCGACTGCGCCGCGGCGATGATCTTGTTGACCTGATCCATGCCCGCGGTGGAGGCGCCATTGAGCGAGCTTTGCACGAGATACCGCGCCGCGTGGCCATCGGCCGACAGGAAAATCTGGGCGCCCTTCTTGAACTCGTCGCGCGTCATAATTTGCGGTGGGATGTTGAAGCCCGCCATCGACGGCCGTTCCGCGTCACGCTTCATCCCCAGCAAGAACTCGGAGGCCTCGTTGAGCCCAGAGCCCATCTTTTTCGTCTGATTGACCAATTCCTGCACGCCTGCGGCCACTGCCGCGCTGCCCTCGGCGAGAGCGTTGGCGCCCATTTGCATTTGAGCCAACTTGGCGGGAAGGCCGTTGACGGCTTTGAGGGTGTCGACGACCTGCTTCAGCTGCTGATCCAGTTTGCCCACCGTCTGGGCGAGTGTCTGGTATTCCTGCGTCTGCTGAAGGGTGACGGCCAGCGCCGCGATCGACCGGAGAAGTCCGTTGTTCTCGGCCTCGACAATCGCCGCCAACTCGCCACGCGACTTCACACAGGCCGGGTCCCTGTTGCAGACGGGGCTGGAATTAAGGGCCGTCACCATCGGGTTGGCCCAGACCGCCGTCTGTTCCGCCTGCGCGACGGTCTCACCCAGATTGTTACCGAGCGCCCGCATGCGTCCGACAAACTGGGACGCATTGTCGAGTTGTTGGATCGTCTTGTCCCCACCCATCAGGGCCACCATGGCCTGCAGCGTGTTGACCAGCCCGCTGGCGCTGGCGACGGCCCCGTTGACCTGGTCGCGCACCTGGGCGAGGGCGTCGGCCAACTGGCGAGCACCGCCGGCCAGCTTGTCCAGGTCGCCTTCGTGGTCGGCGATCGCGGTGGATGCCTCGCCGAGCTTGCCGCCGACTTCACCCGCCTGGAACGAGACTTTGGTCTCCTTCAGCGGTTCTCCGTTGGGCCGGGTCAAGCCGCGCACCATGACGATGTCAGGCAGGTCGGCTATTCGGCGGGACATCATTTCGAGGTCGGCCAGGGCGGCCGGCGTCCGTAGGTCGCGGGGTGACTGCACGAGCAGCGCCATCGGGGTCATCGAATTCATCGGGAAATGGCGATTCATCGCCTCATATCCCTTGACGCTTTCGACGTCTTGCGGCACCGTCTTGAGGTCGTCGTAGTTGAACCGGATCAGGCCTGCGCTGCCGGCCAGGACAATGAGCACGATCAGACTGCCCACCAAGTGGATCTTGGGCCGGCGCACGATGCGCGTTCCCGAGCGCCGCCAGAAACGAGTGGTCAGGTCGCGTCGCGGCTTGATCCAGCCACGCCGCCCGGTGAGCACGAGGATCGCCGGCAGCAGGGTGACCGCCGCAAGCAACGACACCATGATCGAGACTGAAATCGCCGGACCGACTGCCGAGAATACCTCCAGTTTGGTGAAGACCATCGCAAGGAAGGTGACCGCCACGGTGGCCGCAGATGCGGCTATCACCTTGCCGATGGACATCAAGGCCTGTTTGACCGCCTGATCGGAGCTCACGCCGCGCCGCATGTAGTCGTGATAGCGGCTAATCAGAAAAACGGCGTAATCCGTTCCGGCCCCGATCATCACCGCAGTCATGAAAACGATGCTTTGCGTGTTCACGACCATGCCAAGCTCGGCCAGCCCGGACAAAACGCCCTGCGCGCCCACCACTGACGCACCGATGGTGACCAGCGGCACCAGCATGGTGATCAGGTTGCGGTAGACGACGATCAAGATGATCAGCACGCAGACCACGGTGCCGATCTCGATGATCTTTACGTCTGCCTCACCGAGGGCCTGGAGGTCGGCCACGGTGGCCACGGGTCCGGTGAGGTTGGCGGTCAGGCTCGTTCCGGCGACGGTCTTCTTGACGATCTCACTGATTCGTTTGAGGGCCGCTTGAGTTTCGGGCGCGGCTACGTCGCCGGGGAACTGGATCGGGAGATTCCAGGCCTTTTTGTCCTTGCTCTCCAAGACCTCACGCATGGGCGGCACGCTGAGGAAGTCCTGCACCGAAATTTTGTCCTGCGTGTCTTCCCGCAGATTATCGACCAATTTGCGGTAGACGTCCTCGTCGGCGGGGCTCAGCCCGTTTTCGTTGGTCAGGATCACCAGCAGCAAGGAGCCAGTTCCCGTCTCACGAAACGCCTGTCCCATCGCGCGTGTGGTGATCATCGTCGGGGCGTCATCCGGAAGTGGTTTTTGCTCGCGCTGGGCGGCCTGCGCCTGAAGAGGTGGAAGCAGCAGCACCAGGGCCGCAACCACCGCGAGCCAACACCCGACCACCAACAGCGGCCACCGGATGACGAAATCGCCAATGCGGTCGAACAGCCCCCCGACTTTGGCTTGGTCATGTGAGACTAGCTGGCCCGACACTCATCAACCGTACAAGCCGGACTACGCCATGCGCGGGGAAATCACAATTCCCTTAATAACCGTGATGTTGCCGTTACCTGGGCAGAAGGTGGCCGACCGTCCGATGAATTTCCTGGTCACGGGCTTTTCGGGGGCTCAGCTGGCCGGCCGTCCGCCGGTCGGCAAGCGCGATCCAGGGTCTGGAAAGGGTAGCTGGGCGATCGCAAACTTGCACGGTCGTGCCTGTCTGTCTTTAATGCGGAACTCCGGCGTGTCGGGTAGCGCAGTCATGCGACACTCTCCCGGTGGCCCTGAGATACCGCCTGCAGTCCAACCCGTTCGTCGGGAAGCTCACCACGAGGTATTTTTTGCCCCTCGGTACCCGCCAGGTCGGCGATGACGTGGTGTTCTTCAACTTCGGCTACGAGGAGGATCCGCCGATGGCGTTGCGGTTGGCGGTGGCCGACGAGCCCAACCGGTACGGCATCCAGCTCTACCATGTGACGGCCACCCAGGTGGAGCTCACCGGCAAACGGGTGCTGGAGGTCAGTTGTGGCGCCGGCGGCGGAGCTTCGTACATCATGCGTAACTTGGGCCCGGCCTCGTACACCGGGCTGGACTTGAACCCGGCCAGCATCGACAAGTGCCGAGAGCGACACAAGCTGCCAGGCTTGGATTTCGTCCAGGGTGACGCCGAAAACCTGCCCTTCCCAGCCGAGTCCTTCGACGCGGTGATCAATGTCGAAGCCTCGCACCAATACCCGCACTTCTCTCGATTTCTGGCTGAAGTCGCGCGCGTGCTTCGGCCGGGGGGACATTTTCTGTACACTGACTCCCGCCGGGCTCCCGTTATCGGCGAGTGGGAGGCGGCTCTGGCCGACGCGCTCCTACGAAAGGTTGCGGTACGGGACATCACCAACGAGGCCAA
Source organism: Mycobacterium shinjukuense (assembly GCF_010730055.1). Lineage (NCBI taxonomy): Bacteria > Bacillati > Actinomycetota > Actinomycetes > Mycobacteriales > Mycobacteriaceae > Mycobacterium > Mycobacterium shinjukuense. The sequence continues at coordinate 1,902,791 of NZ_AP022575.1, read as the reverse complement.
GCGTGGGCTGGCGGCAAACACGCGACGGACGCAGGAGCAGATCGGTCGCCGCGCGCCGGCCTTCCTGCAGGCCTTGGTACGCCATGGCGTCAGGGTGTTGGATTGGGATCTCCGCCGCGCCGGGGGATTTACCTACCGGGTGTACTGCTTCGCCAAGGATTGACCTGGCAGCCGCGGTGGTGCGGCCAAAGAGCAGCCGCTAGGCCGAAGTTGCGGCTTCTTCGAGGAGATCGGCGGCTCTGGCGACCGCGACCGCCGGGTTGGTCATCCGCGTGGAGATTGCACGCGCTCGGGCGAGGCATTCCGGCGCCAGGATGCGACGCAGCCCTTTGAGCAGTGATTTGTAGGTGATGTTGGTGAAGTGTTTGGCAGAGCCGACTTTCAGCCGCTGGACCGCGCCTGCCCAGAGCGGCTGATCGGCCACCTCCCAGAGAATAAGGGTGGGCATACCGGCTCGCAGTCCCGCGGCCGTGGTGCCGGCGCCGCCGTGGTGAACGACGGCGCGGCAGGTGGGGAGGATGGTCGAATAGTTGACCAGGCCAACAAGTTTCACGTGTGTAGCTTGGAGAGCACCGGTGCTCGCGGGAGCATAGATCAAGGCGCGTTCGCCGAGCTCCCCGCATGCATCGGAGATCATGGCGAGGATTTCGGTGGGAGATTGGACCGGTGTGCTGCCAAAGCCGAAGTAGATCGGCGGTGTGCCATCGGCAATCCACGACTCGAGTTCGTCGTCGGGTTCGTTATGCAAATCCATCGTCAGCGCGCCGACGAAGGGCCGTTGACCGTTCCATTCCGCCACGAGTCCGGGGAACAAGACTGGGTCGTAGGCCTGGATTTCGGGCACTCCACGGTCCAACATCCGTTGCCCCGCCGGGGCTGTTGCCGGCGGTAGGCCAAGTTCACGGCGCTGCGCACGGTCGGCATCCCTGCTGGCGTACGAATACAAGCCCCAGGACAACTTCATGCCTGTGCGCATCAACGACTTCGGCGTCGGTATCGACGGAATGGTCAGCTGGCCGTTGACCCGCATCGGGAAGTGATGCAGTGCCGCCAGCGGAATGTCGTGGTACTCCGCGACATTGGCGACCACGCCGTGGTATGTCTGGCCCGTCACCAACAGGTCAGCGCCGTCGGCAAGCGCGGTAAGCCTCTTGCCCATCTCCGCCCAACCCTCGACGAATAGCTCCTTGGCGGCGCGCGCCAGGTTGAGCGGGTTCTGTGCTGTGGTGAGGTTCCGGAGGAAACTGGTGACCGCGTTGATTTGGTCCCCCGAGTCTGGCCCGTAGGCGACGCCGCTAAGCCCCGCGGACTCGACGAAGCCGATCAGGTTGGGCGGGACCGCCATTCGCACTTCGTGCCCTCGGCGCAGCAGCTCCACACCAACCGCGGCGCAGGGTTCGACGTCGCCGCGGGTGCCATGGACGGCCAACACAAATCTCATCGACGCCTTTCCGTGTTCGACGTCAGGCCGGTGCCGGCGCGTCCTTGTCGGCCGCCAACTTGTCGTACATCAGATCCGCCAGGCCGCGGACGGTCGTGTTGATGTCGGTGGCGGAAATGCGTATCCCGGTTTCAGCCTCGACGCGGGCGCGCAGTTCTTGGCTGCTCAGTGAGTCGAGCCCGTACTCGGTGAGTAGACGGTCGGTGTCGATGGTGCGGCGCAGGATCAGGCCGACTTGCTCGGAGAGCAGACGCCGTAGCCGGGCCGGCCATTCGTCGTGGGGTAGTTCCTCGAGCTCGGCGAGGAATTTGCTTGTGCTCGAACGGCTTTTACCCAGGGTTTGGAACTTCTCGCCGAAGGGGCTGCGTTGGGCGAAGGCCGTCAGCCACGGTGATCCGATCACCGGGGCGTAGCCGGTGTAGGCCCGGTTGTGGCGCAGCAGCGCCTCGAAAGCGTAGGCGCCCTCCTCGGGTGCGATGGCGTCGCCGGTCTGTTCGGCGAACGCGATGGCGCGGCCGATCTCCCCCCAGGCGCCCCAGGCGATCGAGGTGGCCGGCAGGCCGTGTGACTTTCGCCACTGGGTGAAGGCGTCCAGCCAGCTGTTGGCCGCGGCGTAGGCGCCCTGACCCGGCGAGCCCACCAGGGCGGCCGCCGAGGAGAACGAGCAGAACCAGTCCAGCGGCTGGGTGGCGGTGGCCTGGTGCAGCCGCCAGGCGCCATACACCTTGGGCGCCCAGTCGCGCTCGATGAGCTCGTCGGTGATGTTGGCCAAGGTGGCGTCTTCGACCACCGCGGCCGCGTGCAGCACCCCGCGCAGCGCCAGCCCGGTGGCGGTGGCCGCGGCCACCAATCGCTCGGCGGTGCCCGGCTGGGCGATATCGCCGCATTCGACCACCACATCAGAGCCGATGGAGCGCACCAACTCGATGGTCTCCAAGGCTTTTTGGCTGGGCGCCGAGCGGGAGCTGAGCACGATGCGGCCGGCTCCGGCGCTGGCCATCTTCTCGGCCAAGAACAAGCCCAGCCCACCCAGGCCCCCGGTGATCAGGTAAGACCCGTCAGCACGGAAAACCCGGGCCTGCTCCGGTGGCAGCACCACGCTGCTGCGCCCGGCGTGCGGCACGTCGAGGATGAGCTTGCCGGTGTGCTCGGCGGCCCCCATCACCCGAATCGCGGTGGCCGCCTCGGCCAACGGATAATGCGTGCTCTGCGGCATCGGCAGCACACCCTCGGCGGTCAACCGATACACCGTCGCCAACACCTCGCGCACGGCAGCGGGATGACTCACCGCCAGCAAGCCCAGGTCCAGCCCGTGGAACGCGAGATTGCGCCGGAACGGGAAAAGTTCCAGTCGGGTGTTGGAGTAGATGTCGCGTTTGCCGATCTCGATGAACCGTCCGCCCAGGGCCAGCAGTTTGACGCCGGCCAGTTGGGCGGCACCGGTCAGCGAGTTAAGCACGATGTCCACGCCGTAGCCGTCGGTGTCGCGGCGGATCTGCTCGGCGAACTCCACGCTGCGCGAGTCATAGACGTGGTCGATGCCCATGTCGCGCAATAATTGGCGGCGCTGTTGGCTGCCGGCGGTGGCATAGATCTCGGCCCCGGCCGCCCGCGCGATCGCGATCGCGGCCTGGCCCACCCCGCCGGTGGCCGAGTGGATGAGCACCTTGTCCCCGGCCCGGATCCGGGCCAGCTCCTGCAGCCCGTACCAGGCGGTGGTGCCGGCGGTGGTCACCGCGGCGGCCTGGGCCTCGGTCAGCCCCTCGGGCAGCTTGACGGCCATGCGGGCATCGCAGGTGACAAAGGTGGCCCAGCAGCCGTTGGGGGACAGGCCCCCGACCCGGTCCCCGACCCGCAATTCGCTGACCCCGGGCCCCACCGCGGTCACCACCCCGGCGAAATCGGTGCCCAGCTGCGGCAACTGCCCGTCGAGGGTTTGGTAGCGGCCGAAGCTGACCAGCACGTCGGCGAAGTTGATGCTAGAGGCGCTGATGGCGACCTCGATCTGGCCAGCGCCCGGGGGCACCCGGTCGAACGCGGCGAACTCCAAGGTTTGCAGGTCACCGGGGGTGCGGATGTGCAGGCGCATGCCGTTGCGGTCGTGTTCGACCACGGTGGTGTGGCGCTCCTCCGGCCGCAGCGGGGCCGGGCACAGCCGGGCGGTGTACCACTGGTCGTTGCGCCAGGCGGTCTCATCCTCGTCGCTGGCCGCCAGCAGCTGACGGGCCACCTGCTCGGCGCCGGTCTGCTCGTCGAGGTCGATGTAGCTGACCATCAAATGCGGGTGCTCGGCACCGATCACCCGCAGCAGCCCACGCAGCCCACCCTGCTCCAGGTTGGGCCGGTCATCGGCCAGCACCGCCTGGGCGTTGCGGGTCAACACATACAACCGCGGTGTCTGACCCACGATGTCTGGCAGCTCGCGGGCGATGCGCACCACGTGCTTGACGCACTCAGCGCCGCGCAACGGTGATTCCTGGTCGGGGTTGCCGTTTTGCGCCGCGGTCAGCACCACCACACCACTGAAGCCGCCGGCTTCGAACTGGTCACGCAGGCGCTGGGCGTGCGTGGCGTGGTCGGCGTGCTGCGGCCAGGACAGGGTCGCGCATCGTGCCTCGCGTAGCTTGAGCGCGTCGGTCAACTCGGTGGCCAGCAGATCGGCGGCATCGGAGGTGCCGATCAGCAGCCAGGTGCCCGGTTCGGCGTGGCTGGTTTCGGGCAGTTCGCGGTGCTGCCATTCGATGCTCAGCAGCCGCTCGCCCATGACGTGGTCGCGCTCGCTGGTCGGCGACGCGCCGGTGCCCATCTGCAGGCCGCGCACCACCAACAACACCGCGCCGTTTTCATCCAGCAGATCGAGGTCGGCTTCCACGCCCGAGCCGCACGCGGTCACCGTCGTGTAGCAATACCGAGCGTGCCGGGCCGGGCCGTAGGCCCGCAACCGCCGCACCCCCAACGGCAGCAACAAACCGCCATTGCCGGCATTGCGGACACTGGGATGCGCCGCTACCGATTGGAAGCACGCATCCAGCAACACCGGATGCACGCCGTAAGCCTTGCGTTGCGAGCGAAGCGGGCCCGGCAGGCTGACCTCGGCCAACACCGTCTCGCCGGCCCCTTCGGCGATGTACGCGCCAACCAGACCCGTAAAAGCCGGCCCCAAGCGATGGCCACGCTTGTCCAGCCATTGTCGAACCTCGGCGCCGTCCACCTTGCGCGTTTGGCTGGCCAGCAGTTCGGCGATGTTTGCCACGGGCGGCTGGTCCGGGGCGTCGTCTGCGTCCCGGACAGCGTGCAGAACCGCGGTCAGTTGCCGCGCGTATCGTCCATCCTGATTTGTCTCCACCGCGAAGGTGACCACGCCGGGGGCTTCCATGGTTGCGGTGGCCCCGATCGGGGTGTCGTCCTCGACCAGCAGTTGCTCGAACCGGAGATCGCGGACTTCGGATGCCTTGCCCAGCACGGCGCGCGCCGCGGCCAACGCCATCTCGCAGTAAGCAGCCCCCGGGAAAGTCGTCGCGTTGTGGATTTGGTGATCGGCCAACCACGGCAACGCCGTGGTACCCACCTCGCTCTGCCAGACGTGGCGTTCCGGCTCCTCCTGCAATCGCACACGCACACCCAGCAGGGGATGCGCCGGAACCATCAAACCGCCTTGCGCCCGCGAATCCTCACCGTCTCGGGTCAACAGCAGGGGACGCTGGCTCCAGGTGGGCAGTGTGGCGTCGACCAGGCGTCCGCTGGGGTAGAGCACCGAGAAGTCCACCGCGGCGCCGGCCGCATACAGGTCGCCCAGCAGCGAACGCAGGCCGTGCGGCAGCCGCTGCTCGCGGCGCATGCCGGCCAGCGCCGCCACCGCCATGTCCAGGCTGCGGGCGGTCTGATCGACCGCGTGGGTCAGCAGCGGGTGCGGGGACAGCTCGGCAAACACCCGGTAGCCGTCCTCCAGCGCGGCCTGCACCGCCGCGGCGAAACGCACCGTGTGGCGCAGGTTGTCCGCCCAGTAGTGGGCGTCGCAGTGCGGCTCCTCGCGCGGGTCGAACGAGGTCGCCGAATAATAGGGCACCCGCGGTGTCAACGGGGTGATCTCGGCCAGCGCCTCGGTCAGGTCATCAAGGATCGGATCGACCTGCGGGGAGTGCGAGGCCACATCGACGGCCACTTCCCGGGCCAGCACGTCGCGCTGCTCCCACGCCGCCACCAGATCGCGCACCGTCTGGGTGGCCCCGCCGATCACCGTGGACTGCGGAGAGGCCACCACCGCCACCACGGCATCGCTGACCCCGCGTGACATCAGCTCGGTAATGACGTCCTGGGCCGGCAGTTCCACCGAGGCCATCGCCCCGCAGCCGGCGATGCGGGTCATCAGCTGGGAGCGGCGGCAGATGACGCGCACCCCGTCGTCCAGCGACAGCGCTTCGGCGACCACCGCCGCGGCCGCCTCGCCCAGCGAGTGGCCGATCACCGCGCCCGGTGTCACCCCGTAGGACTTCATCGTCGCCGCCAGCGCGACCTGCATGGTGAACAGGGTGGGCTGCACCCGGTCGATGCCGGTCACCTCTCGGGTGCGGTCATCGCCTCGGTCACCGAGAACCCGGACTCCGCGGCGATCAGCGGCTCGACCGCGGCGACGGTCGCGGCGAACACCGGCTCGTTGGCCAGCAGGTCAGCGCCCATCGCCGCCCACTGCGAACCCTGACCGGAAAACACCCACACCGGGCCCCGGTCGTCCTGGCCGACCGCCGGCGGGTAAGGCGTCTCACCGTCGGCCACCGCACGCAGCGCCGCCGACGCCTCGGCAGGGGTGCTGGCCAGCACGAACGTCCGCACCGGCCGGTACCCACGGCGGCGTGCCAGGGTGTAGGCCAGATCGGTGATCGCCAGCTCCGGCCCCTGGGCGTCCACCCAGTCGGCGAGCCGCCGTGCGTGTGCCGCAGGCTGTCCTCCGAGCTGGCCGACAATGGGAAAAGCAGCGGACCTTCGAGGGCGGGACCGGCCGGGACATCGTCGGGTGCAACAGTTTCGGGGGCCTGCTCCACAATCGCGTGCACGTTGGTCCCCGAGAACCCGTAGGACGACACCGCCGCCCGCCGCGGCGCCGTGCCATCGCCGGTGGGCCACGGCGTGGTTTCCTGCGGCACGAACAGCTTGGTGTCGATCCGGGCGAATTCGTCAGGCAGCCGGGTGAAGTGCAGGTTCCGCGGAACCACGCCGTGTTGCACGGCAAGCACCGCCTTCATCAGCCCCAGCGCCCCGGCCGCCGATGGGTGTGCCCGAAATTGGTCTTCACCGACGCCAGGGCACACGGGCCCTCGACGCCGTAGACCTCGGCCAGGCTGGCATATTCGACGGGGTCACCCACCGGGGTGCCGGGGCCGTGCGCCTCCACCATGCCCACGGTGGCGGGCTCGACGCTGGCCGCGGCCAACGCCGCCCGATAGGCCGCGACCTGCGCGGTCCGTGACGGCGTGACAATGTTGACGGTCCGGCCGTCCTGGTTGGCGGCGGTGCCGCGCACCACGGCCAGAATCCGGTCGCCATCGGCCAGCGCATCCGGGAGCCGCTTGAGCAACACCATGACGCAACCTTCACCGGAGACAAAGCCGTCGGCCGCGACGTCGAACGCGTGGCAGCGCCCCGTGGCCGACAACATGCCCAAGGCGGATCCGGATGCGGCCTTGCGGGGTTCGAGCATCACAGAGGCGCCGCCTGCCAGCGCGAGGTCGCTTTCGCCGTCGTTAAGGCTACGGAAGGCCAGATGGATCGCGGCCAGGCCCGACGAGCACGCGGTGTCGACCGTTATCGCCGGACCGTGTAGGCCCATGGCATAGGCGATCCGCCCGGATCCCATGGCAAAGCTGTTGCCCATGTATCCATAGGGCCCCGACAACGTCTGGGCATCCGCGTGCAGCAACTGGTAATCGTCGTGCATCAAGCCCACGAAAACGCCAGTCTGGACGTTCGCCAGCGCGGCCCGAGTCAGACCGGCGTGCTCCATGGCCTCCCAGGAGGCTTCCAGCAACAAGCGGTGTTGCGGATCCATCGCGGCCGCTTCTCGCTCGCTGATTCCGAAGAACTCCGCATCGAAGTCGGCCACGTTGTCCAGGAAAGCGCCCCACTTGCACACCGACCGCCCAGGCACGCCAGGCTCGGGATCGTAGTACTCCTCCGCATCCCATCGGTCGGCGGGAACCTCGGTCACCAGGTCGTCGCCCCGCAGCAACGCCTCCCAAAGCAGATCGGGGGAGTCAATGCCCCCCGGCAGCCGGCACGCCATGCCGATGACAGCAACCGGAGTCACAGGTGTCCTGTCCACTTTCGTTCACCTTATCCTTACCAGTGCTTCAGTTCCTATCAGCGGCTTCGAGTTCGCACCGGCGGTTCCGAGAAACCGTCCCGAGTTCCGATCCGGGCGGCTCAGGGAACGCCGAGCAAACCGCGCCGCGCTGCGCGGAACCCCCGCCTCCCCCGTGTGACCAGAGCGTAGCTGGTCAGCCCGCATGCGCGCGGAAAAATCGTTCGGACGTGGCAAAAAATGCCCACGGCCGGTTTGTTCATCCCCTATCGTCGAGTTGTGGTTGAGTCCTCCCTACCCGCTGTGCTGCATGAGCGCGCCAGTATGCAGCCTGATCAGATCGCGTTCACTTTCGTTGATTACGAGCAGGATTGGGCGGGAGTTGCGGAAAGTCTGACGTGGTCGCAGCTGTACCGGCGAACGTCAAACCTGGCACAGGAGCTCGTTCAATGCGGGTCGACCGGCGACCGGGCAGTGATCTTGGCACCGCAGGGGTTGGATTACATCGTGAGTTTTCTGGCCTCGTTGCAGGCCGGCCTCGTCGCTGTGCCGCTTTCGGTTCCCTATGGTGGCGCACACGACGAGCGCACCACTTCGGTGTTGGCCGACACATTGCCCGCCGTCGTTCTCACGACCTCCGCTGTCGTCGACAACCTGGCCCCGTATGTACAGCCGAAAACTGGACGAGACGGGCCGTCGATCGTCGAAGTTGATTTGCTGGAGCTAGACGCTGGGCAGCGATTGGGCTTACTCGCCGCCGGTACCGAAGCGCCGGAAACCCTGTATCTGCAGTACACCTCCGGTTCCACGCGCACCCCGGCCGGCGTGATGGTCTCGAACGACAACGTGTTAGCCAACTTCGAGCAGATGTTGACTGACTTTTTCGGGGTTTACGGAGGGGTCCCACCAGCCGACACCACGGTGGTGTCGTGGCTGCCGTTCTATCACGACATGGGCTTCATGCTGGGCATGATTTGCCCCATCCTGGCCGGTGTGCGCGCCGAGCTCACCAGCCCGGTCGGGTTCTTGCAGCGGCCGGCCCGATGGATGCAGATGCTGGCGTCGAATACTCGAGCAGTGTCGGCGGCACCGAACTTCGCTTTTGATATCGCGACACGCAAGACATCAGATGACGATATGGCGGGGCTCGATCTTTCCGGCGTGTGGGCGATCCTCAGCGGCAGTGAGCGGGTGCAGCCCGCGACGCTCAAGCGCTTTTCTGACCGGTTCGCTCGCTTCAACCTCGATCCCGCGGTGCTGCGGCCCGCATATGGGATGGCAGAGGCGACTGTTTACATCGCGACCCGCACGGCAGGCGAACCGCCAAAAATTGTCCACTTTGACTCCGCAAAACTGCCCGACGGCCAAGCTGAGCGCTGCGACGGTGAAACGGGTGCACCGCTGGTCAGTTACGGGACCGTGGATACCCAGTTGGTGCGCATTGTCGATCCCGAGACGAGCGTCGAATGTCCAGAGGGAACGGTGGGCGAGATCTGGGTGCATGGCGCCAACGTCGCTGCCGGCTATTGGCAAAAGCCTGAAGAGACCAAGCGCACGTTCGGTGCAACGATTGTTCACCCGACGGAGGGCACGCCCGAGAGGCCATGGCTGCGAACCGGGGACTCGGGCTTCCGTTCCGGCGGTGAGCTTTTCATCCTCGGCCGGATCAAGGACCTCCTAATTGTGTACGGGCGCAACCACTCTGCGGACGACATCGAGGCGACGATCCAGGAGATCACCGGTGGCCGCTGCGTTGCGATCGCGGTTCCCGATGATGACGGCGCTGAAAAGCCGGTCGCCATCATCGAACTCAAGCAGCGCGACGAGTCCCAAGAGGCTGCGATGCACAGGATGAGCGCCGTGCGGCGTGAGGTCACCGCAGCGATAATGAAGTCGCATGGTTTGAGCGTGGCGGATCTCGTTCTGGTGTCTCCTGGTTCGATCCCCATCACCACAAGCGGCAAGGTCAGACGAAGGGAATGTGTACAGCAGTATCTGCGCGATGAGTTCATCCGCCTCGACGGGCTAACCCGCCGGTCAGGGCAGAACCTGCTCGATGACGTCGGTGCGGGCGCGGTGGCCGACCAGGCGTTGAACCAGCGGCTGCGCACGCTCCGCCAGCAGGAACATGACCTGCTGGTTGGGGTTGTGTGCACGCAGGCGGCAGCGGTGTTGGGCAATTTCAAACCCGACGACATCGACCCTGAATGCGCGTTTCAGGACTTGGGTTTCGACTCGGTGAAAGCTACCGAGTTACTTGACCGGCTGAAAGCCGTTACGGGGCTGGCATTGTCGCCCGTCTCGGCGTTTAACTACCCAACGCCCGCCGCGCTGGCCAGCTACCTGGGTCAGCTGATGAGCGGGTCGATCGCCGCGCCTGTGCAGGTGGTGTCGCGCGCGGAAACAGACGAGCCGGTTGCGGTGGTGGGGATGGCGTGTCGGTTTCCGGGTGGGGTGGATTCGGCGGCGGGTTTGTGGGATCTGGTGGTGGGGGGTTTTGATGCGGTGGGGGGTTTTCCGTCTGACCGGGGCTGGAATCTTGCGGAGTTGTTCGATCCGGATCCGGATGCGGTGGGCAAGACCTACACCCGCGCCGGGACGTTCCTGCATGATGCGGCCGGCTTTGACGCGGAGTTTTTCGGGATTTCGGGGCGGGAGGCCCTCACCATGGATCCGCAGCAGCGGTTGCTGTTGGAGGTGTGTTGGGAGGCGTTGGAAACCGCCCGAATTGATCCGGCGGGGTTGGTGGGTTCGGCGACCGGGGTGTTCGTCGGGGCGTGGGCGCAAGCCTATGGCGGGAGCGGTTCTGATGGTGTGGAGGGCTATGCGCTAACCGGTTTGTCCACCAGTGTGGCTTCGGGGCGGGTGGCCTATGCGCTGGGTTTGCAGGGTCCGGCGATCACGGTGGACACGGCGTGTTCGTCGTCGTTGGTGGCCACGCATTTGGCGTGTCAGTCGCTGCGCAATGGTGAGTCGTCGTTGGCGTTGGCCGGTGGGGTGACGGTGATGACGACGCCGTCGGTGTTTACCGAGTTCGCCCGGCAGCGGGGGTTGGCTGCTGATGGGCGGTGTAAGGCGTTTGCCGCCGCGGCTGACGGCACCGGGTGGGGTGAAGGGGCTGCGGTGTTGGTGTTGGAGCGGCTCAGTGATGCTCGGCGCCATCGGCATCCGGTGTTGGCGGTGATTGTGGGGTCGGCGGTCAATCAGGATGGTGCCTCCAATGGGTTGACGGCTCCCAGTGGGCTGGCGCAGCAGCGGGTGATTACCCAGGCGGTGGCCGATGCCGGTATTGGGCTGGATCAGGTGGATGTGGTTGAGGCCCATGGGACGGGGACTATGTTGGGGGATCCGATCGAGGCGGAGGCGTTGATCGCCACGTATGGCGCCCGGCGTGATCGTGAGCATCCGTTGTGGTTGGGGTCGGTCAAGTCCAACATTGGTCACACTCAGGCCGCCGCGGGGGTGGCGGGGATGATCAAGATGGTTGAGGCGCTGAATCACGATTGTTTGCCGCCGACGTTGAATGTGGATCGTCCTAGTCCGCATATTGACTGGTCAGCGGGTACGGTGCGGTTGTTGACGGAGGCGGTGCCGTGGCCGGTGACCGATCATCCGCGTACCGCGGCGGTGTCGTCGTTTGGGATTAGTGGCACCAATGCGCATGTGATCGTGCAGCGGGCCCCTGCGCCGGCGGATGCGGCGGAGGACGGTTTAGGTGAGCATGCCGGTGAGGGTGTGGGGTTTGGGTTGCCGGTTTGGGCGTTGTCGGCGCGCACGCCGGAGGCGTTGTGCGCCCAGGCCGACCGGTTGCACCGGCATCTGGTGGCCCGTCCTGAGTTGGATTTGACCGATGTGGCCTACAGCCTGGGTCGGACCCGCACGCATCACTCGCGTCGGGCGGTGATCACGGCGTCGGTCGGCAGTGTTGATGCGCGGAAAGACCTGTTGGAGGCGTTGGATGCGCTGCGTGGTGGGCAGGCGCATCCGCGGCTGACGCAGCACCACTACCTGGCGCATCTGCGTGGCAAAACGGTGTTCGTGTTGCCTGGTCAGGGTGGGCAGTACCTGGGGATGGGGGGTGAGCTTTACCGACATCACCGGGTGTTTGCTGACACTGTGGATGCCTGTGATGAGGCGTTGGGTCCGTTGACGGGCTGGTCGGTGCGTGAGGTGTTGTGTCAGCAGTCGGGGGCCCCGGCGCTGGATCGGGTGGATGTGGTGCAGCCGGTGCTGTTCACCATGATGGTGTCGTTGGCTGAGGTGTTGCGCCACTACGGCATTGTTGCCGATGCGGTGATCGGTCACTCGCAGGGCGAAATCGCCGCGGCCTATATCGCTGGGGTGTTTTCGTTGCCTGAGGCGGTGCGTATTGTGGCGCGGCGCAGTCAAGCGCTGAGTGCGTTGGCCGGTGCTGGTGCGATGGCCTCGGTGCTGGCCGGTGCCGAGCAGGTGCAGCCCCGGCTGCAGCCGTGGGTCAGGCGTTGGGTATCGCGGCGATCAACGGGCCGTCGCACACCATCATTAGCGGTGAGCCAACCGCGATGGGGCAGTTCGGCGCCGTTTGTGAGCGCGAGGGCATCCATATCCGGCCGATCGCGGTGGATTACGCCTCGCACTCGGCTCAGGTCGAACCACTGCGTGAGCGCCTGTTGGCCGAGCTGGCCGACCTCGCTCCGCCCCGGCGGCCATCCCGTTGTATTCCACGGTGGGCGACAGGTTTTGCGTCGATGCTTTCGACACCACCAAAATGGACGCCGAGTATTGGTATCGCAACCTGCGTGAGCCGGTGCGCTTCTACGACCGTGTGCTTGAGCGGCTGGCCGCCGGTGAGTGCACGTTTGTGGAGTTGTCCCCGCATCCGGTGTTGGCCCCGGCCATTACCGACACCTTGGCCCAAGCCAGCGGACGGGCCCACTCAGCGGTGATCATCACCTTGCACCGCGACCGCCCCGACCAGGACAGCCTGGCCACCACGCTGGCCCAACTCCACAACCACGGCCACAGCCCCTCCTGGACGGCCCTCTACCCGACCGCCCACACCGTCGCACTGCCCACCTACCCCTTCCAACACCGCCGCTACTGGCTGACCCCACCCACCACCACCGGCAACGCTTCGGAGCTCGGCCTGGACCGAGCGGAGCATCCCTTGTTGGGCGCAGTCGCCGCGCTGGCCGACCAAGACCAGGTCATCGTCAGCGGGCGGCTATCGCTCGGCACGCAAGGCTGGCTGGCCGGTCATCAGGTCAAGGACACCGTGTTGTTCCCCGCGGCGGGATTCCTGGAGGTGATCCTGCGGGCCGGTGAGCTCAGCGACTGCCCCACGATCGATGAGTTGATCCTGCATGCTCCTCTGGTTCTGTCGGCAGATGCGTCGACGGATCTGCAGATCGTGGTGCAGCCTCCCGATGAGCGCGGGCGGCGACCGTTTCGCGTCCATTCGCGCACCGGTGGCCAATCGGGGGCGTGGACATTGCACGCTAGTGGGGCGTTAAGCGCTGATCAGCCCGCTGCCCAGGACTTGCCCGCGCCGACGTCGGCGGTGGAGGACCTTGACCGGGAAGACTTCTATGCACGCCTAGCCCAACGGGGCTATCGCTACAGCGGTCTGTTCCAATCGCTGCAGGGGATCGGTACCGACCCGGCTCGACCCGAGGTTGTCCATGCCGAGGTGGCGTTGCCTGCCGGCACCGGCGTCGCCGGCTACGGGATCCACCCCGCCCTGTTGGATGCCGCCCTGCACCCGTTAGCAACCCTGCTGGACGATGGCGGTGAAGCCGACTCCGCGTCGCTGCGGCTTCCGTTCGTGTTCAGCGGGGTCAGATTGTATGCCACCGCGGCCACCCAGCTGGATGTCCAGCTGACCCGCATTGGCGAGGACACCTTCGAACTGTGCGCGACCGATCCCACCGGTGCGCCGGTGATCACCGTCAATTCGTTGACCTTGCGTGCGGTGCCCGACCACCTCGCCGGGCCGGCCCCGATGGCTGGCGTATCGGACAGCTTGTTCGAGATGAATTGGCTCTCGCTGCCTGACGTGTCCGGTGGCCCCGATTCCTTGGCCGAACCACCGACGTGGGCGGTGTGCACCGATGCACCCGAGCAGCTGCCGGCCGACCTGGCCAAAGGTGCGATCCACACCGACCTGGCCACCTTGACCCCGTGTCCGGAGTTGGTGCTCTGGTTGATACCCCGACCCGGGGAGCGGGCCGCAGACACAGACCCGCTGCGGCGAGTGCGCGCTTTGACGCACCATGTTTTGTCCCAGCTGCAGCGCTGGCTGGTTCGGCCCGAGACCGCCGACACCCAGCTGATGATCATCACCTCGGGGGCGGTCAACGTCGGCGCTTATGACCGTGCCCCCGATCTGGCGCATGCGGCGATCTGGGCGTTAGTCCACACCGCTCAAAAAGAGCAACCTAACCGAATTGTCCTGCTCGACACCGATGACACCGCTGCTAGCAGGGACAAGCTGGTAGCCACCGCCTCGAAAAGACCGGCAGGTGAGCCGCAGCTGGCCCTGCGCAACGGTATTAGGCACGTCCCGCGCTTGGCTCGCGCGTCGAGCCTGGCGCTGCCCGAGGCGCCCGATTGGCACTTGGTCACTACCGGCCGAGGTGACTTGGCCAACCTGAAGCTGGTTCCCATCAGTCAGCCCGCGGAGCTGGCTCCCGGACAAGTCCGCATCCAGGTTCGTGCCGCAGGCCTCAACTTTCATGACGTGGTGGTGGCGTTAGGAGCCATCGGCGATGAGGGGCTCGGCGCGGAAGCCGCGGGGGTGGTCCTCGAGACCGCCGCCGACGTCACCAGCGTTCGGCCTGGTGATGCGGTGATGGGTCTATTCCCCAACGCTTTTTCGACCAGGGCTGTCACCGACCACCGCGCGGTGGTGGGCATCCCGTCGGGGTGGTCGTTTGCCCAGGCGGCCACGGTTCCTACGGTGTTTTTGACCGCTTATATCGCCTTGGTTGAAATCGCCGGGCTGTCGGCGGGGCAGCGGGTGCTCATCCACGCCGGCGCTGGGGGAGTGGGGCAGGCCGCCATTCAGATCGCCCGCCACCTCGGTGCCGAAATATTCGCCACCGCGCATCCGAACAAGCATCACGTGCTTATCGACTTGGGGGTCGACCGTCGGCACATCGCCTCGTCGCGCACGCTAGATTTTGTCGACACCTTTAGCGAGGCCACCGGTGGTCAGGGCATGGACGTCGTGCTCGACAGCCTGCGGGGAGATTTCGTCGACGCCTCGCTGCGACTGCTACCCCGCGGCGGCACCTTCGTCGAGATTGGCAAGACCGATGTTCGCTTGGCCGACGAGGTCGCCGCGGCTCATCCTGGCGTCCACTATCAGGCCTACGATCTGGGCAGTGTGGCACCGGACTTGCTGCTGCGAGCATGGACGACACTGATGCCGCTGTTTGCCTCCGGCGTCCTCAAGCCGTTGCCGACCACCAGCTACGGCCTGCTGAATGCGCCCCAAGCCTTCCGAGACATGAGCCAGGCCCGCCATACCGGAAAGATTGTGCTGACCCCACCCACGTCGTTGGATCCCGAGGGTACGGTGCTGATCACCGGTGGTAGTGGGATGCTGGGCGCGATCTTCGCCGAACATCTCGTCACTCGCTACGGCATCAGGCATCTGCTGCTGCTGTCGCGCCGCGGACCCAACGCTCCAGGCGCCAGTGAGCTGCAACAACGCTTGGCCGGGCTGGGCGCTCAAGTGGCTATCACCGCTTGTGACACCAGCGACCGCGCCGAACTGGCCGCCGCGCTTGACACCATCGCCGCGGACCACCCGTTGACCGCGGTCATCCACGCCGCCGGCGTCTTAGACGACGCCGTGGTCGCCGAACTCACCCCACAGCAGCTCGATGCCGTTCTGGCCGCCAAAGCCGACGCCGCCTGGCACCTCCATGAGCTCACCGCCGAGCGCGATCTCGCCGCGTTTGTGTTGTTCTCATCGGCGGCGGGAATACTGGGCAGCCCCGGACAAGCCAACTACGCGGCCGCCAACGGGTTCCTGGATGCGCTGGCCCGCCTCCGCCATCACACCCAACACCCGGCAACCAGCGTGGCGTGGGGTTACTGGCAAACCCCCAGCGGCATGACCGGCCACCTCAGCACCACCGACTTGACCCGCCTTACCGGCGCCGGAATGATCCCGATCACCCGGGACCAGGGCTTGGTCCTTTTCGACGCCGCGCTCAGCGGTCCGCGTCCAAACCTGGTGGCCAGCCCGGTCAACAGCGCTGTCTTGAGCCGCCGCGCACGCAACAACGTCTTGGACCCGATCCTGTCCGCCTTGACCACCAGCCGCCCCCAAGCCGCCACCGCCAGCTCCAAGGGGTTGGCGGCGCGGCTGGCCGGTCAAACCGCCGAACAGCAACTCCACACCTTGACCACCATGGTGGCCAGCGCCACCGCGGCGGTGTTGGCTCACCCGGACCCGGCCGCCCTCGATATCGACCGTCCTTTCAAAGACCTCGGTATCGATTCACTGACCACTCTGGAGCTGCGCAACAACATCAACCAGCAAACTGGCCTCAGCCTGCCGGCAACGCTGGCCTTCGACTACCCCACCCCGGCAGCTTTGGCGAAATACCTTCGTGACCAGTTATCTGGAAACGGCGCCAGTAGCCGAATCCAAAAATTGCCGGAGGGCGAGGCTTACCGTCTCCTGTCAGTAATTCCAGAGACGCGGCTTGCGGAGTCGGGGATTTTGGCGCTGCTGCGCGAGATTGCGGCCGACGTAAAGTCACCCCGCGCGGAACCTAAAGAGAAGGCCATCGCGAGCATGAGCCTTGATGAACTGATGAACATCGCGCGAAGCAACAAGAACAACTAACACTGGCTTACAGCAAATAAGAATTGACCTTTAGAATGGCTTTTGAAAACGACGAAGTAATTGAAGCGCTTCGTGACTCACTCATACAAATCGAGCGCCTGAAGCGACAGAATCGTGCTCTTCTTGCTCGTGTCGACGAGCCGGTTGCGGTGGTGGGGATGGCGTGTCGGTTTCCGGGTGGGGTGGATTCGGCGGCGGGTTTGTGGGATCTGGTGGTGGGGGGTTTTGATGCGGTGGGGGGTTTTCCGTCTGACCGGGGCTGGAATCTTGCGGAGTTGTTCGATCCGGATCCGGATGCGGTGGGCAAGACCTACACCCGCGCCGGGACGTTCCTGCATGATGCGGCCGGCTTTGACGCGGAGTTTTTCGGGATTTCGGGGCGGGAGGCCCTCACCATGGATCCGCAGCAGCGGTTGCTGTTGGAGGTGTGTTGGGAGGCGTTGGAAACCGCCCGAATTGATCCGGCGGGGTTGGTGGGTTCGGCGACCGGGGTGTTCGTCGGGGCGTGGGCGCAAGCCTATGGCTTGGGCAGCAGCTCAGAAGAGGTGGAGGGCTATGCGCTAACCGGTTTGTCCACCAGTGTGGCTTCGGGGCGGGTGGCCTATGCGCTGGGTTTGCAGGGTCCGGCGATCACGGTGGACACGGCGTGTTCGTCGTCGTTGGTGGCCACGCATTTGGCGTGTCAGTCGCTGCGCAATGGTGAGTCGTCGTTGGCGTTGGCCGGTGGGGTGACGGTGATGACGACGCCGTCGGTGTTTACCGAGTTCGCCCGGCAGCGGGGGTTGGCTGCTGATGGGCGGTGTAAGGCGTTTGCCGCCGCGGCTGACGGCACCTGTTTTGGTGAAGGGGCTGCGGTGTTGGTGTTGGAGCGGCTCAGTGATGCTCGGCGCCATCGGCATCCGGTGTTGGCGGTGATTGTGGGGTCGGCGGTCAATCAGGATGGTGCCTCCAATGGGTTGACGGCTCCCAGTGGGCTGGCGCAGCAGCGGGTGATTACCCAGGCGGTGGCCGATGCCGGTATTGGGCTGGATCAGGTGGATGTGGTTGAGGCCCATGGGACGGGGACTATGTTGGGGGATCCGATCGAGGCGGAGGCGTTGATCGCCACGTATGGCGCCCGGCGTGATCGTGAGCATCCGTTGTGGTTGGGGTCGGTCAAGTCCAACATTGGTCACACTCAGGCCGCCGCGGGGGTGGCGGGGATGATCAAGATGGTTGAGGCGCTGAATCACGATTGTTTGCCGCCGACGTTGAATGTGGATCGTCCTAGTCCGCATATTGACTGGTCAGCGGGTACGGTGCGGTTGTTGACGGAGGCGGTGCCGTGGCCGGTGACCGATCATCCGCGTACCGCGGCGGTGTCGTCGTTTGGGATTAGTGGCACCAATGCGCATGTGATCGTGCAGCGGGCCCCTGCGCCGGCGGATGCGGCGGAGGACGGTTTAGGTGAGCATGCCGGTGAGGGTGTGGGGTTTGGGTTGCCGGTTTGGGCGTTGTCGGCGCGCACGCCGGAGGCGTTGTGCGCCCAGGCCGACCGGTTGCACCGGCATCTGGTGGCCCGTCCTGAGTTGGATTTGACCGATGTGGCCTACAGCCTGGGTCGGACCCGCACGCATCACTCGCGTCGGGCGGTGATCACGGCGTCGGTCGGCAGTGTTGATGCGCGGAAAGACCTGTTGGAGGCGTTGGATGCGCTGCGTGGTGGGCAGGCGCATCCGCGGCTGACGCAGCACCACTACCTGGCGCATCTGCGTGGCAAAACGGTGTTCGTGTTGCCTGGTCAGGGTGGGCAGTACCTGGGGATGGGGGGGTGAGCTTTACCGACATCACCGGGTGTTTGCTGACACTGTGGATGCCTGTGATGAGGCGTTGGGTCCGTTGACGGGCTGGTCGGTGCGTGAGGTGTTGTGTCAGCAGTCGGGGGCCCCGGCGCTGGATCGGGTGGATGTGGTGCAGCCGGTGCTGTTCACCATGATGGTGTCGTTGGCTGAGGTGTTGCGCCACTACGGCATTGTTGCCGATGCGGTGATCGGTCACTCGCAGGGCGAAATCGCCGCGGCCTATATCGCTGGGGTGTTTTCGTTGCCTGAGGCGGTGCGTATTGTGGCGCGGCGCAGTCAAGCGCTGAGTGCGTTGGCCGGTGCTGGTGCGATGGCCTCGGTGCTGGCCGGTGCCGAGCAGGTGCAGCCCCGGCTGCAGCCGTGGGGTCAGGCGTTGGGTATCGCGGCGATCAACGGGCCGTCGCACACCATCATTAGCGGTGAGCCAACCGCGATGGGGCAGTTCGGCGCCGTTTGTGAGCGCGAGGGCATCCATATCCGGCCGATCGCGGTGGATTACGCCTCGCACTCGGCTCAGGTCGAACCACTGCGTGAGCGCCTGTTGGCCGAGCTGGCCGACCTCGCTCCGGCCCCGGCGGCCATCCCGTTGTATTCCACGGTGGGCGACAGGTTTTGCGTCGATGCTTTCGACACCACCAAAATGGACGCCGAGTATTGGTATCGCAACCTGCGTGAGCCGGTGCGCTTCTACGACCGTGTGCTTGAGCGGCTGGCCGCCGGTGAGTGCACGTTTGTGGAGTTGTCCCCGCATCCGGTGTTGGCCCCGGCCATTACCGACACCTTGGCCCAAGCCAGCGGACGGGCCCACTCAGCGGTGATCATCACCTTGCACCGCGACCGCCCCGACCAGGACAGCCTGGCCACCACGCTGGCCCAACTCCACAACCACGGCCACAGCCCCTCCTGGACGGCCCTCTACCCGACCGCCCACACCGTCGCACTGCCCACCTACCCCTTCCAACACCGCCGCTACTGGCTGACCCCACCCACCACCACCGGCAAAGTCGGTGCCGGCAATGGCCCGGTTGAGGGCGCGTTGTGGCGAGCGGTCGATGCCGAGGCTGTTGACACCTTCGCGCAGGTGTTGGGGTTAACCGAGACCCAGGACGAGGTGTCACTCGCTGCTGTCGTGCGCGCGTTGCGACACTGGCGCGCCGAGCTCGGTGTGCGGTCAGCGGCCAACAAGTTGCGCTACCGGGTCGACTGGCAAGCCTTTACTCCGAAGACTTTCCCAACGACACGTCGTCGATGGCTGGTCTTGGCCTTCCCCGAACAAGCCGATGATGTGTGGATCACCGGCTTGTCCGCACGGTATCCGGAGGCTGTCGAGGTGCTTACCGTCGAACCCGACGAACTCGCCTCAACCTCGTTGTCCGCCTTGCTAACCGATGCTGCGACGCGGGCTCACTGTGACGGTATTGCCTCCTTCCTGGCGACAAACGAGCGGGCACATCTGGATCATCCAGAGATATCGGTCGGCCTGCTTTCGACACTTCGTGTGGCACAAGCCCTTTGCGGCTCAGGTCTCGGAATACCACTGTGGGTCCTCACCCAAGGCGCGGTTTCTGTGTCCACCGATGACGGTCCGGCCAGTCCGAACCAGGCCGCCGTATGGGGGCTTGGGCAGTCAGTTTGTCTCGAGTACCCAGACCAGTGGGGCGGGTTGGTTGACCTTTCGCACGGTGCGACACCGCACGACATCGAGCTCCTGTACGGGATACTGAGCTGCGCACAACCGGAAGACCAGCTCGCGATGCGCCGAAACGGTGTCAGCGTGCGTCGCTTGATCGAGGCGCCGGTGCCGTTAGAGCGGGTAGAACGGGCCAGTCGTTGGGAACCAGCCGGACCAGCTTTGGTCACCGGCGCAACCGGGAGGGTGGGCAAGCACGTCATTGGCTGGCTAGCCGAAAAAGGTGCCAACCCCTTGGTCCTACTGAGCCGCACGGCCGCCGAGGATCCCGAATTAGCCAAGCTGCAACAAGAACTCCAGGCGCGCGGGGTCGTCACCACATCGGTATCCGTCGATGTGAGCGATCGGCTGGCGTTGGCCGACGTGCTTGCCGATATTCGCAGTGCGAACGGACCTATTAGGACCGTTGTGCATGCCGCAGCGGCCATCGGATGGAACACGATCTCGGACATCACTGTAGAAGAGGTCGCGCACAGCTTCGCGGCCAAGGCAGTTGGCGCCGATAACCTGGTGGAGTTGCTTGCGGACGAACTGCCGGACACCTTCATCCTGTTTTCCTCCGCAGCAGCCACGTGGGGCGGTGTCCAACAAGGTGCCTATGCAGCCGCCAATGCCCATCTCGATGCGCTCGCCACCGGGTTGCGCAGCAACGGATGCCTGGCGGTGTCGGCTGCGTTTGGCCTTTGGGCTGACGAGACCGGCACTATGCCGGCTGAGATCGTCGACTACCTTCAACGCATCGGCGTCGACCCGATCCCACCCAGCACTGCGCTGGTCTCGCTGGAGCAATCCATCGAGGCGAACGACACGCTGATCACCATTGCCGACGTTGCATGGGATCGATTCTTGCCGGCGTTCACCGCCCGTCGCGCCCACCCCCTGTTGGCCGAATTAGCGCCACGCGCTGATACCGCTGAAACCAGCAGCGCATTGACCGCGAGCGCCACAGGGCTTTTGGAAGAGCTAGCCGGTCAAACTGCCGAACAACGGCTGCACACCTTGACCACACTGGTGGCCAGCGTCACTGCCACCGTGCTGGCTCACCCCGACACGGCTGCGCTGGATCCCAATCTGGCGTTTAAAGACCTCGGCATCGACTCGCTGACCGCCCTGGAACTTCGCAACGCCCTGCACCAACACACCGGTCTCAGCCTGCCGGTAACCCTCATCCTCGACCATCCCACCCCAGCCACGTTGGCCGCACGCCTAGCCGAGCTATTAACCGACACCGCTGCGCCTGCGGTCCCAGCCGCACCCGCGGCACAGGTCAGCATGCACCGCGACGAGCCGGTGGACAATACGCTCGGATACCTGGACCAAGCGGGATTTCTCGCGCTGCGGGCGGTTCACGGCGCGCTGATGCAGGTCACCTGGGTATACGACCGTCCCGTCGACATCGATGGGTTACGGCGGTTCCACCGCAATCTCGGACGTGGGATGTTGGGACGCAGGATCGAACGCTCCCCGTTGCCATTCGCGCGTGATCGCTGGGTCTTGGCTCCCGAGTCGGCGGACCTCGATATCGCCGCACAACCACGGCCCCGCGCCGCGGTGTCCGCGTGGGCCGACGAGCGGGCGCGCCTACCCCTTGACCCGGAGTGGGGACCCGCCTGGCATCTCGGGGTGCTGATGCTGGAGGACGGCGGGGCCGCGGTGACCCTGGTGGCGACGCACACGATCGTCGACGCCATCGGGTTTGGCCAGGCGATCGCGGATGCCGCTGAGGGCAAAACACAGGATCTGGGTTATCCCCCGGCGGGATCGCGCACTCGCTGGCGGGCGGTGCGGGAAGATCTTCGGCAAACCGTTCGAGACCTGCCCGACGTTGCGCAGGCGTTGGGCGCGGTGGCTCGACGGCTCCGGCGTGACCGCGAGGAGTTCAAATCGGCGATCAAGACCACACCACCTGCCCCGGGGGTGGGCGGCAATGAGACAGTAGATGTGCCTTCCGTGACCGCATACGTCGACCTGTCAGATTGGGATGCTCGTGCGAAAAGCCTTAATGCAAGCAGTAACTCGCTAGTGGCGGGAATTGCGTCGCGGCTCGCGGTCAGAGCCGGGCGTGTCAATGACGACGGGACAATCACCCTACGATTTGTGGTGTCACTACGGACCACGGACGACACTCGTGGCAATGCCTTGACGAACGTCGACGTTGTAGTCGACCCGACGCCCGCGACAAGGGACCTCGGCGAGATGCAGGCCGCGATCACGCAGGCAATCCTGGAAGCGATGGAAAACCCCGACGACGAGTATTTGGCGCCGCTCGCACTGGCGCCGATGATACCGAAGAGGGTGGCCAGGAGGCTCGCCGGGGTAGCCGGTGGTGGTGCCAGCGTGACGTGCTCAAATGTGGGTGACATGCCCCCGGCGATGAACCGGCCCGACGGTACCGATGCCGACTATGTCTACATACGAGGTTCCGAGCCCGGTATCACAAAGAGCACCCTCGAGAGCATGGGTGGCCGACTGTTGGTGTTTTCCGGCAGAGGCCGCGGGAAAATCTCCATCAGTATCTCCGCATACCTGCTTGGGCGACAGAATACGAAAAGCGAGCTGCGCGAGCTTGTTTCGAGTACCTTCGCCGAATTCGACCTGAACGCAGAGATCGACTGCTAGCAGAGCATTGTCGCGTGACTTGGCTCCCATAGCCTGCCGAATCCCAAGCGTTTAGTGGGCGGCGATGAGGCCATTACCGGGGGATGAACGCGGCGATGCTACGCAAGTGGGGTGCGCCAGGCCGAGATCGACGCCGGTGAGGCTGCGGGGATGTCCAGCGAGGAGAGCCGGGAGCTGCGCTCCCCGCAAGGTCGACGATCTGGTCAAAGCCTTGGGCGCCGATAGCGGAACCTCCGAAGGGAGGTCTCGTGAATCTGCGCCGATCTGGAAACCGAAGGGCCGCGCCCGTGGGCCGGCGCCGGTGGCGCCTGGATGCTCTTTCCGTTTCGCCATGTTGCTGCCACTGTTCATGTCATACTGGCCCGATGGTGCTACGTACGCCGACCGAAAAGGTTATCTACCGGCTGAACCGCAACCCAACTTTCCTGAAACTCCTCAATTTGCGCTTCAAGTACGGTTACCGCTTCCTAAGCCGCTTGCTCACCAGGGACGACGTATTGTTCCTCAATTGGGGATACGAAGAGGATCCTCCGATGGGCCTGCCGCTGGCGGCGTCCGAT
Source organism: Mycobacterium shinjukuense (assembly GCF_010730055.1). NCBI lineage: Bacteria > Bacillati > Actinomycetota > Actinomycetes > Mycobacteriales > Mycobacteriaceae > Mycobacterium > Mycobacterium shinjukuense. Next base: position 1,879,503 of record NZ_AP022575.1, on the reverse strand, counting down.
GAGCCCGACCGGCTGCCGATCCAGCTCTATCACCGCACGGCAGCCCAGGTAGATCTCAAGGGCAAACAGGTGCTCGAGGTCAGTTGCGGCCACGGTGGTGGCGCTTCGTACATCATGCGGACCATGCACCCCGCCTCCTACACGGGCCTGGATTTAAACAATGTCGGCATCGAGTTCTGCCGAAAGAGACACCAGCTACCCGGCCTGCAATTCGTACAAGGCAACGCCGAGCGCCTGCCGTTTTTCGATGAGTCCTTCGACGCGGTGATCAATATCGAAGCCGCGATTCACTACATTGACTTCGCCGGTTTCCTCAACGAAGTGGCGCGCGTGCTACGCCCGAGCGGTCATTTCTTGTACGCCGATCTGCGGGACGCCGAAGCAGTGCCCGCGTGGGAGGCGGCGCTTGCCGACGCTCCCATGCGGATGGTGTCCGAGCAGGTCATCAATGCGGAGGTTATGCGGGGGCTTGAAGACAATCGGCTGCTGGGCCAAATCAGTAGTCGTCTGCCGAAAATCGGGTTCCTGCAGAAGATTGCCAACGATTTCGCCAGCGGCTCCGACTCGCTGATCTATCGTCGTCTGGAAAACGGCGATGTTTCATACCGGGTGTACTGCTTCGTCAAGGAATGAGCCAGAGCACCGAAGGCGTTGTGCCACAAGCACATCACTGTGCTAATCCGGAGTTCGATACCGCCAAAACTAAACGAATGCAGGCGGATACGTCTTGCGAGCCCTAATTCGTTGGCCGTGCAACGCATGTCCGGTCCGCTGGGCGTTAGGGGTGCTCGGCATCGAACCCGGCCGAACACGGCCGGCATCGACCCGGTAGCGCGGCCGGTGAGGCCGAGTCGGTGGAAGTTGCGTTGTGTGTCAGGTCAGGGTGCGTTCCGCCGCGCCCATCCCAGCTGGGTGCCAATACCGCCATCGCGGTCTCGGCCAGCGACACCACGGAGGAGCGAAAACCGGCGCCCGATGGCCGCAGCGGCGATCCGACGAAATCCCCCACCCGGCGCGTGGCCTTCGTCGCCAGCACGCTACGATCACCGCCGCCGTGTCGGTGCGCGGCAGCAACGCCGTTACCGGCAACAACACCTGCGTCACCCGGCGGCCGGTAAACCGCGACCGACGCGGAGACAAGCTCCACCAGCCCCTGCGGCCGTGCCACCGCCAGGTCCGACCCCAACCCGCCAGCACCCCGCCGCAGGACGGGCAGGTCGATCGGCCCGCCCGCACAGGCTGCTATCTCCCCGAGGCTTGGCTGGCGCACGCCCGTAATAAGTCCCGTAGGCGATTTTGGCCAATACTCTCACATGGGCCGGCGCAACGCTATACAATCTGCTTCCGGTCTGCGTCGGGACCAATAGCGAGGTGGATGGCAATATCGCTGTGTGACATTTCTCTCAACCGGAGAGAGCCTGAACCCCCACCTTGCGATGGGCGCACGAGGGCCTTCGCGTAGCGCCTAATGCCCGGTTACCCTGTCATTCCCTCGTTACCGTTGGGCAATTGACCGCGTCGATTCCTATCGCACTACTTGAACTGCCGCGGCTGCGTGCCGACCTTCGGCGATCCGTTCATACACCGACTTGAGCACCTCAACGTAGCGGGTGACGGACTCGCGGGCAATCGGGTTATTGGGGAATTTCGCCATAATGGATACCTCGTCGAAGAGCCGAATCACCGAGAAATACAGGTAAGCCGGGTTCCTGCCGTCGTCGTACGCGGTTGCATTCCGCCCTTTCAATGCGGTTGCGACGACAGCGGAAAGGGGAGGAAGCCCGGCGTCCATGTAGTTCATCATGTAGAACTGTGACGTATGTGGTTTCAGCCAGGGTGCCAATTCCAGTACGCGATGGTAAGGCACGTGCGCAAGGTCTAGGTTTTCGTCGAATGACGCCTGAGCCGCACGGGCGGTCTCCTCGAAGGAGTTGTGGTCGATCGGCACGCTGAACGGCACGATGCCGGTGAACCAGCCCATTGTCATGTATTCAGCGGGAAAACTCCGCTTATCCAGGGGGGTAAGCCCGTAGTAGTTTGCCTGACCGGTCAACTCATAGTGGGCCAAGGCTGCGCAGGTGAACAACCCGCCACTGAAGCGAGCACCTGCTGCGACGCAGTTTGCTTCGAATTTAGCGGTTTGCTCTGGACCCATCAGCCGCTCGACGATGATATCGCCGCCACAGTGTACAGACTGGTCTCCCAGCGGCAATGGGAACTCCGGCATGCCTCCACCGTTGTTCTCGGCGAACTCAATCCATTTGCGGACCTCAGAGGAATCCAAGGTCATAGCATCGGCCCTCTGCCTCTCCCGAGTGCAGAACTCCTCATGACTGGCCGCGGGAGGAAATGTCACCGGCGGTTTGCCCTCTACCAGAGCATTGTAGTTGGTCAGAATCTCTACATACAGCGAGGAAACCAGAGCTGGGTCGCAGTGCAGATGATCGACAATGGCAAAAAGAGTGCAGTGGTTGGCATGCTGAATTAGGCCGAACCTGAAGCAATCCCACTGCAGCGGATCCGGAACGGATAAGACCAGGTCTCGCCATTCAGGTTGCGTCAACTGACCAAGCTGAATCGGAGCCAGTTGGATATCACGAGGATCGCTTATTTTGTGCCGAATTATATTGTTGGCGTCCTTGTACTCGAACCAAGTGCGGTAGGTGTCGTGGCGGCGAAGGTGCGCGTTGACGACATGAGTCATGGTCCGGATATCGCATTTACCGGGCATCTCCCAGGAGCCCATGACCAGCCGTGAATAATCGAGTCCCCGCTCCTCGAATTCCACATAGCCGCGCAAATGGCCGGTTTGCGCGAAGCTGGGCGGCGCCGTAACTACCGGCGCTTGGCGAGCTTTCGCAATCGAGGCAGGCGTTGGCTGCCACACCACGACCGAACCTGCTCCCGGATCCCAGTCATGGACTATTCCCGCGCCGAGAGTGACGTCTGCCGAGCCCCCGCCGATGATCACGGTCCCTCCTACGATTCCGGCCCCCTGACGTGCAGTTGGCGCTTAAGTCCATTCCTACCTCATGAGTGTGCTGCAATGTTGGGTTTTGAGGTCAATTTGTCGTAAAGCAGATCCGCCAAACCGCGGACGGTGGTGATGTCGGAGGTGGTAATGCGTATCTTGGTCTCGGCTTCGATGTGGGTGCGCAGTTCGAGGCTGCCCAGTGAGTCGAGCCCGTACTCGGTGAGCGGACGGTCGGTGTCGATGGTGCGGCGCAGGATCAGGCCGACTTGCTCGGAGAGCAGACGCCGTAGCCGGGCCGGCCATTCGTCGTGGGGTAGTTCCTCGAGCTCGGCGAGGAATTTGCTTGTGCTCGAACGGCTTTTACCCAGGGTTTGGAACTTCTCGCCGAAGGGGCTGCGTTGGGCGAAGGCCGTCAGCCACGGTGATCCGATCACCGGGGCGTAGCCGGTGTAGGCCCGGTTGTGGCGCAGCAGCGCCTCGAAAGCGTAGGCGCCCTCCTCGGGTGCGATGGCGTCGCCGGTCTGTTCGGCGAACGCGATGGCGCGGCCGATCTCCCCCCAGGCGCCCCAGGCGATCGAGGTGGCCGGCAGGCCGTGTGACTTTCGCCACTGGGTGAAGGCGTCCAGCCAGCTGTTGGCCGCGGCGTAGGCGCCCTGACCCGGCGAGCCCACCAGGGCGGCCGCCGAGGAGAACGAGCAGAACCAGTCCAGCGGCTGGGTGGCGGTGGCCTGGTGCAGCCGCCAGGCGCCATACACCTTGGGCGCCCAGTCGCGCTCGATGAGCTCGTCGGTGATGTTGGCCAAGGTGGCGTCTTCGACCACCGCGGCCGCGTGCAGCACCCCGCGCAGCGCCAGCCCGGTGGCGGTGGCCGCGGCCACCAATCGCTCGGCGGTGCCCGGCTGGGCGATATCGCCGCATTCGACCACCACATCAGAGCCGATGGAGCGCACCAACTCGATGGTCTCCAAGGCTTTTTGGCTGGGCGCCGAGCGGGAGCTGAGCACGATGCGGCCGGCTCCGGCGCTGGCCATCTTCTCGGCCAAGAACAAGCCCAGCCCACCCAGGCCCCCGGTGATCAGGTAAGACCCGTCAGCACGGAAAACCCGGGCCTGCTCCGGTGGCAGCACCACGCTGCTGCGCCCGGCGTGCGGCACGTCGAGGATGAGCTTGCCGGTGTGCTCGGCGGCCCCCATCACCCGAATCGCGGTGGCCGCCTCGGCCAACGGATAATGCGTGCTCTGCGGCATCGGCAGCACACCCTCGGCGGTCAACCGATACACCGTCGCCAACACCTCGCGCACGGCAGGGGGATGACTGATCGACATCAGCCCCAGGTCCAGCCCGTGGAACGCGAGATTGCGCCGGAACGGGAAAAGCCCAAGCTTGGTGTCGCCGTAGATGTCGCGTTTGCCGATCTCGATGAACCGTCCGCCCAGGGCCAGCAGTTTGACGCCGGCCAGTTGGGCGGCACCGGTCAGCGAGTTAAGCACGATGTCCACGCCGTAGCCGTCGGTGTCGCGGCGGATCTGCTCGGCGAACTCCACGCTGCGCGAGTCATAGACGTGGTCGATGCCCATGTCGCGCAATAATTGGCGGCGCTGTTGGCTGCCGGCGGTGGCATAGATCTCGGCCCCGGCCGCCCGCGCGATCGCGATCGCGGCCTGGCCCACCCCGCCGGTGGCCGAGTGGATGAGCACCTTGTCCCCGGCCCGGATCCGGGCCAGCTCCTGCAGCCCGTACCAGGCGGTGGTGCCGGCGGTGGTCACCGCGGCGGCCTGGGCCTCGGTCAGCCCCTCGGGCAGCTTGACGGCCATGCGGGCATCGCAGGTGACAAAGGTGGCCCAGCAGCCGTTGGGGGACAGGCCCCCGACCCGGTCCCCGACCCGCAATTCGCTGACCCCGGGCCCCACCGCGGTCACCACCCCGGCGAAATCGGTGCCCAGCTGCGGCAACTGCCCGTCGAGGGTTTGGTAGCGGCCGAAGCTGACCAGCACGTCGGCGAAGTTGATGCTAGAGGCGCTGATGGCGACCTCGATCTGGCCAGCGCCCGGGGGCACCCGGTCGAACGCGGCGAACTCCAAGGTTTGCAGGTCACCGGGGGTGCGGATGTGCAGGCGCATGCCGTTGCGGTCGTGTTCGACCACGGTGGTGTGGCGCTCCTCCGGCCGCAGCGGGGCCGGGCACAGCCGGGCGGTGTACCACTGGTCGTTGCGCCAGGCGGTCTCATCCTCGTCGCTGGCCGCCAGCAGCTGACGGGCCACCTGCTCGGCGCCGGTCTGCTCGTCGGTGTGGCTGGCAAGGTCGACGTAGCTGACCTTCCAATGCGGGTGCTCGGCACCGATCACCCGCAGCAGCCCACGCAGCCCACCCTGCTCCAGGTTGGGCCGGTCATCGGCCAGCACCGCCTGGGCGTTGCGGGTCAACACATACAACCGCGGTGTCTGACCCACGATGTCTGGCAGCTCGCGGGCGATGCGCACCACGTGCTTGACGCACTCAGCGCCGCGCAACGGTGATTCCTGGTCGGGGTTGCCGTTTTGCGCCGCGGTCAGCACCACCACACCGCTGAAGCCGCCGGCTTCGAACTGGTCACGCAGGCGCTGGGCGTGCGTGGCGTGGTCGGCGTGCTGCGGCCAGGACAGGGTCGCGCATCGTGCCTCGCGTAGCTTGAGCGCGTCGGTCAACTCGGTGGCCAGCAGATCGGCGGCATCGGAGGTGCTGATCAGCAGCCAGGTGCCCGGTTCGGCGTGGCTGGTTTCGGGCAGTTCGCGGTGCTGCCATTCGATGCTCAGCAGCCGCTCGCCCATGACGTGGTCGCGCTCGCTGGTCGGCGACGCGCCGGTGCCCATCTGCAGGCCGCGCACCACCAACAACACCGCGCCGTTTTCATCCAGCAGATCGAGGTCGGCTTCCACGCCCGAGCCGCACGCGGTCACCGTCGTGTAGCAATACCGAGCGTGCCGGGCCGGGCCGTAGGCACGCAACCGCCGCACCCCCAACGGCAGCAACAAACCGCCATTGCCGGCATTGCGGACACTGGGATGCGCCGCCACCGATTGGAAGCACGCGTCCAACAGCGCCGGATGCACGCCGTAAGCGCCCTGCTGCGAGCGGATCGAACCCGGCACGCCGACCTCGGCCAACACCGTCTCGCCGCCCGTTTCTTGGGCGGTGTGTACGGTCGCCAGGCCGGTGAACGCCGGACCGTACTGAATCCCGCGCAGGTCGAAGTCGTTGCGAAGGTCGTCGCCTTCGGCGGCGTTGGGATGGCTGGCCAGCAGCGCGGGGATGTCTAGCGTGGGTGGCCGGTCGTCGTCTGCGACGGCGTGCAGCACCGCCGAGGCCCGCCGCGAACGTTCCCCATCCTGGGCCGTCTCCACCATGAACGGCGCCACGTCGGGCACCTCCACCGTGGCGGTGGCGGCGATGGGGGTGTGCTCATCGAGCAGTAGCAGCCGCTCGAACCGGAGATCGCGGACTTCGGATGCCTTGCCCAGCACGGCGCGCGCCGCGGCCAACGCCATCTCGCAGTAAGCAGCCCCGGGAAGGGCGGCCGCACTATGTATTTGGTGATCGGCCAACCAGGGCAACGCCTCGGTGCCGACCTCGCCCTGCCACGCGTGGCGTTCCGGCTCCTCGGGCAGCCGCACATGGGAGCCCAACAACGGATGGACGGCCACGGTGTTAGTGTGCGCGAGGCGATCCTTGGTGTCGTCGAGCAGCAGCCGGCGGTGCGACCATGCCGGCAGTGTGGCGTCGACCAGGCGTCCGCTGGGGTAGAGCACCGAGAAGTCCACCGCGGCGCCGGCCGCATACAGGTCGCCCAGCAGCGAACGCAGGCCGTGCGGCAGCCGCTGCTCGCGGCGCATGCCGGCCAGCGCCGCCACCGCCATGTCCAGGCTGCGGGCGGTCTGATCGACCGCGTGGGTCAGCAGCGGGTGCGGGGACAGCTCGGCAAACACCCGGTAGCCGTCCTCCAGCGCGGCCTGCACCGCCGCGGCGAAACGCACCGTGTGGCGCAGGTTGTCCGCCCAGTAGTGGGCGTCGCAGTGCGGCTCCTCGCGCGGGTCGAACGAGGTCGCCGAATAATAGGGCACCCGCGGTGTCAACGGGGTGATCTCGGCCAGCGCCTCGGTCAGGTCATCAAGGATCGGATCGACCTGCGGGGAGTGCGAGGCCACATCGACGGCCACTTCCCGGGCCAGCACGTCGCGCTGCTCCCACGCCGCCACCAGATCGCGCACCGTCTGGGTGGCCCCGCCGATCACCGTGGACTGCGGAGAGGCCATCACCGCCACCACGGCATCGCTGACCCCGCGTGCCATCAATTCCGAAAGCACTTGTTGGGCCGGCAGTTCCACCGAGGCCATCGCCCCGCAGCCGGCGATGCGGGTCATCAGCTGGGAGCGGCGGCAGATGACGCGCACCCCGTCGTCCAGCGACAGCGCTTCGGCGACCACCGCCGCGGCCGCCTCGCCCAGCGAGTGGCCGATCACCGCGCCCGGTGTCACCCCGTAGGACTTCATCGTCGCCGCCAGCGCGACCTGCATGGTGAACAGGGTGGGCTGCACCCGGTCGATGCCGGTCACCTTCTCGGGTGCGGTCATCGCCTCGGTCACCGAGAACCCGGACTCCGCGGCGATCAGCGGCTCGACCGCGGCGACGGTCGCGGCGAACACCGGCTCGTTGGCCAGCAGGTCAGCGCCCATCGCCGCCCACTGCGAACCCTGACCGGAAAACACCCACACCGGGCCCCGGTCGTCCTGGCCGACCGCCGGCGGGTAAGGCGTCTCACCGTCGGCCACCGCACGCAGCGCCGCCGACGCCTCGGCAGGGGTGCTGGCCAGCACGAACGTCCGCACCGGCCGGTACCCACGGCGGCGTGCCAGGGTGTAGGCCAGATCGGTGATCGCCAGCTCCGGCCCCTGGGCGTCCACCCAGTCGGCGAGCCGCCGTGCGGTATGCCGCAGGCTGTCCTCCGAGCTGGCCGACAATGGGAAAAGCAGCGGACCTTCGAGGGCGGGACCGGCCGGGACATCGTCGGGTGCAACAGTTTCGGGGGCCTGCTCCACAATCGCGTGCACGTTGGTCCCCGAGAACCCGTAGGACGACACCGCCGCCCGCCGCGGCGCCGTGCCATCGCCGGTGGGCCACGGCGTGGTTTCCTGCGGCACGAACAGCTTGGTGTCGATCCGGGCGAATTCGTCAGGCAGCCGGGTGAAGTGCAGGTTCCGCGGAACCACGCCGTGTTGCACGGCAAGCACCGCCTTCATCAGCCCCAGCGCCCCGGCCGCCGATTGGGTGTGCCCGAAATTGGTCTTCACCGACGCCAGGGCACACGGGCCCTCGACGCCGTAGACCTCGGCCAGGCTGGCATATTCGACGGGGTCACCCACCGGGGTGCCGGGGCCGTGCGCCTCCACCATGCCCACGGTGGCGGGCTCGACGCTGGCCGCGGCCAACGCCGCCCGATAGGCCGCGACCTGCGCGGTCCGTGACGGCGTGACAATGTTGACGGTCCGGCCGTCCTGGTTGGCGGCGGTGCCGCGCACCACGGCCAGAATCCGGTCGCCATCGGCCAGCGCATCCGGGAGCCGCTTGAGCAACACCATGACGCAACCTTCACCGGAGACAAAGCCGTCGGCCGCGACGTCGAACGCGTGGCAGCGCCCCGTGGCCGACAACATGCCGCTGGCCGACCCCGAGGCGAATCTGCGGGGTTCCAACATCGCATAGACACCGCCGGCGAAGGCGAGGTCGCTTTCGCCGTCGTTAAGGCTACGGAAGGCCAGATGCGTAGCAAACAAACCGGAGGAGCAGGCGGTGTCCACCGTGACCGCGGGACCGCGCAGCCCCATGGCGTAGGAGACCCGCCCGGACGCCATACAGGAATTGGTCCCGGTGTTGCCGTAGGGTCCCTCGAAGGTGTTGGTGTCTGCGTGGACGAATTGATAATCGCCGTGGTTCAAGCCAATGAACACCCCGGTCAGTGAATCGGCCATCTGCGCCGGCGTCAGACCGGCGTGTTCCATCGCCTCCCAGGACGTTTCCAGCAGCAAGCGGTGCTGCGGATCCATCGCGGTCGCTTCGGTTTCCGGGATGCCGAAAAACTCTGGATCGAAGTCACCGATGTTCTCCAGGAAGGCGCCCCACTTGCACACCGACCGCCCAGGCACACCGGGCTCGGGATCGTAGTACTCGTCGATGTCCCAGCGGTCCGGGGGGACCTCGGTGACGAAATCGTCGCCACGCAGCAACGCTTCCCAAAGCAGCTCGGGGGAGTCGATGCCCCCTGGCAGCCGGCACGCCATACCGATGACCGCAACCGGGGTTACGCGCGTCTTATCCACGGTCCTTCTTCTCTCCGTATGTGCATCACGTTCTTAGCACCGGCGTCCAGCTCGCATCGGCGCTTCGACGAACATCGCTCAAATTCGTTACCTGCCGGGAACAAACTTCGGCCCCCGGCACGCGTGACCACCAACCCCCGTCAAAGCCACCCCGTAGTTCTTGGCGTGATGAGCAGCGTAGCGGCTCGGCCCGACCCGTGGGTAAAAATCGTGCGGACGTACAAAAATTATCTGCTGACGGCCGCGCAATTTTCCACCGACTCTGGCTCTGATTGATTCCTCAGTCAGTCTGATAAGCACAGGTCGTGGTCATGTTTGCGGGCACGCTGGGCGCGGCCGGCGGCGGTGAGCGCGGACGGGCCCGGATTGCCTTCCCTGTCCGGATCGGGAGGAGTTAAAGCCGGTGGCTTGCGACCACGCGGGACGGAGCCGGCTTACCCGCCCGATGGCGGGCCGAGGCAAGCCGCACGCGCCACGGCGGCGGGCAGCATACGTCTTTGGCGGCCGGGACACGCCGGAATCGACAAATTCGTTGCGCCCGATTCTCACCGGATCGGGCCAGATCGGGATCGTCAGAGCCTTTGCCGCTGCAGCTGAGCGCCGCCGCGGTCGACGGTGATTTCGCCACCGCCGTCGGCGACGCCGGCAAACACCGATTTCATCTGCGCGAGGTACCGCGCCACCGACTGATGGGCGATCGGAGTGTTGGGAAACGACGCGGTGACGGTGGTCTCATTCGGAAACTTGTTGACCCACATGCACACTCGGGCGGCGATCCGGCCGTCGCTGAAAACTTTCGCGTTCATCTTGTCGAGCTGCATTGCGATGACGGCCGAAAGCGGAGGCACGCCCGCATCGAGGAACGACAGCATGGGAAATCCGCTCCGCCGCGGGGTCTGCTCGACGAGCCAAGGCGCCAGCTCCAGCACCCGCTCAAACGGCACGTTGGCCAGCGGGGAACCGGCATCGAAGGACGCTTGGGCGTTGCGCGCAGTCTCGTCGAAAGACGGGCCGACATCGACGACGAATGGGATGTGGCCGATGAACCAACCGGTGGTCACGAATTCCTCCGGGGTGCTGCGGGTGCCGGTGGGGGTGACGGCGTGATAGGTTCCCGAACCGGTGAGCTGGTATTCGGTGAGGGCTGCGCACGCGAACACACCGCCGCTGAACCGGGCGCCCGCGCTCGTGCAGGCCGCTTCGAAGCGGGCCGTTTGGCGTGCGTCCAGCAACCGTAGCGAGAGCAACTCGCCGGTGGCGACCAGCGACGTGTCGCCCAGCGGCAACGGAAATGAGGGAAGGGACCCGCCGTTGCCTTCGAAGAATTCGACCCACCGGCGTATCTCCGGGGATTGCAGCGTCAAGGCGGCGGTGTAGGCGCGCTCTCGCCGGCAGTAGTCCTCATAGCTGCCGACGCTTGGCAACGGGAGGGGGCCCACACCGTCCATCAGGGCGTTGTACATCGCTTGGATCTCCCAGAACAGGGCGCTGATGAACATCGCGTCCACATGCAGGTGATCGACACTGATGCAGAATGTGAAGTGGTCGTCACGCTGAATGATGGCGAACCTGAAGCAATCCCACTCCAACGGACTCGGCGTGGCCAGGATGTGGTCTTGCCATTGGTTGGGCGTCATGGCGCCGTGTTCGACCGGAATCACCTCGATATCAGCGGGATCGGCCATGGTGTGCCGGACGATGCACCCCGTGTCGGTGAATTCGAACCAACTGCGGTAAGTGTCATGCCGACGCAGGTGCGTGTTGATGACGTATGTCATTGTGCGGATGTCGCACTGGCCGCGGATGTCCAAGGCGGCGACCACAAGTCGCGACATGTCGAAGCCGCGCGCCGCCTGGTCGCGATAGCCCCGCAGGTGCCGGGCTTGGATATAGCTTGGCGGCACGTCACTTATCGGCGCTTGCTGCGCTTTTTTCAGTGATGCCGGTGCGGGGTGCCACAGCCATACCACGCCAGGGGCTGGGACCCAGTTGCCGACGGTTTCTAGACCCAAATGGCCCAGGACGACCAATACCGCTCCTTCGATTCAGCTCTGACTTAGGGTATTTCATGTCGGCGGCTGAGCGTTACATTGTCGCCGTGGTGTTTTCGGTAGGCGCCAGCGCCTCGCACAGGTGATTGGCGAGACCGCGCACCGTGGTGATGTCGGTGGAGTGGATCCGGACCCCGGTTTCGGTTTCGATGCGGGTGCGCAGTTCCAGGTTGCCCAGCGAATCGAGGCCGTACTGGGACAGCGGACGGTCGGGGTCGACCGCGTGCCGCAGAATCAGGCCCACCTGCTCGGAGATCAGGCGCCGCAAGCGCGTTGGCCACTCGTCGAGGGGAACCTCCTCGAGTTCGGTTCGGAACCTGCTGTGCTCAGATCGGGTGGCGGATTGGAATGCCTCTGCAAAGCGGCTGCGTCGCGCCAGGGCGGTGAGCCAGGGCGATCCATCGATCGGGGCGTACCCGCTGTAGGAGCGGGTGTGTCGCAGCAGCGCCTCAAACGCGTAGGCGCCCTCGTCGGGGGTGATCATGGTGATATCGCCGCTGTCCGCCAGGGCCGCGCCGCGGCCGATCTCGGCCCACGCGGCCCAGGCGATCGCGGTGGCCGGAAGGCCCTGGGCCCGTCGCCAGTGGGTAAAGGCGTCCAGCCAACTGTTGGCCGCGGCGTAGGCCCCCTGGCCTGGTGAGCCCAGCAGGGCCGCCGCCGAGGAGAATGAGCAAAACCAATCCAGCGGCTCAGACGCGGTGGCCTGGTGCAGATTCCATGCGCCATGCACCTTCGGGGCCCAGTCGCGCTCGATCAACTCGTCGGTGATGGTGGCCAGGGTGGCATCCTCGACGACGGCTGCGGCGTGCAGCACCCCCCGCAGCGAAAGCCCGGTGGCGGTCGCGGCGGCAACCAACCGCTGGGCGGTGTCCGCGATCGCGATGTCGCCAACCTCCACCGCGATGTCGGATCCGGTAGCTCGGATCAGTTCGATTGTCTCCGCCACCTTTTGGGTGGGCGCCGACCGCGAGTTGAGCACGATGCGGCCGGCGCCGGCCGCCGCCATCTTTTCGGCCAAGAACAATCCCAGGCCACCCAGGCCGCCGGTGATGATGTAGGCGCCGTCCGGGCGGAAAACGTGCACGTGCTCGGGCGGCATCACCACCCTGCTGCTCCCGGCGCGCGGTATGTCGAGGATGAGCTTGCCGGTGTGCTCGGCCGCGCTCATCACCCGGATGGCGGCGGCTGCCTCGGCAAGGGGGTAGTGCGTGCGCTGCGGCATCGGCAGCACGCCCTGCGCGGTCAGCCGGTACACCGTGCTCACCAGGTCGCGGAACGCATCGGGATGGGTGGTCGACATCAGCCACAGGTCGAGGGCGAAAAATGAGAGGTTGCGGCGGAAGGGAAACAGCCCCAGGCGGGTGTCGCCATAAATGTCGCGCTTGCCGATCTCGACGAACCGTCCACCGAAGGTCAGCAGGTCCACCCCGGCACGCTGCGCCGCCCCGGTCAACGAGTTGAGCACGATGTCGACGCCGTCGCCGTTGGTGTCGCGGCGGATCTGCTCGGCGAACTCGATGCTGCGCGAGTCATAGACGTGCTCAACCCCCATGTCGCGCAGAAGATTTCGGCGCTTTGCGTTGCCGGCGGTGGCAAACACCTCGGCCCCGGCGGCCCGTGCGATCGCGAGCGCCGCCTGCCCGACCCCGCCGGTAGCCGAATGGATCAGCACCTTGTCCCCGGCTTTGATCCGGGCCAGATCATGCAGGCCGTACCAGGCGGTGGCCGATGCGGTGGTCACCGCGGCGGCCTGGGCGTCGGTGAGACCTCGCGGGATCTTCACGGCCAGGTTTGCTTCACAGATGACAAAGGTGGCCCAGCATCCGTTGGCGGACAGGCCGCCCACCCGGTCGCCGACCTGGAATCCGGTGACGTCGGGCCCGACCGCGGTCACCACGCCGGCGAAGTCGGTGCCCAGTCCCGGTAGCGGGCCGAAGCTGCGGTATCGGCCGAAGGCGCCGAGCGCATCGGCGAAGTTGATGCTGGAGGCGGTGACCGCGACCTCGATCTGTCCGGCGCCCGGGGAAACCCGTTCGAACGCAACGAGTTCCATCGTTTGCAGGTCGCCGCGGTTGCGGATCTGCGTGCGCATCCCGTCACGTTCATGGTTGACGATGGCGGGTCGGCGTTCGTCGGGGCGCAACGCAGTCGGACGCAGGCGCGCGGTGTAGCACTCGTGCTGGCGCCAGGCGGTCTCGTCTTCGTCCCAACCGGCCAACAGGTGGCGGGCAACCCGCCCGGCGTCGGTGTGCTCGTCGACGTCGATGTGGGTGATGTGCAGGTGCGGGTGCTCGGCGCCGATCACCCGCACCAGGCCGCGCAACCCGGCCTGCTCGAGGTTGATACGGTCGTCGGCCAGTACCGCCTGAGCGCCCCTGGTGATCACATACAGCCGGGGCGGGTTGTCGGCCGTGCTGATCACCGCACGCGCGATGCGCACCAGTTGCTGCACGTAGAAACAGTCCCGGGCTGCCCTCGTGGTGCCGTTCATCGGCCCGGTCACGACGATCACGCCGTCGAATCCGCCGGGATGGAGCCGACCGCGCAACCGCTCGGCCTGGGCGACGTGGTCGCAGTCCCGTGGCCAGCTCATGGTTGGGCGGTGCGCGCCGTGGCGCTCCAATGCCTCGGCCAGCCGGGCGGCCAACGGGTCGGCATCGTCGGCGGCTGACCCGAGGTTCACCAGCAGCCAGCTGCCGGGGGCCCCGGGAGCCACCTGCGGCGGCTCCCGGCGCTGCCATTCGATGGTCAGCAGCCGCTGGCCTAGCAGGCGATCCTGGTTGGCGCTCTCGGAGAATCCCGTGCCCAGCAGCAGGCCGCGCACCGCCAGCACGACGGTCCCGTGCCCGTCCATGACGTCGATGTCGGCCTCGACGTCGGGGCCGCAGGCGGTCACCCTGGTCAGGCAATAGCGGACGTTGCGAGTGGACGCGAAGGTGCGCAGCCGGCGCACACCCAACGGGAGCAGCAGACCGCCGTTTCCCGCCTCCTGGACGGCGGGGTGCGCCGCAACCGACTGGAAACACGCGTCCAGCAGCGCGGGGTGCACGTGGTAGCCGGCTTGCCGTGTCCGGATCGCGCTCGGCAGCGCGATCTCGGCCAGCAGCGCGTCGATCGTCCCCTCGGAGAGGTAGGCCGCGACCAGTCCGGTGAACGCGGGACCGAACTGAACACCACGGGTGTCGAACCACCGCCGGACATCGCCGCCTTCGAGGCGACGTGGATGGGCCGTCAACAAGGCGTCGATATCCTGCGCGGGCGAACTGCCCTGCGGGTCATCGACGGCGCACAACGCCGCGGTGGCCCGCCGCACCCGCTCACCCTGCCGTAGCGTCTCGACGTCGAAGGTGGCCAGACCGGCCGCCTGGACCGACGCGACGGCGCCGACCGGCGAGTGCTCGTCCAGCAACAGCATCTGCTCGAAGCGGATGTCGCGGACTTCGCATCGGTCGCCGAGCACCGCGTGGGCCGCGGCCAACGCCATCTCGCAGTAGGCGGCCCCCGGCAGCGCGGGCACATGGTGAATCCGATGGTCAGCCAGCCAGGGCAGCGCGGCGGTGCCGACCTGCGCCGTCCAGGCGTGCCGTGCCGGCTCCTCCATTAGCCGCACGTGCTGGCCCAAAAGCGGATGCACCACAACGGTATTGGTGGTGACGTGGTGACCCGCCGTGTCGAAGAACAGGCGACGGTTGGTCCATGCTGGCAGCGGTGCGTCCACCAGGCGCCCGCCGGGAGACAGCGCCGAGAAGTCCACCGCGGCGCCCGCGCTGTGCAGGTCGGCCACCAGCCCGCGCAGCCCGTGCGGCAGGCGTTGGTCGCGTCTGCAGGCGGCCACGGCGGCCACCGGGATGTCCAGGCTGGTGGCGGTCTGCTCGACGGCGCGGGTCAGCAGCGGGTGCGGGGACAACTCGCAAAACACCCGGTGGCCGTCCTGCAGCGCCGCCCGCACCGCCGCGGAGAACCGCACCGCGTGACGCAGGTTGTCCCGCCAATACCCGGCATCACACACCGGTCGCTCGCGGGGGTCGAACAGGGTCGCCGAATAGTAGGGAATCCCCGGTGGGCTCGGGGTGACCCCGGCCAAGACCTCAGCGAGCTCGTCGAGGATCGGATCGACCTGAGGGGTGTGCGAGGCAACGTCGACGGCGACCTCGCGGGCCAGCACGCCGCCTTCTTCCCACGCCGCGACGAGTTCGCGAACCGTCTGTGTCGCCCCACCGATCACGGTGGACTGGGGGGAGGCCACCACGGCGATCACGACGTCGTTGGCGCCGCGGCGCGCCAGCTGCTCGCGCACCTGCGGCGCGGACATTTCTACCGCCGCCATCGCACCGTTACCGGCGACGCGCGTGCACAGGCGCGAGCGGCGACAGATGACGCGCACCCCGTCGTCGAGGGACAGCGCTCCGGCGACCACGGCCGCCGCCACCTCGCCGAGGGAATGGCCGATGACCGCGGCCGGCGCCACGCCGTAGGACGTCATGGTGGTGGCTAGCGCGACCTGCATGGCGAACAGGGTCGGTTGGACCCGGTCGATGCCGGTCACCGTCTGCACGGCGGTCATCGCCTCGGTGACCGAGAAGCCCGACTCGCGGGCGATCAACGGCTCGGCGGCGGCGACCGTCGCGGCAAACACCGGCTCGTTGGCCAACAGGTCAGCGCCCATGGCCGGCCATTGCGAACCTTGCCCGGAGAACACCCACACCGGTCCGCGGTCGTCGTGGCCGACGGCGGCCTGGTGGCAGGTGTCACCGTCAGCAACCTCGCGCAAGCGCTGGACCAACTCGCCGTGGTCGCCGGCGATCACCGCGGTGCGGACCGGCCGGTGGGCCCGCCGACGGGCCAGCGTGTAGGCCAGATCCGACGGCCGCAGTGAGTCGTCGCGTCGCTGCAGCCAGTCGGCCAGCCGGCGCGACGTCTGGCGTAGGGCCTCCGCGGAGGAAGCGGACAACACGAACAGCTGCGGGCCGGCCGGCTCGGCCGGGGTGGCCCCGTGGTGCGGTGTCGGTGGCTCGGGGGCCTGCTCGAGGATGACGTGCACGTTCGTGCCCGACATGCCGTAGGACGACACCGCGGCCCGCCGGGGATGGTGACCGTTCGTCGGCCACGGCGTAATCTCTTGCGGCACAAAGAGTCCGGTGTCGATGCGGGCAAGCTCCGCGGGCAGTCGCCGGTGGTGCACCATCGGCGGGACCGTCGCGTGCCGCAACGACAGGATTGCCTTAATGATCCCCACCGCTCCGGCTGCGGCCTCGGTGTGGCCCAGATTGCTCTTGGCCGACCCCAGCGCGGTCCGATTCCCGTCGAGGCCGTACACCTGCGCCAGGCTGGCGAATTCGATCGGGTCACCGGCAGGGGTGCCGGTGCCGTGCGCCTCGACCACGCCGACGGTGTCGGCGTCCACACCGGCGGCCGCCAACGCCGCCCGATACACCAGCACCTGCGCGTCCGCCGATGGCGTCGAGATGGTGTCGGTGCGCCCGTCCTGATTGGTCGCGGTGCCGCGCAGCACGGCCAGCACCCGGTCGTTGTCCCGCAGCGCATCGGGGAGCCTTTTGAGCAGCACCATCGCGCAGCCCTCGGAGCGGACGTACCCGTCGGCGGCCGCGTCGAACGGCCGGCAGCGCCCGGTAGGGGAGAGCATGCCCTGCGCGGACGCGGAGTTGAAGGTGTGCGGTTCCAGCATGACCATGCAGCCGCCCGCCAGGGCAAGGTCGCTTTCCCCCTCGTGCAGACTGCGGCAAGCCAGGTGCACCGCAAGCAAACTCGACGAACACGCCGTGTCCACCGTCATCGACGGACCGCGCAGCCCCAGGGCATACGACACCCGCCCGGAGCCCATGCTGAACGCGGTTCCGGTAAACGCGTACGCGTCATCGAGGGCACCCGCCGCGTGGCTGACAAACGCATAGTCGTGATGACACATCCCGACGAACACACCGGTGCGCGAGCCGATCAACGATTTCGGTGCCACGCCGGCGTGCTCCACGGCCTCCCACGAGGTCTGCAGCAGCAGGCGGTGTTGCGGATCGATCGCGGTTGCCTCGCGCTCGCCGATGCCGAAGGATTCGGCATCAAAGCCGGCCACGTCGTCGAGGAACCCGCCCCACCGCGACACCGACCGACCGGGGACACCGGGCTCGGGGTCGTAGTACTCGTCGGCGTCCCAGCGGTCCTCGGCAATCTCGGTGATCAGGTCATCGCCCCGAAGCAGCGCCTGCCACAACATCTCCGGGGAATCGATGCCGCCGGGAAGCCGGCACGCCATGCCGATGACCGCGACCGGAGTCACGGGTGTGTGATCCACCGTCTCACCTCGCTCTCACGGGTGGTGTCCGGGAGGCTTCGCCCCAGCAGCGCACAGCGGCGACGGCCTCATCCCTTCCAGCACCAGGGGTTGGGGCCATCCTCCCCGCTGAACACCGTCGGACCGGGGATCAACGCGCCGACTATCTGACGTTGGCCTCAACGCCGGAAGCCTGAACGACGGCCAAGTGTTAGCGGTAGTGTGCTGGCGTGGTCGGCTCTTCGATTCCCGCTGTGCTGCGCGAGCGCGCCAGTCTGGTCCCTAACGGTGCGGCAATCACCTATGTCGATTACGAGCGCGATTGGGCCGGCGCGGCGGAAACGCTGACATGGTCGCAGTTGTACCGGCGGATGCTCAACGTTGCCGAGCAACTCAGCCAATGCGGGGCAACCGGCGATCGGGCGGTGATCCTGGCACCGCAGGGACTCGAATATGTCGTTGGATTTCTCGGTGCGTTGCAGGCCGGGCTTATCGCCGTTCCGCTCTCGGTTCCCTATGGCGGCGCCCACGATGAGCGGACGGTGTCGGTGCTGGCCGACACGTCACCCGCCGTGCTTCTGACCACCTCCGCCGTCGTCGACAGTGTCGCCGACTACGCACAGCCGCAGCCCGGACAAACGGCACCATCAATCATTGAACTTGATTTGCTGGACCTGGAATCTCGGCAGCGGTCAAGCGGCTCTCGTGGCGCCGGTAAGGATGCGCCGGAAGCCCAGTATTTGCAATACACTTCGGGATCCACACGTTCACCGGCCGGTGTGGCGATCTCGAACAAAAATGTCTTCGCCAACTTCGCGCAGATGATCGCCGACTTCTTTGCGCTCGAGGGCGGGGTTGTCCCAGGAGACCTCACCGTGGTGTCTTGGCTGCCGCTGTATCACGACATGGGTCTGTTGTTAGGGGCCATCATGCCGATCCTGATCGGTGCACCCGTCGTGTTAACGAGTCCGGTGGGGTTCCTGCAGCGGCCGGCCCGATGGATGCAGTTGCTGGCGGACAACAGTTGCGCCGTTTCGGGCGGACCGAACTTCGCGTTCGAATTGGCGCTGCGCAAGACGTCCGACGACGACATGGCCGGGCTTGATCTCGGGCAGGTGCACAGCATCCTCAACGGCAGCGAGCGGGTACAGCCGGCGACCCTGAAACGATTCATTGACCGCTTCGCCCGGTACAACCTGGCTGCCAAGGCGCTGCGGCCGGCCTATGGGATGGCGGAAGCAACCGTTTACATAGCGACGCGTACGACGGGCGAACCACCCGAGATCGTCCACTTCGACTCCGAGAAACTGCCCACCGGTCAAGCGCAGCGGTGCTCGAGCCCAGGCGGGACACCACTGGTCAGTTATGGCGTCCCGGAGTCCCAGCTGGTGCGCATCGTCGATCCCGACACGAACATCGAATGTCCGGAGGGAACGGTCGGCGAGATCTGGGTGCAGGGTGACAACGTTGCGTGCGGCTATTGGCAGAAGCCCGAAGAGACCAAGCGCACGTTCGACGCCAGGATTGTCCACCCCTCGGGGGGCACACCCGAAGGTCCCTGGCTGAGAACCGGTGATTCTGGCTTCTTCTCCGGGGGTGAGCTGTTCATCATCGGACGCATCAAGGATCTCTTGATCATTTATGGGCGAAACCACTCGCCCGACGACATCGAGGCGACGATCCAGGAGATCACGGCGGGCCGCTGCGTGGCGATCGGGGTACCGGAAGGCGGCGCTGAGAAGCTCGTTGCCATCGTCGAGGTCAAAAAGAGGGGCGACTCCGACAAGGATGCGATGGACAGGCTGCGGGTGATCAAACGCGATGTCAACGCGGCGGTATACAAGTCACACGGACTGAGCGTGGCCGACCTCGTTCTGGTATCGCCCGGGTCGATTCCCATCACCACGAGCGGCAAGGTCAGGCGAGCACAGTGTGTCCAGCTATACCGACAACGTGAGTTCACCCGGCTGGACGGTTGACCCTATGTCGGCGGGCGGGGTCGCACGGGCATTGGTGCTGGCGGCCCCGCGCCGCCTGACCGTCCGGGAATTTCCGTTTCCGCCCATCGGCGAGGACGACGCGCTGCTGCGGGTCGAGGCCTGCGGGCTGTGCGGGACCGATCACGAGCAGTACACCGGCGAGCTGGCCGGCGGGTTCGCGTTCGTGCCCGGTCACGAGACGGTCGGGACCATTACGGCGATCGGGCCGCAGGCGGCGCGGCGGTGGGGGGTATCGGCCGGTGACCGGGTCGCCGTCGAGGTGTTCCAGTCGTGTCGTCGGTGCGCGCCCTGCCGTAGCGGCGAGTACCGGCGCTGCGTGCGGCACGGCCTGGCCGACATGTACGGCTTCATCCCGGTCGACCGGGCGCCCGGGCTGTGGGGCGGCTACGCCGAATACCAGTATCTGGCCCCCGATTCGATGGTGTTGCCGGTGGCCGATGAGCTCAGCCCGCAGGTGGCCACCTTGTTCAATCCGCTGGGAGCTGGAATACGTTGGGGAGTAACGGTTCCGGGCACCAAGCCGGGCGACGTGGTAGCGGTGCTCGGACCGGGAATCCGGGGGCTGTGCGCGGCGGCGGCGGCCAAGGAGGCGGGTGCGGCGTTCGTCATGGTCACCGGGTTGGGCCCCCGCGACGCCGGCCGGTTGGCGCTGGCGCCGCGGTTTGGGGCGGACCTGGTCGTCGACGTGGCCGCCGACGATCCGGTCGCCGCCCTGGCACAGCAGACCGGCGGGCTGGCGGACGTCGTGGTCGACGTGACCGCGAAGGCGCCGGCGGCGTTCGCGCAGGCGGTCGCACTCGCGCGTCCCGCCGGCACCGTCGTCGTCGCCGGCACCCGCGGCTTCGGCAGCGGCGCCCCGGGGTTTTCCCCCGACCTGGTCGTCGTCAAGGAGCTGCGGGTGCTCGGCGCGCTCGGCGTGGATGCCACCGCCTATCGGGCGGCCCTTGATCTGCTGGTTTCCGCTCGCTACCCGTTCGAGCAGCTACCCCGGCGATGTGTGCGGCTTGAGGAAGTCGAGGAGTTGCTGGCTACCATGGCCGGTGAACGCGACGGTGTCCCGCCAGTCCACGGAGTCCTCACACCATGACCTCACCCAGGAAGCCCAGCCGGGTTCCGCTGTTGCCGCTCGACGAGGCCAAGGCCGCCGCTGATGAAGCCGGTGTGCCCGACTACATGGCCGAGCTCAGCATCTTCCAGGTGTTGCTGAACCATCCGCGACTGGCGGCGGTCTTCAACGACCTGCTCGCCACCATGTTGTGGCATGGTGCCCTGGACCGCCGGTTGCGCGAGCTGGTGATCATGCGGATCGGCTGGCTCACCAAATGCGACTACGAATGGACCCAACACTGGCGGGTAGCTTCCGGGCTTGGCGTGTCCGCCGACGATCTGCTCGGCGTGCGAGACTGGCAGGAATACAACGGGTTCGGGCCCACCGAGCGAGCCGTGCTGGCGGCCACCGACGACGTCGTGCGCGACGGCGCGGTGAGCGCGGCGAGCTGGGCGGCTTGTGAACGCGAATTAAGCGGCGACACGAAAGTTCTCATCGAACTGGTCACCGCCATCGGCGCGTGGCGCATGGTGGCGTCGCTGCTGCACAGCCTTGAGGTGCCGCTGGAGGACGGGGTGTCCAGCTGGCCACCCGACGGGCAGGGGCCCGGGTAGCACCCGCGAACAGACGCAAACGCCCCCATTTTCGGGTCGAAAAGGGGGCGTTTGCGTCTGTTCGCGGAAGGTTGTGCGGCTCAGACGATCCGATAGGTTTGCACCGCGTGCGCGACGACGTTGCCGTCGGCATCGGTCGCGGTGATCTCGGTGAAGATGAGTTCCTTGCGGCGCCGCACCGTGCGGGCATGGCACAGCAGGTCACAGCCCTTGGCCGCACCGGTGTACTGGATGCTCATCGCGACGGTGGAGGCGCGTGCGCCCTTGTCGAAGTCGTGGTTGGACCAGGCGGCGGCCGCGCCGGCGGTGTCCATCACCGACGCGATCACCCCGCCGTGAAAGTAGGTGCCGTCGTTGGTGAGATTGGCGCGGAACGGGAGCCGGATCGTCACGTCGTCGGGTTCGTATCGTTCGAACACGATGCCGAGTCCGCCGATGAACGGCGTCCTGGTCATCAGGTCCCGCACGGCCTGGCGACGTGCGTGCTGTTGTTCGGCGGTCAACGGCTCGGCCATGGCGGCAAGATTACCGTATTCGATTGACATATCAATCAATAGCTCATAGCGTCGGTGCCATGCGGACCAGAGTGGCCGAAATGCTCGGCGTCGAGTTCCCGATCTGCGCCTTCAGCCACTGCCGCGACGTCGTGGCGGCGGTGTCCAACGCGGGTGGGTTCGGGATCCTGGGCGCCGTCGCGCACAGCCCCAAGCGGCTGGACAGCGAACTGACCTGGATCGAGCGGCAGACCGGCGGTAGGCCGTACGGGGTCGACCTGCTGCTGCCGCCCAAGTATGTCGGCGCCGAACAGGGCGGAATCGACGCGCAGCGGGTTCGGGAGCTGCTGCCGGCAGAGCACCGCGCATTCGTCGAGGATCTGCTGGCCCGCTACGGCATTGCCGCTCCCCCCGACCAGCAGCGCGCACCGTCTGGAGGTGGGCTCAACATCTCACCGAAAGGCTATGGGCCGCTGCTGGATGTCGCCTTCGCCCACGACATCAGGCTGATCGCCAGCGCGCTCGGGCCGCCGCCGCTCGACCTTGTCGAGCGGGCCCACGACCACGACGTGCTGGTGGCCGCGCTGGCCGGCACCACCCACCATGCGCGTCGGCACGCGACCGCCGGGGTCGACCTGATCGTCGCGCAGGGCACCGAGGCCGGCGGCCACACCGGCGAGGTGGCGACCATGGTGCTGGTTCCGGAGGTGGTGGACGCGGTGTCGCCCACGCCGGTGTTGGCCGCGGGGGGGATCGCCCGGGGCCGCCAGATCGCGGCGGCCCTGGCCCTGGGCGCCGAGGGGGTGTGGTGCGGTTCGGTGTGGCTGACCACCGAGGAAGCCGAGACGCCCCCGGTGGTCAGGGACAAGTTCCTGGCCGCAACCTCCTCGGACACGGTGCGGTCCCGGTCACTGACCGGCAAACCCGCGCGGATGCTGCGGACCGCCTGGACCGACGAGTGGGACCGGCCCGATAGCCCCGACCCCCTCGGCATGCCGCTGCAGACCGCGTTGGTCACCGAGCCGCAGATGCGCATCAACCAGGCCGCCAGTCATCCGGGCGCCAAGGCCCGTGAGCTGGCGACCTACTTCGTCGGCCAGGTGGTCGGATCGCTTGACCGGGTGCGGCCCGCGCGCACGGTGGTGCTCGACATGGTCGAGGAATTCGTCGACACCATCGGCCAGTTGGAGGCGCTCGTTGATCGGTGATCTCCGATGAGCGACACCGGCACCCGACGACGCCGGGCGGTCAGCGAGGACGAGAAGTCGCAACGGCGCGACGAGATCATGTCCGCGGCCAAAGAAGTCTTTGCCCGCAAGGGTTTTCATGCCACCACGGTCGCAGACATCGCCAAGCAGGCCGGTCTGGCGTACGGCTTGATCTATTGGTATTTCGACTCCAAGGACGCGTTGTTTCATGCCTTGATGGCCGTCGAGGAGGCCGCGTTGCGCGCTCATGTCGCGGCGGCGCTGGCCGCGGTCGCCGGGCCTCGCGACGCCGGGGCGCGCGATACCGGAAAAGAAGTGCCCTTTCGGGCCTACCTGCAGGCCTGTGTTCAGGCCACCTTCGAGTTTTTCGAAGCCGACCGGGCCACCGTCCGGTTGTTGTTCCGCGACGCCCATGCGCTTGGTGACCGATTCGAAAAGCACCTTGGTGGAATCTACGAGCGGTTCATCGACGACATCGAGGCCGGTGTCGTCGCCGCTCAAGAGCGTGGTGAGGTGATAACGGCCCCGCCCCGGATGGTGGCGTATACGCTGGCGGCGCTGGTGGGCCAGTTGGCGCACCGGCGGCTGAGCACCGACGACGGGGTCGCCGCGGCCCAGGTGGCGGATTTCGTGGTCTCGCTGGTGCTTGACGGGCTGCGCCCGCGCCCACCGGCGCCCGGGCTCGAGTCGACGACGGATTCGTCCGCTCTTTCGGCGCGTTGACCTCGGACGACAGCTGCGGCCGGGCAGGAAGGGAACCTGGGTAACCGCTGTCAACTTGGATGCCGAATGGGCACAAAATCGGCAACCTGGTCACGATGTCGTTGACCGAGTGGCATGGGTCGGGCATGATCGGTCGGGCAAGCACCTCGTTAGGTGAGGCGGCTACCCGAACACAGGCCACTGACCCCGAACGTCGAGAGACGCCCCGGGTCAGGACAGCTCCTCCCGGCTTAAGGGTTGAGCCCAGGTGGCTTCCGGTCTTCCCGGACACGTCGTGTGGTGCCAAAGCTCTGACGAGTGGGGTGCGGATCGCGGCAGTCGCCGCATTTCGGTACCCCCTGGTGTGCGCGGATCGTGTAGGTACCGCACGCGTCATGACCGTGAGGAGGTGAGGGACGAATGACTTCCGGTGATAGTCCGGATCGATATCCGGGCTCCGTCTCGTCCCCATCCGGTCTCCGGCCCGAGGTTCGCCGCTGAGTCGTGCCGCCAGCCAGCCTTCCTGGATTGGAACCGTTCTGGACGGGACCACGTCAGATCAGGTCAGTCCACTAGCGCTCGTTTCGAAACGTCCAGGAGGCGATCATGACCGCAGCTTTGAACGAAGTGGTAACCGCAGCACCCGCGCCGCGGCTGCACGTGGTGCGCGAGGAGGCCCCCATCGAGGCCGCCCAGAAGGTGACGCGGCGGCGTGACACCCGGCCGGTCATCGTCATCCGCGACCCGCTGGTGGACGGCGCCGCCGGCTTGCTGAGCATTCCGCTGCGGCACATGTACGCGGCGCTGTGGCGTATCGGCGTGCTCGACGTCCACGCCTAAGCCCAGCCGGCGATCCCACCGGTGGCGGGAGTCAAGTCGCTGCAGGCGATGGTGTGCCCGCCACCGTGATCGAAGGGGATCTCGCCACCGTGGTTCGGGTATGCGGGGCTTCGGTAGAATCGACCCAACGGCGTCGATCCGGCCATCACCGGGAAGCCTTCGGAAGAACAGCCAGCCTGGCCCAGTAGAACCGAACGGGTGGGCCCGTCACAGCCCGCAGTCGAGCGGTCACGCGTGAGCGTGGCAAGCGGGGTGGTACCGCGGCGTTCGCACACCAGCGTGGCGTCGTCCCCGGGCCTGAGCACAGGCGCGCAGCGCCGTTAACGGCACAGGGAGACGACGCACTTTGACCGAGAACGCTGACCGCCGGGCGTATCCGAAGCCGGCCGGCGGGGCACCCGACTTCCCGGCACTCGAGCTCGAGGTCCTTGACCACTGGTTCCGCGACGACACCTTCCGTGCCAGCATCGCCCGCCGGGAGGGTGCGCCGGAGTACGTCTTCTACGACGGGCCCCCATTTGCCAACGGCCTGCCGCACTATGGGCACCTGCTCACCGGTTACGTCAAGGACATCGTGCCGAGGTATCGCACCATGCGCGGCTATAAGGTGGAGCGCCGCTTCGGCTGGGACACCCACGGGCTGCCCGCCGAACTCGAAGTCGAACGCCAACTGGGCATCACCGACAAGTCCCAGATCGACACCATGGGCATCGCCGCGTTCAACGACGCCTGCCGGGCGTCGGTGTTGCGCTACACCGACGAGTGGCAGGCATATGTGACCCGCCAGGCCCGCTGGGTCGACTTCGACAACGACTACAAGACACTCGATCGGTCCTACATGGAGTCGGTGATCTGGGCGTTCAAACAGCTGTGGGACAAGGGCCTGGCCTATGAGGGCTACCGGGTGTTGCCCTACTGCTGGCGCGACGAGACCCCGTTGTCCAATCACGAACTGCGGATGGACGACGACATCTACCAAAGCCGCCAAGACCCCGCGATCACGGTCGGCTTGAAGGTGGTGGACGGCGAACTTGACGGCGCCTACCTGTTGGTGTGGACGACCACACCGTGGACCCTGCCGGCGAACCTCGCGGTGGCCGTCCATCCCGACGTGACCTATGTACAGGTCAGGGCCGGTGATCGTCGTGTGGTGCTGGCGCAGGCACGGCTGGCCGCCTACGCGCGCGAACTCGGCGATGAGCCCGAGGTGCTCGGCAGCTACCGCGGCGCCCAGCTGCTGGGCGCTCGGTATCTGCCTCCTTTCGCGTATTTCATGGACTCGCCCAACGCTTTTCGAGTGCTCTCGGGTGACTTCGTGACCACCGAGGACGGCACCGGCATTGTGCACATGGCACCGGCCTACGGCGAGGACGACATGGCCACCACCGACCCGGTCGGTATCGTGCCGGTCACCCCGGTCGACTCCAAGGGGCGATTCGACGCCACCGTCCCGGATTACCAGGGACAGCATGTTTTTGACGCCAACCCGGACATCATCCGGGATCTGAAATACCGGAGCGGGCCGGCGGCGGCCAACGGCGCGGTGTTGCTCCGCCACGAAACCTACGAGCACCCCTACCCGCACTGCTGGCGCTGCCGTAACCCGCTGATCTACCGGGCGGTGTCGTCATGGTTTGTCACGGTGACCAAATTCCGGGACCGCATGGTGGAACTGAACCGGCAGATCACCTGGTATCCCGACCACGTCAAGGACGGCCAGTTCGGCAAGTGGCTGCAGGGCGCTCGTGACTGGTCGATCTCGCGAAACCGCTACTGGGGCACGCCAATCCCGGTGTGGAAGTCCGACGACCCGGCCTATCCGCGCATCGACGTGTACGGCAGCCTCGACGAGCTGGAGCGCGACTTCGGGGTGCGGCCAACCAATTTGCACCGGCCCTACATCGACGAACTCACCCGCCCCAACCCCGACGATCCCACCGGCCGTAGCACGATGCGCCGCATCCCCGACGTGCTCGACGTGTGGTTCGACTCGGGCTCCATGCCGTACGCCCAGGTGCACTACCCGTTCGAGAACGAGGAGTGGTTCCAGGGTCACTATCCCGGCGATTTCATCGTCGAGTACATCGGGCAGACGCGTGGCTGGTTTTACACGCTGCATGTGCTGGCTACCGCGCTGTTCGACCGACCAGCATTCAAAACCTGTGTGGCGCATGGGATCGTGCTCGGTTCGGACGGTCAGAAGATGAGCAAGTCGCTGCGCAACTACCCGGACGTGACCGAGGTTTTCGAGCGCGACGGCTCCGATGCCATGCGATGGTTCCTGATGGCGTCACCGATTCTGCGTGGCGGCAACCTGATTGTCACCGAACAGGGTATCCGTGACGGCGCGCGGCAGGTGTTGCTGCCGTTGTGGAACGCCTACAGCTTCCTGGTCCTCTACGCACCCAAGGTCGGTGCCTGGCGCACCGATTCGCCGCATGTGCTGGATCGCTACATCCTGGCCAAGTTGGCCGCGCTGCGCGACGATCTCAGCCAGGCGATGGAGGTGTGCGACATCTCCGGGGCCTGCGACCAGCTGCGGCAGTTTACCGAGGCGTTGACGAATTGGTATGTGCGACGGTCGCGGTCACGGTTCTGGGAAGAGGACGGCGACGCAATTGACACGCTGCATACCGTGCTGGAGGTGACCGCGCGGCTGGCCGCGCCGCTGCTGCCGTTGACCACCGAGGTCATCTGGCGTGGACTCACGGGCGGGCGTTCGGTGCATCTGACGGACTGGCCACAGGCCGGCGAGCTGCCCGCGGACACCGACCTGGTAGACGTCATGGACCAGGTCCGGGAAGTGTGCTCGGCGGCGTCCTCGCTGCGCAAGGCCAAGAAGCTGCGGGTGCGCCTGCCGTTGCCGAAGTTAACTGTGGCAGTGAAGAACCCGCAACGGCTGAAGCCCTTCACAGATCTGATCGGTGACGAACTCAACGTCAAGCAGGTCGAGCTGACCGACGCGATCGACACCTATGGCCGCTTCGAGCTCACCGTCAACGCCCGCGCGGCCGGGCCCCGGCTGGGCAAGGACGTTCAGGCCGCCATCAAGGCGGTCAAGGCCGGTGAAGGCGTCGTCAACCCCGACGGCACCCTGACGGCGGGTCCGGCGCTGCTGCGGCCCGAGGAATACAGCTCCCGGCTGGTGGCGGCCGATCCGGAGTTCACGGTGGCCCTGCCCGACGGCGTCGGCCTTGTCGTCCTGGACGGCACGGTGACACCCGAGCTGGAGGCCGAGGGCTGGGCCAAGGATCGCATCCGCGAGCTGCAGGAGCTACGCAAGTCGACCGGCCTCGATGTTTCCGACCGCATCCGGGTGGTGATGTCGGTGCCCGCCGGGCGCCGAGACTGGGCGCTCACCCACCGTGACCTGATCGCCGGCGAAATCCTGGCCACCAGCTTCGAATTCGGTGAGCCGGCCGATCCGGTGGAGATCGGCGACGGTGTGCGGGTGTGCATCGCCAAGGATGAAGCGGCTGCCCGACGTGGGTGAACGGAGGGGACGATGCGGATTCTGGGGCTGTTCCGTGTGCAGAACGGTGCCGATGTGTTGCCCCGAGTTTTGGACTCGTTGTCCGGCTGGTGTGATGACATCTACGTGATCGAGGACCGCAGCACCGACAACACCGCCCAAATCTTGGCCCAGCACCCTGCGGTGACGAACGTGGTCCACGCCCGTTCGGATCTGCCGGCAACGGCGTGGCTGATCCCGGAGCCGCCCGGGCTGGAATTGATGTATCGAATGGCCGATTTCTGCCGCCCCGATTGGATCGTGATGATCGATTCCGATCAGGTGGTCGAGGCCGACGTCGATATCCGCGACGTCCTGGCGGGCACACCGGACGACGTGGCGGCGCTGATGTGTCCGATGATTCCCACCTGGGATGACCCCGATTACCCGGACATGATCCCGATCATGGGAACCGGGGAATCGGTACGCGGGCCATTTTGGCGCTGGCACCCGGGATTGCGCGCGGGAACCCGGGCAATCCACAACCCGCACTGGCCCGCCAACATCACCGAGCACGGTGGCATCGGGCTAGTGAATGAGATTCGGCTGGTGCACACCGGGTGGGCCAGCCTCGCTGAGCGGATCGCCAAGGTCGAGCACTACCGCAGGCTGGACCCGGACTGTCGATTGAACTTCGGCGTTCCCTATGACCGGGCCCTGTTGTTCGGTTACGCATCCGACGAGATCGACCTGTTGATCGCCGACTACCGGCGGCGCCGCCGCGGAGACTTCGACCCTGCCGAACCGGGGACGCGGCTGCCCATCGACCGGGACCAACTGGCGGTCGGTTGCGGGTATGGACCCCGAGCGGATGCCTTTCACCCCGGCGTCGACTTCGCCGCCCAGCCGGGCACTCCGATACATGCCGTTACATCCGGAATCGTTTGTCGCGCAGACAATCTCGACGACAACGGACTGTGGTCGGTGACGATCTCCACCGGGAACGTCGACACCGTCTATGTGTTCCGATCCGACGACCGGCGGGGCATTGGCGTCGCCGATCGAATCGACGCGGGCGCCCGCATCGGTGCGATCGGTCGGGAAGCCGATTCAGCAGACGGTTACCTACATTTCGAGGTTCACGTCGACGGCGGCCACACCAGCCCGGTGCGGTATCTGGCCAACATGGGTCTGCAACCATGGCCGCCGCGGGGACGGCCGCGACCGGTGTCGGGCACCTACCCGCCGGCAACGCCGTGCACCATCACCGGCTGACGGGCACCCGCCCGCGACCTAACCGCGGCATGCCACGCCCTCGATCCGCTCGATCAGCGCCCGGGCGGATCGGATCGTCGAGCGGACCTCCTGCAGCAGCTTGGCCGGGTGCCGCTGGTCTGTCTCGGTGAGCCTGTTGTATCGGTCCACGCCGAAGCCCGCCGACTCCACGCGAATTCCCAATGGCAGCGTCAGGGTTCGCAAGGCCTCGAAGTGGAGGTAGCGGACCACCGGCTGACCGGTCACCAGCAGACACGTCGATCGGTGCATGCCCGCCGTCCGCGCGGCGAAGGTGTAGCTGTCCCCGGAATTGGCCCGACGGTTGTCCGGATCTGGCGACGGCGTCTCGAGCAGGGTGATCGGCACGCCAAGATCGTTGCTGTTAGACGGGAAACGCCACACCGTCCGGTCGCGTTGGGGCCGGTCGACTCGTTGGCGCGCGTGCTTGGCCACGTCCCGGATGTCCAGCCCCAACGCGTCGCCCGCGGCCGCCACCAGCAGGTCGAATTCGGTGCGGGCCCCGGAAGCGCATGCGGCGACCGCGTCCTGTTCGGAGTCCAGCAGCCGTCGCGACGCGGCGGCCAGCACCAGGTGACCGACACGCCGGCCAGCCGCCATCTCGCGGGCGTAGCGGACCCGCAGCAGGTTGGTGTAGCGCCCCCCGCCGATCACCAGCATGTGATCGAAATCCGTTCCCGCCGGACGGGATTCGTCGGTGAGGCCGAGTTCACCGGCCAGCGTGGTGATCTTCTCCAGCCGGGCGGCCGGCAGGTTCAGGCGCGGAATCAGCCACCTGGCCGCTCCGGCCGCGTCCTGGCTGTGCACCGGGCCGGCAGCGCCGGATCGTGCCCGGCCCCGGTAATCCCACACGGCGCTGAACTCGTCCAGCAGCGTCAGCCGCGAGGCGAGGCTGGGTCCGCGCGGCATGGCGCCGCCGAACATGCCGACCAGCTCGGACAGGGCTGGATGTGCGCACCACGCGGCAACCTGCTGGCGGATTTCGGTCGCGCAGCGGGCACCGAACCGGTCGACGGCAGCTTGGATTCAGGCGGTCGCTGCAACAAAAGTGGACGGGTCTGACAGTAGTCGGTGGAGTTCTTCGGCGGGGGTACGCCAGCCGAGGCGCTTGCGGGGACGGGCGTTGAGTTCGGCGGCGACGTTGTCAAGGATCCCAGGTCCGTGGAAGGACAGGTCGGTGCCTTTGGGGAAGTACTGGCGAAGCAGGCCGTTGGTGTTCTCGTTGGTGCCGCGTTGCCAGGGGCTGTGTGGGTCGCAAAAGTAGATCGGCAACCCGGTGGCCTCGGTGATCTTGGTGTGCAGGGCCATCTCGCTGCCTTGATCCCAGGTCAGCGACAGGCGCAGCACGTCGGGGATCTCGGGGATTTTGGCGGTCATCGCTTCGGCGACGGTGGCTGCGGTGCGATCCTCGGGCAGGTGCAGCAGGATCACGAATCCGGTGGTGCGCTCGACCAGGGTGCCGATCTGGGAGGCCTGGTCTTTGCCGATGATCAGATCGCCTTCCCAGTGTCCGGGGATGGCGCGGTCGTCGGCCTCGGCCGGCCGCTCACTGATGTTGATCATTCCGTCCTTGAACCGGCTACGTCTCTCAACCGGGTTGCGGCCCTGCTGTTTTCGTTTGATGCGTCCGGTGCGTAGCGCAGCTTTGACCTGGCGGGCCAGTTCTCCGCGGGGCTGCACGTACAGGGCCTGGTAGATCGTCTCGTGAGACACCCACATCTCCGGATTGTCGGGAAAGTCTTCGCGCAGCCGGGCCGCGATCTGCTCAGGGCTGTGCCGCTTTTCCAAGCGTCGCACAACCTCGGCCAGCAGCGCCGGATTGGACTCCAGCTTGCGCCCCTTGGGCCGCGCTCGGGCCGCTTCGACGGCGTCCTGGGCGAACCCGGCGCGATAACCACAGCCGGTCATTCCTCGACGCACCTCCCGGCTGATCGTCGAGCGAGACCGGCCCAGCAGGCGGGCGGCGTCGGCTTGCGAATACCCCGACACAAACAGCTCTTCTAGACGGCAGCGTTCGACAAACGACATCGCCCGCGACACGACCACAGGCTCTTGAACAGCGGCAATAGGTGTTCTTGGCACATAGCCAGCCTGATCGACCCAGCGCCGCGCGGTGTGTTCCGACACGCCAGCTAACACCGCCGCCTGCGTCGGCGTCGCACCCGCGTGCAGCGCGACCCAAAACGCGTCTTTGACCTGTTGGGAGTACCGGGTGCCGAAGTGCCCTTTGTCGGTTTGATACCCGGCGCTTTTGGCCCACTTGCGGCCTGTCGCGCCAGCAACACCGGCAACCGTGGCCGCCGACGTCGGCGAGAGCCCCGACCCTAGCGCCGCCCAGAACCTCTCCCGTACCAACCCGGCCGACTCAGCATCCAGATGGACACCAGTACCCCGAAACCCCATCTCGTAATCCATGCAGCACCTCCAAGGTCAGGTGTTGCAACGATCACTTGAGTCCAAGCAGCGGACCCGGTGTTGGACGCACACACGTTGCTTTCCTTGTCGTTGCGGCGCGCCCCGTGCGTGGGCACACCCGCCTGAAAATGCGGCAGTTGCAGGTTGTTTGGCCCGTAGTCTACCTATCACATCCACGGACCACTGCGCTGCCGTCGGCCCGCTTTGGCTCGTGAACGCCCGCCGTTGCCGAGCAGTAAGGTGTGAGCCGCGAGATCCGATGAAAGCGACGGGGAGCATCGTGCGGTGAGAATACTTGTGACTGGCGGTGCGGGTTTCCAGGGAAGCCACCTTTCGGAGGCCCTGCTCGCGATGGGACATCACGTGACCGTGCTCAATACGCTCTCGATTGCGGCCAAACGAAACACCCGGATTTTCGCGGAGAATGAGCGCGCCGACATCGTCTTCGGCTCCATCACCGACCCCGAGCTGACCAGTAAAACGGTGCGTGATCACGATGTTGTCTTCCACCTGGCGGCGAACGTCAACGTCGACAGGTCACTGCACGATCCGAAGAGTTTCCTCGACACGAATGTCATGGGCACCTACAACGTGCTGGAGGCGGCGCGCCGACACCAATCTCGAGTGATCTACGCATCGACCTGCGAGGTGTACGGCGATGGGCATGACCTCGGCCCAGACGCGCTTCTCGACGAAACGGCCGAGATGAGGCCGAACAGCCCGTACGGGGCGTCGAAAGCGGCGGCGGACAGGCTCTGCTACTCGTACTACCGTTCCTACGATATGGATATCACCATCGTTCGGCCCTTCAACATTTTCGGCGAGCGCCAGAAAAGCGGAACATTCGGTGCGTTAATTCCTCGACTCGTGCGGCAAGCTCTGGCCGGGGAAGACCTGACGGTCTTCGGTGAGGGAATCGCAACCAGAGACTATCTCCATGTGAGCGATATTGTCCGGGCATACCGGCTGGTGCTGGCGGTGCCAAGCCTCAAGGGCCGGGCAATCAACTTTGCGAGCGGAACCAATACCAGCGTGCGGGATATCGCGGAATATATTGCACAGAGATTCCACACCCGAGTCACCCAGGGTCAGCCACGTCCGGGGGAGGTTTCTCGATATCCTGCGGATATTTCGTTGGCCAAAAGCATAGGATTTGACCCGCGCGTCGGTATTTGGGAGGGAATCGACCGATACATCGAATGGGCGATAGCGCAGCCGCAACAACTGGCTGACAGCGGCAATTAGCACCCGGAAAGGGCTTCGCTTAGGGTCGCGGTTTCACCGCGCGCCAGCGCTGCCTGCCGGCGCGGACTTCGACGTGAACGTCGCGAAATCCCGTTGCCCGCAAGCGATCCGGCAGGGTCTGGGGTGCAACGGGGGTGTAGGTGTCGCGGAAGTGCAAAAGGCCGAACAGCAACGACGGCACGCCGTCGCTGCCGGCGAAGACACCGCCGGGGCGGAGCACCCGGAAGGCCTCGGCGAACAGGCGGTCTTGCAGGTCCGCGGTCGGGACGTGGTGCAGCATCGTGAAGGACACCACCGAGCTGAACTCCCCGGCCGGCAACCCGGTGTCGGTGCCGTCGCCGAGGATGATGCGAGCCCGGTCTCCGTAGAGCCGCTGCAGCCGCTGAGCCATCGGCGAATCGATCTCGACCGCGGTGAGCTTCGCTGTCTTGTCGATCAGGACCCGCAGAAATGCGCCGTATCCCGGTCCGATCTCGAGCGTGTTGTCGCCCAACTGCACATCGGCGAGCACCCATGGCAACACCTGGGCCTCGACCTGCCTCGCCCAGCGGTTCGAGCTGCAGCACAACCGGTGCACGAGGTTCATCGCCATGGCAAAGACGTTAGCCCGACACCCAGAAATAGCATCAACGGGTGTGGAGTCGCGCTGGGTGCTGCACCTGGACATGGACGGGTTCTTCGCCTCCGTCGAACAGCTGACCCGGCCGACCCTACGGGGCCGGCCGGTGCTGGTCGGCGGGCTGGGCGGCCGTGGTGTGGTGGCCGGGGCGAGCTATGAAGCGCGGGTGTTCGGTGCCCGCTCGGCCATGCCGATGCATCAGGCCCGCCGGCTGGTCGGTGTGACCGCGGTGGTGCTGCCGCCACGCGGAGTGGTCTACGGGGTGGCCAGCCGTCGGGTCTTCGACACCGTGCGCAGCCTGGTGCCCGTGGTCGAGCAGCTGTCCTTCGACGAGGCGTTCGGCGAGCCGCCGTACCTTGCCGGGGCGGCGGCCGAGGACGTCGAGACGTTCTGCGAAGAGTTACGGCGACGGGTGCGCGAGGAGACGGGTCTGATCGCGTCGGTCGGTGCGGGCTCGGGCAAGCAGATCGCCAAGATAGCCTCCGGCCTGGCCAAGCCCGACGGGATTCGAGTGGTCCGCCGTGCCGACGAACAGGCGTTGCTCGGCGCGTTACCGGTGCGGCGGCTGTGGGGCATCGGTCCGGTCGCCGAGGAGAAGCTGCATCGACTCGGCATCGAGACGATCGGGCAGCTGGCCGCGTTGACCGACGCCGAGGCGGCCAACATCCTGGGCCCGACCGTTGGGCCCGCGCTGCACCGGCTGGCCCGCGGTGTCGACGACCGCCCCGTCGCCGAACGTGCCGAAGCCAAGCAAATCAGCGCCGAGTCCACCTTCGCCGTCGACCTGACCACCTTGGATCAGCTGCGCGCGGCGATCGAGCCCATCGCCGAGCACGCTCACCAACGCCTGCTGCGCGACGGCCGCGGTGCCCGCACCGTCACCGTGAAGCTGAAGAAATCCGACATGAGCACGCTGACCCGGTCAGCGACCTTGCCCTACGCGACGGCCGAGGCCGCCGCGTTGGTGGCGGTGGCCCGGCGGCTACTGCTGGATCCCGTTCGGATCGGGCCTATTCGCCTTCTAGGGGTTGGGTTTTCGGGCCTGCGCGACGTGCGCCAAGAATCGCTGTTTCCGGATCTGGAGCTGGTTTCGAGGACCTCGGAAGAGGCCCATCCGCTGACGGACAAGGTGGCTGAGGACCCGTTGTCGTGGCGGGTCGGCGACGACGTCGCCCACCGCGAGTTCGGGCACGGCTGGGTGCAGGGGGCGGGCCACGGCGTGGTCACGGTCCGGTTCGAAACCCGCGGTTCGGGCCCCGGGTCGGCCCGGACGTTCGCCATCGATACACGCGACCTCACGACCGCCAACCCGGTCGACAGCCTGGACTGGCCCGATTACGTCGGTCGGCTGCGGGTGGAGGAGTCCACCGAAGCCTCAGCCCCAGCGGGCGATGACCTCGGCTGCGGGTAGCTTGGCCGCCAGCGCGGCCATCAGCAGCACCCGGGTCTGCGACGGGGGCAGCCGCGGCACCATCACGGCGCCGGCGTCCACGAGATCGCGCCCCGGGCCGTAGCTCGCGCCGACCCGTCCACCGGCCACTCGGGTCGATACGGCGATCACGACGCCGTTGCGGCAATGCCGGCGCACGCCGTCGACCACCGCCGCACCGGCGTTGCCCGAGCCCAGCGCCTCGAGGACCACCGCCCGGGCGCCGGCGGCCACGCAGGCGTCCAGGGCCACCGTGTCACTGCCCAGGTAGGCCGCGACGATGTCGACCCGCGGCGCCTCGGCGGCGCGCAGGTCGCCGAGATACGGCCGCGACTTGGGGCGTGTCATCGTCACACCCGGTGCCCTCCAGTCCGTGACGCTGCCGAGCAGCTCCCCAGCGAAGCCGCTCAGGTCGTCGGTGGCCACCTTGCGCAGGCCCAACGGCTGCAACACCCGCCCCGCGAAACACAGCAGAACACCAAGGTCACGGGCCGCCGGGCTGGCCGCCACCGCCAAGGCGTCGCGAATGTTGGCCGGACCGTCGGTGTCGGGGGCGTCGGCGCTGCGCATGGCCCCAGTCAGCACGACCGGGGCGGTGCCCCGGTAGGTGAGGTCGAGCCACAGCGCGCTCTCCTCCATCGTGTCGGTGCCGTGCAGCACGACCACGCCCTCGGCGCCGTCACCAATCGCCGTCTGCACCGCGTCGCGCATCCGATCCCAATCGGCCGGCGTCAGCTGTGAGCTGTCGACGGCCATCAGGTCGATGACGTCGACGGCGTGATCGCCGTCGAGGCCGGCGGTCAGGTCCGCGCCGCGGCGGGTCGGCCGGCGCACCCCGTCGGCGCCGGTGCTGGTCGCTATCGTCCCTCCGGTGGCAATGACGGTGAGCCGGCCCATGATCGGATCATCTCGCATGTGCTGCCCGCGCGGCCGTGTGCGGGGGTGCCGTTGCCGCTGAGGGATGATGGGAGCGTGTCTGACGAACCAACCGGATCTGCTGATCCCCTGACGTCGGCCGGCGATGCCGGCGAGGCCGCGGAACCCGAAGCTGACGGGCCACCGGCACCCCCGAGGCGGCTGCGGCTGCTGCTGTCGGTCGCGGCGTTTGTGCTGGCGCTCGACGTGGTCACCAAGGTGTTGGCCGTCAAGCTGCTGCCCCCTGGCCAGCCGGTGTCGATCATCGGCGACACGGTGACCTGGACTTTGGTGCGTAATTCGGGGGCCGCGTTCTCGATGGCGACCGGCTACACCTGGGTGTTGACGCTGATCGCCACGGCCGTGGTGGCCGGCATCGTCTGGATGGGACGTCGGCTGGTGTCACCCTGGTGGGCCCTGGGGCTCGGGATGATCCTGGGCGGCGCGCTGGGCAACCTGGTCGATCGTTTCTTCCGGGCGCCGGGGCCGCTGCGCGGGCACGTGGTGGACTTCTTGTCGGTCGGTTGGTGGCCGGTGTTCAACGTGGCCGATCCGTCCGTGGTTGGCGGCGCTGTCCTGCTTGTCGTGCTGTCCATGTTCGGCTTCGATTTCGACACGGTGGGTCGGCGCAAGGCCGACCAACGCTGATGACCGCCGACGACGATGCGGAGCGCAGCGATGCGGTGGGGGCACGCCCACACAACTGGGTGGGGACACGCCCCCACAAGCGGGAGGTACCCCCACCCGATGGCGGGGGAGAGCGGCGCTTGTCGACCGATCGCCTGATGCCCGTGCCGGAGGGTTTGGCGGGCATGCGGGTCGACGCCGGGCTGGCGCGCCTGCTGGGACTGTCCCGCAGCGCCGCGGCGGCCATCGCCGAAGACGGCGGGGTGGTAGTGGACGGCGTGCAGGCGGCAAAGTCCGACCGCCTGAAATCCGGTGCCTGGTTGCAGGTGCGGCTGCCCGAGTCGCCGGCGCCGTTGGAGAACACCCCCGTCGAGATCGAGGGCATGACCATCCTGTATTCCGACGACGACATCGTCGCCGTCGACAAGCCCGCCGCGGTGGCGGCGCACGCGTCGGTGGGCTGGACCGGAACCACGGTGCTGGGTGGCCTGGCGGCGGCCGGGTACCGCATCACCACCTCCGGCGTGCACGAGCGGCAGGGCATCGTCCATCGGCTGGACGTCGGCACCTCCGGGGTGATGGTGGTCGCGATCTCCGAGCGCGCCTATACGGCGCTCAAGCGGGCGTTCAAGCATCGCCTGGTCGACAAGCGGTATCACGCGCTGGTGCAAGGACATCCGGATCCGTCCAGCGGAACAATCGACGCGCCGATCGGCCGGCACCCCGGGCATGAGTGGAAGTTCGCGGTCACCAGGAAGGGCCGACACAGCATCACCCACTACGACACCCTGGAGGCCTTCGTCGCCGCCAGCCTGTTGGACGTTCAACTGGAAACTGGTCGGACACACCAGATCCGGGTGCATTTCGCGGCACTGCGTCACCCGTGCTGTGGGGACTTGGTCTATGGCGCCGACCCGAAGCTAGCGAACAGGCTTGGTCTGGAACATCAATGGCTGCATGCACGTTCGCTGGCGTTCGCGCATCCCGCCGACGGCCGGCGGGTGGAGATCGTCAGCCCTTACCCGCCGGATCTGCGGCACGCCTTGGACGTGTTGCGTGCGGAGGGGTGATGACGGGCTAGCTGCGCCGGTCGGGCTTGCGCGCCTCGACCAGAACCCTGGTGGGGTGAGTGACGAAACGCCCCTCGGCCTCGATGCGTTCATGCAGGTGACGCAACCGCCCGTAGTAGGGCTCGGCGGTGAAATCGGGCACCGTCCAGATCAGCTTGCGCAGAAAGTAGACCACCGCGCCGATGTCGAAGAACTCGGCGGTGAGCCGTTCCATGCGCATGTCGACGATCTGCAACCCGGCGGCTCGCGCCTGCGCGCCTTGGGCGGACAGCTCGAACTGGGCCCACAGCTGCGGCTGGGGCCCGATGACGTGCTCCACGAGCTCGGATACCGTCGCGGGTCCGGGGTGCTGAGCCAGGTAGGTGCCTCCAGGTCGCAATAGTCGGGCAATCTCGTCCCACCACACGGCAATGGGATGGCGGCTGACCACCAGGTCGAACGCCTCATCGGCGAACGGCAGGGGAGGAGCGTCGGGTGCCGCGACGACCACCACGCCACGTGGATGCAATCGCCGGGTGGCCAATGCCGCATTGGGCGGCCACGACTCGGTGGCCGCCATGGTTGGCGGGAACTTGTCCACCCCCGCCAGCACCTCTCCGCCGCCGGTATGGATGTCCAGGGCCGCCGACGCGGCTGCCAGGCGTTGACTCATCAGCCGTTGGTAGCCCCACGACGGGCGTTCCTCGGTCGCGCGGCCGTTGAGCCAGGAGAAATCCCAGCCTTCGACAGGGGCTGCCATGGCTTCGGCTACCAGGTCCTCGAACGCGCGACGCATGACCGTCATTGTCAGCCCGCACGGCGTGTTGCAGACGAACGTGGTGCCGTTGAAGTCGAACCGCACCGTGCCCGATGCCCCCAGCGTCGATGCCTTCACGGCCGTACCGGGCCCCGCTGCCGGACGGTTCGACGACCAGGATCTGCTGTCTGCCCTTCGAGTCGAGAACGGCCGTCTTCGGGTCGAACTGGTGGTAACTGCGCGGTCAAGGGGCTGAACTCGGCCGGGCCTGTGAGGAGGGCCGGGACCGACGGTGGTGGGATCGGTGATGGCCAACTCGACCAGCAGGGTCTGGTAGGCCGCCAGCATGCCGGGTCGTGGATCGGTGTTCTGCGTGCAGGCATCCCGCCGTGTCATCCCGGCGTTCTGGGTGGACCTCAACGCCGCCCAGTCGGCGCCGTCCCGGGCCGCCGCCTGCCGGAGCTGGCCCGCAGCCGCGGTCGAGGCGGTCAGCTGGGGTCATCGCAGACCAACCGATGGACCTTGCCGTCGGTCTGGGCGCAGTTGGCTGACCGACCCCGCGGTCGGCGATGCCTGTGGCGGTGTGTTTCGAGCTACCGGCGCCGAGCACCAGGGTGGCGGCGATGGTGGCGATGGGCCTCACATGTGCTGTTTACCGGCTGCGACCGTGACCGTGGAAGCTTGACACGCCCAGGTACGCCTCACGCTCAGGTACGCCTACGTTCGTGCCGCGCTCAGACTGCGGCCGCGCTGGCTTCGCCGGATGTGACGTCTGCGGCCAACGGGGCGATCACTGCGAGAATGTCGGTGACCGTCTCGGAGGGGACCCCGGCCGCGGTCAGCGCCTCGGTTAAGTGCCCGGCGACCAGGGTGAAGTGGTGCATGGTGATGCCGCGCCCCTGATGCACCTGCTTCATCGACGCACCGGTGTAGGGTTCGGGCCCGCCGAGGGCTGCGGCAAAGAACTCCACCTGCTTGCCTTTGAGTCGGTTCATGTTCGTTCCGCTAAAGAAGCCCGACAGCTGATCGTCGGCAAGAACACGCTCGTAGAAGTCGTTGACGACGGCCTCGATTGCCTCTTGCCCACCGATCTTGTCGTAGATGCTGATCGGCTGGCGTTTGCCGAAGCGCGACGTCAGTGTTTTCGTGAATCCCATCGTGTGAGGCCAACATGCCGACGTTGCCCGGCCATTAGGGTGCGGTCACGCCCCGTTTACCCGCTGTAACAACTCGATTGCGGTGGTGCGCCGCCCACGGTCAGGTAACCGTGTGGCCTGGTCCACATCGCGGCGATCCGTGTCCATTCGTTGACGGATGTCCTAGGTTTGCTTCATGACCTTCAGTCACATCAACCACACCGCCATCAGGAGCGACAACCGATGAACCTTGGTGACCTCACGACGTTCGTCGAGAAACCGTTCGCGGCGGTGTCCAATATCATCAACACCCCCAACTCTGCGGGGCGGTATCGACCGTTTTATTTCCGGAATTTGCTCGACGCGGTGCAGGGTCGCAAACTCAGCGACGCGGTTCAGGGCAAGATCATCCTCATCACCGGCGGGTCGTCGGGTATCGGCGAGGCGGCCGCGAAGAAGATCGCCGAAGCGGGTGGCACGGTAGTCCTGGTGGCGCGCACCCTGGAGAACCTGGAAAGAGTCGCCACCGAAATTCGCGACAACGGCGGGACCGCCCATGTCTACCCGTGCGATCTGTCCGACATGGACGCCATCGCCGCCATGGCCGACCAGGTGCTCGCCGATCTGGGCCGGGTCGACATCCTGATCAATAACGCGGGGCGGTCGATCCGGCGCTCGCTGGAACTGTCCTACAACCGAATCCACGACTACCAGCGCACCATGCAACTGAACTACCTCGGCGCGGTCCAACTCATCCTCAAGTTCATCCCCGGCATGCGGGAACGCCACTTCGGGCACATCATCAACGTCTCCTCGGTGGGTGTGCAGACCCGCGCGCCGCGCTTCGGCGCCTACATCGCCAGCAAGGCCGCGCTGGACAGCCTCTGTGACGCCCTGCAAGCCGAGACGGTGAACGACAACGTCCGATTCACCACCGTGCACATGGCGCTGGTCAGGACGCCGATGATCAGCCCAACCACGCTGTATGACCGGTTCCCGGCGTTGTCGCCGGATCAGGCTGCCGGTGTGATCACCGATGCGATCCTGCACCGCCCCCGGCGGGCCAGCTCACCGTTCGGGCAGTTCGCCGCCGTGGCCGATGCCGTCAACCCGGCGGTGATGGATCGGGTACGCAACCGCGCGTTCACCATGTTCAACGACTCCGCCGCGGCCAAGGGCGGCGAATCCGGCGCCGAAGCACCCGAGCTGGACAAGCGCAGCGAAACGTTCGTGCAGGCGACCCGCGGAATACATTGGTGACGTCATGAGCCTGCCGAAACCGAGCACCACGTCCACCGTCGTCGTCACCGGAGCGTCCTCCGGCATCGGGGTTGAACTGGCAAAAGGCTTGGCCCGCCGCGGTTTCCCGTTGACCCTGGTCGCGCGGCGCCGCGAGCGTCTCGATGAGCTGGCTGACCAGTTGCGCCACGAGCACAAGGTCGGGGTCGAAGTTGTGCCACTCGACCTGGCCGATCCGCATTCGCGGGCTCGGCTGGCCGATCGCCTGCGCAACGACACGATCGCCGGTCTGTGCAACAGCGCGGGATTCGGCACCAGCGGGCGCTTCTATGAGCTGCCGTTCGAACGGGAAAGTGAGCAAGTCACCCTCAACGCGCTGGCGTTGATGGAACTCACCCGCGCGGCCCTGCCCGGCATGGTCGAGCGTGGTGCCGGCGCGGTGCTCAACATCGCGTCGATCGCGGGTTTCCAGCCGATTCCCTACATGGCGGTGTACTCGGCCACCAAGGCGTTCGTACTGACGTTTTCCGAGGCCGTGCAGGAGGAGTTGCACGGCACCGGCGTATCGGTGACAGCCTTGTGTCCGGGCCCGGTGCCCACCGAGTGGGCCGAGATCGCCAGCGCCGAGCGGTTCAGCATCCCGATCGCGCAGGTTTCGCCGCACGACGTCGCCGAAGCCGCGATCGCGGGGATGCTCGCCGGCAAGCGCAGCGTGGTGCCCGGCGTGGTGCCCAAGGTCATCAGCACCGGCGGCAGGCTGGCGCCGCGCAGCCTGCTGCTGCCCGCGATCCGGATCGGCAACCGGCTGCGCGGCGGCCCCAGCCGTTGATGTGACGGCCGGTGCCGAAACTGTAGTTAGCGCGCAAAAGTGCGAGTGACGAGCACGACAACCACAGGCTCGACGGAGACAGCCGGCGCGGGGCTCGATGGCACCGCTCCTCAGCGGGTCGCTTGCCGCGGCCCGCATCGTCGCCGGCGCGGGGCTTGATGGCACCGCTCCTCAGCGGGTCGCTTGCCGCGGCCCGCATCGTCGCCGGCGCTAGGCTCATCCGATGGCTTCAGTTGAGATGACCGCCGACATGCCGATGAGCCCGCAGGACATGTGGGACCACGTGTCGGATCTGTCAAGGTTGGGCGATTGGCTGGTGATTCACGAGGGGTGGCGCAGCGAGTTGCCTGACCAATTGAGCGAAGGCGTCCAGATCGTTGGTGTCGCCCGTGCCAAGGGCATGCGCAACCGGGTGACGTGGACGGTGACGAAGTGGGACCCGCCGCATGAGGTGGTCATGTCCGGGGCCGGGAAGGGCGGAGCAAAGTACGGGGTCACCCTTACCGTCACGCCCAGCCGGGACGGCTCCACCCTCGGTCTACGCCTTGAGCTGGGCGGGCGCGCGTTGTTCGGCCCGGTGGGGTCGGCCGCCGCCCGTGCCGTCAAGGGAGATGTGGAGAAGTCGCTAAAGCAGTTCGTCGAGCTGTACGGCTGACCGGCCGCACGACACACTTCGCGACACGCCCGCACGCCGTCGGTGGTCGGTCATAGACTGGCGTCCCTATGACAGGTCCGTCTGCTCGTCGCGCCAGCGTCCCCCGCAACCGGGTGGGGGTACCGCCCACTTGTGGGGGAGTGCCCCCACATCGCGCGTCCTTCGTGCACCTGCACAACCACACCGAGTATTCGATGTTGGACGGTGCCGCGAAGATCACTCCCATGTTGGCCGAGGTGGAGCGGCTGGGAATGACCGCGGTGGGGATGACGGATCACGGAAACATGTTCGGCGCCAGCGAGTTCTACAACTCGGCGACCAAGGCGGGAATCAAGCCGATCATCGGCGTGGAGGCGTATGTCGCGCCCGGCTCACGCTTTGACACCCGGCGCATTTCCTGGGGCGACCCCAGTCAGAAGGGCGACGACGTCTCGGGCGGCGGGGCCTACACACACCTGACGATGATGGCCGAGAACGCGACGGGTCTGCGCAACCTGTTCAAGCTGTCCTCGCTGGCTTCGTTTGAGGGCCAGCTGAGCAAGTGGTCGCGCATGGATGCCGAGCTCATCGCCGAACACGCCGATGGGATCATCATCACCACCGGCTGCCCGTCCGGGGAGGTGCAGACCCGCCTCAGGCTTGGCCAGCACCGGGAGGCGCTGGAGGCGGCCGCCAAGTGGCGCGAGATCGTGGGTCCGGACAACTACTTCCTAGAGCTGATGGATCACGGGCTGACCATCGAACGCCGCGTTCGTGAGGGCCTGCTCGAGATCGGTCGCACGCTGGGCATTCCGCCGCTGGCCACCAACGACTGCCATTACGTCACCCGCGACGCCGCCCACAACCACGAGGCGCTGTTGTGCGTGCAGACCGGCAAGACCCTGTCCGATCCCAACCGGTTCAAGTTCGACGGCGACGGCTACTACCTCAAGTCGGCCGCCGAAATGCGCGAGATCTGGGATGACGAAGTGCCCGGCGCGTGCGACGCCACGTTGCTGATCGCCGAGCGGGTGCAGTCGTACGCCGAGGTGTGGACACCGCGCAACCGGATGCCGGTTTTTCCCGTGCCCGCGGGGCACGACCAGGGGTCCTGGCTGCGCCGTGAGGTGGACGCCGGGCTGGCCCGGCGATTCCCCGACGGTCCGCCGCAGAACTACCTCGCGCGGGCGGCCTACGAGATCGACGTCATCTGTGCGAAGGGTTTTCCGTCGTACTTCCTGATCGTGGCCGACCTGATCAACCATGCGCGCTCGGTGGGCATCCGGGTCGGCCCCGGTCGTGGCTCGGCGGCGGGCTCATTGGTCGCCTACGCCCTCGGCATCACCGATATCGACCCGATCCCACACGGCCTGCTGTTCGAGCGGTTCCTCAACCCCGAGCGCACGTCGATGCCCGACATCGACATCGACTTCGACGACCGCCGCCGCGGTGAAATGGTGCGCTATGCCGCTGACAAGTGGGGCCACGACCGGGTCGCCCAGGTCATCACCTTCGGCACCATCAAAACCAAAGCGGCGCTGAAAGATTCGGCGCGCATCCACTACGGGCAGCCCGGGTTCGCGATCGCCGACCGGATCACCAAGGCGCTGCCGCCG
Source organism: Mycobacterium shinjukuense (assembly GCF_010730055.1). Taxonomy (NCBI): domain Bacteria; kingdom Bacillati; phylum Actinomycetota; class Actinomycetes; order Mycobacteriales; family Mycobacteriaceae; genus Mycobacterium; species Mycobacterium shinjukuense. The sequence goes on along the minus strand of NZ_AP022575.1, from coordinate 1,835,682 downwards.
GCGATCATGGCCAAAGACATTCCGCTGTCGGGCATCACCGATCCGGCCCACGAGCGCTACAAGGAAGCCGCTGAGGTGCGTGGTCTGATCGAAACCGACCCGGACGTACGCACCATCTACCAGACGGCACGCGGCCTGGAAGGCCTGATCCGCAACGCCGGCGTGCACGCCTGTGCGGTGATCATGAGCAGCGAACCGCTGACCGAGGCCATCCCGCTGTGGAAGCGTCCGCAGGACGGGGCGATCATTACCGGTTGGGACTACCCGGCGTGCGAGGCCATCGGCCTGCTGAAGATGGACTTTTTGGGGCTGCGCAACCTGACCATCATCGGCGACGCGATCGACAACATCAAGGCCAACAGGGGAATCGACCTCGATCTGGAATCGGTGCCGCTGGACGACAAGCCCACCTACGATCTGCTGGGCCGCGGCGACACCCTGGGCGTGTTCCAGCTCGACGGTGGCCCGATGCGCGACCTGCTGCGTCGCATGCAACCCACCGGTTTCCAGGATGTCGTCGCCGTCATCGCGCTGTACCGGCCCGGCCCGATGGGCCAAAATGCCCACAACGACTACGCGGATCGCAAGAACGGCCGTCAGGAGATCCGGCCCATCCACCCCGAGCTGGCCGAACCGCTGGAGGAGATCCTGGCCGAAACCTACGGTCTGATCGTCTATCAAGAGCAGATCATGCGCATTGCGCAGAAGGTGGCCGGCTACTCGCTGGCCCGCGCCGACATCCTGCGCAAGGCGATGGGCAAGAAGAAGCGCGAGGTGCTCGACAAGGAGTACGAAGGGTTCGCGGACGGAATGAAGGCCAACGGATTTTCCGCCGGCGCCATCAAGGCGCTGTGGGACACCGTCCTGCCGTTCGCCGACTACGCGTTCAACAAGTCACACGCCGCCGGCTACGGCATGGTGTCCTACTGGACCGCCTACCTCAAGGCCAACTACCCCGCCGAGTACATGGCCGGCCTGTTGACCTCCGTCGGCGACGACAAGGACAAGGCGGCCGTTTACCTGGCCGACTGCCGCAAGCTGGGCATCACCGTGCTGCCACCCGACGTCAACGAGTCCGGCCTGAACTTCGCGTCGGTGGGCACCGACATCCGCTATGGCCTGGGCGCTGTGCGCAACGTCGGCGCCAACGTGGTGGCGTCGTTGATCAACACCCGCAGCGACAAAGGCAAGTTCACCGACTTCTCGGACTACCTGAACAAGATCGACATCTCGGCGTGCAACAAGAAGGTCACCGAGTCGTTGATCAAGGCGGGCGCGTTCGATTCGCTCGGGCATGCGCGCAAGGGTCTGTTCCTGGTCCACTCCGACGCCGTGGACTCGGTGCTGGGCACCAAGAAGGCCGAGGCGATGGGCCAGTTCGACCTGTTCGGCGGTACCGATGCCGGCACCGACGCGGTATTCACCATCAAGGTCCCCGACGACGAATGGGAGGACAAGCACAAACTTGCCCTGGAACGGGAGATGCTGGGACTGTACGTGTCCGGGCATCCGCTCAACAGGGTGGCACACCTGTTGTCCACCCAGGTCGACACCGCCATCCCGGCGGTCCTCGACGGTGATGTCCCCAACGACGCCCAAGTGCGGGTGGGCGGCATCCTGGCCTCGGTGAACCGGCGGGTCAACAAGAACGGAATGCCTTGGGCATCAGCACAATTGGAGGATCTGACCGGCAGCATCGAGGTGATGTTCTTCCCGCACACCTATTCCAGCTACGGCGCCGACATCGCCGACGACGCGGTGGTGCTGATCAACGCCAAGGTGGCGATCCGCGACGACCGTATCGCGTTGATCGCCAACGACCTTGTGGTGCCGGACTTTTCCAACGCTGCGGCGGATCGGCCGCTGGCCGTTAGCCTGCCCACCCGCCAGTGCACCTTCGACAAGGTGAGCGCGCTCAAGCAGGTGCTGGCACGCCATCCCGGCACCTCCCAGGTGCATCTGCGGCTCATCAGCGGAGACCGGATCACCACGCTGCAGCTGGATCAGTCGCTGCGGGTGACGCCGTCGCCGGCGCTGATGGGGGATCTGAAGGAGCTGTTGGGTCCGGGGTGTCTGGGCGGCTAGCAGGGCCGGCCTCGTCTGGACGAAAGAACAACACTCAATACCAGGGCATCACAAGTCGAAGAATCCCGACTCGTTGTTACCCGTGTTGAAGCCTCCCGAACTGTTCATCCCAGAGTTGGCCACGCCCGAGTTTAAGCTGCCCGAGTGGGCCACACCCGTGTTGTCCATGCCCGTGTTGAAGATGCCCACGTTGAAGTTGCCTGAGTTATTGATACCCTGGTTAGAGTTGGCCGAGTTATTAATACCCTGGTTAAAGTTGCCCGAGTTATTGATACCCCGGTTGGCGTCGCCCGAGTTATTGATGCCCGCGTTGAAGTCGCCCGGGTTATTGATGCCCGCGTTGCCGCTGCCTTGGTTCTGGAAGCCGGCGTTAGAGTTGCCCGAGTTAAAGAATCCCGAGTTACCGGTGCCCGTGTTGCCGAAGCCCGAGTTCGCGACCGTCTGGTTGACCGGGCTGCCGATGCCCGTGTTTAGGTCGCCCGAGTTGAACAGGCCCGTGTTGGTGGCGCCCGAGTTACCCCATCCCGTGTTATGGAAACCCGAGTTGAAGTCGCCAAAATTGCGGAAGCCCGAGTTGAAGCTACCCATGTTGCCGAAGCCCGAGTTGAAGCTACCCATGTTGTTGAAGCCCGAGTTGAAGCTACCCAGGTTGTTGAAGCTCGAGTTGAAGCTACCCATGTTGTTGAAGCCCGAGTTCCCGTCGCCCATGTTGTTGAAGCCGGAGTTCCCGGTGCCCATGTTGTCGAAGCCCGAGTTCCCGAAACCGAAGTTCCTGAAGCCAGCGTTCCCTAAGCCGGTGTTGGTGAAGCCCGCGTTCCAGAAGCCCGTGTTGGTGTCACCGGAGTTCGAGAAACCGAAGTTACCATCTGCCGAGTTAAAGAAACCCACATTGTTGTTGCCGGAGTTAAAGAAACCGATGTTGTTGTTGCCCGAGTTCCCGAAGCCGATGTTCCCGATGCCCGAGTTCAGCGCTCCGATGCCCACCAGGTTGTTGCCGGTGAGCCCGAAGCCAATGTTGTTGCTGCCGTTATTCCCAAAGCCCAGGTTGTTGCTGCCTTGATTCCCAAAGCCCACGTTAGACGAGCCGAGGTTTCCGCTACCCACGTTGAAGTTGCCGAGATTTCCGCTGCCGAAGTTGGTGTTGCCGCTGTTTCCGCTGCCCAAGTTGAAATCGCCTTGATTTCCGTTGCCGAAGTTTGCGTCGCCGATGTTCCCTAGGCCCCAGTTCCCGTTCCCCTGGTTGCCACTGCCCCAGTTTGCGTCGCCGAAGTTCCCGAAGCCCCAGTTTGCGTCACCTTGGTTTCCGCTGCCTAAGTTCAAGAATCCTAGGTTTCCGAAGCCGAAGTTCGTGTTGCCGGTGTTTCCGCTGCCCAAGTTGAAGAAGCCCTGGTTTCCGCTGCCCAGGTTGGCGTTGCCGGCGCTATTCCCGCTGCCCAGGTTGGCGTTGCCGGTGTTCCCGTTGCCCAAGTTCCACAAGCCGGTGTTTCCGTTGCCCAGGTTGTAGTCGCCGATGTTGCCGATCCCCAAGTTCCCGACACCGGTGTTCCCGATACCGAGGGCCGGGATGGCGAGCGCAGCCGGGCTGGCCACCGGCGCCGCAAGTGCGGCGGGCACCGGGCTCATCGCAGCCACGCCGGGCACCCGCGCGGCCGCCGCAGCCACCCGTGCCACCGCCGGGGTACCGGCAGCCAGGTCGGCTACCCGCGTGGCCGCTGCGGCGACTCGTGGCGTCGCCGGGCTAGCCGCGGTGCAGGGCAGGGCACGTATCACCTGCTGCCACGGCGCCAACTGTGACGCCACCGCCGAGGCCCCGCCGTGATAGCCCACCATCGCCGCCACATCCTCGGCCCACAACGCCTCGTAGGCGGCCTCGGTCGCAGCGATCGCCGGAGCATTCTGGCCAAGCAGGTTCGAGATCACCAGTGACACCAACCGATGGCGATTAGCCGCAACCAACACCGGATGCACCGTGGCCGCTCGCGCGGCCTCATAGACGGCAACGACCGCCTTGGCCTGAGCGGCCGCACCCTCGGCCCGGGCCGCCGCCGCACTCAGCCAGCTCGCATACGGCGCGGCCGAGGCCGCCATCGCCATCGCCGTCGGACCCTGCCACGCCGAACCCAGCAGCCCTGAGGTCACCGACGCGAACGAGGACGCCGCGGAACCCAACTCGGCGGCCAACCCATCCCAGGCCGCCGACGCCGCCAGCATCGGAGCCGATCCCGCACCGGCATACATCCGCGCCGAATTCACCTCCGGAGGCAACACCATAAAATTCATCACGCCCATCCCTTCTCAGCCGGTTTGGCATAGCGAGCGAAGATCACTGCAGGGGCCCCGGTAATCAGCCATCGCCGGCTACTCACTCACAGCCCTGCACATGTCCGCCAAGCGACGCCACGACCCACGTCCACGCAGTATCAGCGGCCGCCAGTTTCCGCATGACCGCAGCCACCATGGCGCGCCTCCCATCACCAACACTTGGGCCGATCGCTCGGTAACTCGAGCACCTTGGCAGTAAAAACTGTATGCCCATCGCGGCCCGATATCGGTGCTTTCACCAAACCCATGTCACCAGCTCGCACAGGGTCTCAAAACTCACACCCAACCAACAACCCGATCGGGCGGCCAGCTCCCTCAGAACCTCTTAACCACCTTCTCCTGGTGGCGGGCGACACTGGATTGGCGTAGGCAAACACCGGCCTCGGGAAGCCGCTTCCCGCTGGGCGCGGTCTCGCCGGCGAAATCTTCCGCTACGATCTGGCCGAGCTGCACCACCACCGGAAGTCGGCAGGGGAGCAGTCGAAGGCGTCGCCGAACTCGATCAGCATGTTCAGCGACATCATCAGCCAGGCCGGCGAAATCCGCGCCGTCGCGGACTACTGGCGCGCCGCCACCGGCGCAGATCCGAACTCGCCGATTCACCTTTCCACTCCAACCCCAGCCGGGGCGCAGAACCTTAACCCAATTACCACACCGGGAACCGCCGTTAGTGAATCCAACCCGACACTTGACTGTCTCCGTTGAGGTACCCCGAGGCCTCGTCGTCGAAGTTGGCGAAGCCCGACATGAAATGGCCGAAGTTGAAGAAGCCCGAGACTGACGTTCCCACGTTGACGAAGCCCGAGTTGGCGCCGGTGCCGGTGATCGTGGGCACCGAATTTCTAAAACCAGAGATATAGTCGCCGACGTTGATGATACCCGCGTTGAAGTTGCCGACGTTAGCCAGGCCCGAATTACCAGTGACGAATGCAGCGTGCTCGTCGCGGGCGTTGTTATCGGAGCCCGAGTTGAAGGTGCCGGCGTTTGCGTAGCCCGAGTTATTGGTGCCCGCGTGGTTCCAACCTGAGTTCGCCACGGGTTGGTTGACCGAGTTGAATAATCCGGTGTTGAGATTGCCAGAATTGACGAAGCCGGTGTTGATGTTGCCCGAGTTGAAATAGCCGGTGTTCACGTTGCCCGAGTTGAAGTCACCGGTGTTGGAGTTACCCGCATTAAAGCTGCCGGTGTTTGTGTGACCCGAGTTGAACGCGCCGAAGCTGCCGCTGACCAAGTCTCCGCCGGAGTTTCCAATTCCCGTGTTGGTGGTGCCCGAGTTGAACCACCCCGTGTTGGTGGTGCCCGAGTTGAACCACCCCGTGCTGGTGGCGGCCGAGTTGAACCAACCTGTGCTGATCTCGCCAGAGTTGCCAATACCGGTGCTCAGCCGGCCTGAGTTGCCAAAGCCCGAGCTGCGGTCGGCTGAACTGCCGAACTCCACGCTCAAGGCTCCGACCCCATTGCCGGAGTTCCCCATACCGATGTTGTCGTTGCCCGAGTTGAAGAAACCGACGTTACCGTTGCCCGAGTTACCGAAGCCAATGTTCCCGACGCCCGAATTGAGGGCGCCGACACCAATCTGATTATCGCCGGTGAGGCCGAAGCCGATGTTATTGTTGCCGGTATTCCCGAACCCGATGTTGTTATTGCCAGTGTTGCCGAAGCCGAAGTTTGCGCTACCAAGGTTCCCGCTGCCGATGTTCGCATCGCCGGTGTTGCCGTTACCGAAGTTGCCATGGCCGGTATTCCCAAACCCGACGTTTGAATTGCCGGTGTTGCCGCCGCCCAGGTTCAGGTTGCCGATATTTCCGCTGCCAAAGTTGCTGTCGCCGGTATTCCCGCTACCCAGGTTATTGCTGCCGACGTTGCCGCCGCCGAGGTTATTGCTGCCGAGGTTGCCGATACCCAAGTTCAGCGCGCCGGTGTTTCCGCTGCCGGGGTTGAAGTTCCCGGTGTTGCCGCCGCCCAGGTTGAAGCTGCCGATGTTGCCGCTGCCCAGGTTGAGATCGCCGATGTTGGCGTGGCCGACGTTGGCGTTGCCGATGTTGGCGCTACCCAGGTTGAAGGTGCCCAGGTTGGCGATGCCCAGGTTGCCGCTGCCGAGGTGGTAGCCGCCGATGGTGATGTTGCTCAAGTCGAGCGGCGGAAACGCCGCGGCGAGCGCGGGCGGGGTGCTCGACGCCGCACCGCTGGCCACCGGCGGCGCGAACGGCGTCAACGCCGAGGCGGCCGCCGACACCTCGCCGTGGTAGCCCAGCATGGCCACCACGTCCTGGGCCCACATCTGGTCGTATGCGGCCTCGACGGCGGCGATTGCCGGGGCGTTTTGCCCCAGCAGGTTCGCCGTCACCAGCGACACCAACTGACTCCGGTTGGCCGTCACCGCGGCCGGATGCACCGTCGCGGCCAACGCCGCCTCAAACGCGGATGCCACCGCCCGGGCCTGGCCCGCCGCCTGCTCGGCCTGGGCCGCCGCTGTGCTCAGCCACCCGGCGTAGGAGCCCGCCACGCCCGTCATCGCGGCCGACGCGGGACCCTGCCAGGCCTCGCCGGCCAGCTGTGAGGTCACCGCCGAAAACGAGGACGCCGCCGCACCCAGGTCGCCGGCCAGCCCATCCCAAGCCAACGCCGCTCGCAGCATCGGCCCCGACCCCGCACCAGCGAACATCAGCCCCGAATTGACCTCCGGCGGCAACACCGAAAAATTCATCACAACCATCCCGTCAGCGGGCCGTGCTCACCGGGCCGCAGGACGCGCTCTGGGCCCAACCGCAGCGAAGCCTACGTAACAGGCGACCGTTTCGGACCGCTGCAGGTTAAATCCATGTAACGTGTGCAAAGTGGCCGGCGACTGTGCCTTCGTCGGGCGTCCAGTGGTTGGTCAGTGAGTTCGCTTGGCCGCGAACGGATTTGGCATGAGTGCCACAAGGACCGGTATCGGCACGGCGGCGGGAAATCGGCCGCCGCCGTGATTTCGGCGTCGATCCCCGTAGTTATCCAGATACCCTGGTAACCAACGGAATTCAATCTGGCAATCGATTCCAGATGGCGCCGCGGCTGACCCGCGGCTGCATGCCTGTGGCGCCGGCGTTACCGCGGGGCCGGTGGACCAGCGCCGTGCCTCCGGCGCCCAACGGGTCAACGACGAGATTCGCTCCGGTCAGGACATCTCGCCGACGTCCACACCTGACTCCGATGCCCCAGGGGTATTTCGCGCCTCATGATCGCGGACGTACGCTCACCGATGTGATGTGGGCACAGCTGATCCGGTGTGAAGGAGAACGGTAATGACCACGACCGAGCGCGCGGCCACCATGTGCGAGGCCTTCCAGCGCACCGCGGCGATCGATCCGGACGCCGTCGCTCTGCGGACTCCCGGCGGGGCCCAGACGTTGACGTGGCGCGAGTACGCCGAGCAGGTGCGGCGTGCGGCGGCCGGTATGGCGGGTTTGGGGGTCAAGCGAGGCGACACCGTTTCGCTGATGATGGCCAACCGGGTCGAGTTCTACCCGCTCGAGGTGGGGGCCCAGCACCTTGGGGCCACGTCGTTTTCGGTGTACAACACGCTGCCCGCCGAGCAGCTGACCTACGTGTTCGAGAACGCCGGGACCAAGCTGGTGATCTGCGAGCAGCAATATGTCGACCGCATTCGCGCCAGCGGAGCGGCCATCGAGCACATCGTCTGCATCGACGGCGCGCCCGAGGGGACGCTGTCCGTGGATGAGCTGCACGCGGCCGCCTCCGAGGACTTCGACTTCGAGTCGACCTGGCGCGCGGTGCGGCCCGACGACGTGATCACCCTCATCTACACGTCCGGCACCACGGGCAACCCCAAGGGTGTCGAGATGACCCACACCAACCTGCTGTTCGAGGGATACGCCATCGACGAGGTGCTCGGACTCGAGTTCGGCGATCGGGTGACGTCCTTTCTGCCGACGGCGCACATCGCCGACCGGATGACCGGGCTGTACCTGCAGGAGATGTTCGGTACCCAGGTCACCGCGGTGGCCGATGCGCGTGCGATCGTGGCGGCGTTGCCCGACGTGCGGCCCACCGTGTGGGGCGCGGTGCCCCGAGTCTGGGAAAAGCTCAAGGCCGGAATCGAATTCACCGTCGCCCACGAAACCGACGAGATGAAGCGGCAGGCGTTGGCGTGGGCGATGTCGGTGGCCGCCAAACGCGCCGACGCCCTGCTGGCGGGGCAACCGATGCCGGATCAGGTGGCCGCCGAATGGGCCAAAGCCGACGAGCTTGTGCTGTCCAAGCTGCGCGAGAAGCTGGGCTTCGCAGAGCTGCGGTGGGCGCTGTCGGGAGCGGCGCCGATCCCCAAGGAGACGCTGGCGTTCTTCGCCGGGATCGGCATCCCGATCGCCGAGATCTGGGGAATGTCCGAGCTGAGCTGTGTGGCCACCGCCAGCCATCCCCGCGACGCGCGGCTGGGCAGCGTGGGCAAGCTGCTTCCCGGGCTGGAGGGCAAGATCGCCGAAGACGGTGAGTACCTGGTCCGCGGTCCGCTGGTGATGAAGGGCTACCGCAAGGAACCGGCCAAGACCGCCGAGGCGATCGACGCCGACGGCTGGCTGCACACCGGCGACATCTTCGACGCCGACGCGGACGGCTATCTGCGGGTGGTGGACCGCAAGAAGGAGTTGATCATCAACGCGGCCGGAAAGAACATGTCGCCGGCCAACATTGAGAACACCATCCTGGCGGCCTGTCCCATGATCGGTGTGATGATCGCCATTGGTGACGGGCGCCCGTACAACACCGCGCTGCTGGTTTTCGACGCCGACTCGGTCGGCCCGTACGCGGCCCAGCACGGCCTGGACGCTTCGCCCGCGGCGTTGGCCGCCGACCCGGAGGTGATCGCTCGGATTGCCGCCGGGGTGGCCGAGGGCAACCAGAAACTGTCGCGGGTGGAGCAGATCAAGCGGTTCCGGATACTGCCCACCCTGTGGGAGCCCGGCGGCGATGAGATCACACTGACGATGAAGCTCAAGCGCCGGCCGATCGTCGCCAAGTACGCCGCCGAGATCGAGGAGCTCTATGCCCCCGAGCCCGGGCCTGACGTCCACGAGCCGGCCGCCGCGCCGGCGACCCAACCGGCGTGACGCGAACGCGGCCATGACCGCCCGCGAACTCGGCCGGATCAGGGTGCGAAAGATGTTGCAGCGCACCGGCATCCTCGACGAGTCGACCACGCCGCTGGCCACCGATCCGCCCGAGGTGGCCCAGTTGATGGCGGCCGCCTGGTATGAGGGGCGGCTGCGCGCGCTGGCCGACGAACTCGGGCGTGACCCGGTCAGCGTGCGCGCCGAGGCCGCGGGCTACTTGCGCGAGATGGCGGCCTCGCTGGATGAGCGGGCGGTGCGGGCGTGGCGCGGCTTCAGTCGCTGGCTGATGCGGGCCTACGACGTGCTGGTCGACGAGGACCAGATCGCGTCGCTGCGCAAGCTGGACCGCAAGGCCACGCTGGCGTTCGCCTTCTCGCACCGGTCCTACCTGGACGGGCTGCTGCTGCCGGAGGCGATCCAGGCGAACCGGCTCTCGCCGGCGCTCACCTTCGGCGGGTCGAACATGAACTTCTTCCCGATGGGCGGCTTGGCCAAGCGCACCGGGACGATCTTCATCCGTCGGCAGACCAGGGATATCCCGGTCTACCGGTTCGTGCTGCGCGCCTACACCGCGCAGCTGGTGCAAAACCACGCCAACCTGACCTGGTCGATCGAAGGTGGGCGGACCCGGACCGGCAAGCTACGGCCGCCGGTTTTTGGGATTCTGCGCTACATCACCGACGCCGTCGACGAAATCGACGGTCCCGAGGTGTATTTGGTGCCCACCTCCATCGTCTACGACCAGCTGCACGAGGTGGAGGCCATGACCACCGAGGCCTACGGCGCGGTGAAGCGGCCCGAAGACTTCCGGTTCATGGTCCGGCTGGCCCGGCAGCAGGGTGAGCGGCTGGGCCGCGCCTACCTCGACTTCGGCGAACCGCTGCCGCTGCGTAAACGCCTCGAGGAATTACGCGCCGACCCCTCGGGCGCCGGCACCGAGATCGAACGCATCGCGCTGGATGTGGAACATCGGATCAACCGCGCCACCCCGGTCACCCCGACCGCGGTGGTCAGTCTGGCGCTGCTGGGCGCCGACCGGTCGTTGTCCATCAGCGAGGTGCTGGCCACGGTGCGACCGTTGGCAAGCTACATCGCGGCCCGCAACTGGGTGGTGGCCGGTGCGGCCGACCTCACGAACCGCTCGACGATCCGCTGGACGCTGCACCAGCTGGTGGCCTCCGGTGTGGTCACCGTCTACGACGCAGGCACCGAGGCGGTGTGGGGTATCGGCGACGACCAGCATCTGGTCGCGGCGTTCTACCGCAACACCGCGATCCACATCCTGGTTGATCGCGCCATCGCCGAGCTGGCGTTGCTGGCGGCATCGGAGGTGGCCGAGTCGTCCGGCAGCGGCTCGGTGTCCCCGGCGACCGTGCGTGACGAGGCGCTGCGGCTTCGCGAACTGTTGAAGTTCGAGTTCTTGTTCTCCGCGCGTGCGCAGTTCGAAAAGGACCTCGCCGACGAGGTCCGGCTGATCGGGCCGGTGGCAGACCCCACCAAGTCGGTCGCGGCGGCCGAGGTGCGGAGGTTGCTCCGGTCAGCCGACGTGCTGTTGGCGCATCTGGTGTTGCGACCATTCCTGGACGCGTACCACATCGTCGCCGACCGGCTGGCCGCCCACGAGGACGAGTCGTTCGACGAGGGCGCCTTTCTCACCGAATGTCTCGAGGTGGGTAAGCAGTGGGAGCTGCAGCGCCGCATCGCCAGTGCCGAGTCTAGGTCGATGGAGCTGTTCAAGACGGCGTTGCGGCTGGCTCGGCATCGTGAGCTGGTCGACGGCTCGGACGCCTCGCGGATTGCCAAACGCCGGCGGGAGTTTGCCGACGAGATCGCGACGGCGGCCCGGCGGGTCAACGTGCTCGCGGAACTGGCCAGGACGCGGTGAGCCGGCAGCGGTGGACGCACCGTCTCGGCGGGCATACCCTGAATGTGATCGAGGTCACTTGCCTACCACCTGAGGAGGCGGCGCAATGGTCGCGACCACCACGCACTTCGCGAAGCAAAAGGCACCCTGCGGGCACCTGGCTGACGGCGACCACCACGTCGAACGCGACGACGAAGGCCTCGACTACGACGACTTGACGTTCTCCTGCGGTTGCCGCGAAATCCGGCATTTCTACCACGACGGATCCATGCGGGTACGCACGATTCGACACGACGGCAAGGTGTTGCGGGACGAGCACAGCGGCGATCACGAGGCCTGAGCCACCGCGATGACCGCCACCCATGACGTCGTGGTGATCGGCGGCGGGGGCGCGGGTCTGCGCGCCGCCATCGCGGTGGCCGAAACGAATCCGCGCCTGGACGTGGCGATCGTCTCCAAGGTGTACCCGATGCGCAGCCACACCGTCTCGGCCGAGGGGGGTGCGGCGGCGGTGGCGGGCGACGACGACAGCCTCGAGGAACACGCCTACGACACCGTGTCCGGCGGCGACTGGCTGTGCGACCAGGACGCGGTCGAGGCCTTCGTGGCCGAGGCGCCGCGGGAGCTGTTGCAGCTCGAGCATTGGGGCTGCCCGTGGAGCCGTAAACCGGACGGGCACATCGCCGTTCGCGCGTTCGGCGGAATGAAGAAGCAACGCACCTGGTTCGCCGCCGACAAGACCGGATTTCACCTGCTGCACACGTTGTTCCAACGAGTTCTCGCCTACCCGGACATCGTGCGCTATGACGAGTGGTTTGCGACGTCGTTGCTGGTCGACGACGGCAGGGCATGCGGTCTGGTCGCCATCGAGCTGGCGACCGGGCGCGTCGAGACGATCCTGGCCGACGCGGTGATCGTGTGCACGGGCGGATGCGGGCGGGTGTTTCCCTTCACCACCAACGCAAACACCACGACCGGCGACGGGATGGCCCTTGCGTTTCGGGCCGGCGCGCCGCTGAAGGACATGGAGTTCGTGCAATACCATCCGACCGGGCTGCCGTTCACCGGCATCTTGATCACCGAGGCCGCACGCGCGGAGGGTGGCTGGTTGCTGAACAAGGACGGCTACCGCTACCTGCAGGACTACGACCTGGGCACACCCACGCCGGAGCCGAAGCTGCGCAGCATGGAACTCGGACCCCGCGACCGGGTATCGCAGGCCTTCGTGCGCGAGCACGACAAGGGACGGACCGTCGAGACCGAGTACGGACCGGTCGTCTACCTCGACCTGCGCCACCTCGGCGTCGACCTGATCGACGCGAAGCTGCCCTTCGTGCGGGAGCTCTGTCGCGACTACCAGCACATCGACCCGGTCACCGACCTGATCCCCGTGCAACCCGTGGTGCACTACATGATGGGCGGCGTTCACACCGACATCGATTGCGCCACACCGCTTCCCGGCTTATACGCGGCTGGTGAAACCGCATGCGTCAGCATCAACGGCGCCAACCGGCTGGGGTCGAACTCGCTGCCCGAGTGCCTGGTGTTCGGTGCCCGAGCCGGCCGCGCGGCGGCCGAGTACGCGGCATGCGCGTCGAAGGCCCACGCCGCATCATCGGCCGTGCGCGCCCAGGCCCGTGCCGAGGCCGCCCGGCTGGAACGCGAACTCGCTCGTCACACCGAGGGCAGCGACCGGATCGCCGACATCCGCGCGGACATGCGGGCCACGCTGGAGGCCGCCGCCGGCATCTATCGCGACGGACCCACCCTGACCAAGGCGAGCGAACAGATCAGCGTGCTGCGGGAACGCTTCACCACGGTCGGCATCGACGATCACAGCCGCACCTTCAATACCGAGCTGACGGCGCTGCTGGAGCTGTCCGGGATGCTCGACATCGCGCAGACGATCATCGAATCCGCTGCGCGTCGCGAAGAATCCCGTGGCGCGCACCAGCGGACCGACTTTCCGCACCGCGACGACGAGCATTTCCTGGCGCACACTTTGGTGTATCGCGAACCTGACGGGACGGCGCGGGTCGACTACCTTCCGGTCACGATCACGCGCTGGCCTCCCGGCGAACGCGTCTACGGGAGATAGCGATGGCCGACCAGATCATCATGGAGGTCTTCAGGTATCGACCGGAGCTCGAGTCCGAGCCCGCCCTGCAGGCCTACGAAGTCCCCTTCGGCGGCGAATGGGCGATCCTGGACGGGCTGAACTACATCAAGGATCACCTCGACGGAACGCTGACCTTCCGATGGTCGTGCCGGATGGGCATCTGCGGCAGCTGCGGGATGACGATCAACGGTGACCCCAAACTGTCCTGCGCGACGTTTCTGGCCGACTACCTGCCAGGGCCGGTGCGCGTCGAGCCGTTGCGCAACTTCCCGGTGATCCGCGATCTGGTCGTCGACATCAGCGACTTCATCGCCAAGCTGCCGCGTGTCCAGCCCTGGCTCATCCGGGACACCGAGCTGTCCGTCGACGACGGCGAATACCTGCAGAGCCCAACCGAATTGGACGAATTCAAACAGTTCAGCATGTGCATCAACTGCATGCTGTGCTACTCGGCGTGCCCGGTGTACGCGCTCGACCCGGACTTCCTCGGGCCGGCGGCGATCGCTTTGGGTCAGCGCTACAACCTGGATTCGCGCGATGAGGGTGCGGCCCGCCGCGGCGACGTGCTGGCCGCGGCCGACGGCGCGTGGGCCTGCACCCTGGTGGGCGAATGCTCAACGGCGTGCCCGAAGGGGGTGGATCCGGCCGGCGCGATCCAGCGCTACAAGCTGACCGCGGCGACCCAGTCGGTGAAGAGGTTGCTGTTCCCCAGGGGCCTGCGATGACGGCCGCCTATCGTCAGCCGGTCGACCGGTTTTGGTGGGCGAAGCGGCGGTCGTATTTGCGGTTCATGCTTCGCGAGCTCAGCTGCGTCTTCGTGGCCTGGTTCGTGGGGTATCTGGTGTTGCTGGTGCACGCGGTTGGTAGCGGACAGGATGCCTACCTTCGATTTCTGGACCGCAGCGCTCATCCGGTCGTGGTTGCGCTCAACGTCGTCGCGTTGGTCTTCCTGCTGCTGCACGCGGTCACCTGGTTCGGTTTGGCGCCGCGGGCGATGGTGGTCCACGTTCGTCGCCGCCGCGTCTCCGCTCGCACGGTCCTTGCCGGGCACTACGCGGCATGGCTGGTCGTCTCGGCGGTGGCTGCCTGGTTGGTGATGTCATGAGCGGTCCGGCGCCCCGTCGAAGGTCAGTGGAGCCCTTCCTGTGGCTGCTGTTCAGCGCCGGGGGCATGGCGGCCGCGCTGGTGCTGCCGGTGCTACTGCTGTTGTTCGGATTGGTCTTTCCGCTGGGGTGGCTGGATGCGCCGGATTACCCGCACCTGCTGGCCATCGTGCGCAATCCGCTGACCAAGCTGGCCCTGCTGGGCCTTACCGTGTTGGCCCTGGTCCACGCGGCGCATCGATTCCGGTTCGTGCTCGAGCACGGGCTGCACGTGGGCCGCTTCGACCGCGTGATCGCCCCGTGTTGTTATGGCACGGCCATAGCGGCATCGGCGGCGGCTGGCTGGTTGGTGCTCACCGCGTGATGCCGCAGCGGGACGGCTGCGGTGCCCGCGAGGTGTTCGGTGAGGAGAAGGCCATCTGGTGGCAGCGGGCCCCGGCGGTCTGGCCGGACTACGCCGACTCCCAGAGCAAGACCGAGCGCCAGATTCCGGTGTTCATCTTGACCCCGGTGAGCTGAATTGCCTGAGGGCTGGCATGGCACCATTGACCGGTGTCCGCCGAACTGAGCCAGAGCCCCAGCAGGTCGCCGCTGTCCGCGGTCGACATCGACGGCGCGGCGAAGCGGATCGCTCCGGTGGTCACACCCACGCCGTTGCAGCTGTGCGAGCGGTTGTCGACGATCACCGGTGCCACCGTCTATCTGAAACGGGAAGACCTGCAGGTCGTGCGCTCGTACAAGCTGCGCGGGGCCTACAACCTGCTGGTGCAGCTGTCCGACGAAGAGCTGGCCGCCGGGGTGGTGTGCTCCTCGGCCGGTAACCATGCGCAGGGCTTCGCCTATGCGTGCCGGTCGCTGGGCGTGCACGGCCGGGTTTATGTGCCCGCCAAGACGCCCAAGCAAAAACGCGACCGGATCCGCTACCACGGCGGGGAGTTCATCGAGCTGATCGTGGGCGGATCGACCTACGACCTGGCCGCCGCGGCCGCGCTCGACGACGTTGAACGCACCGGGGCCACGCTGGTGCCGCCGTACGACGACGTGCGCACCATCGCCGGTCAGGGGACCATCGCCGTTGAGTTGCTGGCCCAGCTCGAGGAGGAGCCCGACCTGGTGGTGGTGCCGGTGGGCGGTGGCGGCTGCATCGCCGGGGTCACCACCTACCTGGTCGAGCGCACCACCAACACGGCGGTGCTGGGCATCGAGCCGGCCGGCGCCGCCGCGATGATGGCGGCACTGGCCGCCGGCGGGCCGGTGACCCTCGATCATGTCGACCAGTTTGTCGACGGCGCCGCGGTGAGCCGGGCGGGCACGCTGACCTATGCCGCGCTGGCCGCCGCCGGTGACATGGTGTCGATCACCACCGTCGACGAGGGGGCGGTCTGTACCGCGATGCTTGACCTGTATCAGAACGAGGGCATCATCGCCGAACCGGCGGGCGCGCTCTCGGTCGCCGGCCTGTTGGAGGCGGGTGTCGAACCCGGGTCCACCGTGGTCTGCTTGATCTCGGGCGGCAACAACGACGTGTCCCGCTACGGGGAGGTGTTGGAGCGCTCGCTGGTCCACCTGGGCCTCAAGCATTACTTCCTGGTGGACTTCCCGCAGGAGCCGGGCGCCTTGCGGCGGTTCCTCGACGAGGTGCTCGGCCCCACCGACGACATCACCCTGTTCGAGTACGTCAAGCGCAACAACCGGGAAACCGGTGAGGCGTTGGTGGGTATCGAGCTGGGATCGGCTGCGGATCTGGATGGGCTGCTGGCCCGGATGCGGGAAACCGAGCTGCACATCGAAGCCCTCGAGCCCGGCTCGCCGGCCTACCGCTACCTGTTGTAGCGGGCGAGGTATGACGGCAGCGGGGTAGCGGGGTCGAGATCACCGGCCGGTTGCGGCGTGCCGGGCGTCAGGGCCAACGGCACCACGCCGGCCCAGTGCGGCAGCGCGCTGTCTTGCGGGTCGTCGACGACGCCGCCGTCGCGCACCTTGGCCGAGACCTCGACCAGCTCGACCGCCAGCACCGCCGTGGCCGCGAGCTCCCGCGCGTTCGGGGCCCGGCAGTCGGCGGCGCGTCCCGACCGGATGTGGTCGAGCAGGGCGTGCAGGGCCCGTCGTTTCTCCCCCGGGTCGTCGACCATGCGCGCGGTGCCCACCACGACGACCGACCGGTAGTTCAGCGAATGATGCATCGCCGCCCGCGCCAGCACCAGCCCGTCGACGAGGGTGGCGGTGACGCACACCGGCAGGCCAGACAGCCGGGCGGCGAGCATGGGACCGCTGCCGGTGGAGCCGTGCAAGTACAGGGTTTCGCCGAGACGGGCGTGCGTCGTCGGCAACACCACTGGCCTGCCGCCCCGGACATAGCCGAGATGGCAGATCAGGGCCTCGTCGAGGATGCAATGGACGGTCCGGCGGTCGTAGTGCGCGCGGTCCCGGTAACGGGTGGGGGTGGTCCGTGACGTCGGTTGGTATGCGGCCTTCATCGGCTTGCCTTTAGTTTGTACTAGTACATAATGATTGATGTGCCAGTACAATACAAGATACGGGGCACGGGCGCGCAGTCGATCGCAGCGAGCGTCGAAGAGGCCATCTCTCGGGGCGCGCTGGCACCCGGGGCCACCCTGCCGCCGATCCGGGAAGTCGCCGCGCAACTGGGCGTCAATGTCAATACCGTGGCCGCGGCCTACCGGCTGTTGCGTGATCGCGGGGCCGTCGAAACCGCGGGACGGCGTGGGACCCGGGTGCGAGCCCGGCCCGCGACCACGCCCCGCTCGCTGCGCGGGCTTGACGTTCCCACGGGCGTGCGTGACCTGTCGACCGGAAGCCCTGACCCTGCGCTGCTGCCCATCGCCCAGGCGCACCGGCCGGCGCAGTCGCGGCCGCCGGTGATGTATGGCGAGCCGGCGATGTCATCCGAGCTGGTCGAGCACACCCGCGCCGCCTTGACCGCAGACACCGTCCCGGCCGCCCATCTCGCGGTGACTAGCGGCGCGCTGGACGGCATCGAGCGGGTGCTCACCGCACATCTGCGACCCGGCGACCGTGTTGCTGTCGAAGATCCGGGTTGGGCGAATCTACTCGATCTGCTTGCGGCGCTGGGGCTTTCGGCCGAACCGGTGCGGGTCGACGACGACGGGCCACTGCTGCTGGACATGGCCCGCGCGCTGCGCCGCGGAGTGCGGGCGGTGATCGTCACTAGCCGAGCACAAAACCCGACCGGGGCCGCCTTGTCCGCGGATCGGTGCGGCGCACTGCGCAGCCTGCTGGCCGGCCGGTCCGATGACGTGCTGGTCGTCGAAGACGACCACTGCGCCGGCATCGCCGGCGCGCCACTGCACCCGTTGGCCGGCTCGACACGGCGGTGGGCCTTCGTCCGGTCGGCGTCCAAGGCCTATGGCCCGGACCTGCGGCTGGCCGTGCTGGCCGGGGATCGGCGCACCGTCGAGCGGGTGCACGGACGGCTGCGTCTGGGCCCCGGCTGGGTCAGCCACCTGCTGCAGGACCTCGCCGTATGGCTGTGGTCGGACGAGCACGCCACGCGACTGATCGGCGAGGCCGAACGGCGCTATGCCGGCATCCGTGCGCGGTTGTGCGCGGCGTTGGCCGAGCGCGGCGTTGGTGCCCACGGTCGATCCGGGCTCAACGTCTGGATCCCGGTTCCCGACGAGGCGGTGGCCATCACCCGCCTGCTCGGAGCCGGCTGGGCCGCGGCGCCGGGCACCCGGTTCCGGATCGGCACCCCGCCGGGAATCCGGGTCACCATCGCGGACCTGGCGCCCGATGAGATCGACCCGCTGGCCGACGCGGTCGCCGAGGCGGTGCGCGGCATCGGCCGCCGCAGCGTGTAAGTACGCTGCGCGTGCAGACGCAAAAGACCCCAAAACAAGCGGTTTTGGGGTCTTTTGCGTCTGCTCGCGCGCTATGGGGAGCGCAGGATGGCAAACGAATGCCCGGGTAGCGTGGTGGCCCGGTCGCCGATCTGCGGCGGATCCCAGGCCAGCACCAGCTCGCCGGTGACCGGAACGCGAGTCGGCTTGTCGTCGAGATTGCAGGCAATCACCAACCGGCCCCGGCGTATCACTATCCAATGCCGGACTTCGTCGTAGTCGACAACGAGGTGGTCCAGCCAGGGGTCGGCCAGATCGGCTTCGCTGTGCCGCAGCGCAATCAGATCGCGATACAGCCCGTGCAGCCGGGCATGGTCGCCGGCACCGGCCTCGTCCCAGTCCAGCTTGGAGCGCGCAAATGTCTGCGGGTGCTGCGGGTCGGGGATCTGGTCGGCGGCCCAGCCGTGCTCGGCGAACTCCGCCTTGCGACCTTCCGCGGTGGCGCGCGCCAGCTCGGGCTCGGGATGCGAGCTGAAGAACTGGAACGGGCTCGACGCACCCCATTCTTCGCCCATGAAAAGCATTGCAGTGTAGGGCGATCCGAGCACCAGTACGGCTTTGATCGCCAACTGGCCGGGCGTTAGTTGCCGCGACGGGCGGTCCCCGAGCGCGCGATTGCCCACCTGGTCATGGGTGCAGGTGTAAGCAACCAGCCGGGTGGCCGGAATCCGCGATGTGTCCAATCGGCGCCCGTGGTGCCGCCGCCGAAACGACGAGTAGGTGCCGGCGTGAAAGAAGCCGTGGCGCAACGTGTGCGCCAGCGTAGCCAGTGACCCGAAGTCCGCATAATAGCCCTGGCGTTCGCCGGATACCGCGGTGTGGATGGCGTGATGGATATCGTCGTCCCACTGTGCGGTGATCCCGTAGCCGCCGCGATCGCGCGGGGTGATCAGCCTGGGATCGTTGAGATCGCTTTCGGTGACGAGCGACAACGGACGGCCCAACTGGCGCGACAGCCATCGGGTTTCGGCGGCCAGCTCCTCGAGAATGTGAACGGCGGTGGTGTCCACCAGCGCGTGCACCGCGTCCAGCCGCAGACCGTCGGCGTGGAAATCGCGCATCCAGCGCAACGCGCACCCGATGATATAGCGTCGCACCTCATCGGAGTCGGCGCCGGCGATGTTGATGCCTTCGCCCCACGGGTTGCTCGCCGAAGACAGGTACGGCCCGAACCGCGGCAGGTAGTTGCCCGATGGACCGAAGTGGTTGAACACCGCGTCGATCAGCACACCCAAACCGCGTCGGTGGCACGCGTCGACAAACCTGACCAAACCGTCGGGGCCACCGTAGGGTTCGTGCACGCTGTACCACAGCACGCCGTCGTAGCCCCAACCGTGAGTGCCGGCAAAGGAGTTGACCGGCATCAGCTCGACGAAGTCGATCCCGAGATCGACCAGGTAATCCAGCTTTTCGATGGCCGAATCGAACGTGCCCGCCGCGGTGAAGGTGCCGACGTGCAGCTCGTAGATCACCGCACCGGTAACGGACCGACCGGCCCAGCCGGCGTCGGTCCCGGCGGCCCCGGACGGCCCGGGCGGCTGCCACAGCTGCGAACGTGCATGGACGCCATCGGGTTGGCGGGCCGACCGTGGGTCCGGGAGCACGGTGGGGTCGTCGTCGAGCAGGTATCCGTAGCGGGCATTCGGCGGCGCGGGCACCGCCGCGTGCCACCAGCCGTCGTCGCAGCGCCGCATCGCATGCACCACACCGTCCACGTCGAGGCGTACCAGCTCGGGTTTGGGCGCCCACACCCGGAATTCAGCCACGATCGCGCTCCAAGAGCACCACGGGCAGATCCGCGAAGAGCTCGACGGCCGGTGTGGGACCGCTGGCGACGCATCCGGTGAACGTGTCGGTCCACGAGCCGTCGGGCAATGCCAACGTGGTACGGCCCCAGCCGGTGTGCTCCAGCCGCACCGTCCAGCGGGTCGTGGCCACCAGGACGTGCTCACCGCGGCGGAACGCCACGATGTGGTCGGCCGCCGGGCCACTGGCCAGCAGCGGAACGTAGTCGCCACCGCCGAAGCACTCCGGATGGGTGCGCCGCAACCGGAGTGCGGCGGAAACTACCCGAATTTTGGGATGCCGCAATGCTTTCAGCGCGGCCCGGCGGGCGGCGTAGTCGACCGGGCGGCGGTTGTCCGGGTCGACCAGGCTGTCGTCCCACAGCTCGGTGCCCTGGTAGACATCGGGTATGCCGGGAACGGTCAGCGCCAACAGCTTTTGGCCCAGCGCGTCGCTTTCGGCATGCGGGTTGAGCCGGACGACCAGAGCGGTCAACTCTGTCGCCAGCGGTCCATCCAGCACGGCATCGAGCCAGCGGTGCACCGCGTCCTCGAACGAGCTGTTGGGGTCGTTCCACGAGGTGTGCCAGGCCGCTTCCCGCATCGCCTTCTCGGTGTAGGCGTGCAGCCGGTCGCGCAGCTGGCCATCGACCTGGCCGCTCACCGGCCATACCCCGAAGATGTTCTGCCACAAAAACTGTGCGGTTGCGACATCGGGCGGCGGGGCAATGGTGTGGGCACGGGCGATGAACTCGGCCCACAGCGAGGGCACCTGTGACAGCACCCCGATGCGGGCGCGCACGTCCTCACCGCGTTTGGTGTCGTGGGTGGACAGCGTCGTCATGGTGTGCGGCCACGACCGGGCCCGGATGGCCGCCCGGTGGTGGAACTCGGCTGCGCCGACACCCAATCGGCGCGCATCCCCGCCCACCTCGTTGAGTGACACCAGCCTGGCATCGCGGTAGCACAGGCAATCCTCGACGGCCTTGGCGGTCACCGCGCCGCACAACTGCTGCAGCCGCACGGCCGCTTGCCCGCCGCGGGCCAACGCGGTGGCAATGATCTGCAGGCCGGAACCCAAATGCGGCAATGCCGCTTGGGTTTTCGCCATCGCCTCGGGCAGGATCGCAGCCAGGCCGGGGTAGTCGCAACGATAGACCCCGACGTGGCTGAGGAGCGCGGCCACCGCGGTGGGCACTAGCGGGTGGTCGGCGCCGGCAGTCGCCGCCAGGGCACGTCGCAGCCTGCGCAGCTCGCTGCCCAGGGTGCCGATGGCGGCCCGGATCTTGAGGTCGGCCCGCATGGCCGGCAGGAGATGATAGGCCGCACCGGCGGATTCGGCCAGCTCGGTCAGCGTCGACTCGCCACTGGGATCGATGAAGACACCGCCGATTTCCCGCAGCACGTCGTAGCCAGTGGTGCCGGCCACCGGCAGCGTCGGCTCCAGCGCCTCGTCGACGGCCAAGATTTTTTCGATCACGATCCAGGCAGTCGGACCCAGCAGGTCACGCAGCCAGGCCAAATACCCGCAGGGGTCGGCTAAGCCGTCGGGGTGGTCGACGCGCACGCCGTCGACCAGCCCCTCGCGGAACCAGCGGGCGATTTCGGCGTGGCTGGCGTCGAACACCGCGCGATCTTCCTGGCGCAGGCCGGCCAGCGTGGAGATCGCGAAGAAGCGGCGATACCCGCATGGGCCGCGCCGCCAGCCCACCAACCGGTAGTGCTGGCGATCGTGCACTTGCGCGCCGGTGCCCTCCCCGGTGCCCGGGGCGATTGGCAGCACCAGATCACCCAGCCGCAGCACATTGCCGTCGACGGTCAGGTCGGCGACATCGTCGTCGGAATCCAGCAGGGGCAGGACGATTCGGCCGCCGTCAAGGTCCCAGTCGATATCGAAGTACGTCGCATACTCAGAATTCCGGCCGTATTGCAGGACGTCCCACCACCAGGCGTTCTCTTCGGGCCGGCCGACCCCGACATGGTTGGGCACGATATCGACGACCAGTCCCATGCCGCGGGCCCGCGCGGCCGCGGACAGCCGCGCCAATCCGTCCGGACCGCCGAGCTCGGAGGACACCGTCGTTGGGTCGGTGACGTCGTATCCATGCGACGACCCTTGGGCCGCGGTCAGAATGGGTGAGAGGTACAGATGCGACACCCCGAGATCGTCGAGGTAGTCCAGCAGGTTCTCGGCATCGGCGAAGGTGAATCCGGAACCGCTCGACGGGCCGCACAGCTGTAACCGGTAGGTGGATGATACCGGAACAGTCATGTGTCACAATGTCTTGCGCAGTATGAGCACGGAGCGTGCCGGTAACGAGATCTGCTCGCCGTCCTGGACGACTCGCTGTGCGGCGCCGGTAGGACTGGTGGTGTCTAGTTCCAGGGTCCACTCGTGGGCATAGTCGCCATGGGGCATGACGAAGTTGACCTCATGGTCGTGGGCATTGAAACACAACAGGAACGAGTCGTCGATTACCCGTTCGCCGCGGCGATCGGGCTCGGGCAGGGCCTGGCCGTTGAGGAACACCGCGATGCTCTTGCCGAAGTCGTTGTCCCAGTCCTGGGCGGTCATCTCCTGGCCGGCCGGCGTCAGCCAGGCGATGTCGCGGACTTCGGCACCGCTGCGGATGGGTTGGCCCTTGAGGAAACGGCGGCGGCGAAACACCGGATGTTTTTTACGCAAGGTCGTCACCGTGCGGGTGAAGGTCAGCAGATCCGCATTCTTCTCCACCAAGGACCAGTCCATCCAAGATAGCTCGGAATCTTGGCAATAGGCATTGTTGTTGCCCCGTTGGGTGCGCCCGATCTCGTCGCCGTGCAGGAGCATCGGGGTGCCCTGGCTGACCATGAGGGTGGCCATGATGTTACGCATCTGGCGAAGGCGCAGCGCCACGATGTCCGGGTCATCGGTGGGACCCTCCACGCCGCAGTTCCAAGACCGATTGTGGTTCTCGCCGTCGTTATTGCCCTCGCCGTTGGCCTCGTTGTGTTTTTCGTTGTAGGACACCAGGTCGTTGAGGGTGAACCCGTCGTGGCAGGTGACGAAGTTGATGCTGGCGCTGGGGCGGCGGCCGGTGGCCTCATAGAGGTCTGAGGAGCCGGTAAGCCGGGAGGCGAATTCGCCCAAGGTCGCGGGTTCACCCCGCCAGTAGTCGCGCACCGTATCGCGGTATTTCCCGTTCCATTCGGTCCACAAGCCCGGGAAGTTGCCGACCTGATAGCCACCTTCGCCGACGTCCCACGGCTCGGCGATCAGCTTGACCTGGCTGACCACCGGATCCTGTTGCACGATGTCAAAGAACGCCGACAGTCGGTCGACGTCGTAGAACTCGCGGGCCAGGGTGGCCGCCAGGTCGAAGCGAAAGCCGTCAACGTGCATCTCGAGTATCCAGTAGCGCAGCGAGTCCATGATCAGCTGTAAGGTGTGCGGATGACGGACGTTGAGACTGTTGCCAGTACCGGTGAAATCCTTGTAGTAGCACAAATTTTCGTCGACAAGCCGATAGTAGGCGGCGTTGTCAATGCCGCGGAAGTTGATGGTTGGACCGAGGTGGTCGCCCTCGGCGGTGTGGTTGTAAACCACGTCGAGAATGACCTCGATGCCGGCCTCGTGGAACGTGCGGACCATGGCCTTGAACTCTTGAACGGCGCCGCCGGGTTGCCGGGTCGAAGCGTACTGGTGATGCGGGGCGAAGAAGCCGAATGTGTTGTAACCCCAGTAGTTTCGCAACCCCAGTTCGAGCAGCCGATGGTCATGTAGGAACTGGTGCACCGGCATCAGTTCGATGGCGGTGACGTTCAGTGACTTCAGGTGATCGATGATCGCCGGATGGGCCAGTCCCGCGTAGGTACCGCGCAATTCGTGCGGGATACCAGGATGCGTCCGCGTCATGCCCTTGACGTGGGCCTCGTAGATGATCGTCTCGTGATACGGCGTGCCCGGCGCACGGTCGGATGCCCAGTCGAAGAACGGGTTGATCACCACGCTGGTCATGGTGTGGCCCAACGAGTCCACCATCGGGGGAGTGCCGGTCTGCGATGGGTCCTCGGCCGCGACCGCCAGGTCATAGGAGAACAGGGCCTGTCCGAACGTGAAATCGCCGTCGAACGACTTTCCGTAGGGGTCAAGCAATAGCTTGCTGGGATCGCAGCGATGACCGGCGGCGGGGTCGAACGGCCCGTGCACCCGAAACCCGTAATGCTGCCCCGGCGAGACGGTCGGCAGGTAGCAATGCCAGATGTATCCGTCGACTTCGTCGAGATCGATCCGGGTTTCGGTGCCCGCGTTGTCGATCAAACACAGCTCGACCTTTTCGGCGACTTCGGAAAACAGCGAAAAGTTGGTACCGGCACCGTCATACGTGGCCCCGAGTGGATACGCCGTGCCGGGCCAGACCGTCGCCAGCGAGGGCGCGGTATCGGCGGGGTCGGCAGCGTGCTCGCTCCCTCGCTCGGTCCAAGTCATCACTTGACCTTATCCGCCCGTCGTCACCACCAGCCGGTGTTCGCCGCGATCTGCCGGCCCAGCTCGGGGGCCATGGTCCGCATGTAGGTGGGGGTCAGATGATGAGCGTCGCGGTAGATCAGCACGTTTCCCTCGACCGCGCGACAGTCGTCCGGGCGGCATATCGCGTCGGACATATCGAGCGGCTTGAGCAGTGGGAACTGCGCGACGAAGTCTACGGTCGTGTTGTGATCGGACAGCACGTCGGACCGCTTGACCCCGCACGAGGCTGCGTTGCCGCCCTTGGCCAGACAATCGGCGGGGTTGAACGGTTGTCCGTCCTTGACCAGCCACGGCGTATCCCGGACGGCGAGGATGGGAATGTTGTTGTCGGACAACGCCTGCCAGATTCCGATGTATGTCGCGGGCATCACGTCGCCAGGTTTGATGTTCCACGGGCGAGTCGATGTGGTGAACACGTAGTCGGGACGGTCGGTGACCAGCTTGGCCATGGTCGCTTCCACCCATTCACGGCACTGCGGGTACGGGGCGTTGTTGCCCATGATCAATGGGACCTGCTCGGTGGACAGTGGGCAACCCATCTTGAGGTAGGTCACCACCTTGAAGTGGTGCAGCCGACCGAGCAGGTCCAGCGCGGTCAGCCAGTGTTCGGCGTGTGATCCGCCGGCGAGTGCGATCGTCCGCGGGGCGTCCTCGTCGCCGTAGGTGCAGTTCACCACGGCCGGGTTGACGAAGTCGCTGATGCAGCCGTCCTTGGTCGACGCCGGCAGGTCGTCCTTGACTTCCAACACGGTGGGCCGCATCCGCAGCTTCGGCACCCGCACATGCGCGGTCAGGGCACGTGCACCGGGATAGTCCTGGGCGCTGAGTCCGCTCAGCTCCTTGCCCGCGGCGCGCAGCACGATGACGTGCTCCCGCCAGGTGAACGAGGTGGCGGTCAGCGTGATGCCCAGCAGCACCACCACCGACCCCAGCGCGACGGTGGGGCGTTGCAGCCGTAATCGCCACGGGATCGCCGCGGCCGGCGCGCGGGATGCCGCGCTGGGCGTCCGATACCGCAGCGGATCCTCGACATGCCGCATGGTCAGGTAGGCCAGCAGCCCCGATGCCAGCAGGATCGCCGTGCCCTCGATCAGGTTGGCGTGCCGGTGCCCGGTAAAGCAGAGCCAGAAGATGAGCAGCGGCCAGTGCCACAGGTACAGCGAGTACGCCATGGCGCCCAGCGTCACCAGCGGGCCGAGGCCCAGCAGTCGATTCGGCAGCGGCAGCCGATCGCTGCCGCCCAGGTTGGCCCCGGCCAGGATCAGCAGCACGGTGGCCCCGACCGGCACCAGCGCCCAGGGGCCCGGGAACTCCTTGACACCATCGATCAGGGCACCGCACGACAGGATCGCCGCCAGCGCAACGGTGGCGACGAGGGTGCGTAGCCACCCGGGCCAGCGGATGTGCGGCACCAGCGCGCCGACCAGGGCGCCCAGCAGCAACTCCCACGCCCTCGCGAAGCTGTTGTAGTAGGCGGCCGGCTGGTCGGCCCGATGAGCCACGACCGCGTAGCACAACGATGCCACCGTCAGCGCGCTCAGCAGCACCACGAAGAAGGTCCGCAGGTGGTCGCCGAGCGGGCGCTTCAACAGATAGGCACAGGCGGTGACCAGCAGCAGGAAGGCGAGGGCGAACTGGCCCTGCACCGACATGGACCAGATGTGCTGCAACGGGCTGACGGCTTCGCCGGCGCGCAGGTAGTTCGACGCGGTGTTGGCCAGCTCCCAGTTTTGGTAGTAACCGAGACTGGCCAGACTCTGATCGGCGAACGTCTCCCACCGCGTCTGCGGCTGCACCAGCACGGTCAGCAGCGCACACCCGGCCAGGACCACGACCAGCGCGGGAAACAGGCGCCGGATCAACCGGACCACCTCGGTGACCGGTGACAACGACATGTCGGCGCGGAGCGCGGTGCGAAGCATCTTGCCGCCGAGGAAGAATCCGGACAGCGCCAAGAATACGTCCACTCCGCCGGAGACCCGGCCGAACCAGACGTGGAACATGGCGACCAGTGCGATGGCGATTCCGCGCAAGCCGTCGAGATCGTGTCGATAGAAACCTGTCGCACGGGTTCCCATCGCGACCGGTGTCGCGGTGCCGATCGGTGGGGGAGGCGGTGACAGGCTCTGCATGATCGACCGCTAATTTACCGAAACCCGCCACGTGCTCCCTCGCTGAGCAGCGGGGGAGCACGTGGCGGGTGTTCGGGAACGACGACGGTTACCGCGTGGTACCCGCGGGCGCCTGCTGGACCGGGGCCTGCTGGACCGGGGCCTGCTGGACTGGGGCCTGCTGGACCGGGGCCTGCTGGACTGGGGCCTGCTGGACCGGGGCCTGCTGGACCGGGGCCTGCTGCGGCGGCATCTGCTGGATCGGCGCCTGCTGGGCCGGCGCCTGCTGGGTTCCGAGAATCCGGACCAGGTAGGGCGCCATGCCGGCGGTGCGCACGGGCGACACCTGCACGACGTCGCCCACTTCGAGCATTTGCCCGTTGCCGAGGTACAGCGCGACGCTTTGCGTGCCCTCGGGACCGTAGAAGATCAGGTCGCCCTTGCGTGCCTGCTGCGGCAACACCTTCTGGCCGACCTTGTACATCTGGCCGGAGGAACGTGGCAGCTTGAGCCCGGCGCCGGCGTATGCGTACTGGACCAGGCCCGAGGCGTCGAATCCGACGGTGTTGATGCTGGCGCCGGTGCCCCGAGTGGGGCCGGTGACCCCGCCGCCCGCCCACGAGAACGGCACGCCGCGCTGGGAAAGCCCGCGTGCGATCACGACGTCGGCGGCCTGCTGGTAGTCCACCGGCCGGGTGGCCGGGTCCGCGGCCGCCACGCCGGGGGCGGCCACCAGCGGGGCCACCGTCATCACCAAACCGATGGCGAAGGCGTAGACGCGATTCATGTGGGTTTCCAACCTCCTTGGCCCTGGCGGGTCCTGCGGGCCCCGGCGCGGTGACCGCACACCGTGGCCGACGTTTCATGACGTCCGCGGCGGCCGCCACATCGGGGCCTAACGGTTACACCGCTGTATTCACACCAGTCACTGCAGACACTTTGACAACAGAAAACGGCGGTGTCCATGTTTGCCCGGATCCGCGGAAGATTCTTTGTCGTAACGTGACCGGAAGGTGACTGGCGCGCCCAATGTTGCGTGGGCAGTTGTGATTTCGCTCTCACAGCCCGCCGTCGTGGCCGGCGTCAGTGCCAATACCGTTCGCTGAAGCCGGTCATCGCGTAGCCGGCCACCGAGGTGAGGGTGATGACGCCGATCGCGATGATCGGCCAAAAGGACATGTACCAGCCCCGCACCATGGAAACGAACGGGCCGATGACGGCCGCGGCCACGGCCGCACCGATGCCGCCCCACATCACCGGGTAGATGTAGTAATTGACGCCGAAGGGCACCGGCTGGCACGAATCCGGGGGGCACACGCTTTCGGTGAAGGCGAAAAGCCGCGATGGCCAACTGGTCATCGCGACCATGACCAGCAGCACCCCCAGAATCGCGACCGTACAGACCACGTCCCACGGGGCTATCCGCAGCCTGATCACCCGGGGACCCTCGGAGCCGTCCGGCACCGACGGCGAGGCGGTGCCAGGGTGGGTGTCGTCGGGCTGATTCGTCGGTGCCATGCCATGCATGCTCCCCGATGGCGTGGGTTTCTGCGAGCCGCAGCGGCGAACGGCCTCATGGTAGGGCTGCATTACCCTCGGTCTCCATGGCTGCGGCTGCATCATTGGGGCCGGGGTTGACGCCCCAGCAGATCAGCGCTATCGACGCCGCCCATCTGTGGCACCCCTACAGCACCATCGGCGCCGAATCGGTGCGGCCGGTGGTGGCCGTCGGCGCCCACGGCGCCTGGCTGACGTTGATCCGCGACGGCGTGCCCATCGAGGCCCTCGACGCGATGAGCTCGTGGTGGACCGCGATCCACGGGCACGGCCATCCCGTCCTCGATGCGGCGCTGACCACCCAGCTGCGCGCGATGAACCACGTCATGTTCGGCGGCCTGACCCACGAACCGGCGGCCCGGCTGGCCAGGCTGCTGGTGGACATCACCCCGGCGGGCCTCGACACGGTGTTCTTCAGCGACTCCGGCTCGGTATCGGTGGAAGTCGCGGTGAAGATGGCGCTGCAGTACTGGCGCGGCCGCGGCCTGCCCGGCAAACGGCGGCTCATGACCTGGCGTGGCGGCTATCACGGCGACACGTTCATGGCAATGAGCATCTGCGACCCCGACGGCGGCATGCACTCGCTGTGGACCGACATCCTGGCCGCCCAGGTGTTCGCGCCACAGGTGCCCCGCGACTACGACCCCACCTACAGCGCGGCGTTCGAGGCACAGTTGGCGCGGCACGCCGGCGAGCTGGCCGCGGTGGTCGTCGAGCCGGTCGTGCAGGGTGCCGGCGGCATGCGCTTCCACGACCCGCGCTACCTGGCCGACCTGCGCGATATCTGCCGCCGGCACCAGGTGTTGCTGATCTTCGACGAGATCGCGACCGGCTTCGGCCGCACCGGCGAATTGTTCGCCGCCGACCATGCCGGGGTGAGCCCGGACGTCATGTGCGTCGGCAAGGCGCTCACCGGCGGATACCTCGGCCTGGCCGCCACCTTGTGCACCGCCGACGTCGCGCACACCATCAGCGCCGGTGCGGCCGGCGCGCTGATGCACGGGCCCACATTCATGGCCAATCCGCTGGCCTGTGCGGTGTCGGTGGCCAGCGTCGAAGTGCTGCTTGGCCAGGATTGGCGGTCGCGGATCGCCGAGCTGGCCGCCGGGTTGACCGCCGGCCTGGACGCCGCCCGGGCCCTGCCCGCGGTGACCGACGTCCGGGTGTGCGGAGCCATCGGCGTCATCGAATGTGACCGTCCCGTTGACCTGGCCGTCGCCACCCTGGCGGCGCTAGACCGCGGGGTATGGCTGCGGCCTTTCCGCAACCTGGTTTACGCGATGCCGCCCTACATCTGCTCGCCGGCCGAGATCGCCCAGATCACCTCGGCGATGGTCGAGGTCGCCCGGCTCGTAGGCTGAAGGCCCATGAACGCCCCCCGGCAGGCGCCGACCGACCCGTCACCGTTGGCCTGGCTGGACACGGTGGAACACCGGCGCCGCGAGGCCGGGCTGCGGCGCTGCCTGCGGCCCCGCCCGGCGGTCGCCACCGAGCTGGACCTGGCCTCCAACGACTACCTCGGTTTGTCCCAGCATCCCGGCGTCATCGACGGTGGGGTTCAGGCGCTCCGGGTGTGGGGTGCCGGCGCCACCGGGTCCCGCCTGGTCACCGGGGACACCGAGCTGCATCACGACTTCGAGGCCGAGCTCGCCGACTTCGTCGGCGCATCCTCGGCGCTGCTGTTCTCCTCGGGGTATGCGGCCAACCTGGGGGCGGTCGTCGGCCTGTCCGGCCCGGGTTCGCTGGTGGTGTCCGATGCGCGGTCGCATGCGTCCCTGGTGGATGCCTGCCGGCTATCCCGGGCGCGGGTGGTGGTGACGCCGCACCGCGACGTCGACGCCGTGGATACGGCGCTGCGAACGCGCCACGAGGAGCGCGCCGTCGTCGTCACCGACTCGGTGTTCAGCGCCGACGGCACGCTGGCCCCGGTACGCGACTTGCACGACGTGTGTCGTCGCCATCGCGCGCTGCTCGTCGTGGACGAGGCGCACGGCCTTGGCGTGCGCGGCGGCGGGCGGGGGCTGCTGCACGAAGTCGGGCTGGCGGGGGCACCCGACGTGGTGTTGACCGCGACGTTGTCCAAGGCGCTGGGCAGCCAAGGGGGAGTGGTGGTCGGGCCGGCGCCGGTGCGGGCTCATCTGATCGACGCGGCGCGTCCGTTCATCTTCGACACCGGCCTGGCGCCGGCGGCGGTGGGCGCCGCGCTGGCCGCGCTGCGAATCCTTCGGGCCGAGCCGTGGCGGCCGGAAGCCGCGCTTGGGCATGCGCGCGAACTCGCCAAGATTTGTGACCTGCCCGACGTGCCGGACTCGGCGGTGGTGTCGGTGATTCTTGGAGATCCGCAGGTGGCGCTTGCCGCCGCGGCGGCCTGTCTGGATGCCGGTGTGCGGGTGGGCTGCTTCCGGCCCCCGACGGTGCCCGCCGGGACGTCGCGGCTGCGGCTGACCGCGCGCGCCTCCCTGGATGCCGACGACCTCCAGCTGGCGCGGCGGGTGCTGACCGACGTTCTTGCCGTGGCGCGCCGTTGACCGTCCTGTTCGTCACCGGGACCGGCACCGGGGTCGGCAAGACGATCGCCTGCGCGGCGCTGGCGTCGGCCGCTTGCCAGGCCGGCATCGAGGTGGCGGTGTGCAAACCCGTGCAGACCGGCACCGACCGCGGCGACGACGACCTCGCCGAGGTGGGTCGCCTCTCCGGGGTGACCCGGTTGGCCGGGTTGGCGCGCTATCCGCAACCCCTGGCGCCGGCCGCCGCCGCCGAGCAGGCCGGGACGGCGTTGCCCACCCGCGAGCAGATCCTGCAGGTCATCGCTGGCCTGGACCGTCCCGGGTGGTTGACCCTCGTCGAAGGCGCCGGGGGGCTGCTGGTCGAACTCGCCGACGCGGGTGTCACGCTGCGTGATCTCGCCGTCGATGTGGGTGCCGCCGCGCTGGTCGTAGTCACCGCGGAGCTGGGCACCCTCAACCACACCGCGCTGACGTGCGAGTCGCTTGCCGCACAACGGGTTTCGTGTGCCGGCTTGGTGATCGGCAGCTGGCCGGACCGACCCGGGGTGGTGGAGACCTCGAACCGGGCGGCGCTGGCGCGGTTGGCCGCGGTGCGGGCCGCCCTGCCCGCCGGGGCCGCCTTGTTGGAGGCCGCGGAGTTTGCGGCCATGAGCGCGGCGGCGTTCGACCGCGACTGGGTAACGACGTTGGTCCGCTGATGGTGCATTCGCTCGAGCTGGTCTTCGACCACGAAACCGAGGCGGCGATCCGTCGGATGTGGGCGGACCTGGCCGCCGCCGGCGTACCCAGCCAGGCGCCGGCCAGCCGTCCACACGTGACGCTGGCCGTGGCCGAGCACATCGACGCCGACGTCGACGAGCTGCTGCGCCCGGTGCTGCCGCGGCTCCCGCTGTCCTGTGTGGTCGGTGCGCCGGTGCTGTTCGGCCGGGCGAACGTGGTGTTCGCCCGGCTCGTGGTGCCGACGAATGAGCTGTTGGCCCTGCATGCCGAGGTGCACCGGTTGTGCGGTCCGCATCTGCGGCCGGCGCCGATGGCCAACAGCCTGCCCGGTCAGTGGACCGCGCATGTCACGCTGGCCCGTCGGGTGGGCGGCGGACAGCTGGGCCGCGCGCTGCGCATCGCGGGACGGCCGACGCAGATCGACGGTCAATTCGCCGGCCTGCGTCGCTGGGAGGGCAACACGCGCGCCGAGCATCTGCTGGGGTGACGCGGGAACGCCGGCGACACGCTTACGTTCCGCGTTGTGCCGATTCTTCGACGTGACCGGCGTTGGCTCGCCTGCAGTACGCAGCTAAGGCTAAGGAGGCCGGCCATGTCGTTTGTGATGGCCGCATCGTGTTGGGCCTGCCCGGGGCGACCGGGCAGATGCAACCGCCGGCTCCACCTCACCCACGCGGCGTTTGTGCACGTGCGCACCGCTACCCTAGCCTGAACACCGTTTCATCCAGGCCGCTGGGCGCGGCGGATGGGTTCCGCTTGCCTGGCCATGAGAAGACACGACACGATGCGGGGGTGCCCTGGTGACTCAGGCGACGACTCGACCAATCACCGACAGCTGCACGGACATCCTGGCGGTGGCCCGCCAGCAGGTGCTGCAGCGCGGCGAGGGCCTGAACCAGGACCAGGTGCTGCGGGTGCTGCAGCTACCCGACGACCGGCTCGAGGACATGCTGGCGCTGGCCCACGAGGTGCGGATGCGCTGGTGCGGCCCCGAGGTCGAGGTCGAAGGGATCATCAGCCTGAAAACCGGAGGCTGCCCGGAGGATTGCCATTTCTGCTCGCAGTCGGGGCTCTTCACGTCGCCGGTGCGCAGCGCGTGGCTGGACATTCCCAGCCTGGTCGAGGCGGCCAAACAGACCGCCAAATCCGGTGCCACCGAGTTCTGCATCGTGGCCGCGGTACGCGGACCCGACGACCGATTGATGGCCCAGGTCGCGGCGGGCATCGAGGCGATTCGCAACGAGGTCGAGATCAACGTCGCCTGCTCGCTGGGGATGCTGACCGCCGAGCAAGTGGACCAACTGGCGGCGATGGGGGTGCATCGCTACAACCACAACCTCGAGACGGCGCGCTCGTTTTTCGCCAACGTCGTCACCACGCACACCTGGGAAGAGCGCTGGCAGACGTTGTCGATGGTGCGCGACGCCGGCATCGAGGTGTGCTGTGGCGGCATCCTGGGCATGGGTGAGACGCTGCGGCAGCGCGCGGAGTTCGCCGCCGAGCTGGCCGCGCTGGGCCCCGACGAGGTCCCGCTGAACTTCCTCAACCCGCGGCCCGGCACACCGTTCGCCGACCTCGAGGTGATGCCGGCCGGTGAAGCGCTGAAGGCGGTGGCGGCTTTCCGGCTGGCATTGCCGCGGACCATGCTGCGCTTCGCCGGTGGTCGCGAGATCACCCTGGGCGACCTGGGCGCCAAGCGCGGCATCCTGGGCGGCATCAACGCCGTGATCGTCGGCAACTACCTGACCACCCTCGGCCGCCCCGCGGAAGCCGACCTGGAGCTGCTCGACGAGCTGCAGATGCCGATCAAGGCGCTCAACGCCAGCCTGTAAATAAGGTGGAGACGTGGCTGGAAAACAAGACGCTCCGGTCACTGCCGGCGCGTACAACGTCTATACCGGGGAACTAGCGGGTACGGCCACGCCGACAGCGGCTCGGTTGGGTCTGGAGCCACCCCGGTTCTGTGCGCAGTGCGGTCGTCGGATGGTCGTCCAGGTTCGTCCCGACGGGTGGTGGGCGCGCTGCTCGCGGCACGGACAGGTGGACTCGACCGACCTGCAGGCACAGCGGTGACCGAGCAGCCGGGGCCTGACGGGCCGGTCCCGTCCAGGCCCCAGCCCGCCGGCATCCGCGCCACCTCGCGGACCCGCGCGATCATCGTCGTGGCGTCGGGCTTGTCGGCCACCGGTGTGCTGATTGGCGGGCTGTGGGCGTGGATCGCACCGTCGATC
Organism: Mycobacterium shinjukuense; assembly: GCF_010730055.1. Taxonomy (NCBI): domain Bacteria; kingdom Bacillati; phylum Actinomycetota; class Actinomycetes; order Mycobacteriales; family Mycobacteriaceae; genus Mycobacterium; species Mycobacterium shinjukuense. The sequence goes on along the minus strand of NZ_AP022575.1, from coordinate 1,801,777 downwards.
CACGCGGTGGTGGCGATCACCCGCAAGGGCGAGCGGGTGCACGAGTATCTGGGCGGCGAATCGCAGAACTTCTTCGTCGCGCCGTTTCTGATGCTGGGCCTGTTGGGTGTGGTGGCCGTGGTGGTGGCGGTGCTGGCGTGGCAGTGGCACCAACAGCGGGGGCCGGTGATGGTCGTCGGGCTCTCGTTGGGGCTGGTGGCGGCGGCCGCGACCGCGGCGGGAGTGGGGGCGCTGTTGGTTCGGCTGCGCTACGGCGCCCTGGATTTCGACACGGTGCCGCTGGCCGGCGGTGACCACTCGGTGACGTACGTCAGGCAGGCGCCGCCGGTGTTCTTTGGCAACCGGCCGCTGCAGGTGGCCGCCACTCTAATGGCGCCGGCCGCGGTCGCCGCACTGGTGTACGCGCTGCTTGCGGCCGGCAGCGCACGCGACGACCTGGGTGCCAGTGCGGCGACCGAGCAGCCATCGGAGCCGTCGACGGATTCCTCCGAGGCTGCGCTGTCATAGCGGGTCTCAGAGCGGGTGCCGGTGCACCTTCTTGCCGGTGATGACCTTGGCCGCGATCGTGGCCAGCCGCGCCATGCCCGCGTAGGTCATCGGGTTGAACATCGTCGGCCACTTGGTCCGGATGAGATGGTCGGTCAGCGGCCGGCCGGCGAACCGGTCGGTCAACCAGCGCAGTGTCATCGGCGCCGACAGCGGGTGCAGCAGCATGTGTTCGTTGAACGCATCCCGGTGGTAGGTGACGTTGGCACCGCCGGCCGAGTAGGCGGCTGCCAGCGCGTCGATGTCCTGGACGTCGATGAGATAGTCGTGCACGGCCTGCACGATCAACACCGGCGCCGTCGGCACCGCGCGGCCGAGTTTGATGTCGCTGAAGACGTGCGACACCTCCGGAGTCGACAAAATGTCGTCGAGCGGCTGGTCGAGGAAGCTGCCCAGGTCGACGCCCGCCACCTGGATGACCGCACCGGTGGTCGTCATCTTCTCTAGGCGCTTGAGCAGGGCCAGCCCTTCGTCGTTGGTGTGCTCTTTGATCACCCGGTCGAGGTCGGGGTAAGCGTGCGCGAGCGCGGCGACCACCAGCGCCGGCAGGCCGGTAAACAACGTGCCGTTGAGCCGGCGGAAGGTGTGGCCCAGGTCGGCGACCGGCGAACCGAGCACCGCCCCGACGATGTCCAGCTCGGGCGCGTAGGCGCCGCACATCTCGGCGGCCCATGCGGTGGCCAGACCACCGCCGGAGTAGCCCCACAGCCCGACCGGGGCCGACGGCGACACCGCGACGCGGTCCGAGCTCAGAGCGGCCCGAACGCCGTCGAGGATGCGGAAGCCCGGTTCGTACGGCGCCCCCCACAAACCCCGGATCCCTTCGTGGTCGGGCACCGAGACCGCCCACCCCTCGGCGACCGCGGCGGTGAGCAGCAGCAGTTCTAGCTGGGTCAACGACCCGAGGGCCTGCGCCCTGCGCCGCAGCGCATAGGAGGGGAAGCACCGAGCCGACATGGCGTCGATCGCGCATTGGTAGGACAGCAGGGGGCAGGTCTGGCCGGCAGCGTGCTCGGCAGGGACGATCACCGTGGTGACCGTCGCCTCGGGCCTGCCATACATGTCCGTCGTCCGATACAGCAGCTGGGTGGCCGTCATGGATTGCGGGATCAAACCCAGAAACGCCAGCTCGACGTCGCGCGAGCGGAGCACGGTGCCGGGCGCGGCGTGCTGGAACCCCGCAGGTGGGTCATAAAACGGGTCGTCCGACGGCAGCAGCGGGCGCACCTTCCGCCGCAGGTCCTCGTGCTGCGGCCGGCCGATCCAGTTGGCGCCGGTCGCAGTTGCCAGATTGCCGAACTCCACCATCGAGGCTCCCTTCATGGCCGGTCGGCATGTCCGCGCACGAACAATCCCGAGCGGCGGGATGAGAGCGCAGTTAGCCCAGTCGCAGTGGGGCGCCGGCACCTCAACGGCGGCCAGCGCCTCTTAGTCAAATCTCAGATAGCCTTATCTAACTCTTAGACAAACTACCGGCATTGGCGGCCGCTCGGAACAAGCGCGCAACGTGCCGCTCATCACAATTGGGCATCGCGACCCGCTCAGACCGGCCGCTAACTGGGAGGCCGCAATGCGGCGAACTCGTCGGTGACCCTCAGCTGGGAGTCGGTGAACCGGTACAGCGCTGCCGGGCGCCCACCGCTGCGCCCGGACTGGGCGATGGTGCCGGTCTGGGTGATCACCTTGCGACGGGCCAGGACCCGCTGCAGGTTGGTGGCATCGACCTGATAACCCAACGCGGCACCGTAGATGTCGCGCAGCGTTGACAGAGCGAATTCTTGTGGCGCCAAGGCAAATCCAATATTGGTATAGGACATTTTGGCGACCAGTCGGGCGCGGGCGTGGGTCACCATCGGGCCATGGTCGAACGCCATCGGCGGCAGTGAACTCACCGGGTGCCAGCGGGTGTCCGCCGGCAACTCCGGGGTGGCGGGGGAGGGCACCAACCCCAGGAAGGTCGACGCGATCACCCGGGCACCCGGCACCCGATGAGGGTCGGAGAATACCGCGAGCTGTTCCAGATGTGCCAACTCCCGCAGGTCGACCTTCTCGGCCAGTTGGCGTCGGACCGAGGTGGTCATGTCCTCGTCGGTGCGCAGTCGGCCACCCGGCAATGACCAGGTGCCTTTTTGCGGATCCCGGGCACGCTCCCATAACAGCACGTTTAGCTGCGGTTTCTCCGTTCGCGGGCCGGCTGTAACCAGGCGGACCTGAAACACGACCGCCAGCACCTCGTGCGCGGTGCTACCATTGGGCATGTTTTCGATTGTAAGTCGAAAACCTCCTGACTGTGAAAGGAGCCGCCGTGACGGTCTTGACCCGCATGGACACGCTCGTCGATGACCTGACTGAACGCATCGCCAACACCCCAACCGGCTACACCGGGGTCGACGCTGACGAGCAGTGGGCCGCCGAGGTTCGCCGACTGGCGCGATTGCGCGGGGCCACCGTGCTGGCGCACAACTACCAACTACCCGCGATCCAAGACGTCGCCGACCACGTGGGCGATTCGCTGGCGCTGTCCCGGATTGCCGCCGAGGCGCCCGAGGACACCATCGTGTTCTGCGGGGTGCACTTCATGGCGGAAACCGCCAAGATCCTCAGCCCGGACAAGACCGTGCTCATCCCGGATCAGCGGGCCGGCTGCTCGTTGGCCGATTCGATCTCCCCCGAGGAGTTGCGGGCCTGGAAGGACGAGCATCCCGGCGCCGTCGTCGTCTCCTACGTCAACACCACGGCGGCGGTCAAGGCGCTCACCGACATCTGTTGCACGTCGTCGAACGCGGTCGACGTGGTCGCCTCCATCGACCCCGATCGCGAGGTGCTGTTCTGCCCGGACCAATTCCTCGGTGCGCATGTGCGGCGGGTGACCGGCCGCACGAACCTGCACGTCTGGGCCGGCGAATGCCATGTGCACGCCGGTATCAACGGTGAGGAGCTCACCAACCAGGCCCTGGCGAACCCCGATGCCGAACTGTTCGTGCACCCGGAGTGCGGGTGCGCCACCTCGGCGCTCTACCTCGCCGGTGAGGGCGCGTTCCCGTCGGATCGGGTGAAGATCTTGTCCACCGGCGGGATGCTCGAGGCGGCCCACCAGACCAGCGCCCGCAAAGTCTTGGTCGCCACCGAGGTCGGCATGTTGCACCAGCTGCGCCGGGCCGCGCCGGGCGTCGACTTCCGGGCGGTCAACGATCGCGCGTCGTGCAAGTACATGAAGATGATCACCCCCGCGGCGCTGTTGCGGTGTCTGGTGGACGGCGCCGACGAGGTTCATGTCGACCCGACAACCGCCGCAGCGGCACGGCGAAGCGTGCAGCGGATGATCACGATCGGCCAGCCCGGCGGTGGCGAATGAACGCCGGCCCCGCCTGGAAGGACGCGGCCGACGTCGTGGTGATCGGAACCGGTGTCGCCGGCTTGGCCGCCGCGCTGGCCGCCCACCGAGCCGGCCGCGACGTTGTCGTACTCAGCAAGGCGGCCCAGACGTCCGGGGTGACCGCGACACACTACGCGCAAGGCGGCATCGCGGTGGTGCTGCCGAACAGCGCTGATTCGGTCGACGCACACGTCGCCGACACCGTGGCCGCGGGCGCGGGCCTGTGCGATCCCGACGCGGTGTATTCGATCGTCGCCGACGGCTATCGTGCCGTGACCGAGCTGGTCGGTTATGGGGCGCGGTTCGACGAAGCGGCCCCGGGCCGGTGGGCGCTGACCCGCGAAGGCGGACACTCGCGCCGTCGGATCGTGCACGCCGGGGGCGACGCCACCGGGGCCGAGGTCCAGCGCGCGCTCGACCACGCCGCCGGGGCGCTCGACATTCGCACCGGTCAGGTGGCGCTGCGCGTCCTGCGGGACGATGGTGCCGTCACCGGCGTACTGGTGGGCAGCCGCGACGGATTCGGCATCATCAGCGCACCGTCGGTGATCCTGGCCACCGGCGGGCTCGGGCAGCTGTACAACGCGACCACCAACCCCGAGGGCTCCACCGCCGATGGCGTCGCGTTGGCGCTGTGGGCCGGGGTCGCGGTCAGCGACCTGGAGTTCATCCAGTTCCACCCGACGATGCTTTGTGCCCCCGGTCGCGGCAGCGGTGGCCGGCGACCGCTGATCACCGAGGCAGTCCGCGGCGAGGGTGCGATTTTGATTGACCGGCATGGTAATTCGGTGACGGCTGGCTTTCATCCGATGGGCGACCTGGCCCCGCGGGACGTCGTCGCGAGCGCCATCGACGCACGGCTGAAGGACCGCGGCGATCCGTGCGTCTACCTCGATGCCCGCGGCATCGAGGGCTTCGAATGGCGGTTCCCGACCGTTACCGCCGCGTGCCGGGCCGCCGGCATCGACCCCGTCCGTCAGCCCATCCCGGTCGTGCCGGGGGCGCATTACAGCTGCGGTGGCGTCGTCACCGATGTGTCCGGTCAGACCGAGCTGCCCGGATTGTTCGCCGCGGGTGAGGTGGCCCGCACCGGCATGCACGGTGCCAACCGCCTGGCGTCGAACAGCCTGCTGGAAGGCCTGGTGGTGGGCGGCCGCGCCGGAAGGCTGGCGGCCGCACACGCGGTGGCGGCTGGGCGTCCGCAGGCGATGCTGCCCGAGCCGATCGCGCACACCGCGCTGCCACGAGGCGAGCTGCAACGCGCGATGAGCCGCGACGCCTCGGTGGTGCGTACCGCCGACGGGCTATGCCGCCTGTCGGCATCGCTTGCCGGCGCGCATGTTCGCAACGTGGCAAGTCGTCGTGATTTCGAGGATGTGGCGTTGACGCTGGCCGCCCGGACGGTGACCGCCGCCGCCCTGGCCCGCAGCGAAAGCCGCGGATGTCACCACCGCGCGGAGCACTCGTGTGCCGCACCGGACCAGGCGCGCAGCATCCTGGTTCGGCTGGCCGACGATCACAACGAGGTCCGCGTGGAGGCGCTGGCGGCGGTGGGTTGATGCTGTCCGACGGGGAGCGGGCGGCCGTCCATGACACCATTCGGCGCGGTCTCGACGAGGATTTGCGCTACGGGCCGGACGTGACCACGATCGCCACGGTGCCCGCCGATGCGGTGGCCACCGCGGCGATGGTGGCCCGGGAGCCCGGCGTGATCGCCGGGGTAGACGTGGCGTTGTTGGTGCTCGACGAGGTGATCGGGACGGCCGGCTACCAGGTGCTCGACCGTGTCGAGGACGGTGCCCGGGTGCAGCCGGGGCAGTCGCTGTTGACCGCGCGAGCCGAAACCCGCGGCCTGTTGACCGCGGAGCGGACCATGTTGAACCTGGTCTGTCACCTGTCGGGCATCGCCACCGCGACGGCGGCCTGGGTCGAGGCGGTGAACGGCACCAAGGTCAAGATCCGCGATACCCGCAAAACCCTGCCCGGCCTGCGTGCGCTGCAGAAATATGCCGTGCGCGTCGGTGGGGGCGTCAACCACCGGCTGGGACTCGGCGATGCGGCCCTGATCAAGGACAACCACGTCGCCGCCGCGGGATCGGTGGTCGCCGCGCTGCGGGCGGTGCGGGCAGCCGCACCCGATTTGCCCTGCGAGGTTGAAGTGGACTCGCTCGAGCAGTTGGACGCCGTACTGGCCGAAAAGCCCGAACTGATCCTGCTGGACAACTTCTCGGTGTGGCAGACCCAGGTGGCGGTGCAGCGACGGGACGCCCGCGCGCCGGCCGTGTTGCTCGAATCATCCGGCGGGCTCAGCCTGCAGACGGCTGCGACCTACGCCGCAACGGGTGTGGATTACCTCGCGGTGGGTGCGCTGACCCATTCCGCGCGCGCGCTCGACATCGGCCTGGACATGTAGCTACTCGGCCGGTGGATGCTGGGGCGGGGCGGGCGTCCGATTGACCCGCACCCTGATCGTGGGAAAGCGCTTGCCGCGCGAACGCTGGAACGCGTAGTCCCATTCCAATCCCTGCCACAACTGCCAACCACGCCAGCGGGCGAGCAGGCACAGCGCGGCACCAACACAAGTTGCCACCACCGTGCCCGTCGACGCGTTCCCGGTGTAGGTGAACAGCACCACCGTCAGACTGGCCGCCACCGCGCAGGTGGCATAGAGGGTGTTGCCGCCGAAAATCTGTGGGATCCGTCGGACGGTCAGGTCGCGCAACGCCCCGCCGCCGACCGCGGTGATGGTGCCCAACAGCACAGCCGCCAGCCAGCCCAGCCCGACGTCGAGCGTTTTCTGTGCGCCCGCGGCCGCCCAGCAACCCAGGGCCAGCGCATCGACCACCGGGAAGACCAGACTCCAGATCCGGCCATGCACCGGAGCGAGGAAGGCGACGATCGCCCCGGCGCCCGCGGTTATCGCATACAGGTAGTCGGTCAGCGCGATCGGCGGGCCATGCTGCAGCAGGGTGTCCCGGATGATGCCGCCGCCGAGGCCGGACATGATCGCCAGCGCGACGAATCCGACGGGATCCATCCGCAGTTCGCGCGCCACGATTCCACCGAGCACGGCGTTGCCGAAGACGCCGGCGAGGTCGATCACCCGAAGAAATTCACCAACCGTGCCGGCCACAGCACAACGGTAATCACTGCCGCGTTGAACGCGATGACCCGTTGATGACCTGTCCTACCGGTGCAGCCCGATCCAAGCGCCGCGCGGATTCTTCAGGAACATCCCGGGCTTGCCGGTGTGCTCGATGGCGGCGCGCACTCGGTTGTGGACAAGCTGGGGATCCTGGGAATGGCCGTTCCCGGCGTCATGGATGACGCAGACCGATCCGTGTTTTCCGGCGCACGCCCACAGCGCGATCTCATCGAGCCGGTAGGACAGGCCGGAGTCGAGGATTACCAGGTCCGCGGCTGCCATTTGTTCCGCCGTCGGCGTGGGCTCGGGGCGGTAGTCGATGTTTGGGTTGCACCGCCATTCCTCGTCGGATTCGAAGCCGAAATGGAGCGCTTCGCCAAGGCAGAGGAACTGCGTGATACGTCCGATGCCGACGCCGGTTTCCAGGATGACCTGGGGTTGCAGCATCCGCTGCAGTGCCCCGACGAACGTGCAAAACTCCACCTCCGGTGACCAGGCGTTCCACGCGGTCCAGCCGCGCGCAGCGTGGGGGGTGAACTCCTGCTCGTCGTGCGGGGCCGAAGCCAACTCCGGCCGCGCAAGCGAACGCAGAAACGGTGATAGGTCGACAGTCACGTCGACACCTTAGCCAGCCACCATGCGCGCAACCTGGGAGCGCCCAACGGGTTTCCTGGGCGGCACATCACGCTCGCCGATGCGCTCAGCCGATATCGGCGACGAAGACCCCCATCCGACGCAGCTGCACGCGGGCCATGAAGGGCAACCCCTCACCGTCGGCGCCGGCGGGCAGAATCCGGGGATTGGTGAGGTGCAGCCGGCGGCGGGCGACATGCACGTCGGCCTCGCCCGCGGCCAGGACGTTTTTCACCCAGTCTGTTTTGCCGTGTCCCAGGGCGATCGCCAACACGTTGCCCTTGCGGTAGGGGGTCACCAGAGTTTTGTACCGTTTGCCCGACTTACGACCGCGGTGCTCGATGGTCGCGGTCCCGGGCAGATAGCGCGCAATTGGTTTGAGTGCCGGGTTGATGTATTTGATCTGGAAGTTCTCGAACCACGGCGGGTATACCATCGGGACGCCCGGGGCGTTGTTGGGGTGATCCTTTGCCGACATGCTGGCTCCCTTCGATTTACCGCACTGTACCGGTCGGATATGACTTGAGCTGCTCTGGGAGAATGGTCCGCGTGAGTACACCGCCCGCGCTGCTGGCCCGCATTGATTTGCGGGGCGAGGAGTTGACGGCTGCGCGGTTGCGCGCCGCGGTCCCGCGTGGTGATGCCGAGGTGGAGAGTTTCTTGCCCGCGGTGCGGCCGATCGTGGACGCCGTGGCCGCGGGTGGCGTCCGGGCCGCGCTGGACTTCGGGCAGACGTTCGACGGCGTGCGGCCGCCGACCGTCCGGGTGCCGGATGCCGCGCTGCAGGCGGCGCTGGACGACCTGGACGGCGACGTCCGGGACGCGTTGCAGGTGATGATCGAGCGGACCCGCGCGGTGCACGCCGGCCAGCGGCGCAGCGACGTCACGACGGCGCTGGGCCCGGGCGCCACGGTCACCGAGCGGTGGGTCCCGGTCGAGCGGGTGGGCCTCTACGTGCCCGGCGGTAACGCGGTCTACCCGTCCAGCGTGGTGATGAACGTGGTGCCGGCGCAGGTCGCCGGTGTCGATTCGCTGGTGGTTGCCAGCCCGCCGCAGGCGCATTGGGGCGGATGGCCGCACCCGACGATCCTGGCGGCGGCCCGGTTGTTGGGTGTCGACGAGGTCTGGGCCGTCGGAGGGGCGCAGGCGGTGGCTTTGCTGGCCTACGGCGGCACCGACACCGACGGCAGCACAGAACTGGCGCCGGTCGACATGATCACCGGGCCAGGCAACATCTACGTCGCGGCCGCAAAACGGCTGTGCCGCTCCCGGGTGGGCATCGACGCGGAAGCCGGGCCGACCGAGATCGTCATCCTCGCCGATCACACCGCCGATCCGGTGCATGTGGCCGCCGACCTGATCAGCCAGGCCGAACACGACGAGATGGCGGCCAGCGTGCTGGTCACCCCGAGTGCGGAGCTGGCCGACGCCACCGACGCCGAACTGGCCGCGCAGCTGCAAACCACGGTGCACCGCCAGCGGGTGACGGCCGCGCTGAGCGGGCGTCAATCGGCGATCATTCTGGTCGACGACGTGGACGCCGCCGTCTCGGTGGTAAACACCTACGCCGCTGAGCATCTGGAGATCCAGACCGCCGACGCGTCACGGGTTGCCGGTCGGATACGTTCGGCCGGCGCCATTTTCGTCGGCCCGTGGTCACCGGTCAGCCTTGGCGACTACTGCGCGGGGTCCAATCATGTGCTGCCGACCGCGGGTTGCGCTCGACACTCCAGCGGCCTGTCGGTGCAGACTTTCCTGCGCGGCATCCACGTCGTCGACTACACCGAGGCCGCCCTCAAAGACGTCTGCGGACATGTGATCACGCTGGCCAAGGCCGAGGACCTGCCGGCACACGGTGAAGCAGTGCGGCGGAGGTTCGAGCGATGAGCGCAGCGAACCCCGCGCTGGACGACCTGTCGCTGCGCGACGACCTGCGGGGCAAACTACCTTACGGCGCACCGCAATTAGCGGTGCCGGTGCGGTTGAACACCAACGAGAACCCGCACCCGCCCACCCAGGCGCTGGTCGACGACGTGGTGCGGTCGGTTCGGGAGGCGGCCGTCGACCTGCATCGCTACCCCGACCGTGACGCGGTGGCCCTGCGCGCGGATCTGGCCTCCTACGTGACCACCCAGACCGGGACGGCGATCGGCGTCGACAACGTGTGGGCTGCCAACGGTTCCAACGAGATTCTGCAACAGCTGCTACAGGCTTTCGGCGGGCCGGGGCGCACCGCACTCGGTTTCGTGCCGTCCTACTCGATGCACCCGATCATCTGCGACGGCACCCGCACCGAATGGCTCGAAGCGCTTCGCGCCGACGACTTCAGCCTCGACGTCGACGTCGCCGTCGCCGCCGTGGCCGACCGCCGGCCCGATGTGGTCTTCGTCGCCAGCCCCAACAACCCGTCCGGGCAGAGTGTTCCGTTGACGGATCTGCGCAGCCTGCTCGATGTGGTGCCGGGAATCTTGATCGTCGACGAGGCCTATGGTGAGTTTTCTTCGCAGCCCAGCGCGGTGTCGCTGGTCGCGGAGTATCCGACCAGACTGGTCGTCACCCGCACCATGAGCAAGGCGTTCGCCTTCGCCGGCGGCCGGCTGGGCTACCTGGTCGCCACCCCGGCCCTGGTCGAGGCGATGTTGCTGGTTCGGCTGCCCTATCACCTGTCGTCGGTCACCCAGGCCGCGGCACGGGCCGCACTGCGGCACGCCGACGACACCTTGGGCAGCGTCGCCACCTTGATCGCCGAACGTGAACGGGTCGCAACGGCGTTGACCGGCATGGGCTTTCGAGTCATCCCGAGCGATGCCAACTTTGTGCTGTTCGGGGAGTTCGTTGACGCGCCGGCCACTTGGCGGCGTTATCTGGACGCGGGAGTGCTGATCCGCGACGTCGGGATTCCCGGCTATCTGCGCGCCACCACCGGCCTGGCCGACGAGAACGACGCGTTCCTGCAAGCCAGCGCCCGGATCGCCGCCACCGCACTGGTCCCAGCCACCCCCAGCCGCATAGGAGCGCCGTGACAACCACCGTGGACCGCAGCGCGCGCATCGAGCGTCGCACGCGCGAATCCGACATCGTCGTCGAACTTGACCTCGATGGCACCGGTCAGGTCGACATCGACACCGGCGTGCCGTTTTACGACCATATGCTTGCGGCCTTGGGCAGTCACGCCAGCTTCGACCTGATGGTGCGCGCCACGGGCGATGTCGAAATCGAAGCCCATCACACCGTCGAGGACACCGCGATCGCGCTGGGCCAGGCGCTCGGCCAGGCCCTCGGTGACAAGAAGGGCATCCGCCGCTTCGGCGACGCGTTCATCCCGATGGACGAGGCGCTGGCGCACGCCGCCGTCGACGTGTCCGGCCGGCCCTACTGCGTGCACACCGGGGAGCCGGATCACCTTCGGCACACCACCATTGCTGGCAGCTCGGTGCCATACCACACCGTCATCAACCGGCATGTGTTCGAATCCCTGGCGGCCAACGCCCGCATCGCGCTGCACGTGCGAGTCTTGTACGGTCGCGACCCGCACCACGTCACCGAAGCGCAGTACAAGGCCGTCGCCCGTGCGTTGCGGCAGGCGGTCGAGCCCGATCCCCGGGTGTCGGGTGTGCCATCCACCAAAGGTGTTCTGTGACAAAGAAGTTGGTTGTTGTCCTGGACTACGGCTCGGGCAACCTGCGGTCGGCGCAGCGCGCGCTGCAGCGGGTCGGCGCCGAGGTCGAGGTAACCGCCGACGCCACGGCCGCGCTGGCCGCCGACGGGCTGATGGTGCCCGGCGTCGGCGCCTTCGAGGCGTGCATGACCGGTCTGCGCACGATCGGGGGAGAGCACATCATCGCCGAGCGGGTCGCAGCCGGACGCCCGGTGCTGGGCGTCTGTGTGGGCATGCAGATCCTGTTCGCCCGCGGGGTCGAGTTCGGGGTGGAGACCCCAGGCTGTGGGCAGTGGCCGGGTGCGGTCACCCATTTGGATGCCCCCGTGGTCCCGCACATGGGCTGGAACGTGGTCGACGCCGCAGCCGGCAGTGCGCTGTTCAAGGGTTTGCCCGCCGACGCGCGGTTCTATTTCGTGCACTCCTACGCCGCGCAGCGCTGGGAAGGCGCATCCGATGCGCTGCTGACCTGGGCCACACATGGGACACCGTTTTTGGCCGCGGTGGAGCATGGCGCGTTGGCCGCCACCCAGTTTCACCCGGAGAAAAGCGGGGATGCCGGCGCGGCGATGCTGAGCAACTGGGTCGAGGGGCTGTAGATGCCGTTGACCTTGCTACCCGCTGTCGATGTGGTTGGGGGCCGTGCCGTGCGCCTGGTGCAAGGCAAGGCCGGTAGTGAAACCGAGTATGGCTCGGCGGTGGACGCCGCCCTGGGCTGGCAACGTGACGGCGCCGAGTGGATCCACCTGGTCGACCTGGACGCCGCATTTGGCCGCGGTTGCAACCGCGAACTGCTCGCCGAGGTGGTGGGCAAGCTCGACGTGCGGGTCGAACTGTCCGGCGGCATCCGCGACGACGAGTCGCTGAGCGCGGCGCTGGCCACCGGCTGCACTCGGGTCAATCTGGGTACGGCCGCGCTGGAAAACCCGCGGTGGTGTGCGCGGATGATCGCCGCCCACGGCGACAAGGTCGCCGTGGGCCTGGATGTGCAGATCATCGACGGGCAGCATCGGCTGCGCGGTCGTGGTTGGGAAACCGATGGCGGCAACCTCTGGGAAGTGTTGGAACGCCTTGACAGTGAGGGATGTTCGCGCTTCGTCGTCACCGACGTCACCAGGGACGGCACGCTGGGCGGGCCCAATCTGGAACTGCTGTCGCGCGTCGCCGAGGCCACCGACGCCCCGGTGATCGCCTCGGGCGGGGTGTCAAGCCTGGATGACCTCCGTGCCATCGCCGCTCTCACGTCACGAGGGGTGGAGGGGGCCATCGTGGGCAAGGCCCTCTACGCCGGGCGGTTCACCCTGCCGCAGGCGCTGGCCGCGGTTCGGGAGTAGACCGCAATGGATCTGGGCGCGTTGGTGGCCGAGGCGTCAGCCATCCTCGACGCCGCATCGGAGCCGTTTCTGGCCGGCCACCGTGCCGATTCAGCGGTCCGCAAGAAGGGCAACGACTTCGCCACCGAAGTCGATCTGGCGATCGAGCGCCAGGTGGTCGCCGCGCTGACCGCCACCACCGGAATCGGGGTGCACGGCGAGGAATTCGGCGGCACCGACGTCGATTCACCTTGGGTTTGGGTGCTGGACCCGATCGACGGCACGCTCAACTACGCGGCCGGATCACCGATGGCCGCGATCCTGTTGGGCCTGTTACACCACGGCGATCCGGTGGCCGGTCTGACCTGGCTGCCGTTCACCGACCAGCGCTACACCGCGGTGGCAGGCGGTCCACTGATGAAAAACGGTGCGCCGCAACCGTCGCTGGCTTCCCTGGCACTGGCTGATTCCCTGGTGGGGGTGGGCACGTTCAGCGCGGACTCCCGGGGTCGCTACCCGGGACGCTATCGCCTGGCGGTGCTGGAAAACCTCAGCCGGGTGTCGTCACGGCTGCGCATGCACGGCTCCACCGGCATCGATCTCGCCTATGTTGCCGACGGAATCCTCGGTGGAGCCGTGAGTTTCGGCAGCCACGTGTGGGACCATGCCGCAGGGGTCGCGCTGGTGCGCGCCGCGGGCGGTGTCGTGACCGACGTGGCCGGCGAGCCCTGGACGCCCACGTCGCGGTCCGCGTTGGCCGCCGCGCCGGGGGTACACGCCGAAATTCTTGAAATCCTGAGCAGCACAGGGGAGCCGGAGGACTACTGACATGTATGCCGACGGTGACCTTCCGGGCGATGGGGGCCTTGCGGTACGCGTGATCCCGTGTCTGGACGTCGACGACGGGCGGGTGGTCAAGGGTGTCAATTTCGAGAACCTCCGCGACGCGGGTGATCCCGTGGAGCTGGCCGCCGTCTACGACGCCGAGGGGGCCGATGAGCTCACCTTTCTCGACGTGACCGCGTCGTCGTCGGGCAGGGCCACCATGCTGGAGGTGGTGCGCCGCACCGCCGAGCAGGTGTTCATTCCGCTGACGGTGGGCGGTGGCGTGCGCACCGTTGCCGACGTCGACGTATTGCTGCGCGCGGGGGCCGACAAGGTCTCGGTCAACACCGCCGCGATCGCCCGCCCCGACCTGCTGGCCGACATGGCAAGGCAATTCGGCTCCCAGTGCATTGTGCTGTCGGTCGACGCCCGCACGGTGCCCGCCGGCCGCGCGCCGACGCCGTCGGGTTGGGAGGTGACCACCCACGGCGGCCGTCGGGGCACCGGCATCGACGCGGTCCAATGGGCGGTCCGCGGCGCCGATCTCGGGGTGGGGGAGATCCTGCTGAACTCGATGGACGCCGACGGCACCAAAGCCGGTTTCGACCTGCCGATGCTGCGCGCGGTGCGCGCGGCGGTCACGGTGCCGGTCATTGCCAGCGGTGGCGCCGGGGCGGTGGAACACTTCGCGCCCGCGGTGGCCGCGGGGGCAGATGCGGTCCTAGCGGCCAGTGTCTTTCACTTCCGGGAGCTGACGATCGGGCAGGTGAAGGCGGCCCTGGCGGCGGCGGGGATCACGGTACGATGACGCTCGATCCGCAGATCGCCGCTCGCTTGAAGCGCAACGCCGAGGGGTTGTTCACCGCCGTCGTCCAGGAGCGCGGCAGCGGGAAGGTGTTGATGGTCGCCTGGATGGATGACGACGCGTTGGCCCGCACCCTGGAAACCCGTGAGGCCACCTACTATTCGCGATCACGCGGCGGGCAGTGGGTCAAGGGCGCGACGTCCGGCCACACCCAGCACGTGCACTCGGTGCGCCTGGACTGCGATGGGGACGCGGTGTTATTGACGGTCGACCAGGTCGGCGGGGCCTGCCACACCGGAGACCACAGTTGCTTCGACGCCGTCGTGCTCATGGAGCCCGAGGACTAACCGGCGCGGCGAGTCGACGACGCGCGATTCGCCGCGATTCGTGATAGAGTGGGCGCCACTGTGAGCCCCACCGACCGACATAGGCCGACATGGCCACGGTTTGTTCTTGCCCTCATGACAGCGATTTCTGTGCTGGCGGGCGTAATCGGTTATGGATCACTGCTATTCGGCGACAGTGAATCTGTCAGCGCACCTGCTGTGCTGGTCTCGCAGGGTAGCGGCGACGTCGAGCGAACGGATCCGACCCGCGCCGCGTCGCCAGTAGCCGAACAGGGGTCCGCCAGCGTATCGCCGTTCCACGCGCTGCCGCCGCGGGTGCGGGCAGTGCTATTGCAGCGCTGGCCTTCCGCGCCGGCTCTAGCAGCCGCGCCGTGGTGGCACCACGTCGGCGTGGCCGCCGCCTGGGCACCGATCACCCATCTTGCCAATCGGGATCTCCTGACCAAGTTCTGCGTCACCCGCCATTAATCGGCTAGCGCCAGGCTGTTGTGCCGCTATGCGGTGACAGCCGGGGTGCGCAGCGTCCGCCGCTCCTATTGCCCGTTCGGGCTCGCGCGTAGGTATCGCACGCCTGGATCGCGCGGCGGCGGAACACATTTCAAATTCAAATATTTGAATTCTTTAGGAGAACTTCATGCCTGTGGTCGCTATTGACCGCAATTCAAAGGCGGGTAGAGATGGATTTTGGGTCGCTACCGCCTGAAATCAATTCCACCCGCATCTATGCCGGTCCCGGTTCCGGACCGATGCTGGCCGCCGCGGCGGCCTGGGATGTGCTGGCCGCCGAGCTGATCACAGCGGCCTCGGGTTATCAGGCGGTGACCGCGCAGCTGGCCAGCGGACCGTGGCTGGGCGCGGCGTCGGTGTCGATGCTGGGTGCGGCAGGAATCCAAGTCAGCTGGCTACACACGACGGCTACTCACGCTGAGCAGACCGCGACACAAGCCCGGGTCGCTGCGGGCGCATACGAGGTCGCGCGCGCGACGTCGGTGCCCCCGCCGATGGTCTTCGCCAACCGCGCGCTGCTGATGGCGCTGATCGCGACCAACATCCTGGGGCAGAACACCCCGGCGATCGCGGCCACCGAGGCACATTACGGCGAAATGTGGGCCCAGGATGCCACCGCGATGTACGCCTACGCCGCATCGTCGGCGTCGGCCGCGAAGGTGACACCGTTTGCCCCACCCGCTGCAACCACCAACCCGGCCGGTCTGGCCGGCCAAGCCGCCGCGGTCGCTCAAGCCGTCGGCAGCGCGGCCGGGATCCGCGCCCAGGAGACCGTGGCCGCTGGGCAGCAACTGGTGTCGGCGGTGCCGCGGGCCTTGCAGGGACTCGCATCGCCGGGCTCTGGCTCGCGGCTCTCGTCGCTGACCTCGCGCCTGGCCGACCTGGAATCCCTGGCCGGGCCGGGCAGCGACGCGGCGTCAACGGTTGTGGGTGCCATCACGGATGCGCTGAACCTGGCGGGGGCCGCCAACTCGGCCCAAACGGTGGCGGGCGCCGGTGTTCAGGCGGTGGGATCCGGCCTGGGCGCGCTGACGTCGGCCGCACCGTCGGGCCTGGGCGGCGGTCCGGGGGTCACCGCAGGTGTGGCCCGGGCGGCGACGATCGGAGCGCTGTCGGTGCCGCCGAGCTGGGCTTGGGCTGCTACGGGCGGCCCTATCGGTACGGCGCTGTCCAGTACCGGCGGGATCGGCGTCCCGGTTGCGGGGCAGGCGGGCGTGCCCCTCATGCCGGTCGCGGGTCTGCCGACCCGCGGTGCTGGCGCGGACGCGTCTTCCCGATTCACGCTGCGTGCCAACGTTGTTCCGCGCCCACTGGTAGGTGGATGAGTTGCTTTGCTGCGCTGGTGCAGCTAAGCCGATCGAAGAGCGCGCAGCGTCTGGAGAGCCTTGTCGGCGTGCGCATGCATGCTGAATTCGTTGGAGATCACGTTGAGCACCTTGCGGTCGGTGTTGATCACAAAGGTGGCGCGTTTAACCGGCATGAGGTTGCCTAGCAGACCGCGCTTGACTCCGAATTGGGTGGCGACGATGCCTTCGGTGTCGGACAGCAGCGGGTAGTCGAAATGCTGGGTTTCGGCGAACTTGGCCTGCTTTGCCACGGGATCTGCACTGATGCCCACTCGGCTGGCCCCGACCGTGGCGAATTCCTGAGCCAAGTCGCGGAAGTGGCAGGCTTCCTTGGTGCAGCCGGGTGTCATCGCCGCCGGATAAAAGAACAGCACGACGGGTCCGTTGGAAAGCAATTCGCTGAGCTTACGAGGCGTGCCCGTCTGATCGGGGAGCTCGAAGTCGGCCACGGTGTCACCTGTTTTCATGGGCGTCAGGCTACGCCGGATCGGCTGACTCCTCCGCGGGCCGCGCAAGCGGCCCGCATGGGCGTCAGGCTACGCCGGATCGGCTGACTCCTCCGCGGGCCGCGCAAGCGGCCCGCATCGTCGTCAGCGGTGCCGGATCGGCTGACTCCTCCGCGGGCCGCGCAAGCGGCCCGCATCGTCGTCAGCCGTGCCGGATCGGCTGGGCTGTTGTACGCCGAGCCTGTAGTTAGCGCGCAGCGTACTCGTACTTCTGCGCGCCAACTACAGGCTCGCGTCTTTGGCCGCCCGCGCGGCCCGTCTGGGAGGATGATTCGGTGCACGCCAACCTGGAAGCCACAACCACGCGGGGCGATTTCCACGCGCTGGCGGCCGAGCACCGCGTGGTTCCGGTGACTCGCAAGGTCCTGGCCGACAGCGAGACTCCGCTGTCGGCCTACCGCAAGCTCGGCGCCAACCGGCCGGGAACATTCCTGCTCGAGTCGGCCGAGAATGGCCGGTCGTGGTCGCGGTGGTCGTTCATCGGCGCTGGGGCGCCGACGGCTTTGACCGTGCGTGACGGCCAAGCGGTCTGGCTGGGCGCCGTGCCGAAGGATGCGCCAACCGGCGGTGACCCCCTGCATGCGCTGAGGGCGACCCTGGACCTGTTGGCTACCGCGGCCCCCAGCCCGTCCGAGCCGGGGCTTCCGCCGCTATCGGGCGGCATGGTCGGCTTCTTCGCCTACGACATGGTGCGGCGGCTGGAGCGGCTGCCCGAATTGGCCGTCGATGATCTCCATCTCCCGGACATGCTGCTGTTGCTGGCTACCGACCTCGCGGCGGTGGACCACCATGAGGGCACCATCACCCTGATCGCCAACGCCGTGAATTGGAACGGCACCGATGAGCGCGTCGACTGGGCCTACGACGACGCGATCGCGCGGCTGGACGTCATGACCGCCGCCCTCGGGCAGCCACTGCCGTCGACCGTCGCGACCTTCAGCAGACCCGAGCCCCAACACCGCGCGCAGCGCACCGTGGACGAATACGGCAAGATCGTCGAGTACTTGGTGGACCAGATCGCCGCCGGTGAAGCCTTCCAGGTGGTGCCCTCGCAGCGCTTCGAGATGGACACCGACGTGGCTCCCATCGACGTGTATCGAATGCTGCGGGTAACCAACCCAAGCCCTTATATGTACTTGCTTCACGTGCCGAATGGTGCTGGCGCAATTGACTTTTCGATCGTCGGATCCAGTCCGGAGGCGTTGGTCACGGTGCACGACGGACGCGCGACGACGCACCCGATAGCCGGAACCCGGTGGCGGGGGCAAACCGACGACGAGGACCTGGCGCTGGAAAAGGAGCTGTTGGCTGACGACAAAGAGCTTGCCGAGCACCTGATGCTGGTGGACCTCGGGCGCAACGATCTGGGCCGGGTATGCACGCCCGGCACGGTCCACGTCGAGGACTACAGCCACATCGAACGCTACAGCCATGTCATGCACCTGGTATCTACGGTGACCGGGATGCTGGCCGAGGGCCGCACGGCTCTGGACGCGGTGACGGCCTGCTTCCCGGCCGGGACGTTGTCGGGCGCACCGAAGGTGCGGGCCATGGAGCTCATCGAAGAGGTCGAGAAGACCCGCCGCGGTCTGTACGGCGGGGTAGTGGGTTACCTCGACTTCGCCGGTAACGCCGACTTCGCGATCGCCATCCGCACCGCGCTGATGCGTCACGGCACGGCCTACGTGCAGGCCGGGGGTGGGGTCGTGGCCGACTCCAACGGGCCCTACGAATACAACGAGGCGAGGAACAAGGCGCGCGCGGTGCTCAATGCGATCGCCGCCGCCGAGACGCTGACCACGCCGGAGGCGGGCCGCAGTGGCTGACGCTCGGCCTGGCTCAGGTCGGCTGATGATCGGGATGGCCCAGGTGCTGCTGGTGGTTGCCGCCGGGGCGCTGTGGATGGCGGCGAGGCTGCCCTGGGTTGTCGTGCGGTCGTTCGACGGGTTGGGGCCGCCCAGGGAGGTGACGCTGTCCGGAGCGTCGTGGTCCACCGCGCTGCTGCCGTTGGCGATGTTGCTGCTGGCGGCCGCCGTCGCGGGGCTGGCGGTGCGCGGCTGGCCGCTGCGGGTGTTGGCGGCGCTGCTGGGGGCCGCGAGCTTTCTGGTCGGCTACCTGGGCATCAGTTTGTGGGTGATCCCGGACGTGGCGGCGCGCGGCGCCGACCTCGCGCATGTGCCGGTGGTGACGTTGGTCGGAAGCGCGCGCCGGTACGTCGGCGCGGCAGCGGCGGTGCTGGCCGCCGCATGCAGTCTGGCCGCCGCCGTGCTGTTGATGCGCTCGGCAACGCCGGCTCACGCGGGGGCGAGGAAATATGCGGTGCCGACCGTGTGCCGCGAGGCGGCGGCCAACGAGTCGCAGCTATCGGAACGGATGCTGTGGGACGCTCTTGACGACGGCCGCGACCCCACGGATCGGCCGCAGGAGCCGGACACCGAGGGTCGGTGAAGGACCACGCGCCGGCGGTCGCTACCCTTCATGAACGTCGTCGAAATCGGCTGCGGATCGTCGGAAGGGAATCGGTAGGCATGAGTCCGGCAACTGTGCTCGACTCCATCCTCGAGGGGGTCCGGGCCGACGTTGCCGCGCGCGAAGCCATCGTGAGCCTGTCGGAGATCAAGGCGGCCGCCGCGGCGGCGCCGCCACCACTGGACGTGCTGGCCGCCCTGCGTGAGCCGGGCATCGGTGTCATCGCCGAGGTCAAGCGCGCCAGCCCGTCGGCGGGTCCGCTGGCGCCGATCGCCGACCCGGCGGAGCTGGCCCGTGCCTACGAGGATGGCGGCGCCCGGATCATCAGCGTGCTGACCGAGGAGCGACGTTTCCACGGGTCGCTCGACGACCTGGACGCGGTGCGAGCCGCGGTCTCGATTCCGGTATTGCGCAAAGACTTTGTCGTGCAGCCGTATCAGATCCACGAGGCGCGTGCGCATGGCGCTGACATGCTGTTGCTCATCGTCGCCGCCTTGGACCAGTCGGCACTGGTGTCGATGCTGGATCGCACCGAATCACTCGGGATGACCGCGCTCGTTGAGGTGCACACCGAAGAAGAAGCCGACCGGGCGTTGAAGGCCGGGGCCAAGGTAATCGGCGTGAACGCCCGCGATCTGACGACGCTGGAGGTTGACCGGGATTGCTTCGCGCGTATCGCTCCGGGGTTGCCCAGCAATGTGATCAGGATCGCCGAATCCGGTGTGCGGGGCACCGGTGATCTATTGGCATACGCCGGCGCGGGTGCCGATGCTGTCTTGGTCGGTGAGGGTCTGGTCAAGAGTGGTGATCCACGCGCGGCGGTTGCCGATCTGGTCACCGCAGGCACCCATCCGTCCTGTCCGAAACCGGCGCGCTAGCCGTCGATGAGCCGCGCGCATGTCGAGTCCTGGTGATGGCAGATCTAACTCGCCCGGATCTTCCGCGGACCAGTGCTGCCATTGCCGAACGGACCAGCCACGAACCCGATTCGGGTGGTCATTTCGGTGGCCCCAGTGGTTGGGGTGGCCGCTACGTCCCGGAGGCGCTGATGGCGGTGATCGAGGAGGTCACCGTCGCCTATGAGAAGGAACGCGTCAATCAGGATTTCCTGGACACCCTCGACAAGTTGCAGGCACACTATGCCGGCAGACCGTCGCCGCTGTACGAGACAACCCGGCTCGCCGAGCACGCCGGGTCGGCGCGCATCTTCTTGAAGCGAGAAGACCTGAACCACACCGGTTCTCACAAAATCAACAACGTGCTCGGCCAGGCGTTGCTGGCGCGCCGGATGGGCAAGACCCGCGTCATCGCCGAGACGGGCGCCGGCCAGCACGGGGTGGCCACCGCAACCGCGTGCGCGCTGCTTGGCCTGGACTGTGTCATTTATATGGGGGCCGTCGACACCGCGCGTCAGGCGCTGAACGTGGCGCGGATGCGCCTGCTGGGGGCCGAGGTCGTCTCCGTCGACACCGGCTCGAGGACACTCAAAGACGCCATCAATGAGGCGTTCCGGGACTGGGTCAGCAACGCTGACAACACGTATTACTGCTTCGGCACGGCTGCCGGACCGCATCCTTTCCCCACAATGGTGCGTGATTTTCAGCGAATCATTGGCATGGAGGCGCGTGTTCAGATCCAGGATCAAGCGGGCAGGCTGCCGGATGCGGTGGTGGCCTGTGTCGGTGGAGGATCCAATGCCATCGGGATCTTTCACGCGTTCCTCGACGATCCGGGTGTGCGCTTGGTCGGATTCGAGGCGGCGGGCGACGGTGTCGAGACCGGCCGGCATGCGGCCACACTCACCGGTGGTTCTCCCGGTGCATTCCAGGGATCGTTCTCCTACCTGCTGCAGGACGAGGACGGCCAGACCATCGAATCCCACTCGATCTCGGCGGGATTGGATTATCCGGGGGTGGGCCCGGAACACGCGTGGCTCAGCGAGACCGGGCGCGTCCAATACCGGCCGATCACCGATTCCGAGGCGATGGAGGCGTTCCGTCTGCTCTGTCGCGCCGAAGGCATCATCCCGGCCATCGAATCCGCGCATGCGGTGGCGGGCGCCCTCAAGCTGGGTGTTGAATTGGGAAGGGGGGCGGTCATAGTGGTGAATCTGTCGGGCCGGGGTGACAAGGATGTCGAGACGGCCGCCAAGTGGTTCGGCCTGTTGACACCCAACGGCGATGCGGGCGAGTCGGTTTGATGATGACTGTGCAGCAACGCCGGGCGAGTAGGCTGGGACCGCTTTTCGATTCGTGCCGGGCGGATGATCGCTCGGCGCTGATCGGATATCTGCCCACCGGTTACCCCGATGTGCCGACGTCTGTTCGGGCCATGGTCGCGTTAGTCGAATCCGGCTGCGACATCATCGAAGTCGGTGTGCCCTATTCGGATCCGGGTATGGACGGCCCCACCATCCAGCGGGCTACCGAGGCGGCGCTGCGTGGGGGAGTGCGGGTCCGGGATACCTTGGCCGCGGTCGAGGCGATCAGCAAAGCCGGTGGTAGTGCGGTGGTGATGACGTACTGGAATCCGGTGCTGCGCTATGGGGTTGAGGTATTCGCGCGAGATTTGGCGTCGGCGGGTGGGCACGGACTCATCACTCCCGACCTCATTCCCGAGGAGGCGCAACGGTGGCTTGCGGCATCCGACGAGCATCAGTTGGACCGCGTTTTTTTGGTGGCGCCGTCGTCGACGCCCGAACGATTGGCGAAAACCGTCGAGGCTTCACGCGGGTTCGTCTACGCCGCGTCGACAATGGGGGTTACCGGGGCGCGCGATACGGTTTCGCAGGCCGCGCCCACACTGGTGGGGAGGGTAAAGGCGGTGTCTGACATACCTGTCGGGGTCGGCCTGGGTGTGCGGTCGCGCGAGCAGGCTGCGCAGATCGGCAGCTATGCCGACGGGGTGATCGTCGGCTCGGCGCTGGTGTCGGCGTTGGGCGAGGGTTTGGCCAGCTTGCGTGCGCTGGCCGCGGACCTTGCCGCCGGTGTGCGCCAGAGGATGTCCGCGTGACGACGATCTGGCTCGCCTACTTCCCCAGTCCGCCGCGCGGAGTGTGGCACCTTGGGCCGCTGCCGATTCGCGCCTACGCGTTTTTCATCATCGCCGGGATCGTGGTGGCAATGCTGATCGGCGATCGGCGCTTTGTGGCCCGCGGCGGCGAGCGCGGTACGGTTTACGACCTCGCGCTGTGGATGGTGCCCTTCGGTTTGATCGGTGGCCGCCTCTATCACCTGGCTACCGATTGGCGGACATATTTCGGTGAGGGGGGTGCCGGGTTCGGCGCGGCGCTGCGTATCTGGGACGGGGGCTTGGGGATCTGGGGCGCGGTAGCCCTCGGTGCGGTGGGCGGATGGATCGGGTGCCGGCTTCGCGGAATTCCGCTGCCGCCCGTGCTCGACGCGATCGCCCCCGGGGTCATCTTGGCGCAGGCGATAGGTCGGCTCGGAAACTACTTCAACCAGGAGCTGTATGGCCGGGAAACCACGCTGCCGTGGGGCCTGGAGATCTTTTACCGTCGCGATCCCGCCGGATTCGTCGACGTGCATTCCTTGGATGGCGTCTCGACGGGTCAGGTGGCACTCGTCGTGCAGCCGACATTCCTCTACGAATTGCTATGGAACGTCTTGGTATTCGCCGCATTGATCTACTTGGACCGCCGCTTCACCTTCGGTCACGGGCGCCTGTTCGCGCTCTATGTCGCGCTGTACTGTGTCGGCCGATTCGGCGTCGAGTTGCTGCGTGACGACACCGCCACGCACCTCGCCGGCATCCGGATCAATTCGTTCACCTCGACTTTCGTGTTTATCGGGGCCGTGGTCTACGTCATTTTGGCGCCCAAAGGCCGCGAGGATCCGGCGGTCGTGCGCGGCCGGCCCGAGTTTGCCGAAGAGCTTCCGGAGCCCGAGCCCGCGGAGCTTGCCGCTGTTGCCGCGGCCTCGGCCGCGACCGCTGCGGCGCCTGTTGGTTCGGCGAAGGACGCCGAATCGGCTGATTCGGTCGAAACGGTGGCGTCTGCGGCAGCAGCCGAGCCGGAGCACGGGGAGGCCGAGGAGCCCGAGACTGCGACGGCCGAAGTTGCCGAGGCTGACGTGGGAGAGGCCCAGACTCTGCGGGCCGCGGTCGCCGAGCCTGAAGTCGAGGGGCCGCCAGCCGACGAGTCCGAAGCCACAGCGGGGGTTGCGGAGTCCGCGGGTGCGGATGCCGAGATCACCGAGGCTGACGTCGAGAAGCCTGAGACTGCCGAGGTCGAGGCCGAAGAGCCTGAGGCCCAAGCGGCTGAAGCCCAGCCGGAGGCTGAGGCCGAAGAGGCCGAGGCGGCCGAGCGTGACATCGCGGACCTGGCAGCAGCGCCGGAAACCGTTGAGTCCCAAGCCGAAAAACCTGTAGCCGAAGCGGTAACCGAGGAGCCCGAAGTCGCTAGCGCTGCGCTCGCTGAGTCCGAAGGACAGTCCGAGCCGGCGGCGGTGACCGAAGCAGCCGAAGAAGTCACGGCCGTTGTCGAAGCAGCTGAGCCGGTGACGACGACAGAGACCGCGACATCCAGCGAGCAAGAGCCGGCCGGTGACGGCGATAAGCCAGCCGCGAGCCCGACGTCGGAGGCGACTACCACCCGGCGGGGTTGGCGAGTCCGGCTGAGGAATCTGAGGCATCGGTCGGGCAGGTAGCGGCCTCCCAACGTAGGTGGAACATAACCTGGCCGTTTGCATCCTGGTGGTGCCGGTGTCCGTGGCAATGGCGAATCAGGCCCCGCAGCCGACGCGGGCCGCGACCGCGACCATCTGCTGGCATGTGATGCCAATAACGGGTGGTTTTGCTCCGAAGATGATGCGCATGCCAAGTCAACCCCGGGCTGCGTTGAATCTGTCTGCCCGGGCACAGTGCCGCGGTCACGGCGGCGCCGCCGATGACGAGCGGACGTTGCTCACCGGGGCAACCGCTGGGCAATGTCCGCCGCGGTAACTCGGGCGTGAAGGCGGGTGGACATGGCATGCTGAAACGGTGACCGACCAGCCGTGGTCTGGCGCGCCGCCCGGCTCGCCGCAGCAGCCACCGGGATACCCGCCGCCCTTTCCTCCGCAGTATCCGTCATATCCGCAGTACGCGGCGGGCGGCGCCTACGTCGACCCGTCGGCGCCCTTTGGTCGGCACCCCGTGAGCGGGAAGCCATACTCCGACAAATCGAAAACGGTTGCGGGTTTACTGCAGCTGCTTGGACTGATCGGGATCGCCGGTATCGGGCGCATCTACATCGGTCACACCGGGTTGGGTATCGCGCAGCTGCTCGTGGGCTGGCTGACATGCGGAGTGGGCGCGGTCATCTGGGGTCTTATCGACGCATTGCTGATATTGACCGACAATGTGAGCGACCCTTGGGGCCGCCCGTTGCGCGATGGAACCTAGTCTCCGTCGTCTTCGTCGCTGCGGTGCCGCGGGTTCGGCGGTGCTGCTGGCCGGCGCCCTAGGCTACATCGGACTCGTCGACCCGCATGACCCGCATTCGCCGTACCCACGGTGCCCGTTCAAGTTGCTCACCGGCTGGAATTGTCCCGCCTGCGGTGGTCTCCGGATGATGCACGATCTGCTGCACGGTGACCTAGCGGCCAGCATCAACGACAACGTCTTTGCGCTCTTCGGTATCCCGGTGCTAGCGGGTTGGGTTCTGCTGCGCCACCACCGCGGCCAGTCGTTGCGGCCGATACCGGTGATGATCACGGTGGCGGTCGCGATGATCGGGTGGACGGTGCTGCGTAACCTACCCGGCTTCCCCTTGGTACCGACGGTGCTGAGCGGGTAGCCGTCCGCGGTTCGGCCATTTGCGTAGCGTCTTCGAAACACCCCGATGCCAGCGAGCGGGACTATGCTTTGTCGTCGTGACTAGACGCGGAAAAATCGTCTGCACTCTCGGGCCGGCCACCCAACAAGACGACATGGTGATGGCCTTGGTCGAGGCCGGAATGGACGTCGCCCGAATGAACTTTAGTCACGGCAACTACGAGGATCACAAGGCCGCTTACGAGCGGGTCCGGGCGGCCTCCGATGCCACCGGGCGCGCGGTCGGTGTGCTTGCCGACCTGCAGGGCCCGAAGATCAGGTTGGGGCGCTTTGCCACCGGGCCCACCTACTGGGCCGACGGGGAAACCGTCCGAATCACCGTCAGCGACTGCCCAGGCAGCCATGACCGCGTGTCGACCACCTACAAGCGGTTAGCCATGGACGCGGCCGCCGGTGATCGGGTCCTGATCGACGACGGCAAGATCGGGTTGGTGGTCGATGGCGTCGAGGGTGACGATGTGATCTGCACCGTCGTCGAAGGTGGCCCGGTCAGCGACAACAAGGGCATGTCGCTGCCCGGGATGAAGGTGACCGCCCCTGCGCTGTCGGAGAAGGACATCGAGGACCTCACGTTCGCGGTGAACCTCGGCGTCGACATGGTCGCGCTTTCGTTCGTGCGCTCGCCGTCGGATATCGAGCTGGTCCACGAGGTGATGGACCGGATCGGCCGGCGGGTACCGGTGATCGCCAAGCTGGAAAAGCCCGAAGCCATCGACAATCTCGAGGCCATCGTGCTCGCGTTTGACGGCGTCATGGTGGCTCGCGGCGACTTGGGTGTCGAGCTGCCGTTGGAAGAGGTTCCGCTGGTGCAAAAGCGGGCCATCCAGATGGCCCGCGAAAACGCCAAGCCGGTCATCGTGGCGACCCAGATGCTCGATTCGATGATCGAGAACTCACGGCCGACCCGTGCCGAGGCGTCCGACGTCGCCAACGCCGTGCTCGACGGCGCTGACGCACTGATGTTGTCCGGCGAAACGTCGGTCGGGAAATACCCGTTGGCGGCGGTGCGGACCATGTCGAAGATCGTGTGTGCGGTTGAGGAGAATTCGACGGCCGCTCCACCGTTGACGCATGTGCCGCGCACCAAGCGGGGCGTGATCTCCTATGCGGCCCGCGACATCGGCGAGCGACTCGACGCCAAGGCCCTGGTCGCCTTCACGCAATCCGGCGACACCGTGCGGCGCTTGGCCCGCCTGCACACCCCGCTGCCGCTGCTGGCCTTCACCGATCTGCCCGAGGTACGCAGCCAACTGGCCATGACCTGGGGCACCGAAACGTTCATCGTCCCGCACATGAGGTCTACCGACGGGATGATCCGCCAGGTCGACAAGTCGCTGCTCGAGCTGGGCCGCTACAGGCGCGGTGACCTGGTGGTCATCGTCGCCGGCGCCCCTCCGGGCACAGTGGGCTCGACCAACCTGATCCACGTGCACCGGATCGGGGAGGACGACGTCTAATCCCAAAGGAGAGCATGCCCGTGGCGGCTGGCGATGAGCCGAATGCGCGAGAAAAACCGACATCGGATTTCGAGGAACTGCTGTCGGTACTGCATCTCCGCCGGGTCACCGACGACCGGTTCACCGGATCACATCCCAGCAAGAACCCGATGCGAACATTCGGCGGACTTCTCATGGCGCAGTCGTTCGTGGCGGGTAGCCGCACACTACCCCGTGCAGACCTGCCGCCCAGCGCGCTCTCGGTGCATTTCATCAACGGCGGCGACACCGCCAAGGACATCGAATTCCACGTCGTGCGGCTGCGCGATGAGCGCCGTTTCGCCAATCGGCGCGTGGACGCGGTCCAGGACGGAACCCTGTTGTCCTCGGCGATGATCTCCTACATGTCCGGTGGGCGGGGGCTGGAGCACTCCGTCGATCCGCCTCAGGTGGCCGAACCGCACACGCTGCCGACGATTGGCGAGCTGTTGCGCGGCTACGAGGACACCGTGCCGCACTTCGTCAACGCGCTGCGGCCCATCGAGTGGCGATACACCAACGACCCCGCCTGGGTGATGCGGACCAAGGGCGATCGGCTGCCCTACAACCGGGTCTGGCTCAAGGCCCTGGGTGCCATGCCCGACGATCCGGTGCTGCACACCGCGACGATGCTGTATTCCTCCGATACCACCGTGCTGGACCCGGTGATCACCACCCACGGGCTGTCGTGGGGTTTCGACCGCATCTTCGCGGCATCGGCCAACCACTCGGTGTGGTTTCACCGTCAGGTCAATTTCGACGACTGGGTGCTGTATTCCACGTCGTCGCCGGTGGCCGCGGACTCCCGCGGGCTGGGCAGCGGGCACTTCTTCGACCGCTCCGGGCAACTCATCGCCACGGTGGTCCAAGAGGGGGTGTTGAAGTACTTTCCTGCCGCTCCCCGATAGACACATGCGGTGCGTCTGCCGGTTTTGTGCCGAGCACCGCGGTTCTCAGGCGTACCGTTCCTGTTGTTGGCAGCTCATCGGGAGGTGAGGGTGAACGAACCGTCGGTCGATGTGGTACCGAGGGTTCGCGCGCGCGAACGCGTCGTCGTGCACGTCGACTCGCTGCGGGCGCGCTGCCTCGGCGCCGTGGCCCTGTTCTGCGTGGCATGCTGGCTGATCGCACTGCTCGCCCACGACTACCGGCACGCCGATTGGCAGGCCACCGGCCGCTTGAGTTGGTCGCTGACGGTGCTGGCGGCGGTGGCGTTGATCGCCCGGGGCATCTTCCTTGGCCGCCCGGTGACGGCAATGCATGCGGCCGCGGCCGGCGCGTTCCTGGTGGTGGGCCTGGCGGTGCACGTGTTGTTCTTCGACTTGCTCGGCGAGGCGCTGATCGCCAGTTCCGGCCTGGTGTTGATGTGGCCGACGGCCGCCTATCCGCGACCCGAAGATCTGCCCCGGGTGTGGGCTCTGGTCAACGCCACCAAGGCGGACCCGCTGGCGCCGTTCGCCATGCAGGCCGGCAAGTGTTACCACTTCAGCGCGGACGGCGCCGCTGCGCTGGCATACCGGACCCGCATGGGATTCGCGGTGGTCGGTGGGGACCCGATCGGTGACGAGGCGCAGTTTGCTGAGCTGGTCGCCGACTTTGCCGCCATGTGCCACACCCACGGTTGGCGGATCGTGGTGGTGGGCTGCAGCGAGCGCCGGCTGCCGCTGTGGAGCGACGAGGCCGTGATCGGCCAATCGTTGCGTGCGATACCCATCGGTCGCGACGTGGTGGTCGACGCGTCCAGTTTTGACATGGTCGGGCGCAAGTTCCGCAACCTGCGGCAGGCGGTGCAACGCACGCACAACTTCGGCATCACCACCGAGATGGTCGCCGAGCAAGAACTCGACGATAACCAACGGGCGGAGCTGACCGAGGTGCTGTTGGCCTCAGCGAGCGGGGCGCACACCGATCGTGGATTCTGCATGAACCTCGACGGCGTGTTGGCCGGCCGTTACCCGGGAATACAGCTGATCATCGCCAGGGACGCCGAGGGCCGGGTGCAAGGCTTCCATCGGTACGCGACCGCCGGCGCGGGCAGCGACGTGTCCCTCGACGTGCCGTGGCGGCGTCGTGGTGCCCCCAACGGGATCGACGAACGCCTCAGCGTCGACATGATCACCGCCGCCAGAGAAGCTGGGGCGCAACGGGTGTCATTGGCATTTGCGGCATTCCCGGAACTCTTCGCCGACCGCCAGCGCAGCGGGCTTCGGCGCTGCAGCTACGTGTTGGTCCATCTGCTTGACCCGTTGATCGCCCTCGAGTCGCTGTACCGATACCTACGCAAATTCCACGCCTTGGACGGCCGGCGCTACGCGCTGATCTCGATGACTCAGGTATTTCCGTTGGTTTTCGTGTTGCTGTCGCTGGAGTTCATGCCGCGCCGGCGGCACCTTTGAGCGGCAGTTCGGCACAGCCGAGGTCCCCGGGGAGGTGGTGGGTCGCCACCACGACGGTGCGCGCTGGGCCCATCAGCGTGCCGCTGGGGCGCAACAGATCTCGTAGCAGCAGATCGGCGTCGGCAACATCCAGATGTTCGGTGGGTTCGTCGAGCAGCACGATCCGGGCGGGCGAGAGGACCGCCCTGGCCAGCAGCAATCGCCTGCGCTGGCCCGCCGAGACCGCCTGCGCGCCACCGACCAACACCGTCGACAGCCCCTCGGGTAGACCGGCCAGCCATCCGCCCAGGCCGACTGCGGCCAGGGCGGCGGTGAGTTCGTCGTCGCCGCAATCGCCACGGGCAACCAGCAAGTTGTCCCTGACCGTGGTCGCGAAGATGTGGGCGTCTTCAGCGAAATAGACGACGGTGCTGCGTAGTTCGGCTTCATCGATGTCGGTCAGGTCGGTTCCGTCGAGCAGCACCCGGCCGCGCACCGGCGGCAGCAGGCCGGCCAGCGTCATCAGCAGCGCGGTTTTGCCGGAGCCGCTGGGGCCGGTGACGGCAAGCCGGGCCCCCGCCGGTAGGTCGACGGCCACCCCGTGGTACCGCGTTCCGCGGTGACCGCAATCCACGTCGGCCGATAGCCGGCCGGTGACGGCGGGTCGCGGCATCGTGGCGGCGGCCGCCTTGTGAGGACGATCGTGCGCGGTGAGGTCGAGCAGGCGACGTGCGGCCAGTCTGGACCGGGTCAGCTGGACGGCTGCTCCCGGTAGGGCGGTGGTCGCCTCGAACGCCGACAGCGGCAACAGCATCAGCACCGCCAGGGTGGTGGGCGCGACCGTGGGCGCCATGCCGATCCCGGCCACCACCGCGCCGAGCACGCTGGCCCCGATCGCCGCGGTCGGCGTGGCCGCCGCGACGGCGGCCGGCCGGGCGGCGGCGTCCAGAGCGTCCCCCCAGGCCCGTTGTCGCCGCTGCGATTCGGCGATGATCTCCGGAAGGACACCGGCGACACGCAGCTCGGGTGCGTGTTCGAGCGCCAGCATGGCCGACGTGTCGCGTTGGCAATGCTGGTGCCGGGCGACGGCTTCCTGCGTCGCGGCGGCCCTGCCGGCGAGCCGGGGCGCAACCACCCCGGCGATCAGCAGGCACAGCGCCAGCACCGCGGCCGCCGGCGGCGAAATGGCCCCCACGACCGCGGTTGCCGCCAGCGCCAGCACCGCCGCGACCGCTATCGGTACCACGGCGCGCACCAGCACGTCGGCCAACGCATCGACGTCGGCGCCGACCCGGGTCACCAGCTCTCCGCTGTGCAGCCGGACAGCCGCCGCGGCCGGCCCGTTGGCCAGCCGGTGATAGATCCGCACCCGGGCCGCGCCCGCCGCGCGCAGCGCGGTGTCGTGGGTGGCCAATCGTTCGCAATAGTGCAGCAGGCCCCGCGATATCGCGAGCGCCCGGACGGCCGCGACCGCGACGGACAGATCCAGCACCGGCGGCATCTGCCAGGCCCGCGTGATCAGCCACGCCGACACGCCGGCCAGCGCCAGCGCACTGCCCAGCGACAGCACGCTCAGCGCGATCGCCGCCAGGATGCGGGGCAGCCGGGGACGCAAGAGGCCAGCGGCGAGGGCCAGCTGGCGGCGACCCGGGGGCACCACCCGCTTGCGGGGGACCGCGCCCGGCCTCGCCGCGGTTGCGAACTCCGCGGGATCAGACCGGCGCATAACGCACCTCGCTGTCGGAGCTGACCTCGACGACTCGGTCGCCGATCGCGACGACTCGCTCGCGGTGGGCGACGATCACCACGGTGGCCCCGGCGCGGGCGCGCTCGACGATGGCGGCCAGCGCCCGGTCCTCGGTGTCGGCGTCCAGGTGCGCGGTGGGCTCGTCGAGCAGTAACACCGGGGCGGGTGATCCCAGCGCGCGGGCCAGACCCAGCCGTTGCCGTTGCCCCAGCGACAGGCCCACTCCTCCGCGGCCGAGCACGGTATCCCATCCGTCCGGCAGCTCGGCCACCACCGCGTCGAATCCGGTTGCCGCGCAGGCGCGTTCAAGATCATTGGGTGCGCCGAGCAGGGTCAGGTTGGCTCGCACGGTACCCGGGACCAGCACCGGGCGCTGCGGCAGCCAGGACACCTGGCGCCACCAGGCGGCAGGCTCCAGCTCGGTGACGTCGACACCGGCCACCGTAACCCGGCCAGACGACGGGACGGTGAGGCCGGCGATCACCTGCAGCGCGGTGCTTTTGCCGGTGCCGTTTCGTCCGGTGAGCACCGTGACCTGGCCGGGTTCGATCACCGCGGTCAGATCATGCGGTGCGCGGCCGTCGCGGGTTGCGACGCTGAGGTTTTCCAGGCGGATCTGGGCGCCGCGGGCTGGTACCGTCTGTCGGCCCGGGGTCGCGGCGGGCTGACCGATCAGCGCGAAAGCCCGGTCGGCCGCGGCCCTCCCGTCTTGGGCGGCATGAAATTCCACACCGATGCGGCGCAGCGGCCAGTACACATCCGGGGCCAGCAGCAGGACCGTCAAACCGGCGCTCAGGCTCATCGCGCCGAACACCAGGCGCAAGCCGATGCCGACCGCGACCAGCGCCACCCCGAGGGTGGCCAGCAACTCCAGGACCAGCGCCGACAGGAACGCGATCCGCAGCGTCGCCATTGCCGAGCGTCGATGGGCGGCCCCCAGTTCGGCGATGCGGTGTTCCGGATCCCGAGCCCGTCCCAGGGCTCGCAGGGTGGGGATACCGGCGATCAGATCCAGCAGCCGGGCCTGCAGCGTGGTCATGGTGGCCAGGGCAGCGGTCGATCGCTCAGCGGTGGCCAGCCCGATCAACACCATGAACACGGGTATCAGCGGCAGGGTGATCACCACGACGGCAGCCGATTTCGGGTCGTAGACGGCGATCACCGCAACTGTGGCCGGCGTCAGGATCACCGCGAGCAGCAGGGTCGGCAGGTAACCGGTGAAGTAGGGACGCAAACCGTCCAGACCACGGGTAACCACCACGGCCGCGGCGTCCCGCTGTGTCGCCTGCTGACTGGGTTGGCGCGCGGTCACCGCGGCCAGCACCTGCCCGGTGAGCTCGGCGATCACCGCACTGGCCCCGCGCTGGCCCAGACGCGCCTGCAGCCAGCGTGTCATCGTACGAACGGCCCACAACGCAAACAAGATTGATAGCTGTCCAAGCCAGCACCGCAGGCTGCGTGCCGCGGGATCGCTGATGACGTGGGCGACGATGCTCGCCAGCACGATCGCCGAGCCGATTGCGCAGCCGGCGATCGCCACGCCGCAGGCCACCGAGGCAATCAGGTAGCGACGCAAAGCTTCCGATGCCCGCCACAGTCGCGGATCCAGCGGCGCCCGCGAGCCGTGCCCGCTCAGGACGGGCGCCTTGCCAGACCGCTGGGCGGAGGTATCCGATCAGCCGAGATCCGTTGCCGGAAAACCCAATACGTCCACGCCTGGTACGCCACGGTCAGCGGAGCGAAGAACGCCGTCACCCAGGTCATGATTTTCAGCGTGTACGGGGTCGACGAGGCGCTGTAGATTGTCACGTTCCAGTCGCCGTTTAGCGTCGACGGCACCAGGTTCGGGTACAGCGAGCCCAGCACCAGCACCACCACGGCCGCGACGACCACCAGGGTGCACACGAACGCCCACCCGTCGGATACCCGTCGCAACACCAGCAGCACCGCCGCCAACTGGGCGAGCACCGCCACCCCGAGCACCGCCCAGGTCCATTGCTTGCCATGCGCCAGTTGCGTCCAAACTCCAAAGCCCGCAACCAGTCCGGTCACCGGCAGGGTAAGCCAGGCGGCGATCCGGTGGGCGTCGTCGCGGATCGGGCCGGCGGTCTTCAAGGCGAGGAACACCGCGCCGTAGAGCAGGAACAGGCCGGCGGTGGCCAACCCGCCCAATAGCGTGTAGGCGTTGAGCGCATCGGTGATCGTCAGATGCGCCTCACCGGTGCCGTCCACCGGCAGTCCGCGTAGCAGGATGGCGAACGCTACCCCCCACAGCACGGCGGGCAGCCAGGACCCCGCCGCGATGCCGAAATCGGCCCAGCCACGCCACTTCACGTCGTCGACCTTGCCGCGCCACTCGATGGCCACGGCGCGCACGATCATGCCGAACAGGATCACCAGCAGCGGCAGATACAGCGCAGAAAAAACGGTGGCATACCAACCGGGAAACGCCGCGAACATCGCCGCGCCGCCGGTGATCAACCAGACCTCGTTGCCATCCCAAACCGGGCCGATGGTGTTCAGCGCTGTGCGGCGGTGGGTTTCGGGGTCGCCGGAGCCGACGCGGGCCAGCGGCTCCATCAACATGCCGACGCCAAAATCGAACCCTTCGAGGATGAAGAAGCCGACAAACAGCGCCCCGATGATGCCGAACCACAATTCGGAGAGTTCCACCGGTGAGCTCCTTTTCTGGGGTCGGTACGCCTCAATACGCGAAAGACAATGGCGCTACCTCGTCGGCACCGGTTGTGCGTGTCGCCGCCGGTTCGGCGTCGTGTTCCTGCGGTCCCTCGACGACGTAGCGTTTGAGCAGCCAGCACCAGACGACCGCGAGCACGGCGTAGACCAGGGTAAAAGTCACCAGGGATGCGACCACCATGGCGGACGCATGGCTGGAGACGCCCTGCGCGACGGTGAGGCGAACCTGCTGATCCCCGGTCGGGTTGGGGACAACAATCCAGGGCTGACGGCCCATCTCGGTGAATATCCAGCCGGCGCTGTTGGCCAGGAACGGCGTGGGAACGGTCAACAGCGCCAGCCAGGAAAACCACCGCTGATGCGGGATGCGGCCCCCGCGGGTGAGCCACAGCGCCACCAACGCGAACAGCACCGGAATCGCCAGCAAACCGATCATCACCCGGAACGACCAGTACGTGACGAACAGGTTTGGCCGGTAGTCGTTTGGCCCGAAACGCTGTTCGTATTGCTGCTGAATGTCGCGCACGCCCTGCAGCGTGACATTGCTCGTCCTGCCTTCGGCGAGGAACGGCAGCACGTAGGGCACCTCGATGACCCGGGTGAGGCTGTCGCAGTTGTTCTGCCGGCCCACCGTCAGGATGGAGAAGTTCGGATCGGTTTGGGTGTCGCACAACGATTCCGCCGACGCCATTTTCATCGGTTGCTGCTTGAACATCAGCTTGCCCTGGATATCGCCGGTGAAAAACAAGCCGGCGGTGGCCGCCAACGCCACCCAACATCCCAGGATGGTCGCGGGTCGAAACATGGCGCGGGTACCGGGACCGACCGTGGCGGTGCGCGAACGGACCAGCCACCAGGCGCTCACCGCGGCCACGAATGCGCCGGCCGTCAGCAACGAACCGGTGACCGCGTGCAAAAACGCCCACTGTGCGGTGTTATTGGTGAGCAACGCCAAAATGTCGGTCAATTCGGCGCGCCGGGTGTCCGGGTTGTAGTGCGCGCCAACCGGGTGCTGCATAAAGGAGTTCGCCGCGATGATGAAGAACGCGGACACGTTAACCGCAATGGCGACGATCCAGATGCAGGCCAGGTGAATCAGCCGGGGCAGCCGGTTCCAGCCGAAGATCCACAAGCCGATGAAGGTGGACTCAAAGAAGAAGGCGGCCAGGCCCTCCATGGCCAGCGGTGCCCCGAAGATGTCGCCGACGAACCGGGAGTACTGGCTCCAGTTCATCCCGAACTGAAACTCCTGCACGATCCCGGTCGCCACGCCGATGGCGAAGTTGATCAGAAACAACTTGCCGAAGAACTTGGTCAGCCGATACCAGGCGACGTTATCGGTGATGACCCACGCCGTCTGCATGACGGCCAGCAGGGGCGCCAGGCCGATGGTTAGCGGCACGAAGATGAAGTGGTAGACGGTGGTGATACCGAACTGCCACCGCGACATGTCGACGACATTCATCTGTCATCTCCCGAGAATGCGGGGCCTATTCCAGCGGGTACGACGAAGTGTAGTAGAGGGGACGGGCCTACGCTACCGGCAATTTCGGGCGCCCGGTGGCAGACCTATTGGCCGAGCGCTTGTGACGCCTTGCGGATGCCGAACGAGGACACGATCTCGAAGGCGCCGATCACCACAAACCAGGCGCCGACGACGATCGCCAGGGTGATGATCGATTCGAACGGCGCTGCCATCACGATCATGCCGGCGACCAGGCTGATCAAGCCGACGAAAATCGACCACCCTCGTCCCGGCAGCGCCGGATCGCTGATCGCGGAAACCGTTGTGGCAACGCCGCGAAAGATGAACCCGATGCCGATCCAAATGGCCAGCAGCAGAACCGCGTCGCCGAAATGGCGGAACGCCAGCACGGCAAGGATCAGCGAGGCCGCTCCACTGATGAATAACAGGATTCGACTGCCCGCCGCGACATGCAGACCAAACGCGAACACAACCTGCGCGATTCCGGTGATCAGCAGGTAGACGCCGAACGCGATGGCGGCGACCAGGACGGATTTTCCGGGCCAGGCCAGCACCAGGGCGCCAAGGATCAGCGACAGCACCCCCGATACCAGGGTGGATTTCCATAAGTGCGGCAACAAGCTTGGGACAGGCAGCGGTGTAGGGCTCGTTACGGGGCTGGGTTCCATGGCACCAGTGTGACCCATGTGGCGGTTCTGGTACAGGGTGGTTCTGGCACAGCGCGGTGGAGCCTAGACGCGTGCGGTGCGCGGCTCCTCGGCAAGCAGATCGGCGGAATCCGTGGCTGTCTTGCGGCCGATCAGATACCAGGTGCGCATGACGCCTTTGCCTTTGACATGGATGTGGCCGCGTTCGCGCAGCACGAAGTCGTCCTTCAGCCGTTCGTAGACCTCATCTGGCACCTGGATCTGCCCCACCGAGTCGGTGGATTCCATTCGGGACGCCACGTTGACCGCGTCCCCCCACACGTCGTAGAAGAACCGGCGAGAACCCACGACACCCGCGACCACCGGGCCGGTGGCCATGCCCACCCGCAGCGGCACCGCGCGGCCGTGCGGATCTTTGAGTCGCGCCGCCACGGCGACCATGTCGAGCGCGAAGTCGGCCAGCGCCTGCGCGTGGTCGGGCCGCGGCCGGGGCACCCCGCTGACCACCATGTAGGAATCGCCGCTCACCTTGATTTTCTCCAGCCCGTGCTGGTCCACCAGCGCGTCAAAGGCGCTGTAGAGGCGGTCCAGGAACCGGACCAGGTCGACCGGCGCGGTGCCGCTGGCGCGCTCGGTGAACCCCACAATGTCGGCGAACAGCACCGAGGCCTCGTCGTACTTGTCGGCGATGACCTGTCGCACGGGCTCCTTGAGTCGTTCGGCGATGCTGGCCGGCAACATGTTGGCAAGCAGGGCCTCGGAGCGCGCGTACTGGGCTTCCATCATCGCCTCGGCGCGCGAGGTGTCCCGTAGGGCGAACCACACCGTCACTAACACCATCACGCAGGAGGAAAGGGTGGTGATGACGAAACCGGTTGACGTCGCCCAGGCCGGTTGGAGCCCGGTATCGCGCGGGACCAGGAATTCGGTTGCGATGATCAGGGCGGCGGCAACCGCCGCCAGGAAGCTCGCCAGCACGATGTGTTCAATCCCCAGTACCAGCACCACCAGACAGGCCCCGACGAGGAAGAACAGCTGTGCGCCGGAGCCGGTGCCCACGTCCAAGCAGCTGGCGAACACTGTGGTGTAGGCCGCACCGATGAAGGTCAGCGGTGCCACCAATTCCCCGAAGTGGTGCAACATTGGGACGATTGCGAAAACCACCGCGGCCGCAATATTGATCGAGGTCAGCTGCCAGATCCATGCGCCCGTCAGAAGTTGTACGACCACAAAGCTCCCGCTGACCATCACGGCCAGCCAGGCGGTGACGCTGAGGATGCGCTGTCGGCGCGCGACCGTTTCGGCGTGGTGCTGGCTGGGGGCGCGTGCCGCCGAGCGCACGGCCGCAACGCAGTCCGGGCGTTGCGACCAGCCCTCTGACCCTCTGGGTGGGGCGCCGCATGTGTTAGCCGCCACGACTCACAGCGTAACCGCTGAGCTTGATGTTGACCGAGTGCGACGACGTGTGGGGCGCCTCTTGTCGTGCCCTCGGTGGGATTCGAACTCTAATCGCGTGTTGCCGGTTACCTCGGCAAATGGATAAATATGCCGTCTACCTGCGGGTTTGACATTAACGGAGTTGAACCGGGATTAACGGTGATTAACCAAGAATGTAGTCACCGTGTAGCTCAGGTGTTCGGGCATAACAGCTAACCCTTGACAATGTATCGTGTTGGACATTACTCTTGACAACCCGCAAGGGTTAAGGAGACGATGTGAACAGCGCAATCGACAAGGTCGCGAAGTGGGCGCAATCGCAGCAGTGGACGGTTGAGGATGACGCCAACGGATATACCCGCTTCTACGACCCGCGAGGCAACTACATCGTTCGGTTCCCTGCCTCTCCCAGCAACGAATACCGGCGCATGCAGGATCTGTTGGTCGCGCTGAAGAGGGCCGGCCTGCCGTGGCCACCGCCGAGCAAGAAAGAACAACGGGCACAGCGTAGGAAGGAGGCGAGCGATGACAACTGACTGGGTAATTACCCTGCGGTTTGACGCCGACCCCGCGATGGCGACGATGGACGAGTGGGAGACGCAGCTCGAAGACTTCGACGCGACCGTCTCTCGCGTCCCTGGGCGTGGGATTGATGTGACGGTCTATGCACAAGGCCACTTGAGCATGTTTGATGCCCTTCACAAGATGGATGGCGAGATCATGCAGGTAGTCCATGCCGGAACGCCCATTGCCCTGGAGATCGTCAGGGAGGCAGAGCATCGATTGCGTGCCGAAGCGTTCACGACGCCTGAGCTGATGTCTGCGGCCGAGATTGCGGACGAGCTGGGAATTTCACGTCAGAGGGTGCATCAATTGCGGTCGACAGCGGGGTTTCCGGCTCCGTTGGCGGACTTGCGCGGCGGTGCCGTGTGGGATGCAGCGGCGGTGCGCAAGTTTGGTCAGACATGGGAGCGAAAGCCCGGCCGTCCGCATACCGCGACCGCTAAGGGGACCCACGGATGGAAGGCGGGGCCGGCAGTCAGCAGGTCACGTAATGCACCACACGTCAGCTGGCGTATCGAGAACCCAGCAGAGAATCGCTTTGTGTTGCGCAACATCGGCGACGATATCGCCGAAAACGTCGAGCTTGACGTTTCACGAATTGAAGCGATTACCCGGGACCTGCCAAAGTCCGCGGTACTTCACCCCGGAGAGGGCTTCGACATGTGTCTGATACCGGTGTGGGGTGGTCCTCTCCCCAATCAGCTGTACGTCCGGTGG
Source organism: Mycobacterium shinjukuense (assembly GCF_010730055.1). Taxonomy (NCBI): domain Bacteria; kingdom Bacillati; phylum Actinomycetota; class Actinomycetes; order Mycobacteriales; family Mycobacteriaceae; genus Mycobacterium; species Mycobacterium shinjukuense. The sequence continues at coordinate 1,763,321 of NZ_AP022575.1, read as the reverse complement.
GCTGGACACGAGCGCTGGGTGGCTGTCCCGCTGACGCAGACTCACTAATCGTGAAGGGGGCGAAGGCGATCACTTCCGCCCTTCTATTAATTGCCTTAGTCTCGCAGCATCGTCCCCCGCCTCTTTAATCGCAGCGCTGAAGTGCTTTTGAAGTTCTTGTTTGTGTTTAGGATCGCTCGCTTTATCAATCCACTCCTTCCAGCATCGCTTTACTTCTGCTGTTAAATCGTGCACGTAATCATTCAGGGGACGACCGTTAATCCTATTAGTGACGCCTTTCTGATCGCGAATATGATCGATATGTGTCACATACCTTTCCAACGGCTTTTTGAGCTTCCCGTAAAGTTCAGAGTGGATACCTCGTGGAATATCACCGATTTCAGTTGACAACTGGTTGGTTAATGCATTAAGCAAGTTTCTTGAGTGCAGGTAGATGGAGTCTTTGAAGTAGTTGACAATGTTGCCGAATTTATCTTCATCGCGCACACTTCCGTGATCACGTTCTTCGATGATGGTTATGATTTCGTCGGCTCCGATTAGCAATCGGAGCTCATACTTGAAGTCTTTGAGCTCCGGCGGTCGCGACACCACTTTTTGCGCCTCCTGCAGAAAAAAGAGATTTCAACACTATGTCTTCACCTCCGGGTGGAAATAATCGGCGCCCGAAAACCGATGACGGTCAGGTTTGTACTGCATGATTAACCACGACGCGGCCCACTTCGGGGGCTTCCATTCGTCCGCGTTCCCTTCGTCGAAAATGCGCCGTGAGTGTAAGGCATACTCGCAGCCTGCAGCCCGTCCACGCGGTGCGGCCCGCAGCCAAGCCACCGCCCCCACGACGACAGCTGCCGCCGCGGTTTGCGGGAGGCTGCGGCGCGCTGGCTAGCGGGCATCCCGCGTCGCAGCTCCCCGCAAACCGCGGCGTTGATGGTCATGTAGTCAGAATGTAGTCACGGGCCACCAGGCGCGCCCTGCACAGTGGTTGGTATAAGCCTCTGAGCTGCAAGAACACTCGCGTTCACCGTCGTGCCCTCGGTGGGATTCGAACCCACACTGGACGGGTTTTGAGTCCGTTTCCTCTGCCAGTTGGGATACGAGGGCGTGCTTGCGTCGTGGCTTGTTTGCGGGCCCGCTTTCCTAACCTTAAAGGAACCCGATCTCGACTGACCGCCCCCCAAGGTGCCCGGCTGCGACCGCCCACGACACAATGTCGGTCATGACCGGCCCCACCACCGACGCCGCCGCCGCCACGCCACGCCGGGTCCTGATCGCGGAAGACGAAGCCCTCATCCGCATGGACCTGGCCGAGATGCTGCGAGAGGAGGGATACGACATCGTCGGGGAGGCCGGCGACGGCCAGGAAGCCGTCGAACTGGCCGAGCAACATAAGCCCGATCTGGTGATCATGGATGTGAAAATGCCGCGTCGCGACGGGATCGATGCCGCGTCGGAGATCGCCAGCAAGCGCATCGCCCCCATCGTGGTGCTGACCGCGTTCAGCCAGCGCGACCTGGTCGAACGTGCCCGTGATGCCGGGGCCATGGCCTACCTGGTCAAGCCCTTCACCATCAGCGATCTGATCCCGGCCATTGAATTGGCGGTCAGCCGGTTCAGCGAGATCACCGCGCTGGAAAAGGAAGTCGCGACGCTGGCTGACCGGCTGGAAACCCGCAAGCTCGTCGAACGTGCCAAGGGCCTGCTGCAGGCCAAGCAGGGCATGACCGAGCCGGAGGCGTTCAAGTGGATTCAGCGGGCCGCCATGGACCGACGCACCACCATGAAGCGGGTGGCCGAAGTCATCCTGGAAACCCTGGATACCCCTAGAGACACCTAGCGCGAGCAGACGCAAAATCGCCCTTTTTGTGCCCGAATTGGGCGATTTTGCGTCTGCTCGGCAAGGCCGCTACCGGGCCACGATCACCGACGAGCCGTGCCCGAACAGGCCCTGGTTGGCGGTGATGCCGACCTTGGCGTTGTCCACCTGGCGGCCGGTGGCCTGACCGCGCAGCTGCCAGGTCAGCTCGCAGACCTGAGCGATCGCCTGGGCCGGAATGGCCTCACCGAAGCACGCCAGCCCGCCCGACGGGTTGACCGGGACCTTGCCGCCGATGGTGGTCGCGCCGCTGCGCAGCAGCGCCTCGGCATCCCCTTTGGGGCATAGCCCCAGGTGTTCGTACCAGTCGAGCTCCAACGCGGTGGACAGGTCGTAGACCTCGGCCAGGCCCAGATCCTGGGGCCCGATGCCGGCCTCGGCGTAGGCCGCGTCGATGATCTGATCCTTGAACACCCGCTCCGGCGCGGGCACTGCCGCGGTCGAGTCGGTTGCGATATCCGGCAATTCGGGCAGGTGCTGCGGATAGCGCGGGGTGACGGTGCTGACCGCGCGCACCGACGGCACCCCGTCCAGCGAACCGAGGTGTTCGCGGGCGAACCCGGCGCTGGCCACAACCAGCGCCGCCGCCCCGTCGGAGGTGGCGCACACGTCCAGCAGCCGCAACGGATCGGCCACCATCGGGCTGGCCAGCACGTCGTCCACCGATGTCTCCTTGCGGAACCGGGCGTTGGGGTTGTGCAGGCCGTGCCGCGAGTTTTTGACCTTCACCCGCGCGAAGTCCTCGACCGTGGCGCCGTAGAGGTCCATGCGGCGCCGCGCCAAAAGCGCGAAGTACACCGGGTTGGTGGCCCCGATCAGATGGAACCGCTGCCAGTCGGGATCGTTGCGGCGCTCGCCGCCCACCGGCGCGAAAAAGCCCTTCGGGGTGGTGTCGGCGCCGATGACCAACGCCACGTCGCAGAAACCGGCCAGGATCTGGGCACGGGCGCTCTGCAGCGCCTGGGCACCGCTGGCACACGCGGCGTAGCTGGAGCTCACCGGCACGCCGTTCCAGCCGAGCTTCTGGGCGAACGTGGCGCCTGCCACGAAGCCCGGATACCCGTTGCGGATGGTGTCCGCCCCGGCCACCAGCTGGATCTGACGCCAGTCCAGGCCGGCGTCGCGCAGGGCGGCGCGGGCGGCGACCACGCCGTACTCGGTGAAGTCGTTGCCCCATTTGCCCCACGGGTGCATTCCGGCGCCCAGGATGTAGACAGGTTCGGGCGTACTCATGCTCGGGCGATCCTCCACGCGTGCACGATGCGCCGCACACCGTCGTCGCCGGTGAACAGCGGCATGGTCGTCAGCTCCATGTCCATGCCGACCCGCAAGTCGGCGGCCAGCGTGCCCTCGACCACCTTGCCCAGCACGATCAACCCCTCGTCGGCCAGCGCGACCGCGGCGATCGCGAACGGCTCAAAGGGGTCCGACGCGGGATAGGGCGGCGGTGGCGCGTACCGGTTTTCGGTGTAGCTCCAGAGCTTTCCGCGGCTCGACAATGCGACGGGCTCTAGTGTGTCGCCCGCACAGGCCGGGTTGGGGCAGTTGTTGTCTCGGGGCGGGAACACGTAGGTGCCGCACTCGGGGCATTTGCTGCCGATCAGATGCGGGTTGCCGGCGTCATCGGTGGCGAACCATCCCTCGATTGCCGGTTGTTGGCTGGTGACCTTTGGCACCGGGCCAGCCTACCCAGCCGAAGGAGGAAACTGAAACGTGTTGCAGTTCGGCCCGCGTGTGGTCGGGTCCGCGTCGCACGTCACACCGGATGCCTAGAGTGTGAGCCGTGAGCGTCGAGACGTCCGCCAGCAAGGCCGGCGAGAATCAAGCCAGGCCGACGCTGATGTTGCTTGATGGGAATTCGCTGGCGTTTCGGGCGTTCTACGCGTTGCCCGCGGAGAACTTCAAGACCCGGGGCGGGCTGACCACCAACGCCGTCTACGGTTTCACGGCCATGCTGATCAACCTGCTGCGAGATGAGGCTCCCACCCACATCGCGGCGGCCTTCGACGTGTCCCGGCAGACCTTCCGCTCCGAGCGCTACCCGGAGTACAAGGCCACCCGGTCGTCAACTCCCGACGAGTTCGGTGGCCAGATCGACATCACCAAGGAGGTCCTGAACGCACTGGGCATCACGGTGCTCGCCGAGCCGGGATTCGAGGCCGACGACATCATCGCGACGCTGGCCACCCAGGCCGAGAAGGAGGGCTACCGGGTCCTGGTGGTCACCGGTGACCGCGACTCGCTGCAGCTGGTCAGCGACGACGTGACGGTGCTCTACCCGCGCAAGGGTGTCAGCGAGCTCACCCGCTTCACCCCCGAGGCGGTGGTCGAGAAGTACGGGCTCACTCCCCAGCAGTACCCGGACTTCGCCGCGCTGCGCGGTGACCCCAGCGACAACCTGCCCGGCATTCCCGGGGTGGGGGAGAAGACCGCCGCCAAGTGGATCGCCGAGTACGGTTCGCTGCGGTCACTGGTGGACAACGTCGACTCGGTGCGCGGCAAGGTTGGCGATGCGCTGCGGGCGAACCTGGCCAGCGTGGTGCGCAACCGCGAGCTCACCGACCTGGTTCGCGACGTGCCGCTGGCCCAGACCCCGGACACGCTGCGGCTGCAACCCTGGGATCGCGACCACATTCACCGGCTCTTCGACGACCTCGAGTTCCGGGTGTTGCGCGACCGGCTGTTCGACACGCTGGCCGCCGTGGAGCCCGAGGTCGACGAGGGGTTCGACGTGCGTGGCGGCGCGCTGGAGCCGGGCACGGTGGGGCGGTGGCTGGCCGGGCACGCCAGCGACGGGCGCCGGTCCGGCCTGACGGTGGTGGGCACCCACCTGCCGTACGGCGGGGACGCCACCGGGTTGGCCATCGCCGCCGCCGACGGGGAGGGCGCCTACATCGACACCGCCACGGTGACCCCCGAGGACGACGCGGCGCTGGCGGCTTGGCTGGCCGATCCCGCCAAACCCAAAGCCCTGCACGAGGCGAAGCTGGCCATCCACGATCTGGCCGGTCGGGGCTGGACACTGAACGGCGTCACCTCCGATACCGCGCTGGCGGCCTACCTGGTGCGGCCGGGCCAGCGCAGCTTCACCCTCGACGACCTCTCGCTGCGTTACCTGCGTCGTGAGCTGCGCGCGGAAACACCGGAGCAGCAACAACTTTCGCTGCTCGACGAGGACACCGACGTCCAGGCTGTCAACACCGCGATCCTGCGGGCGCGGGCCGTGGTGGACCTGGCCGACGCGCTGGATGAGGAGCTGGCCCGCATCGACTCCACCGCGCTGCTGGGCGAGATGGAGCTGCCGGTTCAGCGGGTGCTGGCGGAGATGGAGAGCGCCGGCATCGCGGTCGATCTGGGCAAACTGGCCGAGCTGCAAAGCCAGTTCGGCGACCAGATCCGCGACGCCGCGGAGGCCGCCTACGCCGTGATCGGCAAGCAGATCAACCTGGGCTCGCCCAAGCAGCTGCAGGTGGTGCTGTTCGACGAACTGGGCATGCCCAAGACCAAGCGGACCAAGACCGGCTACACCACCGATGCCGACGCGCTGCAGTCGTTGTTCGACAAGACCGGGCACCCGTTTCTGCAGCATCTGCTCGCCCACCGCGACGTCACCCGGCTCAAGGTCACCGTCGACGGGTTGCTCCAAGCGGTGGCCGCCGACGGCCGCATCCACACCACGTTCAACCAGACGATCGCCGCGACCGGCCGGCTCTCCTCGACCGAACCCAACCTGCAGAACATCCCGATCCGCACCGACGCGGGCCGGCGCATCCGGGACGCGTTCGTGGTCGGGGGCGGCTACGCCGAGTTGATGACGGCCGACTACAGCCAGATCGAGATGCGGATCATGGCGCACCTGTCCGGGGACGAGGGCCTCATCGAGGCGTTCAACACCGGGGAGGACCTGCATTCGTTCGTCGCGTCCCGGGCGTTCGGCGTGCCCATCGACGAGGTCACCGGCGAGCTGCGGCGCCGGGTGAAGGCGATGTCCTACGGGTTGGCCTACGGGTTGAGCGCCTACGGCCTGTCGCAGCAGTTGAAAATCTCCACCGAGGAAGCCAACGAGCAGATGGACGCGTATTTCGCCCGGTTCGGCGGGGTGCGGGACTACCTGCGCGCCGTGGTCGAGCGGGCCCGCAAGGACGGCTACACCTCGACGGTATTGGGCCGCCGGCGCTACCTGCCCGAGCTGGACAGCAGCAACCGCCAGGTGCGGGAGGCCGCCGAGCGGGCGGCGCTGAACGCCCCGATCCAGGGCAGCGCCGCCGACATCATCAAGGTGGCCATGATCCAGGTCGACCAGGCGCTCAAGGAGGCCGGGCTGGCGTCGCGCATGCTGCTGCAGGTGCACGACGAGCTGCTGTTCGAAATCGCCCCAGGTGAACGCGAGCGGGTCGAGGCCCTGGTGCGCGAGAAGATGGGCGGCGCCTACCCGCTCGACGTCCCGCTGGAGGTATCGGTTGGCTACGGCCGCAGCTGGGACGCGGCGGCCCACTGAGCGCCGAGCGTGAATCTGGGGCGGGAATTCGGCGATTTTTCCGCCCTGAGTACACGCTCGGCGCAATCGGGACTGAGTTTGTCCAGCGTGTGCCCCGTCGAGTAGCCTCGACGGGTAAACCCCAACCTGTCCCTACGACCCAACCTGTCCGGAGCAACCCAACAAGATGCCGAGTCCCGCCGTCACCTCGCCGCAAGTAGCCGTCAACGACATAGGCTCGAGCGAGGACTTTCTCGCCGCAATAGACAAAACGATCAAGTACTTCAACGATGGCGACATCGTCGAAGGCACCATCGTCAAAGTGGACCGGGACGAGGTGCTCCTCGACATCGGCTACAAGACCGAAGGCGTGATCCCCGCCCGCGAACTGTCCATCAAGCACGACGTTGACCCCAACGAGGTCGTTTCCGTCGGTGACGAGGTCGAAGCCCTGGTGCTCACCAAGGAGGACAAAGAGGGCCGGCTCATCCTCTCTAAGAAGCGCGCGCAATACGAACGCGCCTGGGGCACCATCGAGGCGCTCAAGGAGAAAGACGAGGCCGTCAAGGGCACGGTGATCGAGGTGGTCAAGGGTGGCCTGATCCTCGACATCGGGCTGCGTGGCTTCCTGCCCGCCTCGCTGGTCGAGATGCGCCGGGTGCGCGATCTGCAGCCCTACATCGGCAAGGAGATCGAGGCCAAGATCATCGAGCTGGACAAGAACCGCAACAACGTGGTGCTGTCGCGGCGGGCCTGGCTGGAGCAGACCCAGTCCGAGGTGCGTAGCGAATTCCTCAACCAGCTGCAGAAGGGCGCCATCCGCAAGGGAGTGGTGTCCTCCATCGTCAACTTCGGTGCGTTCGTCGATCTGGGCGGCGTGGACGGCCTGGTGCACGTCTCGGAGTTGTCCTGGAAGCACATCGACCACCCGTCGGAGGTGGTCCAGGTGGGCGACGAGGTCACCGTCGAGGTGCTCGACGTGGACATGGACCGCGAACGGGTTTCGTTGTCGCTCAAGGCAACCCAGGAAGACCCGTGGCGCCATTTCGCCCGCACGCACGCCATCGGGCAGATCGTGCCGGGCAAGGTCACCAAGCTCGTTCCGTTCGGTGCGTTCGTGCGGGTGGAGGAGGGCATCGAAGGTTTGGTGCACATCTCGGAGTTGGCCGAACGCCACGTCGAGGTGCCCGACCAGGTGGTCGCCGTCGGCGACGACGCGATGGTCAAGGTCATCGACATCGACCTGGAGCGACGGCGGATCTCGTTGTCGCTCAAGCAGGCCAACGAGGACTACACCGAGGAGTTCGACCCGGCGAAGTACGGCATGGCCGACAGCTACGACGAGCAGGGCAACTACATCTTCCCGGAGGGCTTCGACCCGGAAACCAACGAGTGGCTGGAAGGATTCGACGCCCAGCGCGCCGAATGGGAGGCCCGTTACGCCGAGGCCGAGCGCCGGCACAAGATGCACACCGCGCAGATGGAGAAGTTCGCGGCGGCCGAGGCGGCCGGACACGGCGGTGGTGATCAGTCGCCGCGCGAAAGCGCGCCACCGACGAAGACCGCGGGTGGATCACTGGCCAGCGACGCCCAGCTGGCGGCGCTGCGGGAAAAGCTCGCCGGCAGCGCTTGATCTTGCAGCTGATCGCGTTCACGTAATGCTGCGCATCGGGCTGACCGGCGGCATTGGCGCCGGGAAGTCGTTGCTGTCCACGACGTTTTCGCGATGCGGGGGCATCATCGTCGACGGGGACATGCTGGCCCGTGAGGTGGTCCAGCCGGGCAGCGAAGGGCTCGCGTCGCTGGTCGACGCGTTCGGTCGCGACATCTTGCTCCCGGACGGCGCGCTCGATCGGCAGGCATTGGCGGCCAAGGCGTTTCGCGATGAGGCGGCGCGCGGTGTGCTCAACGGGATCGTGCACCCGCTGGTGGCCCGGCGGCGCTCCGAGATCCTCGCGGCGGTGGCTGGGGATTCCGGGGATGCGGTTGTGGTCGAAGACATTCCGCTGCTGGTGGAATCCGGGATGGCGCCGTTGTTCCCGCTGGTGGTGGTGGTGCACGCCGACGTTGAGGTACGGGTACGACGGCTGGTCGAGCAACGCGGCATGGCCGAGCAGGACGCCCGGGCCCGGATCGCCGCGCAAGCGACCGACGAGCAGCGTCGTGCCGTCGCCGACGTGTGGCTGGACAACTCGGGCAGCCCGGAGGCTTTCGTGCAGCGAGCCCGCGACGTGTGGCACCACCGGATCGAGCCGTTCGCTCGCAATCTGAGTCAGCGCCGGAGCGCGCGCGCTCCGGCGCGGCTGATGCCGGCCGACCCGAGCTGGCCCGACCAGGCCCGGCGCATCGTCGCCCGGTTGCAGACGGCGTGCGGCCACCGAGCGTTGCGGGTCGACCACATCGGCTCGACCGCGCTGCCGGCGTACCCCGATTTTCACGCCAAGGACGTCATCGACATTCAGATCACCGTCGAATCACTGCACGTGGCCGACGAACTGGCCGAGCCGTTGCTGTCCGCCGGCTACCCGCGGCTCGAGCACATCACCCAGGACACCGCCAAAGCCGACGCCCGCAGCACCGTCGGCCGCTACGACCACACCGACAGTGCCGCTCTGTGGCACAAGCGCGTGCACGCCTCGGCGGATCCCGGTCGGCCGACCAACGTGCACCTGCGGGTGCACGGCTGGCCCAACCAGCAGTTCGCCCTGCTGTTCGTCGACTGGCTGGCGGCCAACCCCGGTGTGCGTGCCGAGTATCTGGCCCTCAAGCGCGACGCCGAAAAGCGTTGCGGCGGAGACATTGCACATTATGTCGCCGCCAAGGAGCCGTGGTTCCTCGGTGCCTACCGGCGGGCCTGGGAGTGGGCAGACTCGGTCAATTGGCGCCGCGCCAGCTGAGCATCATCCCTTCGTCAGCCAGCCAGCGGTCGAGGTCATAGCCATTGCGGGCCAGCTCGTCGACGGCGTGCACGGCGCGGAGGATCGCCCGCTCGGCGACCTCCCGGGTCAATAGACCGTGGCGTACGGCGTCCAGCAGCTCGCCGACGTCGGCGAGCTGCGCCCCACGTCCGGTTCGGACCTCGATGTCAAGATAGTGGTCTTCGGAGCGCCACACCGCCGGGCCGGGAGTGTATTCACCCACGTCAAGATAGTAATCGTGGTCGCGTTCATGGCCTGCGTTGAAGTGAAACACCGTGGCGCGCAACCCCAGCGACGGTAACAGCCAGGATTCGAGGTAATGGAACTGGGCCCGGCCGGGGGTGGGACGGGCCAGGTAGAGCCCCCAGGGACGCACCGTGTACTCGTCCACGGCCCGCACGATGCCTTTCGGGTCGGTGTTGGTGCGGGCCAGGAGGTCGAACGTTTCGTGCTTCGGTGGGTGGATGACGCCACCATACCGTCAGCACCGTCAGCGGCGTGGCCGCAGTTTCCACCGCACAAGGCCGGCGTAGCAACACCGACAGCGCGACCAGCGGCCCATGTCGAACAGCCAGACGTTGGGCGTGCGCTGCCAGGCAGGTCGAGCGTCGTCTTCATCAATCCAGCATGCATTCATGTTGATATTGCACTTTGCGGCCGATGCGGGGCGGACCGGCCAACGTGGCTCACGGCCTGGTCCTTTGACCGGCGATCGGCGCCCGCACCCCTCGATGTCGGTGGCCGGTTTTACTCTGGTCGGTATGGCCTTCGCCACCGAGCACCCCGTCGTCGCGCATTCGGAATACCGTGCCGTCGAGGAGATCGTGCGCAGCGGTGCCCGCTTCGAGGTGGTCAGCCCGCACGCACCCGCCGGTGACCAGCCGGCCGCCATCGACGAGTTGGAGCGGCGCCTCAAAGCGGGGGAGCGCGACGTGGTGCTGCTCGGGGCCACCGGCACCGGCAAGTCGGCGACCACCGCGTGGCTGATCGAGCGCCTGCAGCGGCCCACCCTGGTGATGGAGCCGAACAAGACGCTGGCCGCCCAGATGGCGAACGAGCTACGAGAAATGTTGCCGCACAACGCGGTTGAGTACTTCGTGTCGTACTACGACTACTACCAGCCGGAGGCGTACATCGCGCAGACCGACACCTACATCGAAAAGGACAGCTCCATCAACGACGACGTGGAGCGGCTGCGGCACTCGGCGACGTCGGCGTTGCTGTCCCGGCGCGACGTGGTGGTGGTGGCCTCGGTGTCCTGCATCTACGGCCTGGGAACCCCGCAGTCCTACCTGGACCGCTCCGTCGAGCTGCGGGTCGGCACCGAGGTGCCGCGCGACGGGCTGCTGCGGCTGCTGGTCGACGTGCAGTACACCCGCAACGACATGTCCTTCACCCGCGGTTCGTTCCGGGTGCGTGGCGATACCGTCGAGATCATCCCCTCCTACGAAGAGCTGGCGGTTCGCATCGAGTTCTTCGGCGACGAGATCGAGGCGCTCTATTACCTGCACCCGCTGACCGGCGAGGTGATCCGCCAGGTCGACTCGCTGCGGATCTTCCCGGCGACCCACTACGTGGCCGGTCCCGAGCGCATGGCGCACGCGATCTCCACCATCGAGGTGGAACTGGCCGAGCGCCTGGCCGAACTCGAGGGCCAGGGCAAGCTGCTGGAGGCGCAGCGGCTGCGGATGCGCACCAACTACGACATCGAGATGATGCGCCAGGTCGGGTTCTGCTCGGGCATCGAGAACTACTCGCGCCACATCGACTGCCGGGGTCCCGGAACGCCACCGGCCACGCTGCTCGACTACTTCCCGGAGGATTTCCTGCTGGTCATCGACGAGTCGCACGTCACCGTGCCGCAGATCGGGGGCATGTACGAAGGCGACATCTCGCGCAAGCGCAATCTTGTCGAGTACGGATTCCGGTTGCCGTCGGCGTGCGACAACCGCCCGCTGACCTGGGAGGAGTTCGCCAACCGGATCGGGCAGACGGTGTACTTGTCGGCCACTCCCGGACCGTACGAACTCAGCCAGACCGGTGGCGAGTTCGTCGAGCAGGTGATCCGGCCGACCGGCCTGGTGGATCCGAAAGTGGTGGTCAAGCCGACCAAGGGGCAGATCGACGATCTGATCGGCGAGATCCGAAAGCGCGCCGAGGCCGACCAGCGGGTGCTGGTGACGACGCTGACCAAGAAGATGGCCGAAGACCTCACCGACTACCTGCTCGAAATGGGCATCCGGGTGCGCTACCTGCACTCCGAGGTCGACACCCTGCGCCGGGTGGAGCTGCTGCGCCAGCTTCGGCTCGGTGACTACGACGTGCTGGTCGGCATCAACCTGCTGCGCGAGGGCCTGGACCTGCCCGAGGTGTCGCTGGTGGCGATCCTGGACGCCGACAAGGAGGGGTTCCTGCGGTCGTCGCGCAGCCTCATCCAGACCATCGGCCGCGCGGCCCGCAACGTCTCCGGCGAAGTGCACATGTACGCCGACACAATCACCGACTCGATGAAAGAAGCCATCGACGAGACCGAACGGCGCCGGGCCAAGCAGATCGCCTACAACGAAGCCAACGGGATCGACCCGCAGCCGCTGCGCAAAAAGATCGCCGACATCCTTGACCAGGTCTATCGCGAGGCCGACGATACCGAGGCCGGCCACCCCATCCCGGTGGGCGGGTCCGGCCGCAATGCGTCCCGCGGTCGGCGCGCCCAGGGTGAGCCCGGTCGCGCGGTCAGCGCCGGCATTTTCGAGGGTCGCGACACCTCCGCCATGCCGCGCGCCGAGTTGGCCGACCTGATTAAAGACCTCACCGAGCAGATGATGGCCGCGGCTCGTGACCTGCAATTCGAGCTGGCCGCCCGGTTCCGTGACGAGATCGCCGACCTCAAGAAGGAACTGCGCGCGATGGACGTCGCCGGCCTGAAGTGACCGAGACCGCGAGCGAGACCGGCAGTTGGCGTGAGCTGCTGGGCGGGCACCTGCGCACGTCCACCGTGCTCGCCGGCGGGGTTGCGATATACGCCACCAACGAATTCCTGACCATCAGCCTGCTGCCCAGCACCATCGCCGAGATCGGCGGCTCCCGGCTGTACGCCTGGGCGACCACCCTGTATCTGGTCGGGTCGGTGGTGGCGGCGACCACGGTCAACTCGATGCTGCAGCGGGTGGGGGCACGCTCGTCGTATCTGATGGGGTTGACCGTGTTCGGCGTGGCCAGCGCGCTGTGCGCGGCCGCGCCCAACATGGAGGTTCTGGTCGCCGGACGCACCCTGCAGGGGGTGGCCGGCGGTTTGCTGGCTGGCCTGGGCTACGCGCTCATCAACACCGCGCTGCCCCATTCGCTCTGGACCCGCGGCTCGGCGCTGGTATCGGCGATGTGGGGGGTGGCGACGTTGGTCGGGCCGACGTCCGGTGGGCTGTTCGCCCAATTCGGGCTGTGGCGCTGGGCGTTTGGATCGATGGCGATGCTGGCCGCGCTGATGGCCATGTTGGTACTGGCCGTGCTGGCGGTGAGCCCCGCCGATTCGAGTGCCCCGAAACCGGCGCACAAGGTGCCGGTCTGGTCGGTGCTGTTGATCGGGGCGGCCGCGCTGGCGGTCAGCGTCGCCGAGTTGCCGCGCTACCTGGTGCAGACCGCGGGACTGCTCACCGCCGGCGCGCTGCTGGTCGGGGTGTTCGTCATCGTCGACTGCCGCATGCACGCGGCGGTGTTGCCGCGCTGCGTTTTCGGCGCCGGGCCGTTGAAATGGATCTACTTGACCATGGCGGTGTTGATGATGGCGGTGATGGTCAACACCTACGTGCCGCTGTTCGGCCAGCGGCTGGGCCATCTGACGCCGGTGGCGGCCGGCTTCCTGGGCGCGGCGATATCGATGGGCTGGACATCCGGCGAGATCGTCAGCGCATCGCTGAGCAAGCCGAGGCTTGTCGGGCGTGTGGTCGCCGCCGCACCGTTGGTGATGGCGTCGGGTCTGGCCCTGGACGCGGTGACCCAACGGGCCAACGCGACGAGTGGGACCGTCATGCTCTGGGCGCTGGGGCTGCTGATCACCGGGACCGGGATCGGCATCGCCTGGCCGCATCTGACGGTGCGCGCGATGAACTGTGTCGACGATCCGGCCGATAGCAGCACCGCCGCCGCGGCGGTCAACACCATTCAGCTGGTCTCCGGAGCCTTCGGTGCCGGACTGGCCGGCTTGGTGGTAAACACCGCCACCGGCGGCGACGTCGTGGGGGCCCGTTGGCTGTTCGCGGTGTTTACCGCGTTGGCAGGCATCGGTTTCGCCGCGTCCCACCGGGCGACGCATAGTGATCGCCGCTCACCGCGTTGACTTGACCACTTGCGAATAGTGGAACTGCCACCGCTCGACAATGCGGAAACCAAGGTAGCTCGGAAACCGGTACGCCGGAGCACGCCCGAAACTCCCCGGTGGCAACGATCGACCGGCTTGGTGATCGGGCAGCGACGGGTCTCGGTTGGTGATCGTCCACAACGCGGGACACGCATCGATCTTGGCCGTCGTCAACCACACGGCGACATGACCATCCCACAACGCGCCGACCTGGGGGCCGTAGGAGCCGCGCCCCACGTCGATCAACGAGCGGAACGCCGCGGGCCGCGCGGCCAGCAGCGCGCGTATCGGCCCGGGCCGCCACGGCACGGTGTTGTCCACCAGCAGACAATCCCCGGCCGCGGCGTGCGCGCCGATGACGTCGGCGACCTGGCTGTAGTCCCAGCCCTCTTTGGCATACGGCCCGCGCTGGGTGAAGTAATAATTCGGAAACGCGGCGACGGCGAAGCCCACGAGGACACCGGCGATGAGCCAGGGCTTGCGGGTGATCGTGACGATGCAGACCGCAAGGACGACGGCCGCCCCCGGAGCGGTGAGAATCAGGTAGCGCGGGTAGTAGATCGGTTCGACGGTCGCCGAGTAGCTGAGGACCACGGCGGTGGGCAGAACGATCCACGTGGCGCCGGCAACCAGCAGGCCGGCGTCACCCCCGAACTCCCGCGCGCCGACCAGTCGAGCCGTCACGGCTGCAAGGACGACAACGCCGGCCAGGATGGCGAACGCAACGCTGTGGTCGAAGTACTGCCGATGGACCACGTCGAGGAAAAGGTTCCTGTTCAGGCCCGCAATCCAGCCGACCTGCCAGACCTGGCCGTGGGCGAACATCACGAACGGCGTCACGGCTCCCAGCGCTGCCGCCGACGTGGCCGTCCACCAGATGACGGCAGATTTCCGAGATTGTCCGGGGATCACCAGCGCCAGCATGGCGGCATAGACCGGCACCAACAGCACCAGGTTCATGCTGACCAGAATCGATACCAGCAACATTAGCGCGTACGTCAGCCATAGCCACGGTCTGTTGCGTCGTGCCGAGGCGACCATCAACACGGTCAGCCACACCGCGGCAGCCACCGACAACGCCGAGGAGCGGGCCTCGATCCCGGCCCAGGTCACGCGCGGCAAGATGGCGAACACCGCACCCGCGCACAACGCGACGGACCGGTTGCCAGGCGCCAACTGCATGCTGAACACCACCACACCCGCGGCGGCGGCCCCAACCGCCAGGGCGCTGGGAACCCGCGACCAGAACTCGGTTGGCGGGAATATCGCGAACCAGCCGTGCATCAACAGGTAGTACAGGCCGTGCACGGCGTCGATATGACCCAGCAACTTCCACAGCTCAGGCAATGTCCGGCTGGCCGCAGCCGAAATCGTCGCCCCCTCGTCGAACCACAGCGATGGCCTGCTCGCCCACGCGCCGCTGATGACCGTGGCCAGCACGGCAATCGCCACAGGGTCGCACAGCCTGCCGCGCGGCCGGGGGCGCGCCGACTTGGCGACGGTGGCCGATGAAGGGGCCGCCGAGGGCTGCTCGACGGTCGAGGCAGACATGATGTGTGTCACTGTAGGGTCCGCGCGATGATCCTGGTCACCGGCGGCTTCCGGGGCCAACCGCCCAGCGGCCCACGGATCGCCGGGACGACGCGCCTGCGGTTCCCGAAAACCCTTGCACAGCAAAGCGTTCCGTTGTGTTCAGGAGCGTCCGATGGTGGTGTCACCGGCACCATTGTCGGTTGGTTAGCCATTGCCGGGCAAATGAGGGTTGCGCCACGCCGTTGCGGTGTGGTTAATCTGACCCATCCGCGTCCGGCAACAAGCTACTGTCTTGGGTTGGCTGAGCAACCGACACTGGGAGGGTAAATGAGCGCCTATCAAACCGTGCTGGTAGGGACGGACGGCTCGGATTCGTCGATGCGCGCGGTAGATCGGGCGGCACAGATCGCGGGTGCAGACGCCAAGCTGATCATTGCCTCGGCGTACCTGCCCCACCATGAGGACGCCCGGGCCGCCGACATCCTCAAAGACGAGAGCTACAAGGTGACGGGTACCGGCCCGATCTATGAGATCCTGCACGACGCAAAGGAGCGGGCGCACAACGCCGGCGCAAAGAACGTCGAAGAACGGGCGATCGAAGGCGCCCCTGTCGACGCGTTGGTGAACCTGGCCGAAGAGGCCAAGGCGGACCTGTTGGTCGTGGGCAACGTCGGTCTGAGCACCATCGCGGGCCGGCTACTGGGATCCGTGCCGGCCAACGTCTCCCGCAAGGCCAAGGTCGACGTGCTGATCGTGCACACCACCTGAGCGGACCGCGCTACCAACCTCGCTCGCGCCACTCACCCAGATGAGGGCGTTCGGCACCCAATACGGTGTCGTCGCCGTGGCCGGGGTAGATGACGGTGGAGTCGTCGTACACGTCGAACACCCGAGTGACGACGTCGTCGAGCAGTTGGCTGAAATCACCGGGCTGCCAGGTCTTACCGACGCCGCCGGGGAACAGGCAGTCGCCGGTGAACAGCTGGGTGACGCCTCCGGTTGTGGGGCCGCCGAGGGCGAGCGCGATCGATCCGGGGGTGTGTCCACGCAAGTGGATGACGTCGAAGGCCAGCTCGCCGATCTGGACGGTGTCGCCGCCCGCCAGCAAACGGTCGGGTTTAACCGGCAGGGGTGCGGCGTCGATCTCGTGGGCGGCCGTCGGCGCGCCGGTGGCCCTGGCCACCGCTTCCAGCGCCTGCCAATGATCGAAGTGCTGGTGGCTGGTGACGATCAGCGACAACGTCGGGGCGTACCGTCGGACCAGGTCGATGAGGACCTCGGCGTCATTGGCGGCGTCGATCAGCAGCGTTTCTCCAGTCGCCGAACACGTCACCAGGTAGGCGTTGTTGTCCATCGGGCCCACCGACGCCTTCACGATGGTGGCGCCGGGCAGGGTGCGGCGGGCCGCGGTTCCCGGTTCCACGTGTCCGGTGTAGTTGTCATCGACGGTGGTCATGTTCCGCACTCCTCCATCCTGGCTGCGCCGGCATCATCGTCGTCGGCCGTTGTCCATTGCGCCACTCTCCCCCGCAAGCGGGTGGTACCCCCACCATCCCGGCCGCGCCGGCGTCATCGTCGTCGGCGCGGGCTTAGCGGTCAGATTACTGCTCGGCGTTGGCTTGTCGGTATGGCCACCTAGCATGAGTACGTACCGCGTCCGCTGAAAGGGGAAGCGTGGCCGACCGTCTGATCGTCAAGGGTGCGCGTGAGCACAATCTGCGCAGCGTCGACCTTGACCTGCCCCGCGACTCGTTGATCGTGTTCACCGGGCTCTCCGGGTCGGGCAAGTCGTCGCTGGCGTTCGACACCATCTTCGCCGAGGGGCAGCGCCGCTACGTCGAGTCGCTCTCGGCCTACGCGCGCCAGTTCCTAGGACAGATGGACAAGCCCGACGTCGACTTCATCGAGGGTCTGTCCCCGGCGGTGTCCATCGACCAGAAGTCGACCAACCGTAACCCGCGGTCGACGGTCGGAACCATCACCGAGGTATACGACTACCTGCGGCTGTTGTACGCGCGCGCGGGCACGCCGCACTGCCCGATCTGCGGTGAGCGAATCGCGCGCCAAACCCCGCAACAAATCGTCGATCAGGTGCTGGCGATGCCGGAGGGCACCCGATTCCTGGTGCTGGCCCCCGTGGTGCGCACCCGCAAAGGCGAGTTCGCCGACCTGTTCGACAAGCTCAACGCCCAGGGCTACAGCCGGGTGCGGGTCGACGGTGTGGTGCATCCGCTGACCGATCCGCCGAAGCTGAAAAAACAGGAAAAACACGACATCGAGGTGGTGGTGGATCGCCTCACCGTCAAGGCCGCCGCCAAGCAGCGGCTGACCGATTCGGTGGAAACCGCGCTGAACCTCGCCGACGGCATTGTGGTGCTGGAGTTCCCCGACGATCGCGCCCACGACCACGATCGGGCTCGTGAGCAGCGGTTCTCCGAGAGACTGGCCTGCCCCAACGGACATGCCCTGGCCGTGGACGACCTGGAACCGCGGTCGTTTTCGTTCAACTCGCCCTACGGCGCCTGCCCCGAATGCACCGGCCTGGGCATCCGCAAGGAGGTCGACCCCGACCTGGTGGTGCCCGACCCGGACCGCACCCTGGCCGAGGGCGCGGTGGCGCCCTGGTCGACGGGCCACACCGCGGAGTACTTCATCCGGATGATGGCCGGGCTGGGTGAGGCGCTCGGGTTCGACGTCGACACGCCGTGGCGCAAGCTGCCGGCCAAGGCCCGCAAGGCGATTCTGGAAGGCTCCGATGAGCAGGTGCACGTGCGCTACCGCAACCGGTATGGCCGTACCCGGTCCTACTACGCCGATTTCGAGGGTGTGCTGGCGTTCCTGCAGCGCAAGATGGCGCAAACCGAATCCGAGCAGATGAAGGAACGCTACGAGGGCTTCATGCGGGACGTACCCTGCCCGGTGTGTCGGGGCACCCGGCTCAAGCCGGAGATTCTGGCGGTGACGCTGGCCGCGGGGGAGCACGGCGCCAAGTCCATCGCCGAGGTCTGCGAGCTGTCCATAGCAGACTGCGCCGACTTCCTGACCGCGCTCACGCTGGGGCCCCGCGAGCAGGCGATCGCCGGGCAGGTGCTCAAGGAGATCCAGTCGCGGCTGGGCTTTTTGCTCGACGTCGGGCTGGAGTACCTGTCGCTGTCGCGGGCGGCGGCCACGCTGTCCGGCGGTGAGGCCCAACGCATCCGGCTGGCCACCCAGATCGGCTCCGGGTTGGTGGGGGTGCTGTATGTGCTCGACGAGCCGTCCATCGGGCTGCACCAGCGTGACAACCGCCGGCTCATCGAAACCCTCACCCGGTTAAGGGATTTGGGCAACACGCTGATCGTGGTCGAGCACGACGAGGACACCATCGAGCACGCCGACTGGATCGTCGACATCGGCCCGGGGGCCGGCGAGCACGGCGGCCGCATCGTGCACAGCGGGCCGTACGACGAGCTGCTGCGCAACCAGGATTCGATCACCGGTGCCTACCTGTCGGGCCGGGAGAGCATCGAGATACCGGCGATCCGGCGCCCCGTCGACCCGCGTCGTCAGCTCACCGTCATCGGGGCCCGCGAGCACAACCTGCGCGGGATCGACGTGGCTTTCCCGCTTGGTGTGCTGACCTCGGTGACCGGGGTGTCGGGTTCCGGCAAGTCGACGTTGGTCAACGACATCCTGGCCGCGGTGCTGGCCAACCGGCTCAACGGGGCCCGCCAGGTCCCGGGCCGGCACACCCGGGTCACCGGGCTGGATCACCTGGACAAGCTGGTGCGGGTCGACCAGTCGCCGATCGGCCGCACGCCGCGATCCAACCCGGCCACCTACACCGGGGTGTTCGACAAGATCCGCACCCTGTTCGCCGCCACCACCGAGGCCAAGGTTCGTGGCTATCAACCCGGTCGATTCTCGTTCAACGTCAAAGGCGGTCGCTGCGAGGCCTGCACCGGCGACGGCACCATCAAGATCGAGATGAACTTCCTGCCCGACGTGTACGTGCCCTGCGAGGTGTGCCAGGGTGCCCGGTACAACCGGGAAACCCTGGAGGTGCACTACAAGGGCAAGACCATTGCCGAGGTGCTGGACATGTCGATCGAGGAAGCGGCGACGTTCTTCGAGCTGATCCCCGGCATTCACCGCTACCTGTGCACCTTGGTCGACGTCGGCCTGGGATATGTGCGGCTCGGCCAGCCCGCACCCACACTGTCCGGTGGTGAGGCGCAACGCGTCAAGCTGGCCTCTGAGTTGCAGAAGCGCTCGACCGGCCGCACCATCTACATCCTCGACGAGCCCACCACCGGACTGCATTTCGACGACATCCGAAAGTTGTTGAACGTCATCAGCGGACTTGTCGACAAGGGCAACACCGTGATCGTCATCGAACACAACCTCGACGTCATCAAGACATCCGACTGGATCATCGACCTGGGTCCGGAAGGCGGCGCCGACGGCGGAACCGTTGTCGCCCAAGGCACTCCAGAGGACGTCGCCATGGTGCCCGAAAGCTACACCGGGAAGTTCCTCGCTGAGGTCGTCGGTCGCAACGGCGCATCCGCTGACCCGCCGCGACGGTTGGGCCGGCGGTCAAAGGTCAGCGCCTAAGCGGCGGCGCGGCACTGAATTCCCGGGTGCCTCGCCAGGGGGGCACCTTGGCGGCCCCGAACTGGGCGCGGTGTCACTCATCGGTGCGCATCGACTCACGGATCTGGGCCAGCCGTTCGGCCGCCGCGCGTTGGCGCTGCTCGTATTGTTCCTCGACAGCCCGGCCATCGGCCGTCTCGGTGTCGAGTTCGCTGGCACCCAATGCCGTCGCGTGCCGGCGCTCGATCTTCTCGCGGAGGAATTCCCAGGTCGGCACACCGCCGCTGTCATACCCGGGATCGGGCTGGGCGTCCGGGGTTTCGGGGGCTTCGTCGGGCATGCCACAAACGTTACTGCGGATCCGGACCGGGGTGCCCGGCGGCAACGGCCGGCCATCTCCCGACGCGAACGAGCCGTGCCCCGACACCCGCCCCCGGGCGCCAATGTGCGCGGCCTTAGTGCGGCTTGGCCAGTGGAAACGGCAGCGTTTCGCGAATGCTGCGCCCGGTGATCAGCATGATGACCCGGTCGATGCCCATTCCCAAGCCGCCGGTGGGCGGCATCGCGTACTCCATGGCCTGCAAGAAATCCTCGTCGAGCTGCATCGCCTCCGGATCTCCACCGGCTGCCAGCAGAGATTGCTCATGCAGCCGCTGCCGCTGCTCCACCGGGTCGGTGAGTTCGCTGTAGGCGGTGCCCAGCTCCAGGCCCCACGCCACCAGATCCCAGCGTTCGGCGACACCGTGTTTGCTGCGGTGCGGCCGGGCGAGTGGCGACACCGAGGTGGGGAAGTCGATGTAGAACGTGGGTTGCTTGGTGCGGCTCTCGACCAGATGCTCGTACAGCTCCAGCACCACCGCGCCGGCGTCCCACTGCTCCCGATAGGGAATGCGGGCGGCGTCGGCCAGCTTGCGCAACGCCGCCAGGCCGGTGTCGGCGTCGATGTGCTCACCGAGGGCTTCGGAAACCGCGTCATGAACGGTCCTGACCGGCCACACCCCGGAGATGTCCACGGGCTCGAAGCGGCCGTCGCCGCTGGGCCGCAGCACAGCGGGAGCGCCGTTGGCGGCCTGGGCGGCGTTTTGGATGAGCTCGCGGCAGCCGTCGACCCACACCATGTAGTCGGCGTGCGCTTGATAGGCCTCCAGCAGGGTGAACTCGGGGTTGTGGCTGAAGTCGACACCCTCGTTGCGAAACGCCCGGCCGAGTTCGAATACGCGTTCCACACCGCCGACGCACAGCCGCTTCAGATACAGCTCCGGCGCGATGCGCAAGTATAGGTCCAGGGAGTAGGCGTTGATGTGGGTGACGAACGGTCGGGCCGTGGCTCCGCCATGTATCTGCTGCAGGATCGGGGTCTCGACTTCGATAAAGCCCTTGGCGAACAGTGTGTCTCGAACGGCGCGCAATACCGCGCTGCGGGCGGTGATCAGCTCGCGTGTCTCGACGTTGACCGCCAGGTCGACATAGCGGGCCCGCACTCGGGCCTCGGGGTCGGTCAGCCCCTTCCATTTATTCGGCAACGGCCGCAAGCATTTACCGATCAGACGCCAGCTGCGCACTATCAACGACCGAGTTCCGGTCTTGCTGGACCCCATGTTCCCGGTCATCTCCACCAGGTCACCAAGATCGATCGCGGCGTTGAAATCCGCGGCACGGCCCTGCTCTAAGCGCGAATTATCCAGCAGCACTTGCATTTCGCCCGTCCAGTCGCGCAGGTGGGCAAACAGGACGCCGCCGTAGTTGCGGACCCGCAAGATCCGTCCGCACACCGATACCGTGGCGTGGTCGTCCGCATCCATCGCCTGTGCAACCGTGTGGCTGGGCGGGGCGCCCACCGGGTAGACGTCAATTCCATTGCCCTGCAGCTGCTTTAACTTTGTCAGTCGGACCCGCACCTGCTCGGGCAGGCGACGCCGAATTTCCTCGCCGTCGTCGAGGTCGGCTTGTTGCAGCCCGCGCAAGTCCGGCGCCGAGCCGTCGTGATGCAACAGGCCGGTGGCCGCCAGCCGCTCGGGCACCGCGGGATGGTGGCCGGTGTGCACCTTGTTGCGTCGGCTGAACGGCAACACCAGGAAGCCCTCGGCGATCACCGAGGCCACGCCCACCTTGGGCATCACGCGGGCGTCGTCGTAGCAGGCGTAGCGCGGCACCCATTCGGGTTGGTATTTCTGGTTGGACCGGTACAGTGTCTCGAGCTGCCACCACCGCGAGAAGAAAACAAGCAGCCACCGCCACAATCGGGCAACCGGGCCGGCGCCGAGTTGGGCGCCCTGCTCGAAGGCGGCCCGAAATACCGCGAAGTTTAGCGAAATACGGTTGATGCCAAGGCTTTCCGCGTGCAGGGCGAGCTCTGTGACCATGAGTTCGATGGTGCCGTTGGGCGATTGCGGAGATCGGCGCATCACGTCCAGGGAGACGCCGGTGGTGCCCCACGGCACCAGCGACAGCAGCGCCACCACCTCGTTGTCCGGGGTGACCGCCTCCACCAGCAGGCAGTCGGAGTCCGCCGGGTCCCCGAGGCGGCCCAGCGCCATCGAGAACCCGCGCTCGGACTCGGTGTCGCGCCAGGCGTCGGCGCGCTGGATCGTGCGCACCATCTCGTCCTCGGAAACGTCGCGGTGTCGGCGGATGCGCACCGTCAGCCCCGCCCTGCGGGCCCGGGTGACGGCCTGGCGTACCCCACGCATCTCCGGGCCGGACAACCTGAAATCGGCCGGCCGCAGGATGGCCTCATCACCGAGTTCCAGGGCGTTCAGGCCGGCCTGGCGATAGGCCTGGGCGCCCTGGGAACTGGCGCCCATGACACCGGGCGACCAGCCATAGGCCTGGCACAGCCGCAGCCAGGCGTCCACGGCCTGCGGCCACGCCCGCGGGTCACCCACCGGGTCGCCGCTGGCCAGGCAGACACCGATCTCGACACGGTAGGTGATGGCCGCGCGGCCGCTGGGTGCGAACACCACCGACTTGTCGCGGCGGGTGGCGAAATAGCCCAGCGAGTCGTTCTTCCCGTACAGCTCCAGCAGCCCTCGAATAGCGGATTCATCCTCACCGGTCAACGCGTTGTCGGCGCGCTGGGATTGGAACAACACGACCGTCGCCGCGATCAGGGCCAAGGCCCCGAACAACCCGAAAATCGCATTAAGGAAAACGTGCGGTCGGCCGGTGAACAGGTCGGGATCGGCGAAGGCAAATCCGACCACCCGGTTGGCCACATACGGCAGCCGGTCTTGCGACGCAAGCGATCCCGGGAACAGTTCGACCAGACCCCAGGACGCCAGGATTCCGATGGCGTCGCCGGCAACCAGCACCGCGGCCGCCTTGAACAGCGCGCCTCGGCGAACCTTGGCCCAGAACTCCCGGTAGCCGAGCACCAGCAGGACAGCCGCCACCACGTGGAACGCGAATCCGAGGTTCTCGCCGAAGTTTTCCGCCGCGGTGTTGCCGCCGGCGGCGATATCGGCGGCATTGAAAACGGCGGCCAGGACCATGTTTGCCAGCAACAGCAACCAGGCGATCCGTTTGCGCGCGGTCAATGCGCCGGCCAGCAGTGCCAGCACGAAAGACCACGCGAAGCTGGTATCAGGGAAGTTGAACAGGTAGCTGTTGATGAATTCGCGGGGAACCTTGATGATCCACCGGATCAGCGGCGACATGCTGGCAAGCAGCGACAGGGTGGCGATCACGCCGACGGTCCAGCCGGCCGCCGCCGGAACCCAGTGAAACCGGGAGACGGGCCTGCTCTCCATCGAGCGAGGCGTTGTGAGGGTCACAGACGGCGAGGATATTCGTTATCCCCGGGAAATTCCCGGCGAAGCCGCCGCGTGGTCGGGCCGGAGCCGTTGGCTCGAAGTTCGGTCGTCGCCGGCGGTCTTGCGTCGCCGAGATGACGCGCCATGGCTGCTAGACTAGCCATTGCGACCATCCCGGCGAAGGCCAGGAACAGAAAAGTGGAGTCCCACTCCCACCGCTAGCCACGAGAAGGTTTCACGGCCTTGTCACGGCCATGCGGTCCGGTCACGGGCATCTCAGAGTGCCTGTTCTGCGCGTGGCGCAGGCGGCTTGAGTGGCTTCAAGCCGCGATCGGTCGGCATTGGGCCCTGCTTGTGCAGGGCCTTTTTGCTGATGGCTTGGTGTTTCCACCGCTGATTCCGGCCCGCTGCCGGCGCCGGTTGTAACGGAAACGACGAGCCAACGAGGGAGGCCCCATCAGCACTGAGACCCGCGTCAACGAACGCATCCGCGTACCTGAAGTTCGATTGATCGGCCCAGGGGGGGAGCAGGTAGGCATCGTGCGTATCGAAGACGCACTCCGCGTCGCCGCGGACGCCGATCTCGACCTTGTCGAAGTCGCCCCGAACGCCAGACCGCCAGTCTGCAAGATCATGGACTACGGCAAGTACAAATACGAGGCGGCGCAGAAGGCGCGCGAATCCCGCCGCAACCAGCAGCAGACCGTCGTCAAAGAACAAAAGCTGCGACCGAAGATCGACGATCACGACTACGAAACCAAGAAGGGGCACGTGGTCCGCTTCCTGGAGGCGGGATCAAAGGTCAAAGTCACCATCATGTTTCGCGGACGTGAGCAGTCGCGGCCCGAGTTGGGCTATCGATTGCTGCAGCGGCTGGGCGCCGACGTCGCCGACTACGGATTCGTCGAAACGTCGGCCAAGCAAGACGGGCGCAACATGACGATGGTGTTGGCACCGCACCGCGGAGCAAAGACCCGTGCGCGGGCGCGGCATCCGGGTGAGTCCGGTGCCCGGCCGGCGCAGCCCCCCAATGCGGGCGGCGACACGAAACCGTCAGCGAACTAACTCGCCGGCAACACGGAAGAACTGAGGAAACATGCCCAAGGCCAAAACCCACAGCGGGGCCGCGAAGCGGTTCCGGCGCACCGGCACCGGCAAAATCGTCCGGCAAAAGGCCGGGCGCCGGCATCTGCTCGAGCACAAGCCCAGCAGGCGCACCAGGCGGCTGGACGGCCGCACGGCGGTCGCGGCCAACGACACCAAGCGGGTCAACGCGCTGCTGAACGGCTGACCGACGCGGGGCTGCGCCAGCCCCTGACCGAGTACGTCCACAGGAGAGTAGGAACACCCATGGCACGCGTGAAGCGGGCAGTCAATGCCCATAAGAAGCGGCGCACCGTCCTGAAGGCCTCGAAGGGCTATCGTGGCCAGCGATCCCGGCTGTACCGAAAGGCCAAAGAGCAGCAGCTGCACTCGTTGAACTATGCCTACCGCGACCGTCGCGCGCGCAAAGGCGAGTTCCGCAAGCTGTGGATCTCGCGGATCAACGCGGCCGCGCGCGCCAACGACATCACCTATAACCGGCTGATCCAAGGCCTGAAGGCCGCGGGCGTCGAGGTGGACCGCAAGAACCTCGCCGACATCGCCGTCACCGATCCGGCGGCGTTCACCGCCCTTGTCGGTGTCGCCCGGGCGGCCCTGCCCGACGACGTCAACGCCCCGTCCGGAGAGGCGGCCTGAGTTCGGGGCCTTCCGCTGCTCACCGAACGCTCGGCCCGGGTGGTTGCGGCGGTCAAGCTTCACCGTCAGGTCGGCCGGCGCCGCTCGAGACGATTTCTTGCCGAAGGCCCGCACCTGGTCGAGGCCGCCTCGGCGCGGGGTCTGGTGCGGGACATCTTCGTCACCGAATCCGCCGCCCGACGTCACGAATCCTTGCTGGCCAGGCAGGAGTCGTCGGTCCACGTGGTGACCGAACGTGCCGCAAAGGCGCTATCCGACACGGTGACCCCGACGGGATTGGTCGCGGTGTGCGACATGCCGGCCAACCGGCTGCAGGATGTGCTGGCTGGCTCGCCTCAGCTGATCGCGGCCGCCGTCGGGATCGGGGAGCCCGGTAACGCCGGCACGCTCATTCGCATTGCCGACGCCATGGGTTGTGCCGCGGTCATCCTGGCCGGGCACGCCGTCGACCCATACAACGGCAAGTGCCTGCGCGCCTCTGCCGGCAGCATCTTCTCGATCCCGGTCGTCATTGCACCCGATGTGCACGCCGCGCTCACCGCCGTCCGCGCGGCCGGCTTGCAACTGCTGGCTACCACGGTGGACGGGGAGACGTCTCTGGACGCTGCCGATCCGTTGCTCGCCAACCCGACGGCATGGTTGTTCGGGGCCGAAGCACACGGATTATCGGCCGACATCGCGGCGCGGGCGGACCACCGGGTGCGCATCCCGATGTTCGGCAGGGTGCAGAGCCTCAATGTCGCGGCCGCCGCGGCGATCTGTCTGTACCAGAGCGCCCGGTCGTTGGGTGTTGTCCAGCGGCCCTAGGTTTATGCGGCCTTTCGGTGGCCCCTCGCCGGTCGCAGGCCTGCCAGCGAAAGCGTGTTGTGCACCAGCGATCCGGCCCGTTCCATGATGAGCCGGGCGGGGTCCAGCGGCGAGGGCAGCCGCAACGGGCGGGTGCGGGGCGGGAAGTAGTGCATCGGCAACCCCCGGCGGTCGCGGGGCGGCGCCATGAACCGCGGTGCCTCGACCAACGGGGCATCGTTGGGAATACGTCCCTGCGCCCGGCGGTAGGCGGCCAGCGCGCGTGGGTGCAGCCGAATTTCGTCGGGCACAGCCACGAATGCCAGCTCCACCAGTTTGCCGAACAACCGCAGCAACACCTCATCGCCCGGTGTCCAGTGCATGCCCGCCTTCTCCCGGACGACCGGATCGAACAACCCGGCGGCAATCCAACGCTGACCGGCCACCAGCGGCCTGAACAACTGATCCCAGATCGGTGTGGGCAGCAGAACGAATTTGGGCTTGGGAATGCGCATGTGGAAGATGTCCACGGTCGCCTGGTTGATCTCCAGCTTGTCGCGGCAGACTCGATGCCAGTATTCCTGGAAGTCTTCCCACGATGTGGGCACCGGCCGCATGCTCATCCCGTACATCCGATACCACCGCACGTGCTCGTCGAACAGCTGGCGCTTCTCGGCCTCGGTCAAGCCCCCGCAAAAGTACTCGGCGACGTTGATGACGAGCATGAAGAAGGTCGCGTGCGCCCAATAGAACGTCTCCGGGTTCAGCGCGTGATAGCGACGACCCTCGGCGTCGACTCCCTTGATGGTGTGGTGGTAGCCCTTGATCTGCTGCCCGGTCTGGGGCGCCCGATCCCCGTCATAGACCACGCCCATGATCGGGTACACCGACCGGGCCACCCGCTGCAATGGTTCCCGCAGCAGGATTGAATGCTCCTCCACGCCCGCGCCCAGATCCGGATACATGTTCTGGATCGCGCCGATCCAGACGCCCATCATTGCGGTGCGCAAGTCTCCGAAATACTTCCAAGTCAGCGAGTCGGGACCAAGCGGGTCAGCCGATGTCGTCGAGGTGGCAGTCATCACGGCCTCCGTGCACTGTAATTGCGCTCACGATAAGCGTTGACAACGCGCGTTGTCTATGATTTGGGCGGCTACGGCCGCATGGTGTTATCGGGTGTCCATATCCCCGAGGCGGCGGCGTGATGAGGCCTTTTGTCAGCAGATGCGGGTGGTGAACGGGTCGACGCACATCCTGGCGGTGCGCCCGCGGGCCCGGCAGGACAAGAAGCGATTGCAGCCGGATCGCCCGGGGCTACACTGTATCTCTCGGCGATTTCGTGATGAGGTCTGCTGGGCAGTCAAAAGGAGACGGGCTATGGCGTTTGTCAGCGTAGCGCCGGATATGGTCGCGGCCGCGGCCGGGAACTTGGAATCTATTGGCGCCGCGCTGAGCCAGGCGAATGCGGCGGCAGCGTCCCCGACGGTTGGGCTGGCGGCCCCGGCCGCGGATCAGGTGTCGGCGGCCGTCGCGGCGATGTTCGGGACGCACGCGCAGGAATTTCAAAGCATCAGCGCCCAGATGGCGGCGGTTCACGACCAGATCGTGGGCACGTTGAAGAGCGGCGCGGCCGCGTATGCCGGCGCCGAGGCCGCCAACGTGCAACAGATTTTGTCAAACGCCGTGACTGCGCCCGCGCAGGCACTGCTGGGGCAGCCGTTGGCGAGGACTGGCGCCGCCGCGGCCGTCGACTACGGGTTCACCGGCGGTGCTGCCATGATGCCGATCGGCGGTGGCGGCGCCGTGTTGAGCGGAGCCGGTCTTCCGATCAGCGTTCCCGTTGTGAACACGAACACCCCGTTCGGCCCCTTGGTCCTGACGCTGAACGGGCAAATCACGCCGACGGGGCCGATGTTCGACTCGGGATCACTGGTCGCGCCCGCGCCGCTCGTGTTGGGCGTCAACGCGGTCGGTCCGGCCATCACCACGATGTCCGCGTTGCACAATAGCCACACGGCATTTGCCAACGCGGTGCACACCGGGAACCCGCTGGCGGCCGCCGGCGCACTCCTTACCGCCCCCGGCAACGCCGTGCAGGGCTTCCTCTTCGGCCAAACAGCGATATCACAGTCGATACCGCTGTCATCGGACACGGGATACACCTCGGCGGGGATCAGTGTCCCGGTCGGCGGCCTGCTCGCCCCGGTTCAGCCCGTGACGGTCACGCTGACCCCCACCGCTGGGACGCCAACCGTCATATCGTTGAGCGGTCCCAAGTTCGGCGGTCTGATTCCCGCCCTGCTCGCAGGCGTATAGTCCCCGGCGTCCAGCCGTCGACTGACAGTTCCCGGCCGGGGCCACCCACCCGTTACGAACCTGCGACGTCGGTTGCGAGTTGTGACACAAACGCCGCGACCCGTCGTTGCCTGCGTCGGTCCACACCACCTACCCTTGCCAGGTGGAGGTCGGGCCTGGCGATTCGGAGTCCGGCGTGCCCGAAGCGGCGGCAACCGGGGTGGCACCGCTAGCGCCCAAGCCACGCTTTTCGGCAGAGTGGCTGCGCAGGGCCAACCGCAGCCCCGCCCTGGTGTCGTTCATCCGGCGGACGCGACGGCTGTTGCCCGGCGATCCCGAGTTCGGTGACCCGCTGTCCACCGCCGGTGAGGGCGGCCCTCGTGCCGCGGCACGCGCCGCCGACCGGCTGCTGGGCGATCGCGACGTGGCGTCACGCGAAATCAGCCTGAGCGTGTTGCAAGTGTGGCAGGCGCTGACCGAGGCCATGTCGCGGCGTCCGGCTAACCCCGAGGTGACGCTGGTGTTCACCGACTTGGTGGGCTTCTCGACGTGGTCGTTGCAGGCCGGTGACCGTGCGGCGCTGACCCTGCTGCGACAGGTGGCGCGGGCTGTCGAGCCGCCCCTCCTGGACGCCGGCGGGCACATCGTCAAGCGGCTGGGCGACGGAATCATGGCGGTGTTCCGCAATCCCACGGTTGCCGTGCGGGCCGTGCTTGCTGCCGAGGAGGCGATGAAATCGGTTGAGGTGCAGGGCTATACACCGCGAATGCGGGTGGGTATCCACACCGGCAGGCCGCAGCGGCTGGCCAACGATTGGCTCGGCGTCGACGTCAACATCGCCGCCCGGGTCATGGAACGCGCCACCAAAGGTGGCATCATGATCTCCAGCTCGACCTTGGACCGGATTCCGCAAGGCGAGTTGGACGCGCTGGGCGTCGTCGTCAAGCGGGCCCGCCGCCCGATTTTCGCTAGCAAACTCACCGGTATCCCCCCGGACCTCGCGATCCATCGGCTCAAGGCTGGTAGGGAGTTGACAGCCAACGATGACCCCGAGGTGACAAGTTCGGATGCATAGCTCTGATGGCTCCTCAGCCAGCGGCGAGCGCCTGAGTGCCACGCTACGGCGGGTGCCCAACGGGGAGCACTGAAACCAGTGGGCCGATGGCCTATGATCGGCACTTGCGTCATACCCGTGCCGTGCAGCCGCCCGGCCACGATGCGGGCCGCGCTGGTAGCCTGCCCGCTCGCGCCGGGGGACGGACCGAAGTGGGTATCTCCCTTGCCGGTTGGGGCAGCGGCCGCGTGCGGGGAAGCCGGGTAGTCCTCTTGGGCTCGTCAGCAAGGAGAGTGTCGCCGCGTGGGTGATCAACCCGTCGACCTGTCGCCGGAGGCCCTGACCAAGGCCGTCAACGCCGCCCAGCAGGCCATCGCGCTGGCGGACAATCTGGACGCGCTGGCGCGCGTCAAAATCGAGCATCTCGGTGACCGCTCGCCGCTGGCGCTGGCACGACAGGCGCTGGCAACCCTGCCGAAGGAGGACCGTGCCGACGCCGGCAGGCTCGTCAACACCGCCCGCGCCGACGCCCAACGCAGTTACGACGAGCGGTTGGCGACGCTGCGCGCCGAGCGGGACGCGGCCGTGCTGGTCGCCGAACGGGTCGACGTCACGTTGCCGTCGACACGGCAGCCGACCGGTGCCCGGCATCCGATCACGATACTGGCCGAGCACATTGCCGACACCTTCATCGCGATGGGATGGGAGCTGGCCGAGGGGCCAGAGGTGGAGACCGAGCAGTTCAACTTCGACGCGCTGAACTTCCCGGCCGACCACCCCGCGCGCAGTGAGCAGGACACCTTCTACATCGCGCCGGAGGATTCCCGGCAGTTGCTGCGCACGCACACCTCGCCGGTGCAGGTGCGCACCCTGCTTCAGCGCGAGCTGCCGGTCTACATCATCTCGATCGGCCGCACCTTCCGCACCGACGAACTCGACGCCACCCACACCCCGGTTTTCCATCAGGTGGAGGGCCTGGCGGTGGATCGCGGGCTGACGATGGCGCATCTGCGCGGGACGCTGGACGCCTTCGCGCGCGCCGAGTTCGGGCCGTTGGCGCGCACCCGAATCCGGCCACACTTCTTCCCGTTCACCGAACCGTCCGCCGAGGTCGATGTGTGGTTCGCCAACAGGAAGGGCGGTGCCGACTGGGTGGAGTGGGGCGGATGCGGCATGGTGCACCCAAACGTGTTGCGGGCCGCTGGAATTGACCCCGATGTCTACTCCGGCTTCGCGTTCGGAATGGGGTTGGAACGCACCCTGCAGTTCCGCAACGGCATTCCGGATATGCGCGACATGGTCGAGGGGGACGTGCGCTTCTCGTTGCCGTTCGGGGTGGGCGCCTGATGCGAGTTCCGCACAGCTGGCTGCGCGAGGTGGTGGCGGTCGGCTCGCCAGGCTGGGACGTGTCGCCGCGCGAGCTCGAACAGACCTTGCTGCGCATCGGCCACGAGGTCGAGGAGGTCATCACGCTTGGTCCGGTCGATGGCCCGCTGACCGTGGGGCGGGTGGTCGACATCGAAGAGCTGACCGGTTTCAAGAAGCCGATCCGGGCCTGCCTGGTGGACATCGGTGACGGTCGTCAGCACGAAATTGTTTGCGGCGCAACGAATTTTTCTATAGACGATCTGGTTGTGGTGGCTCTACCCGGCACCACGCTGCCGGGCGGCTTCACCATCACGGCCCGCAAGACCTACGGCCGGGACTCCGCCGGAATGATCTGCTCGGCGGCCGAACTCCGGTTGGGTGCAGATCATTCCGGGATCCTGGTGCTACCGCCGGGAACCGCCGAGCCCGGAGCCGACGGCGCGGCGGTCCTCGGATTAGACGATGCGGTCTTCCACCTGGCCATCACCCCCGACCGCGGCTACTGCATGTCGGTGCGGGGCCTGGCCCGTGAGATCGCGTGCGCCTACGAGCTCGACTTCGTCGACCCGGCCAGCAACCAGGCGGTGCCGCCGTTGCCGGTCGAGGGGCAGGCGTGGCCGCTGACGGTGCAGCCCGAAACCGGGGTGCGCCGCTTTGCGTTGCGCCCGGTCACCGGGATGGATCGCGCCGCGGTGTCACCCTGGTGGCTGCAGCGCCGGCTGCTGTTGTGCGGCATCCGGGCCACCTCGCCCGCGGTCGACGTGACCAACTACGTGATGCTCGAGCTGGGGCACCCGATGCACGCCCATGACCGCGACAGGATCACCGGCGGCTTCGGCGTGCGATTCGCCCGTCCCGGCGAGACCGTCGTCACCCTCGACGACGTCGAGCGCACGCTCGATCCGGCCGACGTCCTGATCGTCGACGACGTCGCGACCGCGGCGATCGGCGGCGTCATGGGGGCGGCCAGCACCGAGGTGCACGCCGATTCCACCGACGTCCTGCTGGAGGCCGCGGTGTGGGACGCGGCGGCGGTATCGCGCACCCAGCGGCGGCTGCACCTGCCCAGCGAGGCCGCCCGTCGTTACGAACGCGAGGTGGACCCGGCCATCTCGGTGGCCGCCTTGGATCGGTGCGCCGCGCTGCTGGCCGATATCACCGGGGGAGTGGTTGTCCCGACGCTCACCGATTGGCGCGGAGACCCGCCCCGCGACGACTGGTCACTGCCGCCGATCCGGATCGGGGCCGACCTACCGGACCGCTTGGCCGGGGTGGGCTTTCCCCGGGGCACGACCGCGCGGCGACTGACCCAAATCGGGGCCCGGGTGACCCGGGACGACGGCGACGTGCTGACCGTGACGCCGCCCAGTTGGCGGCCCGATCTGCGGCAGCCCGCCGACCTGGTGGAGGAGGTGCTGCGGCTGGAGGGGCTGGAGGTCATTCCGTCGGTGCTGCCGTCGGCGCCCGCGGGCGGGGGTCTGACCCGCGCGCAGAAGCGCCGCCGGGCGATCGGTAGGTCCCTGGCTCTGTCCGGCTACGTCGAGATCCTGCCGACGCCATTTCTGCCTGCCGGGGTGTTCGACCAGTGGGGGCTGCCGGTCGATGACCCGCGACGCAACACGACGGCCGTGCTGAACCCGCTGGAGGCTGACCGTCCGCAGCTGGCCACCACGCTGCTGCCTGCTCTGCTGGAAGCGTTGGGGCGCAACGTATCTCGAGGTATCGTCGACGTTGCGTTGTTCGCCGTCGCCCAGGTGGTCCAGCCGACCGAGCAGACCCGCGGCGTCGAGCCGATCCCGGTGCACCGCCGACCGACCGACGAAGAGATAGCCATGCTGGACGCCTCCCTGCCCCGTCAGCCCCAGCACGTCGCCGCGGTGCTGGCCGGGCTGCGGGAGCCGCGGGGCCCCTGGGGTCCGGGCCGCCCGGTGGAGGCGGCCGATGCTTTCGAGGCGGTGCGCATCATCGCGCGCGCCAGCGGGGTCGACGTGAGTCTCCGGCAGGCCCAGTGCCTGCCGTGGCACCCGGGCCGGTGCGCGGAAGTGATTGTCGGGCAAACCTCCGTCGGTCACGCCGGGCAGTTGCATCCCGCCGTGATCGAGCGCTCGGGCCTGCCGAACGGCACCTGCGCGATCGAACTCGACCTGGATGCGATACCTCTGGTCGAATCGTCGCCGGCGCCGAAGGTGTCACCGTACCCGGCGGTGTTTCAGGACGTCAGCCTGGTGGTGCCGGTCGACGTCCCAGCCCAGACGGTGGCGGACGCCGTTCGCGACGGGGCCGGCGAATTGCTCGAGCACATCCAGCTTTTCGACGTCTTCGTCGGACCGCAGATAGGCGAGGGCCGTAAGTCGCTGACATTCGCGCTGCGCTTCCGCGCGCCGGATCGCACACTGACCGAAGACGACGCCAGCGCGGCCCGCGATGCCGCCGTGCGGTGCGCCGCTGAGCGGGTGGGCGCTGTACTGCGCGGTTGAGGTAGGCCGGGCGATCACCCCGGCCTGGTCGTGCTGACGCGGCCAAGCGTCGAGTTGTGGCGCCGCCCGAGGCCAGGACCGCCGGACGGTCGAACGGCGGCCCGCAGACCTCCTCGGCGTTGGGCCTGCCACCGCCCTGGACCTTCCGTTGGCGGGAATCCCCGGTGATCCGGGGCCCACGGCGGGGACGTCGCGTCCGCCACAATACTTTCGGTGCGGTCCGGAGCGGCCAGCCATACCGGGCAGCTGCCTGTAGCATGGATTTGCAAACTCATGCATAACCATGCAGAATCCTCCAGATGGCCGATGCGATCAGGGTGGCGGTTGCCGGTGCCAGCGGTTACGCCGGCGGTGAGATCCTGCGGCTGTTGCTTGGACATCCCGCATGCTGTGCGGGCCGGCTGACGATCGGTGCGCTGACCGCCGCGGCAAGTGCTGGCACCACGCTTGGCGAACACCATCCGCACCTGACGCCGCTGGCCCATCGGATGGTCGAGCCCACTGAGCCGACGGTGCTGCGAGACCATCAGGTAGTCTTCCTGGCCTTGCCGCATGGACATTCGGCGGCGCTGGCCAAACAACTCGGCCCACAGACGCTCATCATCGACTGCGGGGCGGACTTCCGCCTCACCGATGCCGCCGCCTGGGAGCGGTTCTACGGCTGCACGCACGCCGGCAGCTGGCCGTATGGGCTGCCCGAGATACCCGGTGCTCGTGAGCGACTGAAAAGCGCGCGGCGCATCGCGGTCCCCGGTTGCTATCCGACCGCGGCGCTGCTGGCCCTGCTGCCCGCCATGGCCGAGGACCTCATCGAGCCCGCGGTCACCGTGGTCGCCGTCAGCGGAACCTCCGGGGCCGGACGGGCGGCCAAGACCGACTTGCTCGGCTCGGAGGTCATCGGCTCGGCGCGGGCCTACAACATCGCCGGCGCCCACCGGCACACCCCCGAGATCGCGCAGGGGTTGCGGGCCGTCACCGATCGCGACGTCAGGGTCTCGTTTACCCCCGTGCTCATCCCGACCACCCGTGGCATCCTGGCCACCTGCACCGCACGCACGCGCTCGACCCTGTCACAACTGCGGGCGGCCTACGAAAAGGCTTATCACGGGGAGCCGTTCATCTACCTGCTGCCCGAGGGGCAACTGCCCCGAACCGCCGCGGTGATCGGCAGCAACGCGGCGCACATCGCCCTCGCCGTGGACGAGGACGCCGAGACGTTCGTGGCGCTCGCCGCGATCGACAACCTGGTCAAGGGCACCGCCGGAGCCGCGGTGCAGTCGATGAACCTGGCGTTGGGCTGGCCGGAGACCGACGGTCTTTCGGTGGTCGGGGTGGCGCCGTGACCGGCACCTCCCGGTTGCTACGCACCCAAGGGGTCACCGCTCCGGCGGGCTTTCGGGCCGCCGGCATCGCGGCCGGGATCAAGGCATCGGGTGCCCGCGACCTCGCGCTGGTGTTCAACGAAGGCCCGGACTACGCGGCGGCGGGAGTCTTCACCCGCAACAAGGTCAAGGCCGCGCCGGTGCTGTGGACCCAGCAGGCGCTGACCACCGGGCAGCTGCGCGCGGTCATCGTCAACTCCGGCGGCGCCAACGCCTGCACCGGGCCCGCGGGCTTTCAGGACGCCCACGCCACCGCGGAGGCCGTGGCCGCGGCGTTGTCGGACTGGGGAACCGAAACCGGGGCCATCGAGGTCGCCGTGTGCTCCACCGGCCTGATCGGGGACCGGCTGCCGATGGACAAGGTACTGGCCGGCGTCGGCGACATCGTGCACGAGATGCACGGTGGGCTAACCGGTGGGGATGATGCCGCGCATGCCATCATGACCACCGACACCGTGCCCAAGCAGGTTGCGCTACATCATCAAAACAAGTGGACCCTCGGCGGGATGGCCAAAGGCGCCGGCATGCTGGCGCCGTCGCTGGCCACCATGCTGTGTGTGCTCACCACCGACGCGGTCGCCGGGCCAGCGGCACTCGACCGGGCACTGCGCCGCGCCGCCGCCGGCACGTTCGACCGGCTCGACATCGACGGCAGCTGTTCGACCAACGACACGGTGCTGTTGTTGGCATCCGGTGCCAGTGAAATCTCCCCTCCCCAGGCCGATCTCGACGACGCCGTGCTGCGGGTCTGCGACGACCTGTGCGTTCAGCTGCAAGCCGACGCCGAGGGCGTCACCAAGCGCCTCACCGTCAGGGTGACCGGTGCCGTCACCGAGGACGAAGCGCTGACCGCCGCCCGGGTGATTGCCCGCGATAGCTTGGTCAAGACCGCGATGTTCGGATCCGACCCGAACTGGGGTCGGGTGCTCGCGGCGGTCGGCATGGCGCCGGTCACCCTCGACCCGAATCGAATCAGTGTGTCGTTCAACGGATCCGTGGTGTGCGTCGACGGAGTTGGGGCACCGGGTGCGCGCGCGGTGGATCTGTCAGCGGCCGATGTCGATATCACCGTCCACCTCGGCGTCGGCGATGGCACCGCCGCCATCCGGACCACCGACCTCTCGCACGCCTACGTCGAAGAGAACTCGGCTTACAGCTCGTGAGCACGCCATGAACGTCCAAGCATTGCCCACCCAGGTCAAGGCCCAGGTGCTCGCCGAGGCCCTGCCCTGGCTCAAGCAATTGCACGGCAAGGTCGTCGTCGTCAAATACGGCGGCAACGCCATGACCGACGACTCGCTGCGACAAGCATTCGCTGCCGACATGGCGTTCCTGCGCAATTGCGGCATCCATCCCGTCGTGGTCCACGGCGGCGGGCCACAGATCACGGCCATGCTGCGGCGGCTGGGCATCGGGGGTGACTTCAAGGGTGGATTCCGGGTCACCACACCCGAAGTGCTCGACGTGGCGCGCATGGTGTTGTTCGGGCAGGTAGGCCGCGAGCTGGTCAACCTGATCAACGCGCACGGACCCTACGCCGTCGGCATCACCGGGGAGGATGCGCAACTGTTCACCGCCGTACGGCGCAGCGTCACCGTCGACGGCGTGGCCACCGACATCGGCCTGGTCGGCGACGTCGCCCAGGTCAACACCGCGGCGCTACTGGATCTCATTGCGGCAGGCCGGATTCCGGTGGTGTCCACGCTGGCACCGGACGCCGACGGCGTGGTGCATAACATCAACGCCGACACCGCCGCGGCGGCACTGGCCGAAGCGTTGAAAGCCGAGAAACTGCTGATGCTCACCGACGTCGCAGGCCTGTACACCAGCTGGCCGGACCCAGACTCGTTGGTCAGCGAAATCGACACCGGCACACTGGCACAACTGCTGCCGACGCTGGAGTCGGGCATGGTTCCCAAGGTTGAGGCGTGCCTGCGGGCGGTCATCGGTGGGGTGCCCAGCGCGCACGTCATCGACGGCCGAGTCGAACATTGTGTGTTGGTGGAGCTGTTCACCGACGCCGGCACCGGCACCAAGGTGGTACGTGGATGACCCACACTCGGACCAACACGGCGACCATGCGGGCCAGGTGGGAGGCCGTGATGATGAACAACTATGGCACCCCCCCGATAGCGCTGGCCTACGGTGACGGTGCCGTGGTCACCGATGTGGACGGCAAGGCTTACGTCGACCTGCTCGGCGGCATCGCGGTCAACGTGCTCGGCCATCGCCATCCCGCGATCATCGAGGCCGTGACACAGCAGATGTCGACGCTGGGGCACACCTCCAATCTGTATGCCACCGAACCGGGCATCGCGCTAGCCGAGGAGCTGGTGGCGCTGCTGGCCGCCCAAACCCAGGCACGGGTGTTCTTGTGCAACTCCGGCGCCGAGGCCAACGAGGCAGCGTTCAAGCTGTCACGGCTCACAGGTCGCACGAAACTGGTTGCGGCACAAGAAGGTTTCCACGGGCGTACGATGGGATCGCTGGCGCTCACCGGTCAGCCGGCCAAGCAGGCGCCGTTCGCGCCGTTGCCCGGCGACGTCGCGCACGTCCCCTACGGCGATGTCGATGCCCTGGCCGCCGCCGTCGACGACAACACCGCGGCGGTGTTTCTGGAACCCGTCATGGGGGAAAGCGGCGTGGTCGTCCCGCCCGAGGGCTACCTGGCGGCCGCCCGGGACATCACCGCGCGACACCGCGCTCTGTTGGTGCTCGACGAGGTGCAAACCGGAATGGGCCGCACCGGAACCTTTTACGCCCACCAGCAGGACGGCATCACCCCGGACGTGGTGACCCTGGCCAAGGGGCTCGGCGGCGGGCTGCCGATCGGCGCCTGCCTGGCCGTCGGGCCGGCCGCCGAGCTGCTGACCCCGGGACTGCACGGCAGCACCTTCGGTGGTAACCCGGTGTGCGCCGCCGCCGCGCTGGCGGTGCTGCGGGTATTGGCGGCCGACGATCTGGTGCGCCGCGCCGGGGTGCTCGGCACATCGCTAAAGCACGCCATCGCCGCGCTCGGTCACCCGGCGATCGACCATGTCCGGGGCAGGGGACTGCTGCTGGGCATCGTGCTGACGGTCCCGCACGCCAAGGACGCCGAGGTGGCCGCCCGCGAGGCGGGCTACCTCGTCAATGCCGCCGCACCCCAGGTCATCCGGCTGGCGCCGCCGTTGATCGTCACCGAAGCCCAGCTGGACGGCTTCGTCGCCGCCTTGCCGGGCATCCTCGAGCGGATTGGCGGCGCACATGACTAGGCATTTTCTGCGTGACGACGACCTGTCCCCCGCCGAACAGGCCGAGATCCTCGAGTTGGCCGCCGAACTGAAGAAAGACCCGTTCGGTCGTCGGCCGCTCGACGGGCCGCGCGGGGTCGCGGTCATCTTCGACAAGAACTCCACCCGCACCCGGTTCTCCTTCGAGATCGGCATCGCCCAGCTCGGCGGGCACGCCGTCGTCGTCGAAAGTCGCAGCACCCAGTTGGGCCGTGACGAAACACTGCAGGACACCGCGAGAGTGTTGTCGCGCTACGTCGACGCCATCGTCTGGCGGACCTTCAGCCAGGACCGGTTGACCGCCATGGCCTCGACGGCGACGGTGCCGGTCATCAACGCGCTCTCCGACGAGTTCCACCCCTGCCAGGTGCTGGCGGATCTGCAGACCATCGCCGAACGCAAGGGGTCACTCTGCGGCCTACGGCTGTCCTACTTCGGGGACGGCGCCAACAACATGGCCCACTCGCTGATGCTGGGCGGGGTCACCGCGGGAATCCACGTCACCATCGCGTCGCCACCGGGCTTCAGACCCGACCCGAGCGTGCTGGCCGCGGCCGGGGGGCGCGCCCAGGCAACGGGCGCCTCGGTCACCGTCACCGGTGACGCGGACGCGGCCGCCGCCGGCGCCGACGTCCTGGTGACCGACACCTGGACCTCGATGGGCCAGGAGGACGACGGGCTGGACCGCGTCAAACCGTTCCGTCCGTTCCAGGTCAACGCCGGGTTGCTGGCCCTGGCCGATCCGGAAGCCATGGTGTTGCACTGTCTTCCGGCGCATCGCGGAGACGAGATCACCGACGAGGTGATGGACGGACCGGCCAGCGCGGTGTGGGACGAGGCCGAAAACCGGCTGCATGCGCAGAAGGCGCTGCTGGTGTGGCTGCTGGAGCGGTCGCGATGACTGGCCAACGAGCCAAGCCGCAACCCGAGGTCAGTGTCAACCGCGCCGGTCGCCAGGCCCGCATCGTCGCGATCCTGTCCGCGGCCGAGGTGCGCAGCCAAAGCGAGCTGGCCGCGCTGCTGGCCGCCGAAGGCATCGAGGTCACCCAGGCCACCCTGTCGCGTGATCTCGAGGAACTTGGCGCGGTGAAGCTGCGCGGCGCGGACGGCGGCACCGGGGTCTACGTGGTGCCCGAGGACGGCAGCCCCGTCCGGGGCGTGTCCGGCGGCACCGACCGGATGGCGCGCCTGCTCAGCGAGCTGCTGGTGTCGACCGACGCGAGCGGCAACCTGGCGGTGTTGCGCACGCCGCCGGGTGCGGCACACTACCTGGCCAGCGCCATCGACCGGGCGGCGCTGCCCCAGGTCGTCGGCACCGTCGCCGGGGATGACACCATCCTTGTGGTCGCCCGTGAGCCGATGACCGGTGCGGAACTCGCCGGCGTGTTCGAGAACATTCAGTAAGGAGCGTCATGTCAGAGCGCGTCATCCTGGCGTATTCCGGCGGCCTGGACACCTCGGTGGCCATCGGCTGGATAGGCAAGGAGACCGGCCGGGAGGTCGTGGCGGTGGCGATCGACCTCGGCCAGGGCGGCGAAGACATGGAGGTCATTCGCCGGCGGGCGCTGGACTGCGGCGCCGTCGAGGCCGTCGTCGTCGATGCCCGCGACGAATTCGCCGAGGGCTACTGCCTGCCCACCGTGTTGAACAACGCGCTGTACATGGACCGCTACCCGTTGGTGTCGGCGATCAGCCGGCCGCTGATCGTCAAGCACCTGGTGGCGGCGGCGCGCGAGCACGGCGGCGGCATCGTCGCGCACGGCTGCACCGGCAAGGGCAACGACCAGGTCCGCTTCGAAGTCGGGTTCGCCTCGCTGGCACCGGATCTGCAGGTGCTGGCGCCGGTGCGCGACTATGCGTGGACGCGGGAGAAGGCGATCGCGTTCGCCGAGGAGAACGCCATCCCGATCAGCGTCAGCAAACGCTCGCCGTTCTCGATCGATCAGAACGTCTGGGGCCGCGCGGTGGAAACCGGTTTCCTGGAACACCTGTGGAACGCCCCCACCAAGGACGTCTACGCCTACACCGAAGACCCCACGGTCAACTGGGGGGTCCCCGACGAGGTGATCGTCGGGTTCGACCGCGGGGTGCCGGTGTCCATCGACGGCAAGGCCGTGTCGATGCTGGCTGCCATCGAGGAACTCAACCGCCGCGCCGGCGCGCAGGGGGTCGGGCGCCTCGACGTCGTCGAGGACCGGCTGGTGGGCATCAAGAGCCGCGAGATCTACGAGGCGCCGGGCGCGATGGTGCTCATCACCGCCCACACCGAACTGGAACACGTCACGCTGGAACGCGAACTGGGCCGGTTCAAGCGTCTGACCGATCAGCGCTGGGCCGAGCTGGTGTACGACGGCCTGTGGTTTTCGCCGCTGAAGGCCGCGCTGGAGAGTTTCGTCGCCAAGACCCAAGAACACGTCACCGGCGAGATCCGGATGGTGTTGCACGGCGGCCACATCGCGGTCAACGGCCGGCGCAGCGCCGAATCGCTCTACGACTTCAACCTGGCCACCTACGACGAGGGCGACAGCTTCGACCAGTCCGCCGCCCGCGGCTTCGTCTACGTGCACGGGCTGTCCTCCACGCTCGCCGCCCGCCGGGATCTGCGGTGACGTTCCCCCGGCGAGCAGACGCAAAAGCCCCCGACACGCCGGGCGCGTGGGGGCTTTTGCGTCTGCTCGCCGCACAACAGTGAGCACCAACGAGGGGGCGCTGTGGGGCGGGCGGTTCGCCGGCGGCCCGTCCGACGCGCTGGCCGCGCTGAGCAAATCGACCCACTTCGACTGGGTGCTGGCGCCCTACGACATCACCGCGTCCCGGGCCCACACGATCGTGCTGTTCCGGGCCGGGCTGCTCACCGAGGAGCAGCGTGACGGGCTGTTGGCCGGCCTGGACAGCCTCGCCGAAGACGTCGCCGACGGGAGCTTCGGCCCGCTGGTCACCGACGAGGACGTACACGCCGCGCTGGAGCGGGGCCTGATCGACCGGGTGGGACCCGACTTGGGCGGCCGGCTACGGGCGGGCCGGTCGCGCAACGACCAGGTAGCCACGCTGTTTCGGATGTGGTTGCGGGACGCCATGCGCCGGGTCGCCGCGGGTGTGCTCGACGTGGTCGCGGCGCTGGCCGATCAGGCCGCCGCGCACCCGAGCGCCATCATGGCCGGCAAGACCCACCTGCAGTCCGCGCAGCCGATCCTGCTGGCGCACCATCTGCTCGCGCACGCCCACCCCCTGCTACGCGATGTCGACCGCATCGTCGACTGTGACAAGCGCGCGGCGGTGTCGCCGTACGGCTCGGGCGCGCTGGCCGGCTCGTCGCTGGGACTGGATCCGGACGCGATCGCGGCGGACCTGGGATTTGCGGCGGCCGCCGAGAACTCCATCGACGCCACCGCCGCCCGGGACTTTGCTGCCGAGGCGGCGTTCGTGTTCGCGATGATCGGCGTCGACCTGTCCCGGCTCGCCGAGGACATCATCCTGTGGAGCTCGACGGAATTCGGCTACGTCACGTTGCACGACTCGTGGTCCACCGGTAGCTCGATCATGCCGCAGAAGAAGAATCCCGACATCGCCGAGCTGGCCCGCGGCAAGTCCGGTCGGTTGATCGGCAACCTGGCCGGGCTGCTGGCGACGCTGAAGGCCCAGCCGCTGGCCTACAACCGCGACCTGCAGGAAGACAAGGAGCCGGTGTTCGACTCGGTGGCCCAGCTGGAGCTGGTGCTGCCGGCGATGGCGGGCCTGGTGGGCAGCCTGACGTTCCATGTCGAGCGGATGGCGGCCCTTGCGCCGGCCGGCTACACGCTGGCCACCGACATTGCAGAATGGCTTGTGCGGCAAGGTGTTCCGTTCAAATCCGCGCACGAAGCCGCCGGCGCGGCGGTCCGGGCCGCCGAGGAGCGCGGCGTCGGGCTGCAGGAGCTGACCGATGACGAGCTGGCCGCCATCAGCTCGGAGTTGACCCCGGAGGTCCGCGAGGTGCTGACCATCGAAGGCTCGGTATCGTCCCGCGATGCCCGGGGGGGAACGGCACCCAACCAAGTCGCCAAGCAATTGGATTCGGTCTTGGCGACCGCCGCCCGCCTGCGGCAGCGGCTGGTGCGCTGAGCCCGGCCGGTTCCTTTGCCGGTCCGTCCCGGGCCGACTAAACTTCCGGCTCTAAGCGACCCGGTTGAACCGTTCGACCAAAATGTTCGTGTCAAAGGGGTGGGACCAATGAGCGTCATCGCAGGCGTGTTCGGTGCTTTGCCCCCGTATCGCTATTCCCAGAAAGAACTGACCGAGTCGTTTGTCAGCATTCCGGATTTCGAGGGTTACGAAGACATCGTTCGGCAGCTGCACGCCAGCGCCAAGGTCAACAGTCGCCACCTGGTCTTGCCGCTGGAGACCTACCCCAGGCTGACCGACTTCGGCGAAGCGAACAAGATCTTCCTCGAAAAGGCCGTTGACCTGGGCGTTGAGGCCCTGTCCGGGGCGCTGGAGGAGGCCGGCCTGCACCCTTGGGACCTCGATGCGCTGATCACGACGACGGTGACCGGTCTTGCGGTGCCGTCGCTGGATGCCCGCATCGCCGGCCGGCTGGGGCTGCGCGCCGACGTGCGGCGGGTGCCGCTGTTCGGCCTGGGTTGTGTGGCAGGGGCGGCCGGGGTGGCCCGCCTGCACGACTATCTGCGGGGCGCCCCCGACGGCGTTGCGGCCCTGGTCTCGGTTGAGCTCTGTTCACTGACCTATCCCGGATACAAGCCCACGCTGGCGGGTCTGGTCGGCAGTGCGCTGTTTGCTGACGGGGCCGGCGCGGTGATCGCCGTCGGCGAGCGTCGCGCCGACGAGGTGGGCGCCGGGGGCCCGGACATCCTCGATTCCCGCAGCCACCTTTACCCCGACTCGCTACGCACGATGGGCTACGACGTCGGCGCCGCCGGATTCGAGCTCGTGCTGTCGAAGGACCTGGCGGCCGTTGTCGAGCGGTACCTGGGCGAGGATGTCACCACGTTCCTGGCCGCACACGGCCTGCGCACCGCCGACATCGGCGCCTGGGTGACCCACCCCGGTGGTCCCAAGATCATCACCGCGATCACCGAGAGCCTAGACCTGCCGGCGGAGGCTCTGGAGCTGACCTGGCGCTCGCTGGGCGAGATCGGCAACCTGTCGTCGGCGTCGGTGCTGCATGTGCTGCGTGACACCATCGCCAAACCGCCGCCCAGCGGAAGCCCCGGGTTGATGATCGCGATGGGTCCGGGCTTCTGTTCCGAACTGGTGCTGCTGCGCTGGCACTGAGTCGCCGTGGACGTTCCCTCGCACCGATCGCCGTGAGGCAGTGACCACGATGGGACCCCGGCCG
The DNA here is from genome assembly GCF_010730055.1 of Mycobacterium shinjukuense. Classification (NCBI taxonomy): domain Bacteria; kingdom Bacillati; phylum Actinomycetota; class Actinomycetes; order Mycobacteriales; family Mycobacteriaceae; genus Mycobacterium; species Mycobacterium shinjukuense. The sequence continues at coordinate 1,720,130 of NZ_AP022575.1, read as the reverse complement.
CGAAAGGCGGGCGCTATGGACAGCACTCACGAAGAGCTCGTCGAGGCCCTGCGCGCCGCGCTGAAGGACAACCAGCGGCTGAAACGGGAAAACCGCGACTATTTGGCCCTGATCGGTGAGCCGGTCGCGGTGGTGGGGATGGCCTGCCGGTATCCGGGTGGTGTGGATTCGCCGGAGGCGTTGTGGCAGCTGGTGGCGCAAGGCCGGGATGTGGTGTCGGAGTTCCCGGCCGACCGCGGCTGGGATCTGGCGGGGTTGTTCGACCCGGATCCGGATGCGGTGGGCAAGTCCTACACCCGATGCGGTGGGTTCCTGGCCGATGTCGCCGACTTTGATGCCGAGTTTTTCGCGATCGCGCCCAGCGAGGCGCTGGCGATGGATCCGCAGCAGCGGCTGTTGCTGGAGGTGTCGTGGGAAGCGTTGGAGCGCACCGGGATTGACCCGTTGCGGCTGCGGGGTTCGGCGACGGGTGTGTTCGCCGGGGTGTTCCACGGCTCCTATGGCGGCCAGGGCCGCGTGCCCGGCGAGCTAGAGAGGTATGGGCTGCGCGGCTCGACGTTGAGCGTCGCCTCGGGGCGGGTGTCGTATGCGCTGGGTTTGGAAGGCCCCGCGGTGTCGGTGGACACCGCGTGTTCGTCGTCACTGGTCGCGGTGCATTTGGCGGTGCAGTCGCTGCGGTTGGGGGAGTGTGATCTGGCACTGGCCGGTGGGGTGACCGTGATGGCCACCCCGGCGATGTTCATCGAGTTCAGCCGGCAACGCGCGCTGTCGGCCGATGGCCGATGCAAGGCCTACGCGGGCGCCGCCGACGGGACGGCGTTCTCCGAGGGCGCCGGCGCGCTGGTGTTGGAGCGGTTGACCGATGCGCACCGGTTGGGCCATCCGGTGCTGGCGGTGGTGCGCGGGTCGGCGGTGAATCAGGATGGCGCCTCCAACGGGCTGGCCACGCCGAACGGGCCGGCGCAGCAGCGGGTGATTCGGGCGGCGTTGGCCAATGCGCGGCTCGGCGCCGCCGATGTGGACGTGGTCGAGGGCCACGGGACGGGCACCACACTGGGGGATCCCATTGAGGCACAGGCGATCCTGGCGACCTACGGGCAGCATAGGCCGGCGGATCGGCCGCTGTGGTTGGGATCGATCAAATCCAACATGGGTCATACGTCGGCCGCCGCGGGGGTGGCCGGGGTGATCAAGATGGTGCAGGCGATGCGCCACGGCGTGCTGCCGAAGACGTTGCACGTGGATGTGCCCACGCCGCATGTGGATTGGTCGACGGGGGCAGTATCGTTGTTGACCGAATCCCGGCCGTGGCAGGTGCACGGCCGGCCCCGGCGGGCCGGGGTGTCGTCGTTCGGAATTAGCGGCACCAATGCGCACGTGATCCTAGAGCAGGCTCCGTCCGCCGAGGAACCCGTTGCCGCAGTACATGATAGCCATTCGGCGGCCGTGCCGTGGCTGGTGTCGGCGCGGTCGGCGCGGGCGTTGGTCAACCAGGCGCAACGGTTGCTGGCGTGGGTGGGTGCCGACGAGAATGTGCGCGCGCTCGATGTCGGGTGGTCGCTGGTCAACACACGGTCGACGTTCCAGCATCGGGCCGTGGTGGTGGGTGCCGATCGCACCCAGTTGATGGACAGGCTGGCGGGTCTGGCGTCCGGTGAGCCGGGTACCGGTGTGGTGGTGGGCCGGGCCAGGTCGGTGGGCAAGACGGTGTTTGTGTTTCCGGGGCAGGGATCGCAATGGCCAGGCATGGGCGCCCAGTTACTTGACGAGTCACCGGTGTTCGCCGAGCAGATGCACCGCTGCGACAAGGCGCTCGGTGAGCAGGTGGAGTGGTCGCTGCTCGACGTCGTGCGGGCGGCGCCGGGCGCGCCGGGGCTGGATCGGGTGGACGTGCTGCAACCGGCGCTGTGGGCGGTCATGGTGTCACTGGCCGAGGTGTGGCGGTCGGTGGGCGTGGTTGCCGACGCGGTGATCGGGCATTCCCAGGGCGAGATCGCCGCCGCCTGTGTGGCCGGTGCGCTCTCGCTTGAGGACGCCGCACGGGTGGTGGCGCTGCGCAGCCGACTGTTGATGCGGTTGTCGGGTGCGGGGGGCATGGTTTCGTTGGCATGTGGTCTCCCGCGGGCCCGGGAGCTGGTGGCTTCCTGGGGTGCCCGACTGAATATCGCTGCGGTCAACGGTGTTTCGGCGGTCGCGGTCGCCGGTGACGTCGACGCCCTGGAGGAGTTGCTCAGTCGGTGCGCGGCCGACAACATTCGCGCCCGCAGGATCGACGTCGACTACGCGTCGCACTCGGCCCAGGTGGGCGCGATCCGCGACGATCTCGCCGCGGCGCTGCACGGCATCGAGTCGCGGTCGTCGCCGGTCGCGTTCTTCTCCACGGTCACCGGCGAACTGATGGACACCGCCGGTTTGACCGCCGACTACTGGTACCGCAGCATCCGGCAGACGGTGCAGTTTGAGCGGGCCGTCCGTGGCGCCGCCGAGGACGGATACCGGGTGTTCATCGAAGCCAGCCCACATCCGGTGTTGATCACCGCTGTCGAGGAGACCTTGGCCGACGCCGATCCCGGTGCTTCCGCTGAGTCGATCGTCATCCCGACCCTGGGCCGCGACGACGGTGGGCTCGACCGGTTCTGGTTGTCGGTCGCGCAAGCCCATGTGCACGGTGTCGCCGTGGGTTGGGATCGGGTTTTTGCCCGGTTGGGCGGTCGGCGGGTGGAGCTGCCGACGTATGGGTTTGCGCGGCGACGGTTCTGGTTGGCGGAGTCGGGCGCTCGGGACGTGGGCGGTGCGGGCCTGGTCGGGCTCGGGCATCCACTGCTGGGCGCGGCGGTACAGCGGCCCGACGTGGGTGGGGTGGTGTTGACGGGTCGGTTGTCCCTCGGTGTGCAGGGGTGGCTGGCCGATCACGCGGTCGCCGGGGTGGTGTTGTTCCCCGGGGCGGGGTTTGTGGAGTTGGTGCTGCGGGCCGGGGACGAGGCGGGTTGCCCGGTGGTGCAGGAGCTGACGTTGTTGACCCCGTTGGCGCTGCCGGCGGCCGGCGGGGTGCGGGTGCAGGTGATCGTGGGCTCCGCGGGGGCAACCGGCTCCCGCGAAGTGTGGGTGTATTCGACTGGTGGACAATCGGGTTCGGATTCGGCGTGGGTGTTGCACGCGCAGGGCGTGCTGACGGCCGGGCCGGTGCGGCCGCGGACCGATCTGTCGATCTGGCCGCCGGTGGGGGCGCGGCCGCTGGCCGTCGGCGATGGATATGACGCATTGGCCCGGCGCGGATACGGGTATGGGCCCGCGTTTCGGGGGTTGCGGGCGCTCTGGCGTCGGGGGCGCGAGGTTTTCGCCGAGGTTGCGGCTCCGGAGGGTGTGCGGGTGGACGGGTTTGGGATTCATCCGGCGGTGTTGGATGCGGTCCTGCACGCGTGGGGGGTTGCCGAGGGCCCGGACCAGACGGTGCTGCCGTTTTCGTGGCAGGGGGTGGGTCTGCACGCGGCGGGCGCCTCGCGGGTGCGGGCCAAGATAGCGCCGGCGGGTGCTGGTGCGGTGTCGGTGGAGCTGGCCGATTCGGCGGGGTTGCCGGTGTTTTCGGCGCGCCAGTTGCTGCTTCGACCGGTGTCGGCGGCTGCCTTGTCGGCGACGATGACGGGGACCTCGGCCGCCGGTGGTGCGGGCTTGCACGAAGTGGTGTGGTCGCCGGTGCCGTTGGCGGGCAACGGCATTGGAGACTCGGCCGTATGGGAGCCGGGTGCTGGCGCCGACACCGTGGCCTCGGTGCATCGTGCTGTGCACGAGGCGGTGGCGGTGGTGCGGTCATGGCTGACCGCGGATCGGACCGGCGTCCTGGTGGTGCTGACGCACGGCGCGGTGGGCCTGACGGGTGAGGATGTCACCGATCTGGCGGGCGCCGCGGTGTGGGGGTTGGTGCGCTCGGCTCAGGCCGAGCATCCCGGACGGCTGGTGTTGGTGGATTCCGACGGATCGGTGGACGTTGGGGACGTGGTGGGTTGCGGCGAGCCGCAGTTGGTGGTTCGTGGGGGTGTGGTGCATGCGGCCCGGTTGGCGCCGCTGGCGGCCGGCTCGGTGTTGACGCTGGGGCCCGGGGCGTGGCGGCTGACCACCGGCGGTGGCAGGACGCTAGAGGATGTGGTGGTCGCGCCGACCGGCCGGGTGGGGCTGGCGGCGGGGCAGGTGCGGGTGGCGGTGGCCGCGGTGGGGGTGAATTTCCGGGATGTGTTGGTGGCGTTGGGGATGTATCCCGGCGGCGGGGAGTTGGGTGTCGACGGGGCCGGGGTGATCGTCGAAATCGGTTCGGGGGTAACTAATTTGGCCGTTGGTGATCGGGTGATGGGGCTGTTGGGGGTGGTGGGGTCCGAGGCGGTGGTGGATGCGCGATTGGTGACGGCGGTGCCGCCGGGATGGTCGTTGGTGGCGGCCGCCGGGGTGCCGGCGGTGTTTCTCACCGCCCTCTACGGGTTGTCGGTGTTGGCCGGGGTGTCGGCCGGACAGAAGGTGTTGGTGCATGCCGGCGCCGGTGGGGTAGGCATGGCCGCGGTGGCGTTGGCCCGGCACTGGGGTGCGGAGGTCTTTGTCACCGCGAGTCGGGCAAAGTGGGATACCTTGCGGGCGATGGGTTTTGACGACGACCACCTCGCCGATTCGCGGACGCTGGAGTTCGCGGAGAAGTTCCTGGCGGTCACCGGCGGCCGCGGGGTGGATGTGGTGCTCAACTCCCTGGCGGGTGAGTTTGTGGACGCGTCGCTGCGGTTGGTGACCCGCGGTGGGCACTTCATCGAGATGGGCAAGACGGACGTTCGCGACGCACAGACGCTGGCCCAGCGGCATCCTGGGGTGCGGTATCGGGCGTTCGATCTTCTCGAGGCCGGCCCCGATGGTATCGCGGCGATGTTCGGCCAGTTACTGCCATTGTTCGACGCCGGTGTGTTGGCACCGTTGCCGGTCAAGGCTTTTGACGTGCGGCGCGCCCCGGCGGCATATCGGTTTGTCAGTCACGCCCGCCACGTCGGCAAAGTGGTGTTGACCATCCCCGACGGTCCCGACGGATATTCGGAGTTGTCGGGGGGCACGGTGCTGATCACGGGTGGCACCGGGATGGCCGGCTCGGCGGTGGCTGCCCATCTGGTCCGGCGCCATGGGGTGGCCAACGTTGTGCTGGTCAGCCGCGGCGGCGGGCGGGCCGAGGGCGCGGCGGAGCTGGTCGCTCGATTGCGCGACGATGGGGCCCGGGTGCGCGTGGTGGCCTGCGACGTGGCCGATCGTGCAGAGGTGGCCGCACTGTTGGCCGGCCTGGATCCACGCTATCCCCTCAAGGGGGTGTTTCATGCCGCCGGTGTTCTCGACGACGCGGTGATCACCAGCTTGACCCCGGAGCGGGTGGATGCGGTGTTGCGGGCCAAGGTCGACGGCGCCTGGAATCTGCACGAGCTCACCCGAGGCATGGATTTGGCTGCGTTTGTGCTGTTTTCGTCGATGGCGGGAATCGTGGGCACCCCGGGTCAGGGCAACTACGCGGCGGCCAATGCCTTCTTGGACGGCCTGGCGACCCATCGGCGCGCGCGCGGGCTGGCCGGGGTGTCGGTGGCCTGGGGGTTGTGGGAACGGGCCTCGGCGATGACTCGTCACCTCAGGGAGCGGGATCTGGCCCGGGTGCGTCAGGTCGGGCTGGCCGCGCTGACCACCGAACGGGCGTTGGCGCTGCTGGATACCGCGCTGCTCGCCGACCGCGCGACGGTGGTGGCCGCCGAGTTCAACACCGCGGCGCTGGCCGCCGGCGGGGCGACGGTGGCGCCGCTGTGGCGTGAGTTCATCACCCGCCCGGCACGCCGGGTCCTCGACGCGACCGATGCCGCGGCCTCGGTGTCGGATTTGGTCACCCGCCTGCACGCCTTGGCACCCGAGCAGCGTCACCGCGAACTGGTGGAGTTGGTGTCGCACAGCGCCGCAACGGTGTTGGGACGGTCCAGCACCGGGGATATCGACAGCCACAAATCCTTCCAAGACCTCGGGTTTGACTCGTTGACCGCGGTGGAGCTGCGCAACCGCCTTAACACCGCGACCGGACTCACCCTGTCGCCGACCCTGATCTTCGACTACCCCACCCCCAACATCCTGGCCCAGCACCTCGACGGCCAACTCAAAGCCACCGCCGTCACCGCCAACGAACCACACCTGGTGGCCCGCATCGATGACCTCATCGGCGAGCTGCAAACACTGCTCGCTCAACCCGAGCTGAGCCCCGATGACAAGGCCCGCCTAGCCGACCGCGTGCGATCCCTGCTGGCCAACCCGAAACCCGAAGACCACGACATCACCACCGCCACCGAAAGCCAACTCTTCGCCATCATCGACGAAGAGCTGGGCTCCTAGACCACCCCGCAAGGAGCAAGGATGCCGGGCACCACCAAGCATGTTGATTACTTGCGACGCCTGACGACGGATCTGCGACGCACCCGAAGACGCCTGGCCGATCTGGAAGCCACGTTGACCCAACCGGTGGCGGTGGTCGGAATGGGTTGCCGGTATCCGGGCGGGGTGGATTCGCCGGAGGCGTTGTGGGAGATGGTGGCGCAGGGCCGTGATGCGGTATCGGATTTTCCGGCGGATCGCGGTTGGGATGTGGACGGGTTGTATGACCCGGACCCGGACGCCCCCGGGAAGATGTACACCCGCCGGGGCGAGTTCCTACAGGATGCCGGCGATTTCGACGCCGGATTTTTCGGAATCGGACCCAGCGAAGCGCTGGCGATGGATCCCCAGCAGCGGATGATGCTGGAGGTTTCCTGGGAAGCTTTGGAACGCGCGGGAATTGACCCGGCCACGTTGCGGGGGTCGGCGACCGGCGTGTTCGCCGGGGTCATCCATGCCGGCTACGGGGGCCAGGTGGCGGGAGAGCTGGAGGGCTACGGGTTAACGGGTTCGACGTCAAGCGTGGCCTCGGGGCGGGTGTCGTATGTGCTGGGTTTGGAAGGCCCGGCGGTGTCGGTGGATACCGCATGCTCGTCGTCGTTGGTGGCGTTGCATCTGGCGGTGCAGTCACTGCGCTCGGGGGAGTGCGATTTGGCGTTGGTCGGTGGGGTGACGGTGATGGCCACCCCGGCCGCGTTCGTGGAGTTCAGTCGGCAGCGGGCGCTTGCCGCTGACGGTCGATGCAAGGTGTACGCCGGCGCCGCCGATGGAACCGCGTGGTCGGAGGGGGCCGGGGTGCTGGTGGTGGAGCGACTGGCCGATGCGCACCGGTTGGGGCATCCGGTGCTGGCCTTGGTGCGTGGGTCGGCGGTGAATCAAGATGGCGCCTCTAACGGGTTGACCGCACCCAACGGGCCGGCACAACAGCGGGTGATCCGTGCGGCGCTGGCCAGCGCGCGCTTGGCCGCGGCCGACGTGGACGCGGTGGAAGGGCACGGGACCGGGACCGTGCTGGGGGACCCTATCGAGGTTCAGGCGCTGCTAGCGACATATGGACAACAGCGGCCGGCGGATCGACCGTTGTGGTTGGGGTCGATCAAATCCAATATCGGTCATACGTCCGCGGCCGCCGGCGTGGCCGGCGTGATCAAGATGGTGCAGGCGATGCGCCATGGCGTGCTGCCCAAGACCTTGCACGTGGATGTGCCCACGCCGCACGTGGATTGGTCGGCGGGGGCGGTGGCGCTGTTGACCGAGTCCCGGCCATGGCCGGCGCGGGACCGGCCGCGGCGGGCGGGGGTGTCGTCGTTCGGGATCAGCGGTACCAACGCCCATGTCATTCTCGAGCAGGCTCCCCTCGCGGCGGAAGGTGTTGCCGCCGAGCGCGATAACGACATGGCCGTCATACCGTGGGTGGTGTCGGCGCGGTCCGGTGCGGCGCTGGCCGCCCAGGCACGGCGGTTGCTGGACTATGCCGAGGCCGACCAGGGCGTGGAACCGGCGGATGTCGGATGGTCGTTGGTCACCACCCGCTCGCTGTTCGAGCATCGTGCGGTGGTGCTCGGCGGCGATCGGGCGACCCTGCTGGCAGGGCTGTCCGGATTGGCCGCCGGCGAACCGGGTGCCGGTGTGGTGGTGGGCCGGGCGCGCCCGGTGGCCAAGACGGTCTTCGTGTTTCCCGGGCAGGGCTCGCAATGGGTCGGTATGGGCGCGCAGCTGTATCAGCGGGTGCCGGTGTTCGCCCAGGCATTTGACACGGTGGCTCATGCGTTGGACCAGCACCTGCGGCTGCCGTTGCGAAAAGTGCTCTGGGACAGCCTCGGTGACGGCGACGTGGCGCTGTTGACCAGCACCGAGTTCGCCCAGCCGGCGTTGTTCGCGGTCGAGGTGGCGTTGGCAACGCTGTTGCGGCGCTGGGGTATTGAGCCGGATTTCCTGATCGGCCATTCGGTGGGCGAGATCGCCGCGGCCCATGTGGCGGGGGTGTTGTCGCTGCCCGATGCGGCGACCTTGGTGGCCGCCCGGGCACGATTGATGGCGGCCCTGCCGGACGGTGGCGCGATGGTGGCGGTTGCTGCCAGTGCCGCAGAAGTGTTGCCGTTGTTGGTCGATGGCGTGGACCTGGCGGCGGTCAACGCGCCCGGGTCGGTGGTGATTTCCGGCAGTGCGGCGGCGGTGAGCGCCATTGCGGATCGGTTCGAGTGCCAGGGTCGGCGAGTGCAGCGGCTGGCCGTGTCGCATGCGTTTCACTCGTCGTTGATGGAACCGATGCTTGACGAGTTCGCCCGGATCGCCACCGGGGTGTCGGTGTGTGCCCCGCAGATTCCGTTGGTCTCCAACGTGACCGGGCAACTGGCCGCGGCGGGTTACGGATCGGGGCGGTACTGGGTCGAGCATGTGCGGCGGGCGGTGCGGTTCGCTGACGGGGTGCAATCCTTGGAAGCGCTGGGGGCCAACGGGTTCCTCGAGGTGGGCCCCGCTGGTGGTTTGACGGCGCTGGTGGAACAGTCGCTGTCAGCCGGCGAACCGGTGCTGGCGACGGCGTTGCACAGGGATCGCCCGGAAGTGCCGTCGGTGCTGGATGCGCTGGCGCGGTTGTTCACCGCGGGTATCACGGTGGATTGGCCGGCGGTGTTCGGGGGACAGGGTCGACGGGTCGAATTGCCGACGTATGCGTTTCAGCGGCGGCGGTTTTGGCTGCCGGGCGGGTCGGCGGGCCAAGGCGATGTCAGCCGGGTGGGTCTGGTGGGGGCCCATCATGGTTTGTTGGGCGCGGTCGTGGAGCAACCGGATTCGGGTGGGGTGGTGTTGACCGGCCGGTTGTCGGTGGGCGATCAGCGGTGGTTGGCCGATCACGTGGTTGGGGGGGTGGTGTTGCTGGCGGGAGCGGGGTTTGTGGAGTTGGCGCTGCGGGCCGCCGACGAAGTGGGTTGCCGGCTGGTGGAGGAACTGACGGTGCTGGCACCGTTGGTATTGCCGACGACGGGTGGGGTGCGGCTGCGGGTGGTGGTGGGCACCGTCGACGAGTTGCAAAAGCGGGCATTGTCGATCTATTCGCGCACCGCGGAAGCGGATTGCGGGTGGGTGCTGAACGCGCAGGGCCTGTTGGGACCGACCGCGGCAACGCCGGCGGCGGATTTGTCGGCGTGGCCGCCGGTGGGTGCCACGGCGGTGCCGGTCGGCGATGCCTATGAAAGGCTGGCCACGCGGGGCTACGAGTATGGCCGCGCATTCCAGGGTTTGACGGCGATGTGGCGGCGAGGATCGGAGATTTACGCCGAGGTGGGGCTGCCCGAGGACGCCGGAGTGACGTTGACCGGGTTCGGAATTCACCCGGTGGTGTTGGACTCGGCGTTGCACGCCATGGGACTCGTCGGCGAGCAGCAGTCCCAGCCGGGTGAGACGCCGTTGCCGTTCGCCTGGCAGGGGGTCTCGCTGCATGCGGCGGGTGCGTCGCGGGTTCGGGTGCGGATAGCGCCGGCTGGTGATGGGGCGGTGTCGGTGGAGTTGGCGGATGGGGCGGGATCGCCGGTGCTGTCGGTGCGTGCACTGGTAACCCGGGTGGTGTCAGCGCAGCAGCTGGCGGCCGCCGTCGCCGGTGCCGGCACCGCGCGTCGTGGGCTGTTGGAGCTGGTGTGGTCGCCGGTGGCACTGGCCGGTTCCGAGGCCGACAGCGAGGCCGGTGCCGCCGCGGACGCGGTGCTCTGGGAGTCGGAGTCGGGAGCGTGCGATGTGGGGCAGGTGCATACGGCCACCCATCGGGTGTTGGGGGTGTTGCAGTCCTGGTTGGCCGAGGAGCGGGCCGGCAAGTTGGTGGTGGTGACCCGCGGAGCCGTCGGGCTGCCCGGAGAGGATGTCACGGACCTGGCCGGAGCCGCGGTGTGGGGGCTGGTGCGGTCGGCCCAAGCCGAGCATCCGGATCGCGTCGTGCTGGTCGATACCGACGGATCGCTGGATGTTGTGAAGGTACTCGGTTGTGGCGAGCCGCAATTGGTGATCCGGGCCGGCACAGCGCATGCCGCGCGGCTGGCGCCGCTACACCCGCAACCGATCTTGTCGTTGCCCGATGCCCGATCGGGATGGCGGTTGGTCACCGGCGGCGCGGGGACGCTGCAGGATCTGGCGTTGACGTCGTGTCCCGAGGTCGAGTTGGCGCCGGGACAGGTGCGGATAGCCCTGCAGGCGGTGGGGGTTAACTTTCGCGACGTGCTGGTGGCGCTGGGGATGTATCCCGGCGCGGCGCAGCTGGGGGCCGAAGGGGCGGGGGTGGTCGCCGACGTCGGCCCGGGAGTGACCCATTTGGCCGTTGGCGACCGGGTGATGGGGCTCGTGGGGGTGGCAGGCTCGCAGGCGGTGGTGGACGCGCGGTTGGTGACCAAGGTTCCGGCGGCATGGTCACCGATCGAGGCCGCCGGTATGCCGGTGGTGTTTCTGACGGCGTACTATGCGCTGCACGACTTGGCGAAGGTGCGGCAGGGGGAGTCGGTGCTGGTGCATGCCGCCACGGGTGGGGTGGGCATGGCGGCGGTGCAGCTGGCTCGGTTGTGGGGGCTGGAGGTTTTCGCCACCGCCAGTCGCGGCAAGTGGGACACCTTGCGGGCAATGGGCTTTGACGATTCGCACATCGCCGACTCACGCACGCCGGCGTTCGAGGACAAGTTCTGGTTGGCCTCGCAGGGCCGCGGTGTCGACGTGGTGCTCAACTCGTTGGCCGGCGAGTTCATCGATGCGTCGTTGCGATTGCTGCCGCGCGGCGGGCGCTTTGTCGAGATGGGCAAGACCGACATCCGGGATCCGCGAACCATCGCGCAAGCCCATCCGGGTGTGGTGTATCGCGCCTTCGACCTCATGGAGGCCGGCCCGCGGCGCATCGAGCAGATGTTGACCGACTTGGTCACATTGTTCAACGCTGCAGCGCTGCAGCGGCTTCCGGTCAAATCCTGGGACGTGCGATGCGCCCCGGAGGCCTACCGCCATCTGAGCCATGCCCGCCACGTCGGCAAGGTGGTGCTGACCATGCCGGACGCCTGGGCGGCGGGCACCGTGCTGATCACCGGCGGCACCGGGATGGCCGGTTCGACGCTGGCACGTCATCTGGTGCGCCGCTACGGAGTGCGACACCTGGTGCTGGCCAGTCGGTCCGGCCAGCGCGCCGAGGGTATGGCCGGCTTGGTCGCGGAGTTGACCGAGACCGGAGCCCGGGTCCAGGTGGTGGCCTGTGACGTGGCCGATCGTGCGGCGGCAGCGGCATTGGTGGCGGAGTTGCCGGGGCTCACCGCGGTGTTCCACGCCGCGGGGGTGCTCGACGATGCGGTGATCGCCGGGTTGACGGCCGAACGGCTGGATGCGGTCCTTCGGGCCAAGGTCGACGGGGCCTGGAACCTGCATGAGCTCACCCGCGACATGAATGTGGCTGCGTTTGTGATGTTTTCGTCGTTGGCCGGGATCGCGGGCGCCCCCGGTCAGGGTAACTATGCGGCGGCCAACGCGTTCCTGGACGGTTTGGCGGCCCATCGGCGTGAGCGTGGGTTGCCGGGTTTGTCGGTGGCCTGGGGCCTATGGGAGCAGGGGTCGGCGATGACCGCGCACTTGGCGGAACGGGATCGGGCCCGGATGAATCGGGCCGGGCTGGCACCGATGCCCGGCGCGCAGGCGGTGGGTTTCCTCGACGCCGCGCTGTTGGTGGATCGGTCCGTGGTGGTCGCTGCCCGGCTGGATCACGCCGCGCTCGCCGGTGCCGCGGCACCCCCGCTGTTTCGCCAATTGGTCACGCACCGGCGGATTCTCGCCGGTGCCGATACCGTGAACTCGACATCCGGATTGGTGTCCCGGCTCCGCGGGCTGAGCCCCGAGCGGCGCCACCACGAGTTGGTGGAGTTGGTGTGCAGCAATGCCGCGACCGTGTTGGGTCGCGCCAGCGGCGACGTCGACGCCCGCCAGGCCTTCCAAGACCTGGGGTTTGATTCGTTGACCGCCGTGGAATTGCGCAACCGGCTCAAAACGGCGACCGGGCTCACCTTATCGCCCACCCTGATCTTCGACCACCGCACCCCGGCCGACCTGGCCGAACACCTCAACGCCCAACTCGGGACCGCCGCCGATGCCGTCGGCAACGAACCAAACCTGTTGGCCCGCTTCAACGAGATCGCTGGTGAATTACAAACACTGCTCGACCAACCCGGCTGGAAGCCCGACGACAAGAAACACCTCACCACCCGCCTGCACGCCATGCTGACCAGCCTCACCGCACCCGCCGTCGCCGCACCCGAGGAACCCTTCGACGACGACATCACGACCGCCACCGAAAGCCAACTCTTCGCCATCCTCGACGAAGAAGTCGGCCCCTGAAGGGGAGGGTGGCATGCAACCCAGCGACGTGGCGATCATCGGGCTCGCCTGCAGGTTCCCGGCTGCCGCCAACCCACGCGAGTTCTGGCACCTGCTGCGCGATGGGCGCGAGGCCACCGAATCCCTTGCCGGCGTGGCGGACTTCGATGCCGGGTTCTTCCACCTGTCACCGCGTGAGGCGGCCTCGATGGACCCCCGGCAGCGATTGGCGCTAGAGCTGACCTGGGAACTGTTCGAAGACGCCTTCGTGGTGCCGGAAACCATGCGCGGACAAGAGGTCGCGGTCTACCTCGGAGCGATGAACGACGATTACGCGTTGCTGACGCTGGCTGCGAACACCATCGATCATCACTCCTTCGCCGGCACCAGCCGGGGAATGATCGCCAACAGGGTCTCGTATGTCTTCGGGATGCGCGGTCCGAGCATGACCGTCGATTCCGGTCAATCGTCATCCCTGGTGGCGGTGCATCTCGCGTGCGAAACCCTGCGCGCCGAGACGGCACCACTGGCGATCGCCGGTGGCATCCACCTCAACCTGGCGCCCGAAACCGCCAAGCTGGAAACAGAATTCGGGGCGATGTCGGCTTCGGGACATACCTATGCGTTTGACGCACGCGCCGACGGCTACGTCCGGGGCGAAGGTGGTGCCCTCGTGCTGCTCAAGCCGCTGCACGCCGCCCTCGATGACGGAAATCGAATCCACGCAGTCATCGCGGGCAGCGCCGTCGGCAATGCCGGGCACGGCGCCGCTGGGCTGACGGTGCCCTCGGTTTCCGGACAGGCCGACGTGATCCGGCGTGCGCTGGCCAGCGCAGGCCTGGACCGCACCCAGGTCGACTACGTCGAAGCGCACGGAGCCGGCACCGAAATCGGCGACCCGATCGAGGCACAGGCGCTGGGCGAGATATTCGCCCAACGTCAACATCGTCCGGTCAGTATCGGGTCGGTGAAGACCAACATCGGCCACACCGGGGGAGCCGCCGGAATCGCCGGGCTGCTCAAGGCGGTGCTGGCGATCGAAAACGGTGTGCTGCCAGCGAGTCTCAACTATGTCGGCGCCAAAACCGGGATCGACCTGAAACGGCTGGGCCTGCGGGTGAACACCGAGCTGACGCCGTGGGCCGAGCCGCGTCGCGCCGGGGTGTCGTCGTTTGGCATGGGCGGCACGAATGCCCACGTGATCGTGCAGCAGGCCCCAGCCGTTTCGGAACACGATGCCGCTGAACGGGAAACCGGCACCCCAGACGTTGCGTGGGTGCTATCCGCGCGATCGGCCCCGGCGTTGGCGAATCAGGCCGGGCGGCTGCTGGCGTGGGTGGGTGCCGACCAGAGTTTGAGCGCGCTCGACGTGGGCTGGTCATTGGTGAGCACCCGCTCGGTGTTCGAGCATCGGGCCGTGGTGGTGGGCACCGATCGCGCGCAGTTGATGGCCGGGCTGGCGGGTTTGGCCGCCGGTGAGCCGGGTTCGGGTGCGGTGGTGGGTCGCGCCCGATCGGCGGTCAAGACGGCGTTCGTGTTTCCCGGGCAGGGGTCGCAGTGGCTGGGGATGGGCCGGGAGCTGTATGGCCGATTTGCGGTGTTCGCCCGGGCACTGGATGACGCCGTGGAGGCGCTGGACGCGCACACGCGGTTGTCCGTGCGACAGGTGATGTGGGGCAGCGACGCGGCGTTGCTGCAGAGCACCGAGTTCGCGCAGCCGGCGTTGTTCGCCGTGGAGGTGGCGTTGGCGGCGTTGCTGCAGGACTGCGGCGTGCTGCCGGATTTCGTGATGGGCCATTCGGTGGGGGAGATCACCGCGGCATACGTGGCGGGGGTGTTGTCGCTGGCCGATGCCGCGCGGATGGTGGCAGCCCGGGGCCGGTTGATGACCGGGCTGCCGGGCGGCGGGGCGATGGTCGCGGTGGCCGCGCCCGAGCAGGAGGTTGCAGACCTGTTGGCGGATGGCGTGGAGATTGCCGCGGTGAATGCGGCTGATTCGGTGGTGATTTCGGGCGAGGAAGCCGCGGTGGGTGCGGTGGTGGATCGGTTGCGCAGCCGGGGCCGACGGGTACATCGGCTGGCGGTGTCGCACGCGTTTCATTCGGTGTTGATGGAGCCGATGCTGGCAGAATTTTCCGCGGTGCTGGCCCAGGTGTCGGTCAAGCGGCCGCGGATTAGCTTGGTGTCCAACGTGACTGGGCAGCTGGCCGGACCCGGGTACGGGTCGGCGGGGTACTGGGTTGAGCATGTGCGCAAGCCGGTGCGGTTCGCCGACGGTGTGGCATTGGCGGAATCGCTGGGCGCCGGGATATTCGTCGAGGTGGGTCCCGGCGCCGGGTTGACGGCATCGGTGCCGCTGTTGGCCAAGGATCGCCCAGAAGGCGTCTCGCTGCTCACTGGGCTCGGCCGGTTGTTCACCGCGGGTGTGGGTGTGGGCTGGGGTGCGCTGCTCAGCGGCGGGCGACGGGTGGAGTTGCCCACGTATGGGTTTGCGCGGCAGCGGTTTTGGTTGGCAGGCGGTGCCGGTCACCCGGCGGATCGCACCGGCGAAAGCGGCGCCATTGACCGGGCATCCACCGAACAGCACCGCGAGTTGGTGGAATTGGTGTGCGCGCATGCGGCAGTCGTTTTGGGTCACTCGAGCGGCCATGACATCGAACCCGAACGGGCTTTCCAAGACCTCGGCTTTGACTCAATGACCGGGGTGGAACTGCGCGACCGGTTGACTGCGGCCACCGGTTTGGCACTGCCGCGCACCCTGATCTTCGACCATCCCACTCCCACAGCCCTGGCCGATCACCTTGTTCGACAACTGTCTGACAGCCATCCCAAAGAGCCCGACGACGAGAAGATTTGGCTGCTGGCCGGTCAGCCGCACAGGTCCGTGCCAATCATCAGCGACGACGTCATCGACTCGTTAACCCCCGACGCTCTCATCGCGATGGCGCTCAACCCAGAGGATGAGAACGGCGTTCAATAAAGCATTGCGCCAACGTATTACGTCCACGTCGCCGCGTGTGAATGCGACAGATGTTGAATACGGCCGTATTTTGCACGACCGCGCATCGGGCGATTAAACTTCGGATATTGAGGGGAGTCCTGGACGGGCGGGTAAGCAACAAACGAGGGCAGATGCATGAGCGTCATCGCGGGCGTGTTCGGTGCGTTGCCACCGCACCGCTATAGCCAGGGTGAGATCACCGACACATGTGTTGAGTTCCCCGGTCTCAAGGCGCACGAGGAGATCGTTCGGCGTCTGCACGCTGCCGCCAAAGTCAACAGTCGCCATTTGGTGCTGCCGCTGGAGCAATACCCGGCGCTGACCGACTTTGGGGATGCGAACGAGATCTTTCTCGACAAGGCGGTCGATCTCGGCATCGAGGCCCTGATGGGCGCGCTCGATGAGGCCGGCCTGCAACCCGAAGACATCGACATGATCGCCACCACGACGGTCACCGGCGTTGCGGTGCCGTCATTGGATGCCCGGATCGCCGGCCGAATTGGCCTGCGCCCCGACGTACGCCGGATGCCGCTATTCGGCCTGGGCTGTGTGGCCGGGGCGGCGGGAGTGGCCCGCTTGCACGACTATCTGCGCGGTGCGCCCGACGGCGTCGCGGTCCTGATCTCGGTTGAGCTATGCTCGCTGACTTACCCGGCGGTCAAACCGACGGTGTCGGGCCTGGTGGGGACCGCCCTGTTCGGTGACGGCGCGGCCGCGGTGGTCGCCGTCGGCGAACGACGTGCCGCGAAGATCGGTGCCCGGGGTCCACACATCCTGGATTCGCGCAGCTGTCTCTACCCCAAGTCGCTGCACATCATGGGGTGGGACGTCGGTTCCCACGGCCTACAGCTACGGCTTTCTCCCGACCTGACGACCCTTATCGAGCGGTACCTACCCGACGACGTCAACGGCTTCCTGGGCGCGCATCGGCTGACCAAGGAGGACATCGGCGCCTGGGTGAGCCATCCCGGCGGTCCCAAGGTCATCGACGCGGTCACCACCAGCCTCGAGCTGCCTCCGGAGGCGCTCGAGCTGACCTGGCGATCGCTGAGTGAAATTGGCAACCTGTCGTCGGCCTCGGTGCTGCATATCCTGCGCGACACCATCGCCAAACCGCCGCCCAGCGGCAGCCCCGGGCTGATGCTGGCGATGGGTCCCGGATTCTGCGCGGAACTCGTGCTATTGCGCTGGCACTGAGCCGGCGATGTCGACGATCAGGCCAGGCCGCGGGCATAGGGCGGCAAGGTGGCCCGCGCGGACCCGCTGAGCCGGCAACCGAAGGGTGGTCCTGGCGACCAGGCGGGCGAGCATCACCGTCATCTCGGTGGTCGCCATGACCGCCCCGATGCACCGATGTAACCCGCCGCTGAACGGGATGAACTCGTGCGGCGCGGGCTTGCGGTAGTCCGGTGCCGCGGGGTCCCACCGTTGCGGCCGAAATTCGGTTGGGGCGGGCCATAATTCGGGCAGCCGGTGGGTGACGTAGGCGCTGAAGATCAGCAACCTGCCCGCCCGGATGCGGTGCCCGTCGAAGGCGAGGTCCCGCATCACCCGGCGGGCCGAGACGACTCCGGGCGAGTACAGCCGAAGCGTCTCGTGGACAACGCCGTTGAGGTAGGTGAGTTCGCCCAGGTTCCCCGGGGTGGGTGGTCGGCCGGCCAGCACGCGATCCACCTCGTCGGCGGCGCTCTCCCAGGCACCCGGCAGAGTCAGCAGCGTGTAGACCGCCCAGGCCAGCGCGCCGCTGGTGGTCTCGTACCCGGCGGCGATCAGCGAGACGATGGAATCGCGGATCTCGTTGTCGCTCAACGCTGGGCCCTCTTCGGAGCGGCCGGTGATCAACGTGGTCAGCAGGTGGTCGTCGGGTCTCGGTTGAGTGCGCGCATCGGCGACTTGGGCGTCGATGAGGTCATCGATGCGTTTGCGCGCGGCCATCGCCCGCCGCCAGCCGGGCGAGTTGAGCCGTTGCTGTAGCCGCATGATCTGCGGCGGCCGGTGGGTCAGGTCCAGCAGGGGCTGCAGTTGTGCACCGAGGAAGTCGGAGTGGATGGCCAGCCGCTGGCCAAACAGGCTCTCGGCGGTGCTGCGCCGCACCGCGGAACGGAACTCTTGGTAGAGGTCCAGCCGCTGTCCGGGATGCCAGCCGTCGATGACGGAGTCGACGGCGGACACCATAGTCTGCACGTAGTCCTGGATCTGCCGGTGCCGCAGCCCGGGGGCTACGACGCTGCGGCGGCGTCGGTGATCTTCCCCGTCGCTGACGATCAGCGCGGTCGGCCCGTCGACCGGAATCAGGCTTTCGAAGGTCTGCCGCCAGCTGAACGCATCGGCATTGGCGAACACGAACTTATTCGCCTCGGCGCCCAGCAGATAGGTGTAGCCGTGCATGCCGATTCCGGAGTTGATCACCGGGCCGCGGCGTCGATACAGCGCCAGCAGCGCTTCGCCGGGCCAATACGGCACCGTCCGATACCCATTCACTCGAGTGCCTCCGAGAGCTCTAATTAGCGCACCGACCCGCAAGCCGCCGCGGCGGGTGACTCGGTACCGTAGTCTGGTTGCAGTTGGCCGGTGAGCAGGTTTAGCAGGCTGGATTTGCCGTCGCCGTTTCGTCCCACGATGCCGATGCGCGCGCCGTCGTTCACCCCGAGTGTGACCGACTCGAATACCACCTGAGCGGGATATGCCAGTTGTACGGCCTCGGCTCTGAGCAGGTGCGCCACGGGGCCGACGCTACCGGTCTGGCGACGATGCGGGCCGGGACGGGCCGCTGAGGAGCCGTGCCATCGAACCCAACCGATCTCGCCAGCCGTGCACTTGTCGGGGGGTTCCGGTAGACTCGCACACGTGTTCGATAAACGGTTGCATGACTACTTCGAGCCTTCCGATACCCCGACGTCGCGGGGGTTGATCGAGCGGATGCGCGCCGCCGGGTGTGCCGAGGCGCAGGCGGCGGCGGCGCGGTTGGCGTTGATCGGGGAGTTGTTCGAGCTGCGCCGGGTCGAGCGCGGGGAGTGCGCGGATTGGGCGGTGGATACCTGGGCGGCGGTGGCCGCCGAGGTGGCCGCGGCGTTTCGGACGAGTTTGGCCCTGGCCGGCAGCTACCTGCACTATGCGCGGGCGATGCGGGAGCGGCTGCCCAAAGTCGGGCAGGTGTTTGTCGCCGGGGAGATCGATTACCGGATGTTTCAGACGTTGGTGTATCGCACCGATTTGATCACCGACCCCGAGATACTGGCGCGGGTGGATGCCGAGTTGGCGCTGCGGGTGGGCCGCTGGCCGTCGATGACCCAGGGCAAGCTGGCCGCGGCCATCGATCGGGTGGTGGCGGTGGCCGACCCGGATGCGGTGCGCCGCGCGCGTGAGCAGATCCGCGATCGGGAGGTGTCGATCTGGAATTCCGCGGACGGGATGGCCGACGTGCACGCTCGGCTGTATGCCACCGATGGCCAGGCACTGGATGCGCGGCTGAACGCCTTGGTGGCCACGGTGTGTGCCGGTGATCCGCGCAGCACAGATCAGCGCCGCGCCGACGCGCTGGGGGCGTTGGCCGCCGGGGCGGATCGGCTGGCCTGCCGCTGCGGTAGCACCGACTGTGCCGCCGAGGGGCGCCCGGTGTCGGCGGTGGTGGTTCATGTGGTGGCCGAGCAGGCCAGCCTGGAGGGCCGCGGCCAGACACCGGCAGCGCTGCTGGGCGGCGACGGGTTGATCCCGGCCGAGTTGGTGGCCGAGTTGGCCGCAACCGCCCGGCTGCAGCCGATCCTGGTCCCGGCCGGGCCGGAGTCGGGTTATCGGCCCTCGGCCAAGCTGGCGGCGTTCGTGCGGGCCCGGGATCTGACCTGTCGGGCGCCGGGTTGTGATCGGCCGGCCACCCACTGCGACCTGGATCACACCATCGCGTTCGCCGATGGCGGGGCCACCCATGCGTCAAATGTCAAGTGTCTGTGCAGATTTCATCATTTGATGAAGACTTTTTGGGGCTGGCAGGACAAACAACTGCCCGACGGCACCATCATCTGGACGCTGCCGGGTGACCAGACCTATGTCACCACCCCGGGCAGCGCGCTGTTGTTCCCGAGCCTGTGTACCCCCACCGGTGACCCGCCCGCACCCGAGCAGGCCCGGGCCGACCGCTGCGCGGAGCCCACCGCGATGATGCCGCGACGGGCCGGCACCCGGGCGCAAAACCGCGCCCACTACATCACCACCGAACGCCACCGCAACCGTGACGAGCGCATGGCTAGTCACCTTGTGGAAGCACCGGCCTGTGCAACACCCGTCGGCGACCCCGAGGAGCCACCGCCCTTTTAGCTGGCGCCGTCCCCAGGTCTAAGGCCTCGGCATGGGCGCTCGCACGCGGGTCATGTCTTCTCGGCGATGATCAGCGCGTATCCGATCTGTCCGGCTTCCACCGCGGTACGCGCCAGCCGGGTGTAGGTCAGCACGAGGTCGGGCTGGACACCATTGTCGACAAGCATGGTGGGCGCGGCGATGCGCAGCGCGGTAATGCGGGCCTCGATGCGGTCGATCATCCGCAGCAGGCTGACGTCATGGGATTCGCTGTGCCGCGTGCGCAATCCGGCCCCGGCGAGGATGCGGGTGTAGTCGGTCAGCGGGCGCGCGTCGGCGATGCAGGCCACCCACGCCGTGAGTGTGGTCAGCTCTGCCGGTAGGCCGGAGTCGGTGACGGTGACGTCGGTGATGCCGACCAGCCCGCCCGGACGCAGAATCCGCGCGAACTCGTGGGCGGCGGCGCTCTTGTCGGGGAAGGTGCATAGTGCGCATTCGCACACCAGCACGTCGAAGGTGTCGTCGGGCAGCGGGAGTTCTTCGGCGTCCCCATGGTGGAAGCGCACCCGCTCGGCCAGCCCGGCTTGGGCGACAGCGGCTCGTGCCCGATTGACGTTGACCTCGCTGAGGTCAACCCCATCGACGGTGACCGCCGGGTATTCGCTGGCCAGGAGCCGGGCGGTGGCGCCGCGCCCGCACGCGACGTCGGCCACTCGCCGCTTGCCGCAACCCAGTCCGAGCGCCTCGGCGAGCACGCGAGTCAGGGCCGCCCCGCCCGGATGGTAGGACTGCCCGAGCAGCAACGCGACGAGGTCGCTGGAATATGCTTGGGCACAACACATCTTGATGCCATGCTGCGTCATGGTCATCGGGGCACCGCTTTGGAGCCGGTGTTGGTGGCGTCGCGCGCGGCGCCGCTGCGCGGGACGCCGTTGCGGTTCGCCACTTTGGATCCGTGCGGGGAGTCGGCCAGCATCCCGGCGAGGGGGACGGCGTTGGGCACGATGTCAGGCACCGCAACCCCGGTGAGCCGTTCGCGGATCTGCTCGCGGTAGCCGACCGAGTTGTAGGCGCAGAACGGGATCAGCCGCCCGTCCGGGGTGATCTGTTGCACGCAGCATTTCATCAGCTGCTTGACGTTGAGGGTGTACGGATCCTGGAAGTCCTGGATGACGATCGCGAAAATCCGGTCGGTGAGATGGGCGATGGCGTCGGGCAGGTTGATTCCGCAGGCGTCTGCGCAATCCAACGCGCGGACAGCTGTGTGCAACTGTTCGATGGTGATGTCGGTGCCCAGCACCGCCGACGCCGACCACAGGCTCTCCAGCGCCTGTCGGATCGCCAGATCGGGGATCACCCGGTTGGAGATGTAGTCGAGGTAGTCCTCGACCTCCAGCAGCCGTGGAATCGGGACGACGTGTTCGCCGTCGGTGAGCAGGTAGGTGATCGATCGGCAGCTGGGAAAACAGCACGGCACCGAAAAGAAGTCGCCGGCCTGAAACCATTCGGGCAGCTGCGCGGTGATGCCATGGATGATGTCGGAGTTGGTCAGCCGGGTCAGCGGGTCGAACTGCACATGCCGGCCGGCGTGGGTGACCGGCTGAAATACCACCGATTGCACCGCGGGCTGCGCCATGCCGTGGCGGATGACCGCGCCCAGCTCGTGCTCGTTGAGGCCGCGTTCCACCGCGGCGACCAGGCTGACCGTCAGGCCCACCTCGGCGCAGTTGTCCAGGGCCCGCTGTTTGACCTCGCGCAGATCACGGCCTCGTAGGGCGCGATGGGTGTCTTCGTCCAGCCCGTCGAACTGCAGGTAAACATGCACCGGACGGCCGGGGCGGTTGCGGTCGGCCAGCCCGGCGACGAAGTGGCGGTCGGATGCCAACCGGATGCCGTTGGTGTTGATGATGACGGTCCTGATCGGCCGGGCCTGGGCGGCGTCGACGAAATCGAGAAGCCGCTTATGGATCGTCGGTTCGCCGCCGGAGAACATCACGACTTCGGGTTCACCCTCGGCGGCCACGAGCGCGTCGAGCATGCGCTCACACTGCGCCAGCGTGAGGGCGTAGCCGTCGAGCTGGTGGCCGGAGTCGGCGAAACAGATCGGGCAGTCCAGGTTGCAGCCAGTGTTGACCTCGATCAACCCCAGGCAGGCGTGTTGTTTGTGGTCCGGACACAGCCCGCAGTCGCTGGGGCAGCCGTCGCGCACCTCGGTCTGAAACTGCAACGGAATGGTGCCGGGCTTGTTGAACCGAGCCGACTCCACATACATCTGCGCGTCCCCGTACACCAGGGCCTCGAAACCGCCATGCTCGCGGCAACGCTTGCGTAGGTACACCTTGTCGTCGCGGATGTTGACCTGCGCGTCCACCACCACCTTGCACACCGGGCAGATGCTCTTGGTGTACTCGATGAACACCTCGTCACGATCCCTCTTCACCACGGTCCCACCAGATCACCCCATATCCGTGCGCGGTAGGCAAGCGTCAGCAGCCGAACAATCCGCCGGTGACCCGATCGATCGTGTCACCTCGATGACAGTTCGACTGCGCACCGCGCCCTGAGCGCGTGCACTATCGACAGTGACACATGCAGCAGTTAGTGAGGAGGCCGATGCCATGATCCGCGCTGTGTGGAACGGGACAGTGCTCGCGGAGGCGCCGCGAACCGTGCGGGTGGAGGGCAATCACTACTTTCCGCCCGAGTCGCTGCAGCGCGAGCATCTGATCGAAAGCCCCACCACGTCGATATGCCCGTGGAAGGGTCTGGCCCACTACTACAACGTCATCGTGGACGGCCCCGATGGTCCCGTCAACCCGGAGGCCGCCTGGTATTACCGCCGCCCCAGTCCACTGGCCCGCCGGATCACGTCGCGTTCTGGAAGGGTGTGACCGTCGAAGGCGAACCCGAGGGTGACCGGCATGACTGGGTGAATAAGGGAGCACGATGCGACGTGACCGAGAACCTCGCGAAAAAGCCGGACCACCGCGACGCGGCCGCGAATCGGCTGCCGATATGGCGTATCGGCATCACCGGCGGGGTGGTCGGCATGCTGTGTTGTGTCGGGCCCACCATTCTAGCGCTGCTCGGGATCGTGACCGCGGCAACGGCTTTCGCGTGGGCTAACGACCTCTACGACAACTATGCGTGGTGGTTCCGCGCCGGTGGCCTCGCGGTGCTCGCGTTGCTGGTGTGGATGGTGTTGCGGCGACGAAACCAGTGCAGCATCAACGCGATCCGGCGATTGCGCTGGCGGCTAGTGACAGTGCTGGCAATAGCGGTTGGTACCTACGGCGTGCTGTACGCCGTGACGACGTGGTTGGGGACCTTCGCATAGTCGCTGTCAGGTCAGACGAACGGGGGCGCCGGCGATGCCATCCGGTCAGTGTGGCGCAGTAGCAGGCCGCACCCCGCCGCGGCAGCCAGTGCGGCGGCGACGGCGAGCAAAGCGACATGGTAGGTGCCGGTGGCGTCCTTGAGATAGCCGGTGGCGTAGGGTCCGGCGAAGCTCGCCAGGCTGGCCGCGGTATTTACTGCCGCGATGGCCACGGCGACCCGGGGACCGGCCAGCGCTGCGGTACAGCGGCTCCAGAAGGCGGGCATGGCCGCCAGGATTCCGGCGATGGCGATCGTCAGCCAACCCAGCGTCACCATCGGTGACATCGGGCTGAAGGCCGCACCGAACGCGGCGGCGGCCGCGGCCAATGTGGGCACCGTGATATGGCCAATTCGGGCGCCGGCGCGGTCGATGCTGCGGCGGCTCCAGGCCAGCATGGCCAGCGCGGCGACACCGTACGGCAGGGCCGAGAGGGTGGCAGCGGTCAGGGTGGCAGTGTCGCGTGCGAGCGAGGCGACCAGCTGGGGGAGGAAGAATTGCAACGCATAGAGGGCGAAATACAGTCCCCCATAGGTCACGGCGAATAGGACGAGCCGCCCACCGGTTCCGCTCGAGCGATCGGCCGGGGCCAGGGTGTCCTCGGCCAGCCGGGCCGACAGCTCTGCGCGCTCCTCGGCGGTGAGCCAGCTTGCCCGTTGAGGGCTGTCCGGCAACAGCCGGCGAAGAAGCGGCGCCAGCACCAGTGCCGGCAGCGCCTCGATCACAAACATCGCCCGCCAGCCGGGTAGCCCGGCCATCTGCACGTGGCCGACGATCAGCCCAGACAGCGGCAAGCCGACCGTGTTGGCGACCGGAATGGCCAGCAGAAAGGTGGCCACGGCGCGGGCTCGCTGCGCGCAGGGAAACCACACGGTCAGGTACGCGATGACGCCGGGGAAGAAGCCGGCCTCGGCGACGCCGAGGGCCAACCGCGCCAGATACAAGGTGTGAGCGCTGGTGACAAAGGCCGTGGCCGTCGAGCACACGCCCCAAGCCAGGACAACCGCGCTGAGCGTGCGACCGGCGCCGAAGCGCGCCAGCGCCGCGTTGGCGGGAACCTGGAATAAGACGTAGCCGAGGAAGAAGACGCCGGCGGCGGTACCGTATGCGGTGGCGCTCAGGCGCAGATCGGCGTTCATCGCCAGGGCGGCGACCGAGATGTTGGCACGATCGACGAAGTTGATCACATACAACACGAACAGCAGGGGCAGCAGCCGGCGCGCAGCCTTGCGCAGGGCATTGTGCGTGGGGCTTGCCGCGATGGTCGCCACCTGCGGCTCCTTCCTCAGTCGATCAATTCAGCCGTGTGACCCGTTATATCATTGCGGTGAAACGGATTTGGCGCTGCGGCGGGTGGGATTTGCCGTCAACCTCGGCGTAGGGGCCGGCGAAGAACAGGCTCCGGCCCGCTCGCTGCGGCGGGGCCAGCAGGATGTCGCGGCCGATCGACCAGGCGATGTGGTTGGCCGCCAAGTTCGCAAACAGGCCGTGGGTACCGTACTTCGTCGCGCAGGAGGCATCCGCGGGTAGCCAACCGAGGCCGGCGACAAAGAACTCCGCCCAGCAGTGGTAGCCGCACACCTCGCAATCCTGCACACCGGGCTGCGGTTGCTCCAGAGCCTGACCGAGCACGAATCGCGCCGGAATGTTGACCGACCTGCACAGCGAGACAAACAACGCGTGGATGTCGTTGCAGTTGCCCACCGAGCAGGTCAGGGCATGCTCGGTGCTGCCCAGGAACGACTGTTTGGTCGCGTCGTACTCCATTGCGCCGGTGACGTAGTCGTAGATGCGACGGGCTTGCTCGAGCGGGTTGGTTTCGGGGCCGACGACGTCATGGGCCAGCGTGCGGGTGCGCCCGTCCACATCGACATGTGCCTCTGGTGTCAAGGCGCGGGCGAACAATTGCGCCGTTGCCAAGGGGCGGGCCCGCGTCGGGTCCGGGGCATGCCCGATCGTCCGGCGTTCCACGACATAGCGGATGGACCAACTCCCCGCTTTCGCCGAGCGCACACGGCTGTACAAGATCAGGTTTCCGAATTCTGTTTCACGCGTGAGGTCGTAGGGATCCTCACTGGTCACCTCGATGTCCAGCACGCGCTGAAACGCGCTGTCACCGATGACGGGGCACCACATGTCGACGGTCCGGGCGCCTTGCGTGGCGTCGATCGTGATGTGATCGGTGATTTCGAACAGGCCGATCGCGGCATCCTCTTGTGCGGACACCGCGGGGTCGATGACGGTCATCTGATAGCTCCTGTCCGTTGGGAATGCTTGGTGCTTTGCCTGTCTACGATCGAACGACCGGCAGGTCGGTGGCCAGCCATTCGGAGAACCCGCCGTCGAGGCGGCGGGCGGCAAAACCGCGGGGGCGCAGCAGTTCCAGCGCGTCGTAGGAATACACGCAATACGGTCCTCGGCAGCAGGTGACGATATCCATGCCAGACGGAAGTTCGTCTAGCCGCTCGGCCAGTTCGTCGAGGGGAATGCTCACCGCGCCCGGCAGATGCCCGGCGGCGTATTCCTCGGCCGGCCGCGTCGAGAACCAACACCGACCCGGCGGCCACCCGGGCCCGCAACTCGTCTCGGCTGACCGGTTCCAGGCTGTCTCTGTCGGTGTAGTACTGCCGCACCAGGTGATCGACCTCGGCGAGATTGCGCTCGGCCGCCCCGCGCACCGCGCGCACCAGGTCCCACACCTGCGGGTCCGATAGCGCATAGATCACGCGTTTGCCGTCCCGGCGGCTGGTCACCATGCCGGCGCGCCGTAGCTGCGCCAAGTGCTGCGAGGCATTGGCCAACGTCAGCCCCGCTGCCCGAGCCAGTGCGTCCACACTGCATTCACCCTGCACCAGCAGATCCAGCAGCTCCAACCGATGACCGTTGGACAGCGCTTGCCCGACCAGCGCGAACTGCTCGAAGATCAGCTTCTTTGCCCCGTGCACGCCACAGCTCCATTCTTTGATCCAGACCGTCGGATGTTCAATTGATTGTTTGGTCATGTCAACCCGACACGCTGTCGCCATCGGCAAGTCGTTGACGCCGACACCACGCTGCGTGCCAACACCGCGGGCAGTTGTGCTGGTCCGCCCGGCCGTTGTGGCGAAAAGTGTTGATAGGCAAGCTGATCGAGTTTGGGCCCGGGGCCACACAGCCGATCCATTGGGGGACGTTTGTCGTGGCATGATCCCGACACGGTGGGCGTACGGGCCGCCACGGTGTCGAACTGGACGACCAGGCTGGCCGGTGCGCATCTGCGGCCCAGCCGCCCGGGTCCGGATAGCGGCCGATGAGTCGAGGGCTCTTAGCAGCAGCCGCGCGGTCCGTTGTCAACGAGCATGGCCTCAGCGAACGGCCGGATGATCGAGGTGTAGGCCTCCGCCACCGGAAGGACCCGCATGCCGGGGTGGCGGGACTGCCAGTCTCGGGCGGCATCTGCCGTGGCGAAGAAGCGTTGCGGGTCGCACAGGGACGCGCGCACCGCGTGAGTGTCGATGTCGCCCGGGTCGACAATTGACACGACCGCCGTCGACGGGTCGAGTGCAGTGATGCCGGCGTCGGGGTCGACGGTGAGCCTGATGATGGTTCGCGTTGTCGGGCAAGGTGATTCGATATCAGCGGCGTGTCCGATGACGGTCGGGAAGATGAGGGTGTCAGGGGCACACCAGGTGTAGAGCTGTTTGCCGTTGACGGTGAATCTGTGTGGCGTGGGGACTGCTGTCAGGCCCCAGCCGACGATGCGGCCCTGGTCGTCGTATTCGATATCTGTACTGGCGGTGGCGTTTTCAAGCTCGGTTTTACAGACGCCTGCGGTGGCCGCGAGGTGGGCCGGGCTGATGGGCTCGCCGTTGGCGAGCAGCCGCAGCGCGACCCTCAACAGGTGCGATCGGGTGCCAGCACCGACGGTGTTGGGGGCGCCGAAGAGCTTTTCGCACAGGTTGGCGGCGACGGTGTTGTCGGCCGTGGGGTTGTTCATGGCGTTCCTCGTCACGCGCAACACGACAGTTTCGTGACGTCGCGGGTGAACGTCTGCGAGGCAAGCTTGAGGCCCTCGGCCATGGTCAGATACGGGCTCCACTGCTCGGCCAGTTGCGCGATGGTGGCCCCGCTGGCAAGCGCGGACACCGCGGCGACGATTACGTCGCCGGCGCCGTCGGCGATCACGTGCGCACCGAGCAGCCGACCGGAGCCGCGTTCGGCGACGAGTTTGATCAGCCCGCGGGTGTCCCGATTGATGATCGCGCGGGGAACGTACTCCAGTGGCAGCACCCGGCATTCACACTCGTAACCGGCGTCGAGCGCCTGGTGTTCGGTGAGTCCGGCCGCGGCGATGGCGGGGCTGGTGAAGGTCACCCGCGGCAACGCGGAGTAGTCCGGGCTGCGCTGGGCGGCGTCGAATGCGTTGTCGACGACCAGCGTCCCGTGCGCGGCGGCGACGTAGACGAACTGCGGCGCGCCGGTGACATCGCCGGCGGCCCAGATTCGCCGGTTGTTGGTGCGCAGATACTCGTCGACCAGGACCTGCCCCGCGGTGCCGGTTTTCACGCCGACCGCGGAAAGGTTCAGCGCCTCGGTGACCGGTCGGCGCCCGGTCGCCACGAGCAATTGCTCGGCGCGCAGCTCGCCCGCGGCCCTGGTTGCGCCGGTGTAGGTGATTCGGTAACCACGGTGATCACGCCTGACCCGTGTTACGGCCGCGCCTGTGAGCACGCCGACGCCTTCGCCGCCGAGCGCTTCTTCGATCATGGTGGAAATCTCGGGCTCCTCGAACGGCGCGAGCCGGTCGAGCACCTCCACCACGGTGACGTCGACGCCGAGCCGCGCCCACAGCTGGGCCTGCTCGAGGCCGACCGCATTGCCGCCCAGGACGACCATCGATGACGGCAGCGCATCGAGGTCCATTGCCGTGGTTGAGGTCAAGTACCCGGCCTCGGCCAGGCCGTCGACCGGCGGCGCCCACGGTGCTGCGCCGGTCGCAATCACGTAGTGCTGAGCTTCCAGGCGCTCCGTGCCACCGGCGCTAAGCGCGACATCAAGCATGGGTCCGTCGACGAAGCGTGCAGTGCCGGCCACCATGTTCCAGCCGTACGCGGCGGCGACATCGCGGTACCTCACGGCCCGCAGCGCGGCCACCAGCTCGTCCTTGCCGCCGATCAGCCTCCGCGGGTCGACACCGAACGGGGCCGATGTGATCCCCGGGAACCGCGCTTCCTGGCTGACGTGGCGGGCTTCGGCGGCCGCCAGCAGCGCCTTTGACGGCACGCAACCGGTGTTCACGCACGTCCCGCCGACGGTGCCGCGCTCGACCATCACCACGCTGCGGCCTTTGGTGCGGGCCGCGATCGCCGCGGCAAAGCCCGCACCCCCCGAGCCGATGATCGCCAGGTCATACCGCACGCTTCCTCCAACCGTCGCAATATATCCTCATATACGGATGACACAATGGTAGAGTAGAGTCTATCCTCTGATCCGAATATGACAACATTTATGGGGTGACCACGCGATGACCGATGCGGCCGGACGTGCGGCGATCGTGCTGTTGCCGAGCGAACCCAACGGCGTGGAGATGGTGGCGAAGTTCTTCCGAGCCCTCGGCGATCCGGTCCGGCTGCGGCTGCTGGAGTTCCTGCTGCACGAGGAGCACAACGTCACTGAATGCGTTGCACACGTGGGCGTGTCGCAGGGCCGGGTGTCGACGCACCTGGCGTGTCTTTCCGACTGCGGTTACGTGCAGGTGCGCCGCGAGGGCCGATTCTCCCGTTACCAGGTCACCGACCCGCGCGTTGGCGACCTGGTGCTGCTGGCCAGGTCTTTGGCCGCGGACAACGCCGCCGCCCTGGCCGCCTGTATGCGCATCAGCCACCAACCCTGACGCGATAACCGGACCGGCCCTGGTCGCCGCTGGCGCGCTGACCGGCCTGGGTGGGCTGCTGTCGAATCCGTGGCCGATCGCTGCCGGTTTGGTGGCCTTGGTCGCAGCCGTCGTCTACCCGCTGCGGCGGCGTGCACGAGGCAGGCGGAGGGTGCGGCGTTGCGGTTACTTCTTCTGCATGGTCTTCCCGCAGCAGCACGTGGGGTTCTGGGTGCCTGGACAGTCCGGCGGCGCCGGTTTGGTGACGGTCAGTTCGCAGCCGCACTTCGGATCCGGGCACATGTATACCTCACCATGACGCAACGGCATCGTTACCAGCTCCTTGCAGGATCGTTCGGTATCGCCGACGGTAGAACCCGTCCCCAGGGGAAAGGTCAAGGCAGCGCAGCAAGGGAGACGACAACCATGAGCGACGGCCACTTGAGCATCGGGGAGCTCGCCGCGTCGACTGGGGTGAGCCGAAAGGCCCTCCGCGTCTACGAAGAGCGAGGACTAATAGACCCGCCGGCCCGATCCGCCAACGGGTATCGGCATTATGATCCGGCGGTGGCGGTGCGGGTCGTGTTCATCCGTCGAGCCCGTGCGCTGGGACTGCGACTGAATGAGATTCGCCAAGTCCTGGCGGTGCACAGCGCAGGCGCCGAGCCGTGCGCCGCTGTGATCGCGGCGCTGACGCAGCGTATCACCGAAATCGACCGAGTGACAGCCGAACTCGCGAGTCTACGTGCCGACCTGGTGGAGTCCATCGATCATGCGCGACGGGCACGTAAGACAACTGACGCTACGGTGTGCCCGATCATCGAGACCGCCAAGACCTCGGGCGTTCGCTCAACAACTGCGCCGTCCGATTCGGGTTACTCAGCGGGGTGGCTCACGTGTGACCGCGACCCAG
This sequence comes from Mycobacterium shinjukuense, assembly GCF_010730055.1. Classification (NCBI taxonomy): domain Bacteria; kingdom Bacillati; phylum Actinomycetota; class Actinomycetes; order Mycobacteriales; family Mycobacteriaceae; genus Mycobacterium; species Mycobacterium shinjukuense. The sequence goes on along the minus strand of NZ_AP022575.1, from coordinate 1,689,952 downwards.
CGTCGTCAGTGTGACCCCGTCGGCTGGTCACCAACCGGCGCGCCGCAGCTGCAGCAGACGCTGCGAGGCATTGGCCAACGTCGGACCGCTGGACACCGCATGCCACCTGGCCGAACGTTCGGGGCTGCTAGCGGCAACCGTCATTGCGCTCGTACCCGCAGCCCAGTGAGGTCGGTGATCTCGATAACCGCGTACCCAATACTGATCAGCTGGTCATGCTCGAACTCCTTGAGGATCTTGTTGATCGACGGTCGCTGCGCTCCGAGCATGGCCGCCAGGGTGCGCTGGGCCAGTTCGACACGGGAATCGACGGCCTCGTCGAGCAGGAGCTGCGCCACCTGCGCGGGCAGCGAGCGGCCCAGCATGCCCATCAGCCTGATCTGCCCCGCCGACACCCGTTGCGCCACGCTCGATAGCCACCGCCGCGCGATAGCCGGGTGGGTAGCCAGCAGCCGCTCGAACGCCAGCCGGTCCAGGAACAGGCACGTCGCTTGAGTCAAAGCGCGCGCCGTGTAAGCCATCGGCATCTCCAGCAGCAGCGAGATGTCGCCGTCCACATCGCCGGGATGAAGGATATTCACCACGGCACGCCGCCGTCCGGAGCCGAGTGCGAGCTCGATCTGGCCCTGCCGCACAATCCACACCCCGTCCGCGGGCTGATCGGCGTGGAAAACCACTGCCCCGGGGGCAAACTCCTTGGCCTGCAAGGTCTCCGCCAGCGCCGACAGGTCGTCGCGGTGCAGTGGCGCCGAGGCGCCGCGGCCGACGCAGCGCGCAATCCAGGCTGCCTGTCGGACCTGCGCCTCGGAAGCCGACTCGCCGCCGGTCAGCGACTGCACGATATGCCGGAGTGGGCCCACCGGCCGGTCTGACATCGTCCCTCCTCGACAGCAAGCCGATGCTGTCATCGCGCTGACAATTGTGCTTGAGCGTGGATCGTGTGCGGCTTGGCTTGCCCTGAATAGGTAATCAAGTCGATCGAAAGGAGCAAGCAATGATCATCGCACGCGGTTCGCAAGCGGCAGCGAGGGTCACCGCCCGAGAGCTCAGCACGGCAGCCGGATGGGGTGCCGGCGCAGGCTTGGTCGCCTCGGTCTTCATGGCGATGTACGCGATGTTCGCGGCGGCCAGTTACCAGCACACGGGGTTCTTCACGCCGGTGTATCACATCGCGTCGGCCGTCCTCGCGCCCGACACCATGATGGCGTCAATGGTGCAGGCGACGGCCGGTCATCCGGTCACATTCGTCCTGGGGCCAGCCGTAGTCGGAGCGCTCATCCACATGATGGTCGGCGCGATCTACGGAGCGGTATTCGGGGTTCTCATTCGGCTTGTCCGCGCCCACGGGTTGATAGTGCCGATAGCGGGACTGGTGTGGGGCGCGATCGTCTTCGCCGTCAGCGCGTGGATTGGATTGCCCATCGCCGCAGCAGTACTGGGCGCCGGCAATCCGATCCGGAACATGGCTGCCTTGGTGGGCTATCCTACGTTCATCATCGAACACCTGATATTCGGCGCCACGTTGGGCGTGCTGCTGATGCGAGCCCGTTTTGCGCGGCACTGATCGCAGCAACCGGTGGTAACCAGAGATGCCTCGACACCTACACGCGACGTGGTCGCGCCCCAGCCAGGCAGCGGCGATGTTCCTGCGCGGCTACACCGTTCGCGCCGCGTCACCGATCGCACTCGTCGTCGGCACGTTGCTCTCAGCGGTCAATCAGGGGCCCGTCATCGCCGGGGGTCGAGCCGACATGGTCACTTGGTTACAGGTGGCTTTCAACTACGCGGTGCCGTTCGTGGTGGCCAGCCTCGGCTACCTGTCCGCCCGACGCAGCCACGGTGACGAGACGGGCGACGTCGGCCAGGAGCGATCGACGGGAGGGGCACTGTCAGCGAGCTGACAAACCGATTCTTATGGGGCGCCCCCAATCTGTATGGTGCTGGGATGCCTAGTCGATTGTCGAGCGGCGCAGCCGTTCCGAGCTGCCGCCTGCAGGATATCAACGGCCAGGCGGTGGACGTGCCGGCGGCGACGGGAAGGACACACCTGCAGTTTCGGCGGTTCGCGGCCTGTCCGATCTGCCACCTGCATCTGCGCAGTTTCGCCAACCGGCATCAGGAGGTCGCGGACAGCGGAATCACCGAAGTGGTGTTCTTTCACTCGCCGGTCGAAGCGCTGCGCGGCTACCAGTCTTTGCTGCCGTTCACCGTGATCGCCGACCCCGACCGGCTGCTCTATCGCGAGTTCGGAGTTGAGACAAGCCTGCGCGCGGTCACTCATCCGCGGGCATGGTGGGCGGCCTTGCGCGGGGCGGCAGCGATGTTGCATCGCAACGATCCTGAACGGGCGGGCGTCGGACTCGGTGCCGGCACAACGCATCTGGGATTGCCCGCCGACTTCCTCATCGATCCCGACGGAACCGTTGTCGCTGTGCACTACGGACGTCACGCCGATGACCAATGGTCGGTGGATCAACTACTCGACATCGACCGCTCGCTCGGACGTAAGGACACCCGGTGAATGGTGCCCGTCACCGTAGGAGGTCACGTAGAGTCCAATTGTCCCGCGTCCAGAGACCACCGCAGCGCGGTCCGCGAACGCGCCCACTGGCCAGGCCGGGTATCGCTCAATCCGTGGTCGGTGCGGCCGCATCGCGCGCCAAGGCCGGATGTCTCCGAGACGGCTCGCCGTGTCGGACCAGCGCTACCCACGATCTTCTCTCGCGTGTGATACTGCCCGAATGACGACGGCCCGAGTTCGACGCGGCACGGATTTGTTGTTCTCGCCCGCGGCGCCGCCGGAAACCGGTGGTCTGATCGCGTTGACCGGTCTTCGGCTGCTGGCCGGGCTGATCTGGCTGTACAACGTGGTCTGGAAGGTACCGCCGGACTTCGGGGAGCGCAGCCAGGGAGGGCTGTACCACTTCACCCATCTGGCGATCGAACATCCGGTGTTCAAACCGTTCAGCTGGGTGATCGAGCATGCCGTGCTGCCGTACTTCACCGCGTTCGGGTGGGGTGTGTTGTTCGCCGAGTCCGCGCTGGCGGTGCTGCTGCTGACGGGGACGGCCGTCCGGCTGGCCGCGTTGATTGGCATCGTTCAGGCGACCGCGATCGGGCTGTCGGTGGCCGAGTCGCCCGGGGAGTGGCCGTGGGCGTACGCGATGCTGCTCGGCATTCATGTCGTCTTACTCTTGGCCCCCTCGACCCGGTACGCCGCCGTCGACGCCGTTCGCGCGGCGACCACGCCAGCGGCCGCCCGGTCGATGGCGGGACGGCTGCTCGGCGGTTGGGGAGCCGTGCTTGGGTTGATCGGCCTTGTCGCGGTACTGCGTGGCGCGGGCGCCGGTCGACCCGCCTACGTTGGGATTCGGCCGTTGGAATTCTCGCTCGGCGAATACAACCTCCGTGGCGCGGTGTTGTTGATCGCGATCGCGCTGGCCATGTTGGCGGCCGCCAAATTCGGTTGGCGCGCGGTCGCCTTCGTCGTCGCGGCGGCCGCGGTGGCCGCCGCGGCCTCCATCTACTTGCAAGTCGGCAGGACCGGGGTGTGGCTCGGCGGGACAAACACCACCGCAGCCGTTTTCGTGTGCGCCGCGGTGGTGAGTCTGGCGACAGGATTGAGGATCGGACGGGTGGAAGGGGCGTGATGGCCGCACCGGAGGTTTTGCAGGAAGTCGTGTCCGTCGCTGCAGAACACGCCGAGCGGGTCGACGCGGACTGTGCCTTCCCCGCCGAGGCGGTGGCCGCGCTGCGGACATCGGGTCTGCTTGGGCTGGTGCTGCCCTCCGAGGTCGGCGGAATGGGCGCTGGCCCAGTGGAATTCACCGACGTGGTCGCCCAACTCTCGGCCGCGTGCGGATCGACCGCGATGATCTACCTGATGCACGTGGCCGCCGCCGTCGCCGTCGCGGCGGCACCCCCGCCGGGTCTACCGAATCTGTTGGCGGACATGGCCTCCGGGAAACAACTCGGCACGCTGGCGTTCAGCGAGAAGGGCTCCCGCTCACACTTCTGGGCCCCGGTGTCCACGTCATCGGTGGAGGGTGACGACGTCGCTGTGCGGGCCGACAAGAGCTGGGTGACCTCGGCGGGGTTCGCCGACGTCTATGTCGTCTCGGCCGGTTCGGCCAACGGAGCCGCGGGGGACGTTGACCTCTACGCCGTTCCGGCGGACACACCGGGCCTGCGAGTGTCGGGCACCTTCACCGGAATGGGCCTGCGAGGCAATGCCTCCGCGCCGATGTCGGTGGACATCCGCATCCCGGGCTCGTATCGCCTGGGCGCGGTGGGCGGTGGATTCGGCATCATGATGGAGACGGTGCTGCCGTGGTTCAATCTCGGAAACGCAGCCGTCTCACTGGGTCTGGCGACCGCCGCCACCGGTGCCGCGGTCAAACACGTCGGCAGCGCCCGGCTGGAGCATCTCGGTGGCAGCCTGGCCGAGCTGCCGACGATCCGCGCGCAGATCGCCCGGATGGGCACCGCACTGGCCGCACAAAAGGCGTACCTCGAGGTGGCGGCCAACAGCGTGAGCTCGCCCGATGACACCACGTTGACCCACGTGCTGGGCGTCAAGGCGTCGGTCAACGACGCGGCGCTCACCATCACCGAGTCGGCGATGCGAGTGTGCGGCGGGGCGGCGTTCTCCAAGCATCTGCCCATCGAACGCGCCTTCCGGGACGCTCGGGCAGGGTCAGTGATGGCGCCCACCGCAGACGCACTGTACGACTTCTACGGTAGGGCCGTCACCGGGCTGCCGCTGTTCTAGGAGGGCATATGTCAGGCGATCCGCTCATCGTCGGGGCAGTCGCATACACACCCAACGTGGTCCCGATTTGGGAAGGCATCCGAAGCTACTTCCAGGACACCGAAAGCCCGGATGCCCACATGGATTTCGTGCTCTACTCGAACTACGGGCGGCTGGTCGACTCGCTGATCGCCGGCCACATCGACATTGCCTGGAACACCAACCTGGCCTATGTGCGCACCGTGCTGCAAACCGACGGGCACTGCACGGCATTGGCTCAACGCGACACCGACGTGGGCTACAGCACCGTGTTCGTCGCACGTGCCGGCAGCGGGTTGCGCGGACCTCAAGACATCGCCGGCAAACGCCTTGCGCTCGGGTCCGCGGACTCCGCGCATGCGGCGATCTTGCCGCTCTACTACCTGCGCCGGGCCGGGATAGCCGAATCCGAGCTGCAGCTCATCCGCTTCAACACCGACATCGGTAAACACGGCGATACGGGTCGCAGCGAGCTCGACGCGGTGGACGCCGTGCTGGCCGGTGAGGCCGACGTGGCGGCGATCGGCAGCTCGACGTGGACGGGTATGGGCGCCGCGGAGCTGATGGGGGAGTCGTTGGCCGAGGTGTGGCGCACCGATGGCTACTGCCACTGCATGTTCACCGCACTGGACACGCTGCCCGCCGACCGCTACCAGCCGTGGCTCGACCGGTTGTTGGCGATGAGCTGGGATGACCCCGAGCAGCGAAAGATCCTGGAACTTGAGGGTTTACGACGGTGGGTGTCTCCCCACCTGGATGGGTATAAGCCGTTGTTCGAGGCTGTGCGGGAGCAGGGCATCGACCCACGATGGTGATCCTGGATCTGATGCGCCGAGTGGGCGGTCTCGCGCAGGGAGCCACCGCCGAGGTTCCCGTCTGCTGCCACCGAGATCGTGAACTCGCCGAACGGTGGTGTGCGCGAACCGGAAACACCCTGGTGCGTGCCGACGTGGACCAGGCCGGCGTCGGCACCGTGGTGGTGCGCCGCGGCCATCCGCCCGATCCGGCAAGCGTTCTGGGCGCCGACCGGTTGCCCGGGGTGCGGCTGTGGCTGTACACCAACTTCCACTGCAACCTGTCCTGCGACTACTGCTGTGTCTCGTCGTCACCGACCGCCCCGCGTCGAGAGCTGGGCGCGGAACGTATCGCCCGAATCGTCCGCGAGGCGGCGAACTGGGGGGTGCGTGAGTTGTTCCTCACCGGCGGTGAGCCGTTCCTGCTGCCCGACATCGACACCATCATCGGAAGCTGTGTCGACACGCTGCCCACCACCGTGCTCACCAACGGCATGGTGTTCAAGGGCCGGGCGCGGCAGGCGCTCGAGTCCCTGCCCCGCGACGGGCTTGTCCTGCAGATCAGCCTGGACTCGGCCACCCCGGAGCTGCACGACTCGCACCGCGGCGCCGGAACGTGGGCCAAGGCCGTCGCCGGAATCCGGTTGGCGCTCTCGCTGGGCTTCCGGGTACGAGTGGCGGCGACGGTTGCCTCCCCGGGACCCGGCGAGCTGGCGGCGTTTCACGACTTCCTCGATCAGCTCGGCATCGCACGCCCGGATCAGCTGGTCCGGCCGATCGCGTTGGAGGGCGTCGCGTCGCAGGGGGTGGCGCTCACCCGGGAGTCGCTGGTTCCGGAGGTGACCGTCACCGCCGACGGCGTGTACTGGCACCCGGTGGCCGCCATCGACGAACGGGCCCTGGTCTCCCGCACCGTCGAGCCACTGACCCCGGCGCTGGACACCATCAGCAAGCTGTTTGCCGAGCAGTGGGCACAAGCCGCGGAAGCCGCCGCGCTGTTTCCGTGCGCGTAGCGCCCGGCGTGGGCGACGCCGGAACTGGGCGGTGAGCCAGCCGCGTTGAGCCAGCAGAACTTCGCCGGACGGTCCTTACTCTGCCGAGCCCCGTGACGCCCAAGCGTTCACGTCACGGTTTGATCGTCTCTACTCGCGGCTGGCCCGCCCCTACGACCTGGCCGTGAAGGCACTGCCAGTGTGGCGGCGCTGGATCGGTTCGGCCCTTCCGCACATCCGGGGCCCGCGTGTCCTCGAGGTCTCGTTCGGCACCGGCTGGTTGCTAACGCGCTATGCCGGCAACTTCGAAGCCCACGGCGTGGACCTCAACGAGCGCATGGTGGCGATTTCGCGGCGCAATCTGCGACGGGCGGGCGTGACCGCCGATTTGCGGCAAGCCAACGTCGAGGCGCTTCCTTATCCCGACGGCCACTTCGACACCGTCGTCAACACCATGGCCTTCAGTGGCTACCCCAACGGTCGGCAAGCGATGTCCGAACTGCGCCGCGTGCTGCGCCCAGGTGGGCGGCTGGTGTTGATCGACGTTGGCTACCCGCACGATGGGAGCCGGCTGGGCCGCGCGCTGGTCGGCGTCTGGAAGCGGTCCGGTGATGTGATCCGTGACATGTCATCACTGTTCGAGAGCTTCGGGTTCGATGTCTACCACGAGCAAGTCGGGGGTTTTGGCAGCGTGCATCTCCACGTCGCGACCAAACAGGGTAACTAGGGACTCACATCAGAACGGCGGCGGATCGTCGTCTGCCTCGGGTGGGGCAGGGCCAATGTTGGCCTGACGCTGCGGCTGCGCGGTGGTGCGGGCATGGGCGCGGGCGTTGTGGTTTTGCCGGCGTTCGGTGGCCACCCGCTGGGCGCGGTCTTGGGCGCGGGTGCGGCGCCGCCTGGGCATCATCGCGGTCCGGTCGGCGCAGTAGTCGTGCGCCAGGTCGGCTTCGGGTGCCGGGAAACCGCCGGTGGAGCGGCACAGGCTGGGGAACAGCAGCGCGCTGCCCGGGGTGGTGACATACGTCTGCCCGGACGGCGAGGTGAAAATCAGTGTCCCGTCGGGTAGCTGTTGTTCCCGCCAGCCCCAGAAGGTCTTGACCAAATGATGGGTTCTGCAAAGGGATTTCAGATTCGACGCATGCGTGGGCCCGCCCTGGGCATGCGGGATCGTATGATCCACGTCGCAATTGACCGCGGGTCGGTCGCAGCCGGGCCAGCGGCACGTCAGATCCCGGCAGCGTACGAAGTCGGCCAGCGTCTTGGAGGGCACGTACCCCGGCTCGGGCGCGGCGTCGGCGGGGTGGACCAGCGCCACCAGCTTGGCCGATTTGGCCAGGTCGGCCACCAGCTCGGCGGGGATGAGCCCATCGGCACCCACCTGGGATGCCGGTGTGGCGCTGCTGCCGTCGATGGTGGCCTGCTCGGCGATCACATGGATCACCACCGGCGATGCCGCGGGCTGGGTGCCGGCCGCGCAGTCGCGGCGCCCGCAGCGACACCCCAGCCGATTAGCCCCGGCCGCCAACGCCCCGAGCGCGTCGGCGCGGCGCTGCTGGCGGCTGCGCGGATCGTGGGCACACACCGTGGCCGCCAGTGCGCTCAGCCGCGTGTCGAGCGCGCGGGCATCGGGGGTGAACAGGGCGCCGCCGATCTCGCAGAGGCCGTCGTGGCTGTGCCCGATCCAGATCTCGCGGTCGGCCTGATTCTTCGTGCGTCGGCGCACCGCATCCGCATCGGCGCGCGCCACGATCCGATCGACCAGCCCGCCCAGCCGGCCCCGGCTCATCGACGGCCAGCGTCCCACTTTGGCGGCCAGCTCGGCGTCCACGGCTGCCAGCACATCGGGGTCGGTGATCAAATCGGTGCGATACACCAGCGTGGCAAACATCGGAAAGTCGATATCACCGGCCTTGAACACCTCGGCCACCTTCGGCAGCCGCTCGCGCATGGCCCGGGCATAGCGTAGCCGGCTGGCCGCCAGCGATTGGCTGATCCGCAACGCCGCGCCCACCTCCGCGGCCACCGCCTCCATGGTGTCGACCGCCCAGTCCTCGGTGTCCGAGCAGCGCGAGAGCCGGTAGCAAAACAACTCCCCGATGGCGACCAGCTGCGCGGCCGCGGCCCGGTTCTCCACCCGGGTGAACGCACAGATTCCCGCCACCAGCTCCGCGGACTGCGCCGTGGTCGACGGATAGCACCGCTCGAAGAGCTCATCGAAGTGGGCGATCACCTCCGCCCGCGACCCCGGACCCATTGCGTCGAACATACATTCGATACTATCAGAACCCGCCGACACCGACTGGGCCAGACCCGGCAAACGTCGAGACTGATTCACCTCCGCGGCGGCTCGCAGGCCTACCTGGCCGCCCGGTGCTTAAGCCGGAACAGACCAAAAGCCGCGCCGCCCGCCCATGTGCCATGATGTCCACGCTGGTCAAGACCAACGTCAGGGAGCACTCAGGAGCAGCGGTGGATCTGAATTTGTCGATGGTCACACGCCCGGTCGAGCGGCTGGTGGCCACCGCCCAGAACGGTCTGGAAGTGCTGCGACTCGGGGGCCTGGAGACCGGCAGCGTCCCGTCGCCGTCTCAGATCGTCGAGAGCGTGCCGATGTACAAGCTGCGACGGTATTTCCCGCCGGACAACCGGCCGGGTCAGCCGCCGGTGGGCCCGCCGGTGCTGATGGTGCATCCGATGATGATGTCGGCGGACATGTGGGACGTCACCCGCGAGGACGGCGCGGTGGGCATCCTGCACGCCCGCGGGCTGGACCCCTGGGTCATCGATTTCGGCTCACCGGACAAGGTCGAGGGCGGCATGCGCCGCAACCTGGCCGACCACATCGTGGCGCTCAGTCAGGCCATCGAGACGGTCAAGGACGCCACCGGCCAAGATGTGCACATCGTCGGCTATTCGCAGGGCGGGATGTTCTGCTATCAGGCCGCGGCGTATCGGCGTTCGAAGGACATCGCCAGCGTGGTGGCGTTCGGTTCCCCGGTGGACACGCTGGCGGCATTGCCGATGGGCATCCCGGCGAACTTCGGCGCAGCCGCCGCCAACTTCATGGCTGATCACGTGTTCAACCGGCTGGCCATCCCAAGCTGGTTGGCGCGCACCGGTTTTCAGATGATGGACCCACTCAAAACCGCCAAGGCCCGCGTCGACTTCCTGCGTCAGCTGCACGATCGGGAAGCCTTGTTGCCGCGAGAACAGCAGCGCAGATTCCTTGAATCCGAAGGCTGGATCGCCTGGTCCGGCCCGGCGATCTCGGAACTGCTCAAGCAGTTCATCGCCCATAACCGAATGATGACCGGCGGTTTCGCCATCAGCGGCCAGATGGTGACGCTCACCGATATCACCTGCCCGATATTGGCGTTCGTCGGAGAGGTCGACGACATCGGGCAGCCGGCCTCGGTGCGCGGCATCCGGCGAGCCGCGCCCAACACCGAGGTCTACGAGTGTCTGATCCGGACAGGCCATTTCGGTCTGGTCGTGGGATCCCGAGCGGCACACCAGAGCTGGCCGACGGTGGCCGAGTGGGTGCAGTGGATCTCCAGCGGTGGCGACCAGCCCGCCAACATCGGCCCGATGGTCGAGCAGCCGGCCGAACACACCGACAGCGGTGTGGCATTCAGCTCCCGCGTCGCGCACGGCATCGGCGAGGTGTCCGAGGCGGCGCTGGCCTTGGCTCGCGGTGCCGCCGACGCCGTCGTCGCGGCCAACAGATCCGTGCGCACCCTGGCCATAGAAACCGTGCGCACGTTGCCACGCCTGGCCCGATTGGGTCAACTCAACGACCACACCCGGGTCTCTCTGGGCCGCATTATCGACGAGCAGGCCCACGACGCCCCGCAGGGCGAATTCCTGTTGTTCGACGGGCGCGTGCACACCTACGAGGCGGTGAACCGACGGATCAACAACGTCGTTCGTGGCCTGATCGAGGTCGGGGTTCGCCAGGGCGACCGGGTGGGCGTGCTGATGGAGACGCGGCCCAGCGCGCTGGTCGCGATCGCCGCGCTGTCCCGCCTGGGCGCGGTGGCCGTGGTGATGCGCCAAGACGTCGATCTGGCCGCGCAGGTTCGGCTGGGGCGGGTGACGGAAATCATGACCGACCCCACCAACCTCGATGCCGCCCGCCACCTGCCCGGACAGGTCCTGGTTCTGGGCGGCGGCGAATCGCGCGATCTGCATCTGCCGGAGGACGCCGCTGACCAGGGCCAAGTCATCGACATGGAGCAGATCGACCCGGACGCCGTCGAGCTGCCCGCCTGGTATCGGCCCAACCCGGCATTGGCCCGGGATCTGGCCTTCATCGCGTTCAGCGCGGTCGGCGGCGAGCTGGTCGCCAAGCAGATCACCAACTACCGCTGGGCGGTGTCGGCATTCGGAACGGCCTCCACGGCCGCCCTGGACCGCAAGGACACCGTGTACTGCCTGACCCCGTTGCACCACGAGTCGGCACTGCTGGTCAGCCTGGGCGGGGCGGTCGTCGGCGGAACCCGCATCGGATTGTCTCGCGGACTAAGGCCTGACCGGTTCGTCTCCGAGGTTCGGCAATACGGCGTCACCGTCGTGTCCTACACCTGGGCCATGCTGCGCGAGGTGGTCGACGATCCGAATTTCGCGCTGCACGGCAACCATCCGGTGCGGCTGTTCATCGGCTCTGGGATGCCGACCGGACTCTGGCAGCGGGTTGTCGACGCCTTCGCGCCCGCCCACGTCGTCGAGTTCTTCGCCACCACCGACGGACAGGCGGTGCTGGCCAACGTGTCCGGCGCCAAGATCGGCAGCAAGGGCCGTCCGTTACCCGGCGCCGGACGCGTCGAGCTGGCCGCCTACGACGCCGAACATGACCTGATCCTGGAAGACGACCGCGGCTTCGTCCAGGTCGCCGACGTCAACCAGATCGGGGTGCTGCTCGCCCAGTCCAGGGGCCCGATCGATCCCACCGCAGCGGTCAAGCGCGGCGTCTTCGCCCCCGCCGACACCTGGATCTCCACCGAGTACCTGTTCCGCCGCGACGACGACGGCGATTTCTGGCTTGCCGGCAGGCGCGGCTCGGAGGTCCGCAGCACGCGCGGGATGGTCTATGCCGAGCCGGTGAACGACGCGCTTGGCCTGATCACCGGCGTCGACCTCGCGGTGACCTACGGCGTCTCGGTCCGAGGTCAGCAGCTGGCGGTGTCGGCGGTGACGCTGCGGCCGGGAGCGACGATCACCGCGGCCGACCTGACCGAAGCCGTTGCGGGCATGCCGGTGGGGCTGGGGCCCGACATCGTGCATGTGGTACCGGAGATGACGCTCAGCGCGACCTACCGGCCCACCGTCGGCACCCTGCGGGCCGCCGGACTCCCCAGGGCGGGGCGGCAGGCATGGTATTTCGACTCCGCCAACCACGAGTTCCGGCGGTTGACCCCGGCGGTCCGCGCCGAGCTGACCGGAAAGCGCGCCCACCCCAATGGTTGACGAGTCATTGCTGCGCATCCTGGTGTGCCCGGCCGATCGGGGGCCGCTGCTGCTGGTGGGCGACGGGGCCGACGAGTTGCTCTACAACCCGCGGCTGCGACGGGCCTACCGCATCGAGGACGGCATCCCGGTGCTGCTGGTCGACGAGGCGCGCGACGTCGACGAGGACGAGCACGCCCGGCTCATGGCACGAGGCCGTCCGGCAGCTCCCCGGTGAGGTAGCGCTGCAGGTTCGGCGCGATGGTTTGCACGATCTGTTCGGCGGGCAGCGACGCGAACGGCTCCACCTTGACGATGTAGCGCGCCATTACCACGCCCATCAACTGCGACGCGACGAACTGCGTGCGGATCTTGCCGGTTCCCGGCGGGTTGTCGACGCGCGAACCCACTTCCACAGAGAGCACCTCCTGGAGGTAGGAGCGTGCCAAGCTGACGTCGGCACCGGAGACTATCGATCGTATGGTCGCGATGAGCCCTGCGCCCAACTCGGAGTCCCAAATTGGCATCAGCACCGATAGCAGCTTCTGTCCGAGTTCCTCGACGGGTGCTTCCCGCATCGGCCCGAGCACTACCATCGGGTCGATCGGAACATTGATCGCAGCGGCGAAAAGCTGCATTTTGGTACCGAAATAGTGGTGCACCAGCGCGGCATCCACTCCCGCCGCTGCGGCCACAGCCCTTACCGACGTTCTGTCAATGCCGTTGCGTGCAAACAATTCCCGAGCGCTGGCCAGGATGCGATCCCGAGCGTCAGAGCTTCCGGCTGGCCGCCCGCGCTGCTTACGTTTTGCGTTGTCGGGCAACGTATTATGGCGTTCTTCTCCGCAGGGTCGCCGCGGCCAGGCACAACGCCGCGATCGCGAAACCCAGCACCACGAACATGTCGCGTACCGCGATGCTAGTGAGTTCGGTATGCGCGCCAACCTGCTGGAGGGCTTCCAACGCGTAGCTAGCCGGCATCACATTGCTGAACCACTGCAGCCAGTCCGACATCAACGATCGTGGGACGATGATGCCGGCCAGGAGCAGTTGTGGCACCATCACCAGCGGTATGAACTGCACTGCCTGGAACTCCGTGCGGGCGAACGCACTACACAGCAGACCCAGACCGACGCCCAGCACGGCGTTGATGATCGCGATCACGAACACCCATAGCGGGCTGCCCGCGGTGTCGAAGTCGAGGAACCAAAACGCCACGATGCATGTCAGAACGGCTTGTGCCGCTGCGGCGATGGAGAACGCGGTCCCATAGGCGATCAGCAGGTCGAGCCGGCGCAGCGGTGTCGTCAGTATGCGCTCCAACGTTCCAGAGGCCCGTTCCCGCTGCATCGTGATCGACGTGATGATGAACATCAAGAAGAGTGGGAACAGACCTATCAGGATCAGGCAGGCGTTGTTGAACGGCGATGGGGTACCGGGTCGGTGCGGGGCATTTTGGAACATGTAGTACATCAGCACCATGACCAGAACCGGCACCAACAAGATCATCGCGACGCTGCGGTGATCAACGGCTAGCTGGCGCAGGATCCGTAGCGTGGTGGCCGCGTAGGCCTTCAGCCCTATCCGGCTTGGCGCGCGGTGGTGCGTTTGATGATGGACAGGAACGCTTCCTCCAGCGCTGTGCATCCGGTGTCCTCTCTGAGTTGGGTCGGGGTGGTGTGCGCGACCAAGCAGCCTTCGCGCATCAGCAGCAGGTCACCGCAATGGTCGGCTTCGTCCATCACGTGACTGGAGACCAGCAGCGTGGTCCCGGCGCGGGCGAGTTCGGTGAACTGCTCCCAAAGATCCACTCGCAGGACGGGATCCAGGCCCACCGTGGGTTCGTCGAGGAGGAGCAGATCAGGCTGGCAGACCAACGCACACGCCAGCGACACCCGGGTGCGCTGGCCACCGGAGAGGTTGCCGCAGAAGGCGGTGCGGTGATCGTTAAGCCCTACCCGCTCGATCGCGACATTGGCGGCCTGGACATCGAAGCCATACAGCGCCGCGACGTAGCGGACGTTGTCGATGACCCGCAAGTCGTCATAAATGGTTGGGGCCTGAGGCAGGTATCCGACTCGCCGTCGCATTGCCGCACACCCTGCCGGCTGGCCCAGCACAGTGACCGTGCCCGACGCCACGATCTGCGTGCCGACGATGCAGCGGATCAGCGTGGTCTTGCCGCAGCCGGATGGGCCGAGCAGACCGGTGATGGTGCCGCGGGCGATCTGCACCGAGAAATCGTGCAGCACCGGGCGTTTGCCACGAATCACATGCAGGTGCTCGATCCTGACGGCCGGCCCGGTATGATTCAGCGGCAATTCATCGCTCGATGAGCTAATCATGCGATGAATGCTCGGCCACCGTCGCACCGTTGTCAAGGGCCGGGCACAATCTTCTCCAATGAGCGCTGAGGAACTGGTCGTGGAGCCGGTCGCGGCCGCCCGTCGGCTGCTCGGCGCAACCATCGCGGCACGCGGCGTGCGCGCCGTCATCGTCGAGGTCGAAGCGTACGGCGGGGTGCCCGACGGCCCCTGGCCGGACGCCGCGGCGCACTCCTACCGCGGCCGCAATGGCCGCAACGCCGTCATGTTCGGGCCGCCGGGGCGGCTGTACGCGTACCGCAGCCACGGGATCCACGTCTGCGCCAACGTGGCATGCGGTCCCGACGGCACCGCCGCCGCGGTGTTGCTGCGGGCCGGCGCCATCGAGGACGGCATCGACCTGGCCCGCTCCCGGCGCGGGAGGTCGGTCGCCCCCGCGGCCCTGGCCCGTGGTCCGGGCAACCTGTGCTCGGCATTGGGAATCACTCTGGCCGACAACGGGATTGACCTGTTCGATGCAGACAGCCCGGTGCGGCTGACGCTGAACGTGCCGCTGACGGCGGTGTCGGGGCCGCGGGTTGGGATCAGCCAGGCGGCCGACCGTCCGTGGCGATTGTGGCTTGCCGGCCGACCGGAGGTGTCGGCCTACCGGCGCAGCCCGCGAGCGCCCGCCCCCGGCGGCAGCGACTAAGCCTGGAAGACTCTTCCCATGATCCTCGACGAGCTGGGCTGGCGCGGGTTGATCGCGCAGTCCACGGACCTGGGTGCACTGGCCGCCGAAGCCCGGCGCGGGCCGATGACGGTCTACGCCGGCTTCGACCCCACCGCGCCCAGCTTGCATGCCGGACATCTGGTGCCGCTGCTGGCGTTGCGGCGCTTTCAGCGCGCGGGTCATCGTCCCATCGTGCTGGCGGGCGGGGCCACCGGCCTCATCGGTGACCCGCGTGACGTCGGGGAGCGCGGCCTCACCCCGGCCGACACCGTCGCCGAATGGACCGAACGGATCCGCGGCCAGCTGCAGCGCTTCGTCGACTTCGACGACTCACCGACGGGCGCGATCGTGGAGAACAACCTCGAATGGATCGGCGCACTGTCGGCGATTGAGTTCCTGCGTGACATCGGCAAGCACTTTTCGGTCAACGTGATGCTGGACCGCGACACCATCCGGCGGCGGCTGGCGGGGGAGGGGATCTCCTACACCGAATTCAGCTACCTGCTGCTGCAGGCCAACGATTACGTCGAACTGCACCGGCGCCATGGCTGCGTGCTGCAGATCGGCGGTTCGGATCAATGGGGCAACATCATCGCCGGGGTTCGGCTGGTGCGCCAAAAGCTCGGTGCCACGGTGCATGCGCTCACGGTTCCGTTGGTGACCGCCGCCGATGGCACCAAGTTCGGCAAGTCCACCGGCGGCGGCAGTCTGTGGCTGGATCCACAGCTGACCAGCCCCTATGCCTGGTACCAGCACTTTGTCAACACCGCTGACGCCGATGTCATCCGCTACCTGCGGTGGTTTACCTTCTTGACGGCCGACGAGCTGGCCCAACTGGAACAGGAGACGACCGAGCGTCCGCAGCTGCGCGCCGCCCAGCGCCGGCTCGCGTTCGAACTCACCGGGTTGGTGCACGGTAGGACGGCAGCCGACGCGGTCGAGCACGCCAGCCGGGCGCTCTTCGGTCACGGCGAGCTGGCTCGCCTCGACGAGGCGACCTTGGCCGCGGCGTTGCGCGAGACACCGGTCGCCGAGCTCAAGCCGGGCAGTCCCGACGGGATCGTGGACCTGCTAGTGGCCACCGGCCTGTCGGCCAGCAAGGCCGCGGCGCGGCGCACGATCAGCGAGGGTGGGGTGTCGGTCAACAACATTCGCATCGATAGCGACGAATGGGTGCCGCAGACATCGGATTTCCTCTACGGCCGCTTCCTGGTGCTGCGCCGCGGCAAGCGGACCATCGCCGGGATCGAACGGGTCGGATAGGGCCGGGGGACCCAGGGTGCCGACCGTGATGGACGGCAACCGGTCGTCGGCGGCGGCCACCGCGAACAAGGTGCCCGCGGTGTAGAAGGCATCGTCGGTCATCAGGCCGCGCATGGCCAATTCGACGCGGTCCACCGGGGTGCCCCACCGCTTGCCGAACAACACCTTGAGCTGTGCCGGATCCGGTCGGCGCAGATTCAGCTGTGGCTTCCGGCGGGCCAGGCCGTCACGCAGCGCCAGGGCCCGTGCCGCCAGCGCGCGCCATTCGGGCAGCCGGGGGTCGGCACGCAAGAGGTCGAGGAAGTGCTGGATGGCTGGCAGCGATCGGGCGAAGAAGAGTGTGCGCGTGGTCAGCCGCGCCGAGACCGCAATCGGATCGTCGCACAGGGTTCGGTTTTCCTCGGCGGTGAGCCAGTACGATCGGACCGATTCGGGAAAGCCCGATTCGTCAATGATCCCGGTCGCCAAAGCGAAGCGGTGGGCCACCAATTCCAGAGCCCGTTGGTAGGACTCGGCGGGCATCGCTGCCGCCGCTGCGGTGGCACGCTCACGCACGCTGCCGTCCAGGTCGGGACGCATCGAGGTGCAGTACCAGGCAGCCACTTGCTCCAGCGCGGGCAGGTATGCCCATCGATCGGTCGCGCACAGGCTCAGCAATGCAAGCACATCGACATCCGGGACGTCGATGACCGACTCGCCACTCTCGGTGGTCACCGCCACCGGCGTCGGTGGCGCCCACCGTTGCCGCCAGCGCTGTGACCACACGGTCGGCGGCGGCGCCGGCCGGACAGCGACATCTCTTCGGGCCCGACCGATCTCGTTGAGCGCGAGCACCGCATCGGCATGTTTGACGTCGACCCGTATCGACCGCAACCGGCGCGCAAGACTACGGCTCTCGGGGGCATCGACCGCGTCCAGCAGGCGATCCCAGGTGCGCAGGGTAAACGGCGTGCTGCGGGCCGTGGCGATCAGCCGGTCAGCCAATGACGCCGATAATATCCCGAATTCGACAGCGCGCGAGACGGTTTGACGAATGTTGACCAGCGCATCGACGAACACCGGATAACCGTCCTCGGGATCACCGTGCACCATGCCCACTTCGTCGTCGGCCTCCAGCAGACCGTCCCGGTAGCCCTCGAAGACCCAGCCGTAGCCCTCCATGCCCCACGGATGCAGCTCCGCCGCGCGCAATGCGCCCATGCTGGAGGACCCGGCGACCCGGACACCGTCATCGAGCAGGGCCAGCAATTCCTTGTGCCGCACTGACGCATGCTGGAAGAAGAGTCCGTCGACAATCAGCAGCGTGTCGCCCGGCCGCAGCCCGTATCCGAACGCCTGACCGAACGAAATCGGTGGCACTACTTCGGCATTGGGAACCACAGCGCGGATCTCGTCGGCAGTGATCGTCGGTCCCGCGGTGACCACGAGCCGCCCGCCGGTGGTCATGCGCACCCCTGCAAGGGGGTACGCATGGGCGAACGTATCGACGACGACAACCCGGGGGCGATGACCTTTACGACGGGAACGCAGGCGTCGGCGAAGTCGCATACGACCGCAAGCGGCTCGATTCCGGTCCGGGTGACGATCGCGGTTGCCGCCGAAGCCAGCAGGTCCACCAGCGAGTCGGTGCAGTCGATGTGCCACGGCGTTGGCTCCGCCTCGGGCATCGACTGCATCGACCGGCGGGCCGGTGCGTAGCTGTGCACCCGGGCGAACCTCTGATAGATCGCCGCCGGCAGGTCCTCGCGGGCCCCGCTGATGGCCGTCAGGCGCGACTGCGCCGCTTCGGTGATGGCGCGCGCGAGCGCCACATTGGGGTCGTGATGAAGTCCGCTGCCGCTGAAAGGCACGCCCATCATCGGTGAGGTCAGCTCGGCGGCGAAGCAGGAGAAACCGTCCCAGCAATCGATGCGGGCAACGTGCAGCTGGCTGCCCGCTCGGTGCACCGTGTCGATCAGCTCGGCGCACTCCGAGCGTGCGATGTCGTCGAGTGGCACCCCGAACGAGGTGGAGCCCGGCTGGGCCACGGCCAGCGCGTGACGCTCCATGACCTCGTAGAGCGCGTGCAGGCTGGCTTCGTGATAGCTGTTGCCCGAAGCCAATCCGGTGGTGTCCATGGCGAACATCGGAGGTCCCCAGCAATCGCTGACCGCCACGTTCACCACGGCGGCGAGCCACGGTACCCAGGTTTGGCGGCCGGTCAGCAATGTCGTCGCTATCACCCAGTCGAGTTTGGCGTCGGGGTGGTAGAAGCTGCCGGCCGGGCGGTTGAGGTCAGCCGGGTCATAGGTCAGAGTCGCGACCAGATCCGTTGTAGCCGTGGATAGCAAGTCGGGTGTGAGGTTCTCGACATGCCAGTTTTCCAAGGATTCCATGACGGCCGAGACTTGGGCGGCCCGGTATGTGGTGGCCTTGCCCTGACTGACCGACAAGGTCAGCGAGGCGGGGCGCACCGCCTGGACGGTGGGGATTCCGAGATCGTCTAGCCACGTCAAGTCGGCGACGCGGGTAATGCCGGCCGGTTCCAGCAGCGGTTGGACGGCCAGCCAGGTTTGCTCGGGTGAGATGATGCGGTGGGTGCCTGCCCGATGCCCGATCATGGTGGGGTCGGCCTGGCCCAACACCCGTGCCGGCCAATGCGACCAATCCGGGCCCACCGGTGCTGTCGCTGGTCGGCCAGCGCCGACCCGGGGCAGTTCGGACATCGCTGCACGCTGTTTCGTTCGGGCGCTGACGGTGCGCAGGGGAGGTTCGGCGGGGATCTCGGACTTGGGGGGATGGGAGGCGATGAGACCCCCGCCGAAGGTCTTACCGGCCGGCGTCGTCGGCGTGGAACGCCGGGGCCGTGTAAGCGATCTCGCTTTCGCAGAACAGGATTTCGTGGGCCATGGGATTACCTCCTCCTCACTTCCGTGCGGTAGCCGGAGCGGAAGTGTCGTGCTTTGCCTGAAGACCCATTCTCGGAGACCTTGGAGCTCGCTGCCATCCCACGAATAGTCGTTGGCGAGAGGAAAATTGGATCCTCCAATGGCATGATCGCGGTGTCCACCGATCGGCGGACAGCCCGCCCGGCGGACGGCCGTCGGCCACGAAACGCGTTAGTGGGCGAACCTTTACCCCATTGTGCTGCGAATGTGACTCTTGTTGAGCACTGTTGTCACGGTGATTGACCTGGCACAGGCGCAATAGCTGACGGTGAGAAACGGAAGATGACGGCACAGCCAGACTGCGGGGCACGGACCCGGCGAGCGGGTCGGCAGGCGACGGCTCTGCTGGTGCTGACCGCCGGGGTGTTCGGCGCCGGCGCCGGTTGCGCGGCGCCAATCCAGGCCGACATGATGGGCAACGCGTTTCTCACCGCGCTCAACAACGCGGGCATCCCCTACAGTCAGCCGGCCAACACGATGGCGCTGGGCCGGTCGGTCTGCCCCATGGCGGTTCAGCCGGGCGGGACATTCGACGCCATTGCGTCCACACTGGCCGACAACAACGGCATGTCCCGCGATGCCGCGAGCGCGTTCACCATCGTCGCGGTGGCCACTTTTTGCCCGGCGCTGATCTCCCCGCTGCTGCCCCACCGGCTGCAGGCCTAGCCCCGCGCCCGGTGTTTGTGAGCGCCTCGAAGGTGGTCGTAACCTCTACCAAGTGGTCGACGACAGGCATGGTCGCGGCGGTGCGCGTCGGTCGAGATCGGGATCCGCGGACGAGCATCGCGGTGCATGGCGTGGCCGTGACGGCTCCCGGTCGGGTCCGGGCCGGGCGCGTTCAGCGCGTTCCGCCCAGCCCCGGCCGATGTCCGCCGACGGCGATCGGGCAGTCGAGGACGGGCCCACGATCCCGCCGGGGATCGACGCCCGGCAACTGTCGCCCGAGATCCGTCGCGAGCTGAGCACCCTGGACCGGGCCACCGCCGACGCGGTGGCACGCCACCTGGTCGCCGCCGGTGAATTGCTCGACGAGGACCCCCAAGCCGCCCTAAGTCACGCGCGTGCGGCCCGGGCCCGATCCAGCCGGATCGCCGCCATCCGTGAAGCCGTCGGCATCGCCGCCTATCACTGCGGCGATTGGGCCCAGGCGCTGGCCGAACTGCGGGCCGCGCGGCGGATGGGCAGCAAGTCCTCGTTGCTTGCGCTCATCGCCGATTGCGAACGCGGTCTTGGCCGACCACAGCGGGCCATCGAACTGGCGCGCGGACCCGAGGCGGCCCAGCTCAGTGGCGACGACGCCGACGAGCTGCGCATCGTCGCCGCCGGCGCGCGCGCCGATCTCGGGCAGCTGGAGCAGGCGCTGGTCGTGCTGTCGACGCCGCATCTCGACCCCGCCCGCACCGGTTCGACGGCGGCGCGGCTGTTCTACGCCTACGCCGAAACCCTGCTGGCGCTGGGTCGCGGCGATGAGGCGCTGCAATGGTTCCTGCGGTCTGCGGCGGCAGATACCGAAGGCGTGACCGACGCCGAAGACCGGGTCAGCGAGCTTGGCTGAAGTGAAAAGCATTGCGCAGGAACATGATTGCCTGCTGATCGATCTGGACGGAACGGTCTTTCGCGGCCGTCAGCCCACCGTGGGCGCGGTCCAGTCGTTGGCCGGGGTTGCCAGCCGCAAGCTGTTCATCACCAACAACGCGTCGCGCAGCGCCGAGGAGGTCGCCGCGCACCTGCGCGAGCTCGGCTTCACCGTCACCGCCGAGGACGTCGTCACCAGCGCCCAAAGCGCCGCCCACCTGCTGGCCCGGCAGCTGTCGCCGGGTGCTCGGGTGCTGATCGTCGGGACCGAGGCGCTGGCCGACGAAATCACCGCCGTGGGGCTGTGTCCGGTGCGACGCTTCGACGACCGCCCCGTCGCCGTGGTGCAAGGCCTGTCGATGACCATCGGCTGGCCGGACCTCGCCGAGGCGGCGCTGGCCATCCGCGCGGGCGCGGTGTGGGTGGCGGCCAATGTCGATCCGACGTTGCCCACCGAGCGGGGCCTGCTGCCCGGTAACGGGGCCATGGTGGCCGCGCTGCGCACCGCCACGGGCGCGGAGCCCCGGGTGGCGGGCAAACCGGCGCCACAGTTGATGACCGAGGCGGTGGGCCGGGGAGATTTCCGCTCGCCGCTGGTGGTCGGCGACCGGCTGGACACCGACATCGAGGGCGCCAACGCCGCGGGGCTGCCCAGCCTGCTGGTGCTCACCGGGGTCAACACCGCGCGGGACGCGGTGTTTGCCCAGCCGATCCGGCGGCCCACCTACATCGGCCACGATCTGCGCTGCTTGCACCAGGACGGCACACTGCTCGCGGTCGGACCCCAGCCGGGTTGGCGGGTCGAGGTCGACGCCGGCACGGTAACGGTCACCGCCAATCGCGACCAGCCGGGCGATGACCTGTCCATCGTGCGCGCCGTCGCCACCGCGGTCTGGGACGCGCACCGGCCCCCGAGCATCGAGGCCGGCGACCACCAAGCACGTCAGGCCCTGCAACGCTGGTCCCTGATGCGCAGCGACTAGTCGGCAACTAGCGTAGGGAGCGCAATGACCATCGATCCTGACCAGATTCGCGCGGAAATCGAAGCCCTACTCGCCGAGCTGCCCGACCCTGCAACTCTGCAAGCCGACGCCGAAAACGGGCCGTCGCTCGCCGAGCTGGAAGACATCGCACGACGGCTATCCGAGGCGCACGACGTGCTGTTGGCGGCCCTGGAGTCAGTGGAGAAGGGCTGAGTGCAGGGTGGCACGACGCGCCCGCGTTGACGCCGAGCTGGTCCGGCGTGGGCTCGCGCGATCCCGTCAGCATGCCGCGGAGTTGATCGGCGCCGGCAAGGTGCGCATCGACGGCCTGCCGGCCGTCAAGCCCGCGACGACGGTCGCGGCCACGGCGGCGGTGACCGTCGCGGCCGACGCCGAACGCCGCTGGGTGTCGCGCGGCGCCCACAAACTCATCGGTGCGCTGGACACCTTCGAGATTGCTGTGGCTGGCCGGCGCTGCCTGGACGCGGGCGCGTCCACGGGAGGGTTCACCGAAGTTCTGCTGGACCGTGGCGCCGCCCAAGTGGTCGCCGCCGATGTCGGTTACGGCCAGCTGGCCTGGTCGCTGCGCAGCGATCCGCGCGTGGTGGTCGTCGAACGGACCAACGTTCGCGACCTGGCGCCCGCGGCCATCGGCGGGCTCGTCGACCTGGTGGTGGCCGACCTGTCGTTCATCTCGCTGGCCACCGTGCTGCCGGCGCTGATTGGCTGCGCTTCGCCGGGCGCCGATATCGTTCCTTTGGTGAAACCGCAGTTCGAGGTGGGCAAGGGCGAGGTCGGCACCGGCGGGGTGGTCCGTGACCCCCGGCTGCGTGTGGCGTCGGTGCTCGCCGTGGCGCGCCGTGCCGGCGAGCTGGGTTGGCGCACCGTCGGCGTCACCGCCAGCCCGCTACCAGGACCGTCGGGCAACGTCGAATACTTTCTGTGGTTGCGCGCGCAGACCGATCGCTGGCTGGTGGGCGATGCGCTGGCCACCGCGGTCCGGCGCGCCATCGAGGGGGGGCCACGGTGACGGCTCGACGCACGGTTCTGCTGGTCGTCCACACCGGGCGAGACGAAGCGACCGAAACGGCGCGGCGTGTCGAGAAAGTCCTGGGCGACAATGGGATTGCGCTTCGCGTGCTGTCCGCGGAGGCGGTCGACCGGGGCTCGCTGCACCTTGCTCCCGACGACATGCGCGCCATGGGAGTCGAGATCGAGGTGGTCAACGCGGACTCGCATGCGGCCGATGGCTGCGAACTGGTGCTGGTGCTCGGCGGCGACGGCACCTTCCTGCGGGCCGCCGAGCTGGCGCGCAACGCCAGCATCCCGGTGCTGGGCGTCAACCTGGGCCGGATCGGTTTTCTGGCTGAGGCCGAGGCCGAGTCCATCGACGCGGTGCTGGAGCACGTGGTCGCCCGGGATTATCGAGTGGAGGAGCGGCTGACGTTGGATGTGGTGGTGCGCCAGCAGGGCCGTGTCATCAGGCAGGGATGGGCGCTCAACGAGGCCAGCCTGGAAAAGGTGCCGCGGCTCGGCGTGCTCGGCGTGGTCATCGAAATCGACGGCAGGCCGGTGTCGACGTTCGGCTGCGACGGCGTGCTGGTGTCGACGCCCACCGGGTCCACCGCCTATGCGTTCTCCGCGGGCGGTCCGGTGCTGTGGCCCGACCTGGAAGCGATCCTGGTGGTGCCCAACAACGCGCACGCCCTGTTCGGCCGGCCGATGGTCACCAGCCCGAATGCCACCATCGCGATCGAGATCGAGGCGGATGGTCATGATGCCCTGGTGTTTTGTGACGGCCGCCGCGAAATGCTGATACCGGCCGGCAGCCGAATCGAGGTGACGCGCTGCGCTACCCCGGTGAAGTGGGCGCGGCTGGACAGCGCGCCGTTCACCGACCGGCTGGTGCGTAAGTTCCGGTTGCCGGTCACCGGCTGGCGTGGACAGTGACGGCGCTGCGGGTGCTTACCGAAATACGAATCGAGTCGTTGGGCGCGATCAGCGCCGCGACCGCCGAATTCGGTCGCGGCCTGACCGTCTTGACCGGCGAGACCGGCGCCGGCAAGACCATGGTGGTGACCGGGCTGCACTTGCTCGGCGGGGCCCGCGCCGACGCCACCCGCGTCCGGTCGGACGCCGATCGCGCGGTCGTTGAAGGTCGTTTCACCACAACCGATCTCGACGACGCGACGGCCGCGCGGCTGGATGCGATGCTGGACTCGTCGGGAGCCGAACGCGACGAAGACGGCAGCGTGATCGCGTTGCGCTCGGTCAGCCGTGACGGACCGTCCCGCGCCTACCTCGGGGGTCGCAGCGTGCCCGCCAAGGCGTTAACCGGTTTCACTAACGGGCTGCTGACGCTGCATGGGCAGAACGACCAGCTGCGGTTGATGCGGCCCGAGGAGCAGCGCGGCGCGCTGGATCGCTTCGCGGCCGCGAGCCCGGCGCTGGAGCATTACCGCAGGCTGCGCGATGCGTGGCTGTCGGCGCGCCGCGACCTGCGCGACCGCCGCAACCGGGCCCGCGAACTCGCCCAGGAGGCGGACCGGCTGAAGTTCGCGCTGCACGAGATCGACGCCGTCGACCCGCAACCGGGTGAGGACGATGCGCTGGTCGCCGACATCATTCGGCTCTCCGAACTGGACACCCTGCGCGAAGCCGCGGCCGGTGCCCGCGCCGAGTTGTCCGGGATCGCCGAGGACTACTCCGCGCAATCGGCCACCGAGCGCCTGGCCCGGGCGAAAGCCGCCCTGGCAGCGACAGACGACGCCCGGTTGCGGGCGGTGGCAGCCCAGCTGGACGAGGCGCTCGCGGTGGTGGTCGATGCGGGCCGCGAACTCGGCGACTACCTCGAGCAGCTGCCCGCCGATGCCAGCGCGCTAGACGCCAAGCTGGCCCGCCAGGCGCAACTGCGCACGCTGACCCGCAAGTACGCCGCCGACATCGACGGGGTGCTGCGGTGGGCGCAGGAATCCCGACAACGGCTGGCGCAACTCGATGTCTCCGAGGAGGGGTTGGCGTCGCTGGAACGTCGTGCGGATGAGCTGGCACGCCAATTAGCAAACGCCGCAGTCAATCTCAGCACGATCCGCCGCGATGCGGCCAACCGGCTGGCCGAAGCCGTCACCGCGGAGCTGTCCGCCCTGGCGATGGCCGACGCCGAGTTCACCATCGGCGTCACCACCGATAGGGCCGAGCACGGCGACGCCGCCGCGCTGCGGTTGCCCTCCGGCGAGCTGGCCCGAGCCGGCAGCGACGGCATCGACCTGGTCGAATTCGGGTTCGCGGCACACCGTGGGATGACGGTGCTGCCGCTGGCCAAGAGCGCGTCCGGCGGCGAGCTGTCCCGGGTGATGCTCGCCCTGGAGGTGGTGCTGGCGACATCGCGGAAGGAGGCGGCCGGCGCGACGATGGTGTTCGACGAGGTCGACGCCGGCGTGGGCGGGCGGGCGGCGGTGCAGATCGGACGGCGGCTGGCCCGGCTGGCCCGCACCCACCAGGTCATCGTCGTCACCCACCTGCCGCAGGTCGCCGCGTACGCCGACGTGCACCTGGTGGTGCACAGCCGCGACGGCGCCAGCGGTGTGCGCCGGCTCAGCGGCGACGACCGGGTGGCCGAGCTGGCCCGGATGTTGGCCGGGCTCGGCGAGTCCGACAGTGGCCGCGCGCATGCCCGCGAACTGCTCGACGCCGCGCAGAACGACGAGATCTGAGTGCGAGGGCGCATGTTTATACGGCGACACGCCGCATAACCCGTACAACTGGGGACGCTCGCGCGGCGGCCGCTGCATGAATGTGTTACAGATGTGATGCCATTTAACTTATGGGGCTAATGTTACGGCGCGCCTCCCCGCTGGAGGCGCGCTTCACCGACAGAATCGCCCCATGAAGATGTCCGCGCTGCTGTCCCGTAACACCGCCCGGCCGGGTCTGGTCGGCACCGCACGCGTCGACCGGAACATCGACCGGCTGCTGCGCAGGGTCTGCCCGGGAGACATCGTGGTGCTCGACATCCTGGACCTGGATCGGATCACCGCCGACGCGCTGGTGGAGGCCGACGTCGCCGCGGTGGTCAACGCGTCGCCGTCGGTCTCGGGCCGCTACCCCAACCTGGGCCCGGAAGTGTTGGTCAACAACGGTGTCACCCTGATCGACGAAACCGGCCCGGAGATTTTTAAGAAGGTCAAAGACGGCGCCAAGATTCGGTTGCACGAGGGCAGCGTGTACTGCGGAGACCGTCGCCTGATTCGCGGTACCGAACGCACCGACCACGACATCGCCGACCTCATGCGCGAGGCCAAGAGTGGATTGGCGGCACATCTGGAGGCGTTCGCCGGCAACACAATTGAGTTCATCCGCAGCGAGAGCCCACTGTTGATCGACGGAATCGGCATCCCCGACATCGATGTCGACATGCGCGGCCGCCATGTGGTGATCGTCGCCGAGGAGCCCGGTGCCGCGGATGACCTGAAATCCCTCAAACCGTTCATCAAGGAGTACCAGCCGGTGCTGGTCGGTGTCGGCACCGGCGCGGACGTGTTGCGCAAGGCCGGATATCGCCCACAACTCATCGTGGGCGACCCCGACCAGATCAGCACCGAAGTGCTCAAGTGCGGTGCGCAGGTCGTGCTGCCGGCCGATGCCGACGGTCATGCGCCCGGCCTGGAACGGATTCAGGATCTTGGCGTCGGGGCGATGACGTTCCCCGCCGCCGGCTCGGCAACCGATCTTGCGCTGCTGCTGGCCGACCATCACGGCGCCGCGCTGCTCGTCACGGCCGGCAACACCGCCAACATCGAGACGTTCTTCGACCGCACCCGGGTGCACAGCAACCCGTCGACCTTCCTTACCCGGCTGCGGGTGGGGGAGAAGCTGGTGGACGCCAAGGCCGTCGCCACCTTGTACCGCAACCACGTCTCGGGTGGGGCCATAGCGCTGTTGGCGCTGACCATGTTGATCGCCATCATCGTCGCCCTGTGGGTGTCGCGCACCGACGGCGTGGTGCTGCATTGGATCGGCGACTACTGGAACCGCTTCACACTC
This sequence comes from Mycobacterium shinjukuense, assembly GCF_010730055.1. Lineage (NCBI taxonomy): Bacteria > Bacillati > Actinomycetota > Actinomycetes > Mycobacteriales > Mycobacteriaceae > Mycobacterium > Mycobacterium shinjukuense. The sequence continues at coordinate 1,663,102 of NZ_AP022575.1, read as the reverse complement.
TGGGTGCAAAACCTGGTCTCCTAGAACGGCGTGCTCATGATCTCGCTTCGCCACCACGCGATTTCGCTGGCCGCGGTCTTTCTCGCCTTAGCCGTGGGAGTTGTGCTGGGTTCCGGCTTTTTCTCGGACACCGTGCTGTCCACCCTGCGCAACGAGAAGGGCGACCTGGCAGCCCAGATCAACAAGCTCAACGACCAGAGAAACTCGCTGAACGAGAAGCTCAGCGCGGCAAGCAATTTCGATATGCAGGTGGCTGGCCGGATCGTGCACGACGCGCTGGCCGGCAAGGCGGTCGTCGTCTTCCGAACCCCCGACTCCACCGACGATGATGTCGCCGCGGTGTCCAAAATCGTCGGGCAGGCCGGGGGTTCGGTGACCGCGACGGTATCGCTGACCCAGGAGTTTGTCGAAGCCAACTCCGCGGAGAAACTTCGTTCGGTGGTGAACTCCTCGATTCTGCCGGCTGGTACGCAGTTGAGCGGCAAGTTCGTCGATCAGAGCTCGCAGGCCGGCGATCTGCTCGGCATCGCCCTGCTCAGCAACCCGTCGACGCCGGCCGCCGCGGGAGTCGACGCCGCCCAGCGCGACACCGTGCTGGCGGCACTGCGCGAAACCGGGTTCATCACCTACCGACCCGGCGACCAGGTCGAGGCGGCCAACGCCGCCATCGTCATCACCGGCGGAGCGCTCCCCACCGACGCCGGCAACCAGGGAGTCAGCGTGGCGCGCTTCGCGGCCGCGCTGGCACCGCACGGCGCCGGCACCGTGCTCGCCGGCCGGGACGGTTGTGCGACGGGGAACGCCGCGGTCGCCGTGGCCCGCGCCGACGCCGGGATGGCGGCGGCGATCAGCACCGTCGACGATATCGACGCCGAACCCGGACGCATCACGGCGATCCTGGGCCTGCACGACCTTGTCACCGGCGGTCATCCGGGCCACTACGGCAGCGGTCACGCAGCGACGTCGGTCACCGTCCCCCAATAGGGTCCCGGTAGGGCGTGTTCCCGGCGCCGCGGCATCGCGGATGTTAGGGTGGGTTTCCGTGGGTCGGCAGGCCCAACCCAAGCCCTGCCCGTCTTCACGGAGGTCGCCAGTGCGTAGGCACCCGCACACCGCCACCAAGCACCTCTTCGTCAGCGGTGGCGTGGCTTCCTCGCTCGGTAAAGGGCTGACCGCAAGTAGCCTTGGACAGCTGCTGACCGCCCGCGGCTTGCATGTCACCATGCAGAAGCTCGATCCCTATCTCAACGTCGACCCGGGAACCATGAACCCGTTCCAGCACGGTGAAGTCTTCGTCACCGAGGACGGCGCCGAGACCGACCTCGATGTCGGGCACTACGAGCGGTTCCTCGATCGCGATCTGTCCGGTTCGGCGAATGTGACTACCGGGCAGGTGTATTCGACGGTCATCGCCAAGGAGCGCCGCGGTGAATACCTGGGCGACACGGTGCAGGTGATCCCGCACATCACCGACGAAATCAAGCGGCGAATCCTGGCGATGGCCGAACCCGACGCCAACGGCAACCGCCCAGACGTGGTCATCACCGAAATCGGCGGCACCGTCGGCGATATCGAATCGCAGCCGTTTCTGGAGGCGGCACGCCAAGTCCGGCACTATCTGGGCCGGGAGGACGTGTTCTTCCTGCACGTGTCGCTGGTTCCCTACCTGGCGCCATCTGGCGAACTGAAGACCAAGCCGACACAGCATTCGGTGGCGGCGTTGCGCAGCATCGGTATCACTCCGGACGCGCTGATATTGCGCTGCGACCGCGATGTTCCCGAAGCGCTGAAGAACAAGATCGCGCTGATGTGCGACGTGGACATCGACGGCGTCATCTCCACTCCCGATGCACCCTCGATCTACGACATCCCCAAGGTGCTGCATCGTGAGGAACTCGACGCGTTTGTGGTGCGCAGGCTCAACCTGCCGTTCCGCGACGTCGACTGGACCGAATGGGACGACCTGTTGCGCAGGGTTCATGAGCCGCAGGAGACGGTACGAATTGCCTTGGTGGGCAAGTATGTTGAACTGTCCGATGCGTACTTGTCGGTGATCGAGGCGTTGCGCGCCGGTGGCTTCAAGCACCGCGCCAAGGTCGAAATCCGCTGGGTGGCATCCGACGATTGCGGGACCCCCAGCGGCGCGGCGGCGGCGCTGGGCGATGTCCACGGGGTGCTGATTCCCGGTGGTTTCGGCATCCGGGGTATCGAGGGCAAGATCGGTGCCATCCGCTATGCCCGAGCCCGCGGGTTACCGCTGCTGGGGTTGTGCCTGGGTCTGCAATGCATCGTGATCGAGGCGGCGCGCTCGGTCGGTCTCACCGAGGCCAACTCGGCCGAATTCGAGCCGGACACACCGCATCCGGTTATCTCCACGATGGCCGATCAGGAACAGATCGTGGCCGGCCAGGCAGATCTGGGTGGCACCATGCGGCTCGGCTCCTATCCGGCCGTGCTGGAGCCGAATTCGATTGTGGCACAGGCATATCAGTCGACTCGGGTATCCGAACGGCATCGCCACCGCTACGAGGTCAACAATGCTTACCGGGACAAGCTTGCCGAAAGCGGCCTACGAATTTCGGGTACGTCCCCCGACGGACACTTGGTGGAGTTCGTCGAATACCCGCCGGATCAGCACCCGTTCATCGTGGGCACCCAGGCCCACCCCGAGTTGAAGAGTCGGCCCACCCGGCCGCACCCATTGTTTGTCGCATTCGTCGGAGCGGCCCTGGAGTACAAAGCGGCCGAGCTGCTGCCGGTGGAGATCCCCGAGCGAGTGCCCAACGGCAGCCAGCACCGCGACGGCGTCGCCCAGCAGCTACCCGAACCCGTGACTCGTGGCTGACCACGTTTTCAAGCGGGTATCGTCTGAAACCCTTTATCAGGGAGCCATTTTTGCGCTGCGGCGCGACCAGGTGCAGATGCCCGGCGGCAGCATCGCCACCCGTGAAGTCGTCGAGCACTACGGTGCGGTGGCCATTGTGGCGATGAACGACGACAACCACATCCCGTTGGTCTACCAATACCGTCACACGTTTCAGCGGCGGCTCTGGGAACTGCCGGCTGGGCTGCTGGACGTCGCCGGGGAGCCACCCCATCTGACCGCCGTGCGGGAACTCCGGGAGGAGGTCGGGCTGCACGCCGGCACCTGGCGGGTGCTGGTCGACCTCAACACCGCTCCCGGCTTCAGCGACGAATCGGTGCGGGTCTTTCTGGCTACCGACCTCAGCGCGGTCGACCGGCCCGAAGCCCATCACGAAGAGGCCGACATGACGATGCGCTGGTTTCCCATTGCGCAGGCGGCCCAGCTGGTGCTGACCGGTGAAATCGTCAATTCCATTGCCGTTGCCGGGATTTTGGCCGCCCACGCGGTCACCACCGGCTTCGCCCAGCCGCGCCCCCTGGACACCGCGTGGATTGACCAGCCGAAGGCGTTCGCCGCGCGCAAGGCCATGCGATGACAGCGGTTGACCTGCAGACGCAATTACAGGGTTACCTTGACCATCTGACCATCGAGCGGGGCGTTGCGGCAAACACGTTGAGCTCCTACCGGCGCGACCTGCGCCGCTATCTGCGGCACCTGGCGGAGCGGGGAATCAACGATCTGGCCAAGGTCGGCGAGGACGACGTCAGCGAATTCCTGGTGGCGCTGCGGCGCGGCGTTCCCGAATGCGGGGCGCCGGCACTGTCTGCGGTGTCAGCCGCACGCGCGCTCATCGCGGTGCGCGGGTTGCACCGGTTCGCCGCCGCCGAGGGGCTGGCCGAACGGGACGTGGCGCGGGCGGTGCGGCCACCGACACCGGGCCGGCGGTTGCCCAAGAGCCTGACGATCGACGAGGTGCTGGCGCTGCTGGAGGGCGCCGGCGGCGACAGCCCCGCCGACGGACCCCTGACCCTGCGCAACCGGGCGCTGCTGGAACTGTTGTACTCCACCGGTTCGCGGATCTCGGAGGCCGTCGGTCTGGACATCGATGACATCGACACCGCGTCCCGGTCGGTGTTGTTGCGCGGCAAGGGCGGTAAGCAGCGGCTGGTGCCGGTGGGGCGCCCGGCGGTGTACGCGTTGGACGCCTATCTGGTGCGTGGACGTGCGGACCTGGCTCGCCGCGGTCGCGGCACCCCGGCCATCTTTCTCAACGTCCGCGGCGGCCGGCTGTCGCGGCAAAGCGCGTGGCAGGTGTTGCGGGACGCCGCCGAGCGGGCCGGCATCACCTCGGGTGTGTCGCCCCACATGCTGCGCCATTCGTTCGCCACCCACCTGCTCGAGGGCGGTGCCGATGTCCGGGTGGTGCAGGAGCTGCTGGGTCACGCCTCGGTGACCACGACGCAGATCTACACCCTGGTCACCGTCCACGCGCTGCGCGACGTGTGGGCCGAAGCCCATCCCCGGGCGCGTTAGCGTTGCCGCTCACGAGGAAGGATCTCATGTGCACCAACTGCCAGCTCATGGCGGCGTTTGAGGAAAACACGGTGTCGAGCATCGGTGAGTTGGGCGGGGCCGGATCGGCGGCGCGAGCCGACGGCCGCACCGGACCGGCCGACTCGGCGTCGGCCTCCGACGGCGTGGCAACAGTCGTTTTCCGCCGCGGCGCCGTCTACACGCTCGACCCGTCGTCGCCGTGGGCAGAGGCCGTCGCGGTGCGCGGCCGCCACATCGTGGCCGTCGGCTCGAACGCCGAGGTCTCGGCACGGATCGGGCCGGCGACCCGAGTCGTCGAGCTTGACGGGCGGATGCTGCTGCCCGGGTTCGTCGAAGCGCACATCCATCCGATTGTCGGTGCCTTCTTCACGCCGGGCGTCGATCTGCAGTTGCCGTCCCGATCCGACGCGCTCGCCGCGATCTCCGCGTATGCGCGCGACAATCCATCGGGCACGGTAAGGGGATTCGGATGGCGCGTCGACATGTTCCCGCCCGACGGGCCCAGCCGCAACGACCTGGACCGCATCGTGCCCGACCGGCCGGCGGTGTTGTTCTCCATCGACGCCCACAGTGCGTGGGTGAACAGCATGGCACTCGAGATAGCGGGCGTCACCAGCGAAACCCCAGACCCCGTGCCTGGATTCAGCTTCTATCAACGCGATCCCGCCGGCCACCCTACCGGCTATGTGCTGGAGTTACCGGCCGTGCTTGGGATCGTCGGCGCAATCGAGCCGGTCACCAAAGCCGCGATGACGACGCTGCTCGCCGATTGGGCGCCCAGGGCCGCGGCCGCCGGGATCACCGCGGTGTTCGACGCCGGGATGCCGCCGGAGGGTAACGACCCCGACGGGTTGGCCACCGTCTACACAGACCTGGAACGGCAAGGGCGGCTGCCGTTCCGGGTGGTGGTATCGCACATCGTCAAGGCGCCACCGATCGACGACGCGGTGGCGCGGACGGTTGCGTTGCGCCAACGCTTCGCCACCGAGCTGGTCAGGGGTGGCGTGCTCAAGATCATCGGCGACGGCACCGCCGAGGGGCACACGGCATATCTGCTGGCGCCGTACGCCGACAAGCCGGATTCGATTGGTCAGTCACCGTTCTCGGAGGACGACTGGCGGCGGCTGGTCGTTGATGCCGATGCGGCGGACATTGACGTGCACGTGCATGCGATCGGCGACCGCACGGTGCGCGTTGCGCTCGACGCGATCGAGGCGGCGATCAAGACAAACCCGCCGCGCGAGCGCCGGCACTCGATCGCGCACCTGGTCTACGTCGACGACACCGATGTGCCGCGATTTGGGGAGCTCGGTGTGATCGCCCAATTCTCCGGCAACTGGATGTCCGCCGACCCGAGCACGGTCGATATCGCGCTCGAACGCTACGGGCCGCGCCGACAGCAGCGGTTCTTCCGGCCCCGCGCGGTGCTCGAGACCGGTGCCACGATTGCGTTTGGGACCGACTGGCCGGCCGCAGGGTACTTCTCGACCTACAAGCCGCTTGACGCGGTGCAGATCGCGGTGACGCGTCAACTCATCGGACGACCCGATGCGCCCATCCTGGAGCCGGCCGACCAGCGGCTTGATCTGGCGCAGGCCCTGCACGCCGCCACGCTGGGTGCCGCCCGCCAGCTACGCCTGGACGGCGCGGTGGGATCGGTACAGGCTGGCAAGCTTGCGGATCTTGTGGTGTTGCGCCGCAACCTCTTCGACGTATCCGCTACCGATATCGCATCGACGCCCGTCGACATGACCATGATGAACGGAACCTTCACACACGGTGCCTGACGCTCGGCGGCAACGCTGAACGCACCGACGTCGGGAGGAAACGGGAACGCGATGACGAGTGCTCGGCTGCCGAGGCTCCTGCCCTGCAAGATTGGGACGCTCTCCCCGCGTTGCACCTCACAGGTGAGTTCGGTTACCCGGAATCACCTGTGGTACCGGCACATTCACCACCGCCGTTCCGATTCCCCTGGCGACTGAACCTCGACGCATGGGGCGCGCCCTAGCCTCCGCTCAGGCGAGCAGTCCGCGGATATCGTCGGCGGTGAGCGCGGAACCGAAGGCGTTGCCGTCGTCGATGACGCTGGCGAACAGCTTGGCCTTACGGGCGCTGAGGGCGATGACCTTCTCTTCGATGGTGTCGCGGGCGATCAGCCGGTAGACCATGACGTTGCGGGTTTGGCCGATCCGGTGGGTGCGGTCGATCGCCTGGGTCTCGGTGGCCGGGTTCCACCACGGGTCCAGCAGGAAGCAATAGTCGGCCTCGGTGAGGTTCAACCCAAACCCGCCGGCCTTCAAGCTGATCAGGAAAACCGGCGCTCCCCCCTCCTTGAACCGCTGGATCACCTTGGGACGGTTGCGGGTGCGCCCATCCAGGTAGCAGTAGTCGACGCCCTCGGCGTCGAGGCGATCACCCACCCGGCGCAGGAAGCGGGTGAACTGGCTGAACACCAGCGCGCGGTGACCGCCGTCGGCGACGTCGCGCAGCTGCTCGGTGAGCACGTCGACCTTCGCGCTGGCCAGGGTGTCGTGCGCGGGGTCGACCAGCCCGGGGTGCAACGCCATCTGGCGCAGCACGGTCAGGGATTTCAGGATGGTGAAGCGGTTGCGCTCGATGTCATCGAGCAGGCCGAGCACCTTCTGGCGTTCCCGTTGCAGCCGCTTGTCGTAGAGTGTGCGGTGCCGGGCAGGCAGTTCGATGTCGAGGACCTGCTCTTGCTTGGCGGGCAGCTCGGCGGCCACCAGCTCCTTGGTGCGGCGCTTCACCAGCGGTTTGATCCGGCGGCGAAACAGGGCGAGGAGCTCTGGGTCTCCGGTCCGTTCGATGGGCTTGGCGAAGTAGTCGGCGAACGTGACCGGGTTGGGAAACAACCCCGGCGCGGTGATCGACAGCAGCGACCACAGCTCCATGAGGTTGTTCTCCATCGGTGTGCCGGTGATCGCGATCTTGACGGGCGCGAGCAGCCGGCGGGCGCACTGATAGGTCTTGGCGTGCCGGTTCTTCACATACTGGGCTTCGTCGAGGATCAGCCCGGACCAGGATCGGGCGGCGTAGGCGTCGAACTCGAGCCGGAACAGGGTATATGAGGTGATAACGATGTCGGCACCCGCGGCCAGCTCCCGCAGGTCGGCACCGGCGCGACGGAGGGTATCGGTGATCGCGACCGCCGACAGTTTCGGCGCGAACCGCGCAGCCTCGGCGGCCCAGTTCGCCAGCACGCTCGACGGCGCTACCACCAGGAAGGGATCTGGACACGAATTCCGTTGTCGGACATGGCAGATCAGGGCTAATGATTGCACGGTCTTGCCGAGACCCATGTCGTCGGCCAAGATCCCGCCGAGCCCATGGGTGTACAGCGTCGCCAGCCAGGAGAACCCGTCGGCCTGATAGGGCCGCAGCTGGGCGCGCAGGCCACGCGGCACCGGAACGGGCGCCACACCCTGCAGAGCGCGCAGCCCGTCGACCTGGCGTCGCCATTCCTCGGCCTGGCGGGTGACCACGCCGAGTTCGGCGAGTTCGTCGAAGAGCCCGACCTGAAACCGGCTGATCCGGGGCGGCCCCTGCTCGGCGTCGGTGAGTGCGCGGGCCTCCTCGATCAGCCGGCGCAGCTTGACCAGTTCCGGCTTGTCCAGCGCGAAGTAGGCGCCGTCGGCAAGCAGCAGGTGCGACTGCCCGGACGCCAGCGCGGTGAACACGGTGACGAACGGAACCTGTTTGCCCTCAACGCTGATCGTCACGCCCAGATCGAACCAGTCGGTCTCGCCGGGGACCGCGTCGGTGGTCACCGCGATCACCAGCGAGCCCCCGGCCTCCCGATAGTCGACGGGGGTGCCGGTCACCTCCAGCGCGACGTCGGGCAGCGCGGCCAGCAGCGGCCGCAGCTCGGTGGCGAAACGCATCGTCTCCAGACCCGACAGCCGCGTGCCGCCGATGAGAGCGCCGTCGGCGGCGCGTAGCCCGAACCGCTCCAGCGGGGCGTCGATGCTCAACGCAACCTGGTGCTCGGCGTCGCGGTCGCGGTAGCCCGCATCGCGCGGTGAATCCACACGCACGCGAAAGTCGCTGTCGCCCACCCGATACGCCCACTCCCACGTCAACTCCAGCTGGTGCTCATCCCGGTAGTCGGCGCACAGCACCAGCGTCGGCCCGGTGATCGTCGGCGGCGCGAACGACTCGTCCGACGACGTGATCGCCGCGATGTGCCGCAGCCCGGGGTAGTACTCGGTGGCGAAGCGCGCGGCTTCGTTGGCGGGAATCACCAGGGATTGACCGCCGAGCGCCCGGCGTTGCAACGCCGGCGGGGCCGGGGCGTCCAGCCGCGCCAGCCGCAGCCCGCCGTCGGTGTAGACCACACCGTGGCCCGACGACCCGATGAATGCGATCGGCCGTGCCGGCGCGTCGCCGACCTGAAGCACGGGGGCGACCGTGAGGTCGCCGGACTCGTCGGTGGTGACGTCGAGGCACAGCCTGGCCGTGGAATACGCCGGCACCTCGTGGTGCGCTCCAGCCTGCAGCAGCCGCACCCCGATGCGGCGCGCCTCGTCCAGCAGCGGCCACAACTGGGGCGACTCAAACTTCAGCAGCGAGATCGCTTTGACATCCGGGTACGAATAGCCGTAGTAGCCAGTCGAATTCGTCGCCGATGCCCGGTAGGCCGCGTAGAACTCGTGCACGAGGTGAAGATGAGCGTCGGGATAGCCGCAGTGGCGCAGCGCGGCTACCCGACTCCAGCTCAGATCGGCGGCTACCCAGCCGCCACGTTTGCCCGGACGTACCAGCCGGGCGTCCAGACCGTTCGCCGACCGGCTGAGCTCGATAGCCAGCGGTATGCCGACGGGGCTGCCGGGCGCAGATCTCGGTAACAGCTCGTCTAGCGACGCGCGCCAGGTCGGAGGGCTCGGCGGCGCGCCAGCCATCGCGCCTTTGGCGGGCGTTGCGGTGATGCCGGTGGCCGCGATGAGGATCGCCGCCACATGCTTGCAATCGAACCGCATGGGGCAGGTGCACAGCCCGAGGGTGACCCGCCGGGTGTCGGCGCGGTCCGCCGACAGATGCACGGTGGTGGTGTAGCTGCGGCCCCGGTTACCGCGAACGCTGCCGACCAGGGCGTCATCGTCCGGATCCCACAGGCAACGCACCACCCGTCCCTCGCGGGCATACGCCCTCCCGCGGCGATAGGTGTCGGCGCCTAGCCGTGCGTGGGCATCGTCAAGGTCGATCGACGGATACATCGATGAGTGCACGCCCGCACCGTATCGACCCGGCCCGACAGAACCGCCCAACCACGCCGCCGGAGGCGCGAAAGTGGTGCAGATGAGGTTGGGGATTCTGCTGTGACGATCAGCCCAAGTACTCGGACTCCAGCACCAGATCCGGCACCAAGGTCTGATATTCCAGGTGCGTCTCGTGCTCGACGGTGTCCCATAGCCGGCCCTGTTGGCGACGCATGTATGCCCGGTACTTCGGCGCGCCCGGCACCTTGACGTTATCGGCGACCACGATGGAGCCGGCATGCAGCCAACCGCGGTCCAGGATGGCCTGCAGGTCGTCCAGGTAGGCCTTCTTGTCGTGATCGAGGAACACGAAATCGAGTGTGCCAGTGCTGAATCCGTGCTCCATCGCCAGCGCGTCGAGGGTGCGTCCGCCGTCGCCGATGGTGCCCACCACGCAGGTCACCCGGTCGGCAACGCCGGCATGAGCCCAGATCTGGCGGGCGTTGACGGCGTTGGCTTGGGCAAGCTCGACGGAGTACACCTTGGCCGTGGGAGCGGCCCGCGCGATCCGCATTGCGCCGTAGCCGCAGTAGGTGCCCAACTCCAACGCCAGTGCCGGATTGGCCCGGCGCACCGCGTCGTCCAGCAGCCGACCCTTCTCGTCGCCGACGTTGATCAGGATCGACTTTTCGTAGGCGAATTTGTCGATGGTGGCCAGCATGTCGTCGATGTCTCCGGCCCGCGCGTGCCGCAGGACATACTCGACGGCCGCCGCTTCCCGGCCGTCTCCGATCTGGCCCGTCGTGGTGATGTTGCGAATACCGGGTAGCAACCGCCACACCGACCAGCGCAGCGGAGCGATGCGTGCTTTGAAGTTCATCAGTTGCCAGCGTACGGGTTGCGCGGTGTTAGCATCATTTGCTGAGAAAAGCTAGTCCGACACGCTCGATTCACCAGGTTTTCACGACGTTTCTGCACCAGGGAGCGCCCGATGGACCACCAGGGCACCACATCCGAGGTGCCCGCACGGCCGGAGCCGGAGAAACGTTGCGGTCTCTGGCTTACCGGTGCGCGGGGGTCGGTGGCGACCACCTCCATCGTGGGCTTGTACGCGCTCAGCGCGGGCCTGATACCGGACACCGGCTGCGTCACGGCCACCGAAGACTTTGCCGACGCCCCGCTGCCGCGGCCTTCAGATTTCGTGGTGGCCGGGCGCGACGTCTCCACCACCCCGTTGGTCAAGCGCGCGGAGACACTCGTCGAGGCGGGGCTGTTGCCGCCTCGCATAGTCGCCGCGGTGGCCGATCGACTTGCGGCCACCGACGACGAGATTGTCGGACGGTCCTGCATGGCCACGGCGGATCCGGCGACGGCTGGGGCCACCAGTCAAGCCGAACTTGTTGACCGGCTCAGCGGCGCGATGGCCTCGTTCGTCGCGCGGCATTCACTGGATGTGTTCGTCGTGATCGACGTGGCGTCCACGCAACCACCGGTGGTGGACTTACCCGAGTACCACGATCCCGATCTGCTGCTGGCGGCGCTGACCCAGAAGAACCGCATCGTGCTGCCGGCGAGCGGGCTGACCGCCCTTGCCGCGATACGCACCGGTGCCGCGTACTCCTGCTTCACCCCGTCGCCGACCCTGGGCCTGCCCGCGCTACGTAACCTGGCCGACGACGCGGGCATGCTCTACGCCGGCCAGGACGCCAAGACCGGCCAAACCCTGCTGCGAACGGTGCTGGCGCCGATGTTCGCCAGCCGCGCGATGGCCGTTCAATCGTGGTCCGGGACGAACCTGCTGGGCGGCGGCGACGGCGCCACGCTGGCCGATCCGGTTGCCGCCGCGTCCAAGCTCGCCAGCAAGCAGCGCGGCATCCGGCAGCTGCTGGGCGGGGCAGTGACCGCTCCGCTGCACATCGACTACGTGCCCGACCTCGGCGAAACCAAGGTCGCGTGGGATTACATCCATGCCACCGGATTTCTCGGTGGTCAGATCACCCTGCAAACGATCTGGTCCGCACCGGACTCCGCGCTGGCCGCGCCGCTGGTTCTCGATGTCGCGCGACTGTTGGCGATGGCTCGTGTTCGCGGCGCGCACGGTGTCGTCGGACCATTGGGTTTCTTCTTCAAGGAGCCATGGGGTGCTGCGACGCATTCACTTGCGGCGCAATACGACACGTTGCTGCGGTGGACCAAGTCGTTCTCGGCGTCGGCCGGCCGGTGAAGGTCAAGGCGTACCTCGACCTGATGAGGGCGCCCGCCGCCCTCACGGTTCTCGGTGACACCGCCGTGGGCGGTATCTGGTCGGGGCGTCCGCTGGCGGGACGGCGCCTGGCGCTGCCGCCGGCGTCGGCCCTGTTGTATTGGAGCGGCATGGTGCTCAACGACTGGGCCGACCGGGAGCGAGACGCCGTCGAGCGCCCCGAGCGGCCCATTCCGTCCGGTCAGGTGTCGCCCGGCTCGGCATTGTCGGTCGCCGCGGCCTTGGCCGCCGCGGGCGTCGTGACGGCAACCGCGGTCGCCGGGCGGCACGGATTGGCCGCCGCGAGTCGGATCATGCTGTGTGTCGCGGCCTATGACCTCGCCGCCAAGGACACCGCCGCCGGACCCTTGGTCATGTCGGGCTGCCGGTTCCTCGACGTCATGCTCGGCGCCAGCCCAAATTATCGAGCCGCGCTGGTACCGGCCTCGGTGGTCGGCCTGCACACCACCGCCGTCACCGTGTTATCCCGTTGCGAGGTAACGGGTTCCGAGCGCAGCCTGCCCGCGATCGTCGGCGCACTGGCCGGCGCGGTCGCGACCTCGGCGATGCTCGCCGGCGCGGGGTATCGCGCGGCGCCGGCGGGGGCGGTGTACCTGTGGTCGTTTGGCCCCGGCCTGTGGAAGGCGTGGCGGCAGCCCACCGCCGCGGTGATCCGTGCCGCGGTGCGCGACGGCATCGCATCCACGATCGCGGTGCAGGCGATGTTGGCCGCGCGGGCGCCACGGTCACACACCATGCTCGCGCTGTGCGGGCTGGCGATCGGCTTGCGATTGAAGGTGTCCGCGCCCAAACCCACCGAGGTGACCTGATGCACGTTGGGTACAACACCAATAGCCTAGCTGACCATCCGCTGTCAGATGCGCTCGCCTTGATCGCCGACGAGGGGTACACCGCCGTCGCGCTGACCATCGGACATCCCCATGTACGACCATTCGACTCCGATCTCGGCTCGCAGGTTAGTGCTCTGCGGGCACTGCTGGACACCCATGGCTTGCGGGTGGCCATCGAAACCGGAGCGCGCTACCTGCTGGATCCACGCAACAAGCACAAACCGTCGTTGGTCGACGTTGCCGCCGAGCCCCGCATCGAATTCCTGCGGCGCGCCATCGATATCGCCGCTGACCTGGGGGCCACCTGCGTCTCGCTCTGGTCGGGCTACGCCGGCGGTCACACCGACCCCGACACCACCCGCGATCTGCTGTTGAGCAGGCTCGCGCACCTGGTGGAATACGCCGACCGCAAGGTGGTCACCTTGGGATTCGAGCCAGAACCCGGAATGTTCGTCGAAACCGTGCACCAAGCGCGCGAGCTGTGCCGGGCGCTCGATGACCCTCCGCGGCTTGGCATCACGCTCGACGTCGGCCACTGTGTGATGACCGAGCCGGCCGGCGCGCAGACGGCGATCGCCGAACTGGGCGACAAACTGGTCAATGTACATCTCGACGACATGACGCCGCAGCGCCACGAGCACCTCGAATTCGGCGACGGCAGCGTCGACTTGGGCGCTGTAATGGATGCCTTGCACGACAGCGGGTTTGGCGGCATTGCCTCGGTGGAGCTGCCGCGTCACTCACACGACGCGCCGAATGTATTGCGCCGCAGCATGCAGGCGATCAAGCTGGCCAGGCTGCCGATCGGGGCCCGATGGTGGATCGATACGGCTATGGCCGAGATTGCTAGCAGCCCCGACAAGATTCTGGAACTCTTCCCCGGCGCGGAGCGCGGGACATCACCGGCTTCCAGTGGTGCGGCCCTGCTGGCCCGAGTGCGGCTGCTGGTTGGTCTGGTCACCGAAAGTCCCGATGCCATCGCCGGTCCGCTCATCGACAAGCTCTATCGATGGGGGGACACCGACGAACGCCTGGCCGTGCTTCGCGGATTGGAGACGTTGGCGCTGGATGACAAACTCGGCCCCGTCGTGACCACCACCGGAGTCGGGCTGGCCGAGGATGCGTTGCGGTGCAACGATCCCCGGCTGGTCACCGCCGCGCTCGGCGGATTCGGTGCCCGCTTCCTGGCCCAACATGCCTGGCGACACGGCGTGATGAAGCTCATCTTCATGGATGTCCCGTTGCGGGGCATATCCGGTTTGGTTACCCGCGTCGACGCCGAATTGGGCCGCATGGCCGCCGATTACATCAGCGAACGCCGCGCCGCCGAGCGCTCGGTGTCGGCCGATGTGGAGATGCTGCTGCGCCTGACAGCCACGGCGACGGAGGTTGCGAAGTGAGGATCTTCGACCCCCACATTCACATGACCTCGCGCACCACCGACGACTACGAGGCGATGTACGCGGCCGGTGTGCGCGCCGTGGTCGAGCCGGCCTTCTGGCTGGGCCAGCCCCGGACCAACGCCGCAACGTTCATCGACTATTTCGACAGCCTCATCGGCTGGGAGCGTTACCGAGCTTCACAGTTCGGCATCGCACACAATTGCACGATCGCGCTAAATCCCAAGGAAGCCAACGACAGCCGCTGCCGGCCGATACTCGATCATGTCCCTCGTTATCTCTCGAAGACCGGTGTCGTTGCAGTCGGTGAGATCGGCTATGACTGCATGACCGCCGAGGAAACCGAGGCCTTCGAGATACAGCTGGAAATGGCCGCCGAACGCGGGCTTCCCGCGCTTGTCCACACCCCGCACCGTGACAAGCTCAGCGGCACGCTGGCCAGCATCGATGTGGTACATCGGGTGGGAATCGACCCCGGGTTGGTGCTGCTGGACCATCTCAACGAAGTGACGATCCAGCCCGCGGTGGAAAGCGGCTGTTGGGCCGGCTTTTCGATCTATCCCGACACCAAGATGGACGAGGCACGAATGGTCGCCTTGATGCAGCGCTACGGCCTGGAACGGATCCTCGTCAACTCCGCCGCCGATTGGGGCCGGTCTGATCCGCTCAAGACCGCCAAGACCGCACGGGCAATGCTGGCGGCTTCCTTCACCGAAGACGACGTCGACCGGGTGATGTGGCGCAATCCCGTCGAGTTCTACGGACAAAGCGGGCAACTGCGGCTCATGAGCGAGGACACCGCGGGCGCCTTCGCCGGCAATACGATCCACCGCGGGGAGCGGCGATGATGCTGTCTTACTGCAGCAACGTGGTTCCCGCCCACACACTACTGGAGCTGGAGCGACAGTTGCGGTCCGTGTTCGG
This sequence comes from Mycobacterium shinjukuense, assembly GCF_010730055.1. NCBI lineage: Bacteria > Bacillati > Actinomycetota > Actinomycetes > Mycobacteriales > Mycobacteriaceae > Mycobacterium > Mycobacterium shinjukuense. The sequence goes on along the minus strand of NZ_AP022575.1, from coordinate 1,648,046 downwards.
TCCGGCGCGCGAGCGCGCCGGCCTCGACCAACTCGGCGTCGGACTGTGGTTGCCGGCTCACACCATGGCACAACTGTCCGGCGATCCTCGAGCACGTCACCGCTTGGCCAGAGTTCTCCAGGATAGCGGCCTGGGCGTGGTCACCATGAATGCCTTTCCGTACGGAACCTTCCACGGTAGTTCGGTCAAGCACGCCGTGTACCAACCAGACTGGACCACACCGCAGCGGCTGAGCTATACCAGGCACTGCGCCGAGGTGCTCGGTGGGCTGTTGGCCGACACCGACCATGGCAGCATCTCCACGCTGCCGCTGGCCTGGGGTGATCCCTGGGATCAGGTGGCCGACGGGCAGGCGCGGGACAACCTGTGCCGGCTCTGCCACGATCTGCAACGCATCGAAGACCGCTCGGGTCACCGGGTCAGATTGGCCATCGAACCCGAACCCGGCTGCGTCATCGGGTCCTGTCACGATGCCATCGGCTGGTTGAACCGGGCCGTCCAGGCCGGTGACGTGGACCCGCGGTATGTGGGTGTGTGCCTGGATACCTGCCACCTGGCGGTGATGCACGAAGATCCGGCCGAGGTGCTGGCCGGGCTTTCCGCAGTGGGAATGGAGGTGGTAAAAATTCAGGCCTCCAACGCAATTGAGATCGAGAACCTGAGCGCCGAAGGGGTTGCCGAAGCCTTCACCGAATTCGCCAACTCCCCGTATTTGCACCAGGTCAACGGTTTCGACGCGGACGGCCGCCGGTGGTTCCGAGATGACCTCTCGTTCGAGGATCCCGCCATACCGAGGTCGGGCAGCGCGCGCGTGCACTACCACGTGCCCTTGCATACCAGTCCGCCGGCACCCCTCGGCAACACGTCACACGTGCTGACCGATGTCCTGGCGATCCTTTCTGACAGATGGCTGACCGGGTCCATCGACGTCGAAATCGAGACGTACACCTGGGAGGTGCTGCCGCGGTCGCTGCGCACCGGCAGCCTGGCCGAAGACATCGCCGCCGAGATCCGATGGCTTGACGAACTGCTCTGTGCGCGGGACCCGGTATGACGCACCGTGTTCTGCTGATCGACGTCGTCGGGTTGACCCGGCCGCTGCTACGGCACATGCCGAACCTTTCCGCGCTGGCCGCCCAAGGCGCCCTGACCCAGCTCGCCCCGGTTTTCCCGGCGGTCACCTGCCCAGTGCAGTCGTCGATGGTCACCGGCCTGATGCCCAACCAACACGGAATCGTCGGCAACGGATGGTATTTCCGCGACCTCGGCGAAGTGCTGCTGTGGCGCCAAAGCAACAAACTGGTCGCAGGGGAGAAGGTCTGGGAGACCGCAGCCGGCCGCTTCGACGGATACCGCTCGGCCAACGTCGGTTGGTGGTACGCGATGAACGCCAGCAACGACGTGATCGTCACGCCACGGCCGGTGTATCACCAAGACGGACGCAAATCGCCCGACTGCTACACGGTTCCAGCGGATCTGCATGACATCCTGACCGAAAAGCTGGGCACGTTCCCGTTGTTCCAATATTGGGGACCAACGGCCAACATCACGTCGTCGCGCTGGCTGGTGGACGCGTCAATCGAAATACTGCAGCGTTATTCGCCCACATTGCTGACCACCTATATACCGCACCTGGACTATGACTTTCAGCGCTACGGCCCGCATTCACCGCTGGCGATCACCGCGGCCACCGATGTCGACGCGGCGCTGGGCCCCTTGCTGACGTGTGCCGCCGAGCACGAGATGACGACCATCGTCGTCTCCGAATACGGGATCGCGTCAGCCGACACCCCGGTGGACATCAACCGTTTGCTCCGGCGCGAAAGTTACCTCAACGTCTACACGCAGCAGGGCCGGGAATACCTGGACCCGTGGACATCCCGGGCGTTCGCCGTCGCCGACCATCAAGTCGCCCACGTGTACGTGCGCGACGACACCGACATCGCCCGGGTCGCGAGCCTGTTGACGGGATTGCACGGCGTCGATGAGGTGCTCGACCGCAACAAGCAGCGCACCTTGGCGATCGACCACCCCAGATCGGGTGAGCTGGTCGCGATCGCCAAGCCCGGAGCCTGGTTCACCTACTATTACTGGCTCGACGACGACCGTGCCCCGGAGTTCGCCCCGTGCGTCGACATTCATCGCAAGCCCGGCTATGACCCGGCCGAGCTGCTAATGAACCCCGGTGATCGTGCGGTCAAGGTCAAAGCGGCTGCGGCCCTGGTGAAGAAGGCCGTGGGTCTGCGATACACCATGGGGGTCGTCGCGCTCAACGGCGCGTCCGTCGGTGGGACACACGGGCGACTTCCCGACTCGGAGGAGGACGCCCCGGTCGTCATCACCTCGTCACCCGAACTGCTGTCGGATGCGCCAGCGCGGATGCCGGTCACCGACGTGCGGGACTTGGTGCTGGATGCACATGCACGTAAGAGATGAGGTCGGCCATGTGTCCGAGCGTGTTTGAAGCGAACCTACCGCAGCTGACCTACGTGGACGCACCCACCCCGGAGGAGGCGCACCGGCGTATCCGGCAAGCCCGTGAGCGCGGGGCGATCGCCATGGGCCTGCTCGGTCCAGAGATCCTGAGCTACGAGTTGGTGCGCGGTGTGTTGCTCGATAGCCGCTTCGGCATGCCCAAGGGTTCCTTTCTTGCCGCGCAAGGCATTACGTCTGGGCCGTTGACGCAACGGTTCGGGAATAGCCTGCCCAGCCTAGAGGGGACCGAACACGCCCGATTACGTCGGCTGGTAGCCCAGGCGTTCACCCCACGCGCTACGGCGCGGCTGCACACCATGATGACCGAACTGATCACCTCGATCGTGGAGCCGCTGACCGCGGTAGGCAGCTGCGATGTCGTTGTCGACATCGCCCAGCGATATCCGATCCCAGTCATCTGCGCGTTGCTGGGTGCCCCCGCACGGGACTGGCGGCTCTTCTCGGGCTGGGCTGACACCATTTTCAAGATCTTCACCTGGAGCGCCGCGGGCAACGAGGACATCATCGTGAAGGCCTACGGCGAACTCGACGCCTACATCGACAACATGGTCGCCCAGCGACGCGAAAACCTCACCGACGACTTGATTTCCGAGTTGCTCCGCGCCGAGGACGACGGTGATCGACTCACCCGCGACGAGCTGTGCAAGTTGGTGGCAGTGCTTCTCACGGCCGGGACTGACACCACCCGCCATCAGCTGGCGGCCGCAGTGCAGGTGCTGTGCGACCACCCGGAACAATGGGCACTGCTGGCCGAACAGCCCGACCTGGCGCCGCAGGCGGTCGCGGAGGTCGTGCGGCACACCCCGGTTGCATTCTTCGTTGTCCGGGAGGCCTACGAGGATGTTGAGCTCGCCGGCGTGGTGATTCCGGCCGACACCAAAGTCGCCGTCAACATCGCCGCGGCCAACCGCGACCCCAGGGTGTATGACGATCCCGATCGCTTCGACATCACGCGTGCAGACCCCTCGCCGAGGCTGGCGTTCGGTACCGGCATCCACGTCTGCCTGGGTGCGCATCTGGCCAGGGCCGAACTCACGCATGCGTTGGCCGTCCTGCCACGGCGCATGCCCAACCTGCGGCGCACCGGCGCCGCGCCGTGGAAGCCGTTTACGTCACTGACAGGACCGCTCACACTGCCGGTCGAATTCGATACCGCAGCAGCGTAAGGCTACTGCGGGCCGGACGGCTTTTTCGGAAGAAACGCCACCGGGATGAACGTCAACGCCACCAGCACCACCGCCACCACGAAAACGACTGTATAGGCGCGCGAGAGGTCGTGCAGCAGGTTGACCGCGAAGTCAGGGGTGCGGGCCTGTCCCGGCATCTGCGATACGTCAACCGGCACCCCACGGCGGGCCGCGTCGGCGCGCAGGATTTCGACCTCGTGTGCCGCGGAAACGTTTGCGCTGCGGTTGAATTGACTGGTGAGGATGACCGACATCAGTGCGGTCCCGATCGAGGACGCCACCTGTTGATTGACGTTGACCAGCGTCGAACCGCGCGAGATCTGATGCGGGGCCAGGGTCTGGACCGCGGCGGCGGAAAGCGGCATCATGGTGGCGCCCATGCCCAGGCCCATGATTGTCAGCCCGGTGACCAGAGTCGGCGAGTAGTCAGCCTGTAACGCGACCCCGTAAGCGAAAATGCCCATGCCCGTGGTGATCAGGGTGATGCCGACCAACAGGATCTTGCCCGGTCCGCGTTTGTCCATCAGCGATCCGGCTACCGGCATGGTCAGCATGGCGCCGATTCCCCGGGGGACCATGCTCAACCCAGCTTGCAGCGGCGTCTGCTGCAGCAGCTGCTGGAAATAGCTCGGGAAGAGCAGCCCGGCGCCGAAAAAGGAAGTGGCGAACAGAAACATTGCCGCGTTGGCCAGCGTAATCACCCGATTCGTGAACAGCCGCAGATCGATCAGCGGATGATCGGCGCGGGAGAGCGCGTGAAAGGCGAACCCAGTGACCAACACCAGGCCGATGGCCACCGGTATCCACACCTGGCGATCGGCCGCCGTACCGCGGCCGGGGATCACTGACACGCCGTACAGGAATGTCGCCAGGCCGGGCGACAGCAGCAGCATGCCGACGAAGTCGAAGGTTTCCGACGGCGTCGAGCGGTCCTTCGGGAAGACGATCGCCGCACCGACGATCGCGATCAGACCGAACGGCAGGTTGATCCAGAAGATCCACTGCCAGCTGAAGCTGTCGATCAGCCAGCCACCGAGGACCGGTCCGAAGACCGGGCCCAGCAGCATCGGGATGCCTAGGACCGCCAGCACCCGGCCGAGCCGCTTCGGGCCCGCCTCGCGGGTCAAGATCGTAAGGACCAGCGGCATCAGCATGCCCCCGCCGAGACCCTGCGTCACCCGAAATACGATGAGCGAGGTAATATTTGGCGCTATTGCGCACAACAGCGACCCCATCGTGAAGGCCGCCAGCGAGCCCATGAAGAGTCGCTTGGTGCCGAACCGATCGGCGGCCCAGCCGGCCATCGGGATTACCGCGGCCATTGCAAGGGTGTAGCCGGTCATCGTCCAGGCGACGACGGCCTGGGTGGAGTCGAACTCGGTGATGAAGGTGCGCTGCGCGACGGTGACCACGGTGGTGTCGACGATCGCCATCATCGAACCTAGGACGCAGACGCCGGCGATCCGGAGCAGCCTCGCGTCGAGTTGATTGGAATCGTTGGGACCGGCGGTGGGCACCACAACCATCAGCCTCTGACGGGATCCACGGCCATGCCGGTCAGCATCTCATACCGTCGGCCAACGGCATACCGTGTTCATTCCCCGCGGGCCCGGCAACACAACCGCCCGGCTCATCGATCATGTGATGAGCCAGAGTTTTCAGTGCCCGCGTCGGCGGCTGCCGCTGGGCGGTGCTGCGGGCAGCATCTGGGGGTTGCGTCTTACCCGGTCCATACGGCATGTTTACAGCGGGGAGTGCCGGTAAGTCTGGTCGGCGGCTCGGCCCGCAGCGGGTCGGGTTAGGTTGCAATCGCTTGAAGGTGCTCGCCTAGTGGTCCGACGAATCGCACGAGAACTCCTGTCGGGAGTGACCGTTGCAATCGTTGCGCTGCCGCTAGCGATCGCGTTCGGCATCACCGCGACCGGAAGTTCCCAGGGCGCTCTGGTCGGGCTCTACGGCGCCATCTTCGCCGGATTCTTCGCCGCGGTGTTCGGCGGGACACCCGGCCAGGTCACCGGCCCCACCGGCCCGATCACCGTTGTCGCCGCGGCCACCATCGGTGCCCACGGGCTCGAGGCCGCCTTCGTCGCGTTCATCCTGGCCGGCGCCTTACAAATCCTGTTCGGACTTTGCCGGCTCGGTTCGCTCATCCGCTACATTCCGCACCCCGTGATCTCGGGATTCATGGGTGGCATAGCGATCATCATCATCGTCAGTCAGTCGCACCAGATGCGCAGCAGCTTCCTGCTCGTGGTGGTGACGATCGTCCTGCTGCTGGGTTCCGGCAGGCTCACCAAAGCGATCCCCCCGAGCCTGATAGTCCTGGTGCTGATCACGTCGACGTTGCCGCTGGTTGCACCGTGGCTGCGCGACCTCAGCATCGGGCCGGTCCCGATCAACCGCACGGTCGAATACATCGGGGAGATCCCGGAGGCCATGCCGTCGCTCAATGTTCCGCAGTTCAGCGGTCCACTGGTGCTGCAAGTGCTGTCGTCGGCCCTGGCCATCGCGCTGCTGGGATCCCTCGACTCGCTGCTGACGTCGCTGGTGATGGACAACATCACCGGCACCCGGCATCGCAGCAACAAGGAACTGATCGGCCAGGGGATCGGCAACATCGCCAGCGGCTTGTTCGGCGGGCTGGCCAGCGCGGGCGCGACTGTCCGGTCCGTGGTGAACAACCGAAACGGTGGGCGCACCGCGCTGTCGGCGGCCACCCACAGCGTCGTGTTGTTCGCGTTCGTCGCCGGGCTCGGCGCGGTCGTGCAATTCATCCCGCTCGCGGTGCTGTCGGGAATCCTGATACTCACCGCGGTCGGCATGTTCGACTGGAAGGCCATGCGCAAAGCTCACGTGTCGCCCAAGGGCGACGTCATCGTGCTGTTCACGACGATGGTCGTCACCGTCGTCGTCGACCTCACCGTCGCGGTGCTGATGGGAGTCACCCTCGCGCTGCTCGTCCACGCGTTGCGATCCCGGCAGCGCAAGGCCAACGTCACCCAGGACGACGACGGCACCTACTTCATCGACGGCCCCCTGTCGTTCCTGTCCGTCGACGGCGTGCTCAGGCCCCTGCGGGAGGGCCGCACCGATGTGACGCTGAACCTGCAGAACGTCAGCTACCTCGACACCTCCGGCGCCTGGGCCCTGCTGTATTTCCTGGACCACTGCCAGCGGGACGGTCACGAGGTCAGCATCGCCACGATGCCCCCACACGTCGCGGACCAACTCATCGCCCTCGCCGACGACGAGCAACGGGCAAAGCTGGAAGCCGCCCTCGAAGCCTGACCCGCCCCGCGGGTGGGCGCCGACCCGCTCCCGCGGCAAGCATCGACCGGTTCTTTGCCCGCGGATCTCCCGGCGCAGGAGGACGTTGCCGTTAGACTTTCCTGCGATGTCCACCCCGACGCCCGTCAGCAGGAGCCGAGACCGGGCATGATCGACCACCCCGACAGCGGCACCGAAATCGGCCTGACCGGCCGGCCACCGCGGTCGACCCCTGACCCCACCCCCCGCGGCTCGCACGGCCCGGCCAAGGTCGTCGCCATGTGCAACCAGAAGGGCGGCGTCGGGAAAACCACCTCGACCATCAACCTGGGCGCCGCGCTGGCCGAGTACGGCCGGCGGGTGCTGCTGGTGGACATGGACCCGCAGGGCGCCCTGTCCGCGGGCCTGGGCGTGCCGCACTACGAGCTGGACAAGACCATCCACAACGTGCTGGTGGAGTCGCGGGTGTCGATCGACGACGTGCTGATCCATACCCGGGTCAAGCACATGGATCTGGTTCCCAGCAACATCGATCTGTCCGCGGCCGAGATCCAACTGGTCAACGAGGTGGGTCGCGAGCAGACCCTGGCCCGGGCGCTGTACCCGGTGCTGGACCGCTACGACTATGTGCTGATCGACTGTCAGCCGTCGCTGGGCCTGCTCACCGTCAACGGGCTGGCCTGCGCCGATGGCGTGGTCATCCCGACCGAGTGCGAGTTCTTCTCGCTGCGCGGCCTGGCGCTGCTTACCGATACCGTTGACAAGGTGCGCGACCGGCTCAACCCGAAGCTGGACATCAGCGGAATCCTGATCACCCGCTACGACCCGCGGACCGTCAACTCGCGCGAGGTCATGGCCCGGGTCGTGGAGCGGTTCGGTGACCTAGTGTTCGACACCGTGATCACCCGCACCGTCCGCTTCCCGGAGACCAGTGTCGCCGGTGAACCCATTACCACCTGGGCCCCCAAGTCGGGAGGTGCCCTGGCCTACCGCGCGCTGGCTCGCGAGTTCATCGACCGATTCGGCGTGTGAACGCCAACGCGAGCGGTCAGGCGGCACCCCAGAACGGCTTCCAGGTTCGGCTGACCAATTTCGAGGGGCCTTTCGACCTGCTGCTGCAGCTGATCTTCGCGCACCGTCTGGACGTCACCGAGGTGGCGTTGCACCAGGTCACCGACGATTTTATCGGCTACACCAAAGCGATCGGTGCACAGCTGGAACTCGAGGAAGCCACGGCGTTCCTGGTGATCGCCGCGACCTTGCTCGATCTGAAAGCGGCCCGGCTGCTGCCCGCCGGCGAGGTCGACGACGAGGAAGATCTCGCCCTGCTGGAGGTGCGCGACCTGCTGTTTGCCCGGCTGCTGCAATATCGGGCGTTCAAGCACGTCGCGGAGATGTTCGCGGAGTTGGAGGCCACAGCGCTGCGCAGTTATCCACGCGCGGTGTCGTTGGAAGACCGGTTCGCCAGCTTGCTCCCCGAGGTGATGCTCGGCGTCGACGCCGAGCGGTTCGCCGAGATCGCCGCGGTCGCATTCACCCCGCGGCCGGCACCGACGGTGGCTACCGAACATCTGCACGAGCCGAAGATCTCGGTTGTCGAGCAGGCCAGACTTGTGTTGACGATGCTGGAAGCCAGGGGCAGCGGGCAGTGGGCCTCGTTTTCGGAACTGGTTGCCGATTGTCGGGCGCCCGTCGAGATCGTGGGGCGCTTCCTGGCGCTGCTCGAACTGTATCGGTCCCGGGCGGTAGCATTCGACCAGCCAGAGCCCCTTGGCGTGCTGCAGGTTTCGTGGACCGGGGTTCGGCCGGCCAGCACCGGCGACGATGCAGAGGGGGCAGCGCCCGCTTGCGGGGGACGAAGCGATGAGGAGGAGCCGCGCCATGAGCCCCGAATCGCCCGACGACGCGCTGGGCAGTGACATCCCGGACATCGCTGAGCCCGCGGAGCTCGATCCCGAAGAGCTTGGCCGCGTGCTGGAGGCAATGCTGTTGGTGGTGGACACCCCGGTGACGGCCGAGGCGCTGGCCGCGGCCACCGAGCAACCCGTCTACCGGGTCGCCGCGAAGCTGCGGTTGATGGCCGACGAACTCACCGCACGCGACAGCGGCATCGATCTGCGGCGCACCGGCGAGGGCTGGCGGTTGTACACCCGCTCACGGTTCGCCCCCTACGTCGAGAAGCTATTGCTGGACGGCGCGCGCACCAAGCTCACCCGCGCCGCGTTGGAAACCCTTGCGGTGGTGGCCTACCGCCAGCCGGTGACGCGTGCGCGGGTGAGCGCGGTGCGCGGTGTCAATGCGGACGCCGTGATGCGCACGCTGTTGGCGCGGGGCCTGATCACCGAGGTTGGTCCCGACCCCGATAGCGGCGCGATGACGTTCGCCACCACCGAGCTGTTTCTGGAACGCTTGGGGTTGAATTCGCTGGCCGACCTTCCCGATATCGCACCGCTGCTGCCCGATGTCGACGCGATCGAAGACCTCAGCGAATCCCTGGACCGCGAACCACGTTTCATCAGATTCTCCGGCGGCCAGTCACGCGAGCAGACGTGGGCGTTCGACGTGGACCGTGAATGATGATCGAACCCGCAGAGCCGAGAAGCATTCGCCTGCAGAAAGTGTTGTCGCAGGCCGGAATTGCCTCCCGGCGGACCGCCGAGAAGTTGATTATGGACGGGCGCGTCGAAGTGGACGGACAGGTGGTGACCGAGTTGGGCACCCGAGTAAACCCGGACGTCTCGGTGATCCGTGTCGACGGGGCCCGGGTGGTCGTCGACGACTCGCTGGTGTATCTGGCGCTGAACAAACCGCGTGGCATGTACTCGACCATGTCCGACGACCGCGGCCGGCCGTGCATCGGCGACGTGATCGAACGAAAGGTTCGGGGCACCAAGAGGTTGTTTCATGTCGGGCGGTTGGACGCTGACACCGAAGGGCTGATCTTGCTGACCAATGATGGCGAGCTGGCACACCGGTTGATGCATCCTTCTCATCAAGTGCCTAAAACGTATCTTGCGACCGTGACGGGCTCGGTGCCGCGCGGGCTAGGTAGGAAGTTGCGGGCGGGGATCGAGCTGGACGACGGACCGGTGCGTGTTGACGATTTCGCCGTGGTGGACGCGATTCCCGGCAAGACGTTGGTGCGGGTGACCCTGCACGAAGGACGCAATCGCATTGTGCGCCGGTTGCTTTCGGCCGTGGGGCTTCCGGTGGAAGCATTGGTGCGCACGGATATTGGTGCGGTGTCGTTGGGCAAGCAGCGCCCGGGCAGCGTTCGGGCGCTGCGCGCAGACGAGATTGGCAAGCTATACAAAGCGGTGGGCCTGTGAGCGGAACGAGCACAGTGAGTGACAGCAACGAGACGAACCATACGGCCCCAGCGAGTGACGGGAGTGCAGCTAGCCATCGGGGCATGAGCGGACTGGTGGTCGCGATCGACGGTCCGGCGGGAACCGGAAAATCATCTGTTTCAAGGGGATTGGCGCGCGGATTGGGTGCGCGGTTTCTGGACACCGGGGCCATGTACCGAATGGTGACACTGGCGGTGCTGCGCGCCGGAATCGACCCCTCAGACACTGAGGCGGTCGCGGAATGCGCGGCGACGGCGCAGTTGTCGGTGGGCTACGACCCGGACCAGAGCAGCTTCTACCTGGCCGGCGTAGATGTCTCGTCAGCAATCCGCGGTGACGATGTCACCCAGGCGGTTTCGGCGGTATCGGCGATACCATCGGTGCGGGCACGACTGGTCGCATTGCAGCGCGCGATGGCCGAAGGCTCGGGCAGCATCGTCGTGGAAGGCCGGGACATTGGAACCGTGGTATTTCCGGATGCACCGGTGAAAATCTTCCTGACCGCCACGGCCGAAACCCGGGCCCGACGTCGCAACGCCCAGAATGTCGCCGCGGGTCTGACCGACGACTACGACGCCGTGTTAGCCGACGTGCTCCGGCGCGATCATCTCGATTCCACCCGGACCGTGGCGCCGCTGCGCGCGGCCGCTGATGCGATCGTCGTCGACACCAGCAACATGACCGAGGCCGAGGTGATTGCCCGGCTGCAGGAGTTGGTGACGCAGCGAAGCGAGGCGCTGTCGTGAGCCTGGACGGCACCTGGACCGACGAAAGCGACTGGGAGATCGAAGCTTCCGCGGAAGCTGACACCGGGCCCGCGCCGGTGGTGGCGATCGTGGGCCGGCCCAATGTCGGCAAGTCGACACTGGTCAACCGGATACTGGGCCGCCGCGTTGCGGTGGTACAAGACGTTCCCGGCGTGACGCGCGACCGGGTCTGCTACGACGCGCTGTGGACCGGACGCCGTTTTGTGGTGCAAGACACCGGGGGATGGGAGCCGGGCGCCAAGGGCCTGCAGCAGCTGGTGGCCGAGCAGGCGTCGGTGGCCATGCGCACCGCCGATGCGGTGATCCTGGTGGTCGATGCCAGTGTCGGTGCCACCACCGCCGATGAGGCCGCGGCCGGCATCCTGTTGCGTTCGGGCAAGCCAGTCTTTTTGGCCGCCAACAAGGTTGACAGCGACAAGGGTGAATCCGACGTCGCGGCATTGTGGTCGCTGGGATTGGGTGAGCCGCATGCGATCAGCGCGATGCATGGTCGTGGCGTGGCCGACCTACTCGACCGGGTGCTCGCTGCGTTGCCCGAGGTGGGGGAGCCGGGATCGGCGGGCGGGGGCCCGCGGCGGGTGGCCCTGGTCGGCAAGCCCAACGTGGGCAAGAGTTCCCTGCTGAATAGGCTGGCGGGTGATCAGCGGTCGGTGGTACACGAGGCCGCCGGCACGACCGTCGACCCGGTGGACTCGCTGATCGAGTTGGGCGGCAAGGTCTGGCGGTTCGTCGATACCGCGGGTCTGCGTCGCAAGGTCGGCCAGGCCAGCGGGCACGAGTTCTACGCTTCGGTGCGCACCCACGCGGCCATCGCCTCGGCCGAAGTGGCCATCGTGCTGATCGACGCGTCGCAGCCGCTCACCGAGCAGGATTTGCGGGTGATATCGATGGTCATCGAGGCCGGTCGGGCGTTGGTGCTGGCCTACAACAAGTGGGATCTGGTCGACGAGGACCGGCGCGAGCTGTTGGACCGCGAGATCGACCGAGAGTTGGTGCAGGTGCGCTGGGCGCAACGGGTCAACATCTCCGCCAAGACGGGCCGGGCGGTGCGCAAGCTGGTGCCGGCGATGGAGAGTGCGCTGGCGTCGTGGGATACCAGGATCGCGACCGGCCCGTTGAACACCTGGATCACAGAGGTGGTGGCGGCCACGCCGCCGCCGGTGCGCGGCGGCAAGCAGCCCCGCATCCTGTTCGCCACCCAGGCCAGCGCGCGCCCGCCGACGTTCGTGCTGTTCACCACGGGTTTTCTGGAGGCCGGATATCGGCGGTTCCTGGAGCGACGGCTGCGCGAGACGTTCGGGTTCGAGGGTAGCCCGATTCGGATCGACATACGGGTGCGCGAAAAGCGGGCAGCCAAGCGCCGCTGAACGCGCTTCGAACGTGTAACCAGGGCGGGATTTCGGGCAATTTTCCGCCCTGAGTGCACACTCGACGAACACCTCCTCCTGCAAATCCCACTCTCCGTTGACATCGGGAGCGCGTCCAACTTACGATCTCCCGTATAACGGGTGATATATCTTGTATTGCGGGAGTAGAGAGATGATGGCGATACAGCAGGTGCCGAACCTGGGTCTGACGCGGTTCAGCGTGCGGAACAAGTCGATCCTGATCACGGGCGCAACGGGCTCGCTAGGCAGCGTGGCCGCCCGGTCGTTGGCCGAGGCCGGGGCTCACCTGACGCTGGCCGGCGGCGACGCCGCCGGCCTTGCCGAGCTGGTGGATGAGGCCGGCATCGAGGACCCCGCGGTGGTCACCCGCAGGCCGGAAACCCCGGCCGATGCGCAGGCGATTGTCGAGGCCGCCGTCGCCCGGCACGGCCGGCTGGACGGCGTCGTGGTGGCTTCCGGCATGAACCACGTTGCGCCCATCACCGAGATGGCCGTCGAGGACTTCGACCGGGTGATGGACGCCAACGTGCGGGGCGCCTGGCTGGTGTGCCAGGCGGCCGGACGGGTTCTGCTTGAGCAGGGTCACGGCGGCAGCATCGTGCTCGTCTCCTCCGTGCGCGGCGCGCTGGGCCATGCCGCCGGTTACAGCGCCTACTGCCCGTCGAAAGCGGGCACCGACCTGCTGGCCAAGACCTTGGCAGCGGAGTGGGGCAGTCACGGTATTCGGGTAAACGCGCTTGCCCCAACGGTTTTCCGATCAGAGTTGACCGAGTGGATGTACGCCGACGACGAGAAGGGCCGGGCCACCCGGGAGGCGATGTTCGCCCGAATCCCGTTGCGCCGCTTCGCCGAACCCGAAGATTTCGTCGGCGCCCTGATCTATCTGCTCAGCGACGCGTCGAGCTTCTACACCGGCCAGGTGATGTATCTGGACGGCGGGTACACGGCATGCTGACGTCTCACGGCTTTGCCCGCGCCGCCGTGGTCGGCGCCGGCCTGATGGGGCGCCGGATCGCCGGCGTCCTGGCGTCGGCGGGCCTCGAGGTCGTCATCACCGACACCAACACCGAAATCCTGGACGCGGCAGCTATGGAGGCCGGCCAGGTGACCGGTGCCGGTCTCGGCTCGGTGACCGCGGTCGCCGACCTGGCGGCCGCGGTGCAGAATGCCGGCCTGGTCGTCGAGGCCATTATCGAAAACCTCGCCATCAAACAGGAACTCTTCCAACGTCTCGCGGCATTGGCGCCCGATGCGGTGCTGGCAACCAACACTTCGGTGCTGCCCATCGGCGCCGTCACCGAGCGGGTCGGCGACGGCAGCCGGGTGATCGGGACGCACTTTTGGAACCCGCCAGATCTCATCCCGGTCGTCGAGGTTGTGCCCAGCGCACGGACCGCCTCGGAAACGGCCGACCGCGTCGTGGCGCTGCTCACCGACGCAGGCAAGTTGCCGGTGCTCGTCGGGCGCGACGTGCCTGGCTTTATTGGCAACCGGCTGCAGCACGCGCTGTGGCGTGAGGCGATCGCGCTGGTCGCCGAAGGTGTCTGCGACGCGCAGACCGTTGACCTGGTGGTACGCAACACCATTGGGTTGCGGCTGGCCACGCTAGGCCCCCTGGAAAACGCCGACTACATCGGGCTGGACCTCACCCTGGCCATTCACGATGCGGTGCTCCCAAGCCTCAACAGCGACCCGCACCCCAGCCCGCTGTTGCGTGAGCTGGTCGCCGCCGGGCAGCTCGGTGCCCGCACCGGTCAGGGGTTCCTCGACTGGCCCGCCGGGGCCCGCGAGGCCACCGCGACCCGACTTGCCCGGCACATCGCCAAGCAACCTGACAGAGAAGGGAACCAATAACCATGAGGGTCACGTGGCCCCTTGGTGAGGCCGAGTCACGGTTGGAGTTCTACGACCTGTCCCACCCGTGGGGGCACGGCGTGCCGGCCTGGCCGTACTTCGAGGACGTCAAGGTCGAACGCTTGCACACCATGGCCAGAAGCCGTGTGCTGACCCAAAAGATCACCACCGTCATGCATTCCGGCACTCACATCGACGCACCTGCGCACGTCATCGAGAACACACCCTTCCTGCACGAGATCCCGCTGAGCGCGTTCTTCGGTACCGGGGTCGTCGTCTCGATCCCGAAGAACAAATGGGGGGTCGTCACCGCCGAGGACCTGCAGAATGCCACGCCGCAGATCCGGCCGGGCGACATCGTCATCGTCGACACGGGCTGGCACCACAAATACGCCGACAGCGCGGAGTACTACGCCTACTCTCCGGGCTTCTCCAAGGAAGCCGGCGAGTGGTTTGCGGCCAAGGGCGTCAAGGCGGTCGGCACCGACACCCAGGCCCTGGACCATCCGCTGGCCACCGCGATCGCTCCGCACGGCCCAGCGGAGGCGCAGGGCGGCCTATTACCTTGGGCCGTCCGTGAATACGAGGAAGAGACCGGTCACAAGGTGCTCGACGACTTCCCCGAGTGGGAACCGTGCCACCGGGCGATCCTGTCCAAAGGCATCTACGGCTTTGAAAATGTCGGCGGCGACTTGGACAAGGTCACCGGCAAGCGCGTCACCTTCGCCGCATTCCCGTGGCGCTGGGTGGGCGGAGATGGCTGCATCATCCGTCTGGTGGCGATCGTCGATCCCACCGGCACCTATCGCATCGAAACGGGATCCTGATGAACCTCACCCGGGCATCCGAGGCACCGGAATACAGCGCGCCGCTGCACCACGACGTATGCACGTTGCGACTGCAGGGCCACGAGGCCGGGCCCACCGAACGATTCTGGGTCGGCCTCTCGACCTATCGCCCGGGCGGGATCGCCCAAAAGGCAGCGGCCCGTGAGGAAACCGTTTATGTCGTTCTCGATGGTGAACTGGTTGTCACCGCCGAGGGAACCGAAACGGTTCTAGGCCGGCTCGACAGCGTACATTTCGCCAAGGGCGAGCTGCGATCGATCGAAAACCGGTCGGACCGTGAAGCCGTACTGCTGGTGACCATCGCCCACCCGGAGGCGTCATGAGCGTCGTCATCACCGTCGCCGCCACCGGGCCCATCGCGACCAAGGCCGATAACCCGGCGTTGCCGACGACGCCCGAGGAAATCGCAACCGCAGTCGAGCAGGCCTACTACGCGGGTGCCGCGGTGGCGCATATTCATCTGCGTGATGAAAACGAAAGGCCTACAGCGGATCTGAACATCGCGCGTCGGACCATGGATCTCATTGGCCAGCGGTGCCCAATCCTGATCCAGATGTCCACCGGGGTCGGCTTGACGGTTCCGTTCCAGGAACGCGAAAAGTTGGTCGAGCTGCGACCGCGGATGGCCACGCTGAACCCGTGTTCGATGAGCTTCGGCGCCGGCGAGTTTCGCAACCCACCGGATGCCGTCCGCCGGTTGGCCGGACGGATGCGGGAGCTGGACATCAAACCGGAGCTGGAAATCTATGACAGCGGGCATGTGGAGGCGTGCCTGCGGCTGTGGGAGGAAGGCCTACTGGCCGAACCAATGCAGTTCAGCATCGTGCTCGGTGTGCGCGGCGGCATGGCAGCTACCGCCGATAATCTGCTCACGATGGTGCGCCGGCTTCCCCCCGGGGCGATCTGGCAAGTCATCGCGATCGGCCGGGCCAACCTGTCACTGACCGCCGTGGGCCTAGCGCTGGGCGGCAATGCCCGAGTGGGCCTGGAGGACACCCTGTACCTGCGCAAGGGGGAGCTGGCACCGGACAACCTGGCGCTGGTGTCGCGCACGATACGTCTCGCCAAGGCCCTGGACCTGCCGATCGCCTCCGTCGAAGAAGCCGAAGCGCTGCTGCAGTTGCCCGGCAGATCTTGAGAGGAGTTCGACGGTGAGCGTCGACGACCCAGAGGGCCGCAGCGGCGGCATCCAGGTGATCGCCCGTGCGGCCGAGATGCTGCGGGTGCTGCAGGCTCACCCCGAGGGCCTAAGCCAAGCCGAGATCGGAGAGCGGGTGGGTGTGGCGCGGTCCACGGTCAGCCGCATCCTCAACGCCCTGGAAGACGAGGGGCTGGTGGCCTCGCGCGGGACCCGAGGGCCCTACCGGCTGGGCCCGGAGATCGCGCGCATGGCCAGCACGGTGCGGCTCGGCGTCGTGACCGACATGCACCCGTTCTTGACGGAGTTGTCGCGCGAGCTGGACGAGACGGTGGACCTGTCGATCCTGAACGGGGATCGGGCGGACTTCATCGACCAGGTGGTACCGCCGCGCCGGCTGCGTGCCGTAAGCGCGGTGGGGGAGTCGTTTCCGCTGTACTGCTGCGCCAACGGCAAAGCGCTGCTGGCGGCGCTGCCGCCCGAGCGGCAATCCCAGGCGCTGCCCAGTCGGCTGGTGCCGCTGACCGCCAACACGATCACCGACCGCGCGGCGCTGCGTGCCGAGCTCGCACGCGTCCAGGCCGAGGGCGTCGCCTACGACCGCGAGGAGCAGACCGATGGCATCTGTGCGGTGGGGGTTGCGCTGTCAGGGATAACCGATCAGTTGGTGGCCGTCAGCGTGCCGGTTCCGGCGCAGCGGTTCTACGGCCGCGAAGACCAGTTGGCCCGAGCCCTGCTGGCTTGGGTGGCGAACGTAACGGCGTCGTCGCCGAGCACGGAAGGATTGAAGTGACAGAATCATTGCGCGACAAGCTCATTGGAACCTGAGAACTGGTGTGCTAGCTGGAGCGCGACAGCCCCGACGCTCGGGGCAGATATCCCCACGGTGCGGATGCGCAGGGCCTGATCATGTACACCCCCGCTGGGTACATGCCGGCGCAGATCCAATCGGCGGGCCGGCCGAAATACGACCGGCCGGTGGCCAGCGGCGGCACCATCGACCAGGCCGCGGTCGCGGCGTTGGGGTATCTGATCTGCGCCACGGCGACCTCGACGGTGACCGGTTGACGCTGTCGTCGGAGTTGACCCAGCCCGACGGGCGAACGGTGTACTCGTCGCTGACATGGGCCCGGGCTACGGCGCCGGCTCCCCCGTCGCGTAGGCCTTCGCGGGGTTAGGTTCATCTGCGGTAGGCTTTCGACCTGCCGCCGATGATCGAAGGCGGCACCGGGCTGTGGCGCAGTTTGGTAGCGCACTTGACTGGGGGTCAAGTGGTCGCAGGTTCAAATCCTGTCAGCCCGACAGGTTGACCAGCGCAGACCGTTATCGGCCATTCACTGCGGCCTGAGATCCGTGTTCGCCCAGCTAGCTATCTCGACGGCGGTGGCGCCGCGGCGAGGCGGGACGCCTTGGGTGCGTAAGTAACCGGCTGTGCCGCCGCGCCACGTCAGGCGGGTCCGCATTCTCGCTCGGGGCGACTGCCTCGGAACGGATTTTCTACCCGTACGCCGGCGTAGTCTTCGCCGTCGGTGAGGTCCTCGGATAGGACGACATCACAGCCAAGAGCGCGCGCGGCCTCGAGGACCGCGGCATCCCAGTACGACAGGAAGAAGCGCCGACATGTAGTCATGGCAGCCAGCATTAGCTCGGCTGTGATGGGGGCGACGGGAAATCGCATAAACGATTCCACCAGGTCGGCGGCATGCTCGTGGCTGATCGGATCTGGCCGGCTGCGGCGCGTTGCCTGGACATAGAACTCCTGAAGGACCTGAACAGACACCGCCAGATCGCGGGCGGCCAGTATTTCGTTTGCACGCCTCGCCTTGTCCCGTTCTTCTGGATCGCCTGAGATCGCGTAGAGCAGGACATTGGTGTCAACGAACCGCACGGTCGTGGAGTTCGTCTCGGCTAAGGCGGTCGGACGCGCGAAATTGACGGATTTCACCCTGAACCCTGTGCTGCTTGGCCTCGAGTCGGGCAAATTCGGCCGCGCGCTCGGACAGTGAATCCAGATACTCAGCGACCAGGGCGCTTACGGATTTGCCTAGCTCAGCGGCCCGAATCCGCGCTGCACGGTAGACGTCGTCGGAAACCGAGACGGTAATATTTTTCACAGTTTCACTGTATCACAGTTCATGTGACAGCTGGCGTTGATCAGCCCCCGATCCCCCCGCGCCGCCGTGGCGGCCGACCCGATTTGGTCGAGGTCCTGGGCTGGAACATCTCGGATCCAGGGTTAAGCACGGCAGTATTAGCCCCGCTTCCGATGGTCTACCAGCAAAAATATGATTCATCCCAGTTTTCCATACGACGCTGGCGCACCTCGTCGAGTTTGTGGTCAAGTGCTGTCTGCTCAGTTGCGATGGCGCGACCGGCATTTCGCACCGAGTCGTAGACGGCATCGTCCAGTTTGCACAGGTCCTCTGCGGACACGTCGGTGGATACGAAAATGGAGAAACGAATGCAGTCGTCAACCAGCGAGATGTCGATCTTTGGTGACGGGCTGAGTCGGCGGTGGAAGTGATGGGCCAATGCCTGGATCCAATACTTTGGCCAAAGCGGAACGGGCCTCAGGTCGTAGACGATGATTGCCTGTTGGCCGTTGTAGACGCCGATGGGCGCCGCGGCTCGGCTGAAGCACGGTCGCCGTGATGTCCGTTGGTCGGGGAGTTCGGCCTTTTCACTACCCACAATTGGCCTCCACCTCTGGTCTACCACCACGTGGGGCACCGCGTTGCCGAACAGCGTCGGCGACCACGGCCCGAACATCGGCGACCGCCAGGCACGGCCGGCCCCATCCCGGCCGAATGCAGTGGCTCCTACCTACGGGGGTCACGGGGACACCGGCTCAACCCGGTCGGCCCGCCCAGACGGAAGAGCAGTCCACGGCCGGCGCCGCCACGTCCAGCGGCAAGTACTCACTTCGGCGCTGGACTCATCGAGCCGATGTAGTAGGTTTCCCGCCCGGTCGGGTATCCACCGCCATCGGTGGCGATGTGAACGTGGTCGTAGTGGTTGAGCGTTTCCGAGCCATAATCCGCCGTCCAACTCGGCGCGCCGATGCCCGGGTAGTACCGCTGCCGCCAGATCACGTGCAGCACTCCCCATCGTCTCGCGTTCGCCAAGGCATACCCGGCGATCTGGTTGCCGAGCTCGATACCCTCGTCGGTGTTGTGGTTCGGGATCATCACGTCGATGGCCAACCCGTTGGGATGCCACTTCAAGGGGTCTTGGCGGAACCCGTAGATGTTGGTGATCTGTGGAAACATCACGCTGATCGCACGGGCCGCCCAGATCGTCTTGACCTGCAACCCCTGCTCCGGCGCGATGCCGGTGGGCAACGCGAACTGGAAGTCCTGGGCTGCGACGGGCGCGTTCGCCGCCAAGAGTTCCGCCTCCGCCGCACTGGCCGTACGTGGCGCGCTGACCGGCGCGGATCCCGAGACCGTCGGGGTTGCCGCCGGGGTCTTTGCGCAGCATGGCGGCTTGGCGCCTTGGGCATGAAGCATGGCGGCCGAGATGAGGAGCGAGGCCGCGAAGGCCAACCAGCGGCCCCGGCCGTTGGCCAACACGTCTCTGCCCACGAACAAGCAGCATAGTGTCGCATGTGACGCGTGTGGCAGTCCCTGTTATCGATTGGCTGTCGGCTTCCGCGGGAGCGAGGCCGCCCGGCGTCCCCGGCATGCGCTGCGCTACCTGCCGGTGCGCTCGCGATGCTTGCATCCCGGCCAGCAGCAGGGCCGGCGCAGGCCATCTGCCAGCTCCTCCTGGGTGCGGCGAATGCGGCGCTTGCGGGTCGTCTCTTGCTTGGCGTCCTCGACCCAGCAGATGAACTCGTTGCGCGCCAACGGCGTGATGTCCTTCCACGCGGCCAGCGCTGTGGCATGGGCGATCAGGGCCTGACGCAGGTCCGCCGGCAGCCGGTGCACCACCCCGCCGGGCACGGGCTCGTCGCTCACGGGGACCAGGGTAACCTGGTTCGGCCCGGCCCGGCTCGGACCTGGCCGGTCAGAGTTAACGGGCCGATATGCGCTGTGCCACTTGGCCATATCGCTGGAAGCGCTCCGGATCGCCGAGTGCGTTGTACAGCACGATGCGAGTAGCGATTCCTTCGTACCTGGCAATGAGTGCCTCCGCCAACCCATCCCACGTGGACTCGGTGGCAAAGGTGGCGATGTGATCGTCGGTGATCTGGGCCGTCATCCCGGTGAAGTCACCGGCCTTTTGCTTCTCGCGGATACGGGCGGTTGTGCCCTCGAATCCGGCCTCGTCGAAAATAAAGGCGTAGTTGGGCGTACTCGCATAGAAGCTGAGGCTGGCCCGGACGAATTCGCGCTCGTTACGCCGTTCCTCTTCGGTCTCGCCGACGATGGTCATGACCGGCACGATCACCGCAATCTCGGACGGTGAGCGCTGTGACTTCGCTGCCCCCTCGGCGATATTGGGCATGACGTGGCGTGCGAGATATCCGGGTTCACCGATGGGATGGACATGAACTCCATCGGCCACCTCACCCGCCATGCGCAGCATCCACGGATTCACCGCGGCGATGTCGACCTTGGGATCGGGTGCCTCGATGGGGCCCGGGCTCCACTGCGGAGTGATGAAATCCAGCTTGTAGAACTGCCCGTGGTGATCGAGGGCCCCGGTTCGAAACGCGGCGAAACAGGCCTTCACGGCCAGCACGTAATCACGCAGGCGTGGCCCGGGCGGATCAAAGGGCATCCCGTAGCGCCGCTCGACATGCCTGCGCACTTGCGTGCCGAGACCGAGCCGGAATTTGCCGTCGGTCGCCTCCTGGAGTTCCCACGCCGTGGCCGCCGCGACGAACGGACTGCGCGGAAAGGCGACGGCGATGCCCGTCGACAGTTCCAGACCGGGCGCGGCCTGAGATGCCACCGCGGCGCTGAGAAAGGCGGTGCGGCCGGCTTCAGTAAACAGAAGACCGTCGAACCCCGCGGCCTGGGTACGCCGGGCGAGGTCGCCGATCTTCCCAAGGGGCTGCGGAATGACCATCACATCGACGTGCACTGTCGCACGGTACACCGTTCGGGCCAGGCTGGGAGCGCACGGCCGCTGCCGCACATTGTTGATCGGTTCGGGCGATGATCGATCAGAAACTCGCGTCGGGACCGCACGCAGTGCCTCACGGATCGGCCGACCAGGTGGTCGGCGTCATCGGAACGCTCGGTCCGCCGCCAAACGAATCACCGGCAAGTGTGGTCAGGCCGGCCATCACGCGCACGGTGGATTTCGTTGCGGTGCCGGAGAATCCGAGAGCGCCGACGCCGGTGGTCGATGCGGTGGCCTCGGCAGGCTGGTCCCGCTGCTCTGACCAGTCCGGGCTGTCGTCGATGATCAGGAACTCGTCGCGATAGCCGCGGCTCTTGACGTCGCCGCCGCGGCGCCGGCGCGCCCGATCTGTGCCGCGGGAGGCCGCCACCGCGGTCGTGGCGCCCCAGGCGGTGTCCGGTACCGTCACCGTCGCAACCGCGTTGGTGCGCAGTGCGGGGCCGAACCCGGAGTCCGGCCCGGGGCCGCCGACAAGATAGCCGAAGCCTTCCGTGCCGGCGGCTACCGGATTCGCGGTCGCGGTGACAGCAGTTGCCGGCACCTGCGGCGCCGGAGTCGGCGCGGGTGCTACGCCCGCGGTCGACACCGTGTGGGCGATGCTCGCCGCGGGCCAAACCCGCGGCTCGGCAGGGGTGTCCGGCAGCTCGGCCACGAGCTCGGCCGCCGGAAGCTGGGCGAGTCCCGACAGCCCGGCCAGCCCGAGCGCCAGCGGGATGGCGCCCAGGGCGAGGTTGGGCGCCGCAATGGCGTTATAGATGGGTGTACCCATCAGCGCGAACGTCGCCGCGTAGGCGAACACGTACAGCAGGGGAGTCCAGGTAACAATCGCCGTGGACGGGCTGGTGGCGAAGTCGATCAGGATCTGCCACATGGTGCCGATCGGGTTGAACACAAGCCCCTTGAGTGCCGCGTACATGCTGCTGAAGTGCTTGGAACCGGAGACCAGGTCGGCAATCGGGTCGGGGAATGTCAACGCCGGCCCGACCTGAATCGACGCCGCCATGGACTCCCGGGCTTCCCCGTGACCGGGCGTTACGATCGGCGGCGATGGATCGCTGGGCGATGCCGACGCCAACGCCGCAGTCGAGATCGCTTGGTAGGCACTCATCGTGGTGGCGGCCAGAATCCACATCCGGGCGTAGTCGGCCTCGTTCACGGCGATCGGAATCGTGTTGATGCCAAAGAAGTTGGTTGCGATCAGCGTGCCGTGGGCGGCGCGATTGGCCGCCAGTTCGGCAAGCGTTGGCATGGCCGCGAGCGCCGAGGAATAGGCGGCAGCGGCCGTTTCGTGCCGCGCGGCGACACCGGCGCTCACGGTGCTGGCCTGTGTTAGCCAGGCCACGAAAGGTACATGCGCCGCGATGTAGCGCTCGGCGCCCGGCCCCTCCCAGGACCCGGCCTGCACCGTGCCCAGCAGCGCGGACAACTCGGCCGCCGCCGCCGAGTACTCGACGCTGAGCGAGGACCACGCCGAAGCGACAGCCAACAGGGCGCCAGGCCCCGGACCGCTGCTCAAGAGGCTGGCGTGCACCTCGGGCGGCATGGCCATCCACACAGGATTGATCACCGCCGCCCCCGAACCGTCATGGAAGCGGCCAGGGTGGGTGTGTTGGCCGTGGAACCCTCGGCGCGCTGGCCAGAGGATGGGCCCCGACAAGCAGAAACTCCGTTGGTCATGGTGTCCGTGCGGAGGCGGCCCGGCGCCCCGATCTCCTCACTAACTTTGGTTACCCTAACCTTAATGAACAGCAAGTTAGTATTGCATAACCTAAGTCCATATGTCGGGGTTTTGCGCCCAGCGTGGCGCGCCTCCGCACGGGTCCCCGACCAGCCAGGACCCGGCACCGGGTGTGGCAGAAGTTGCACTACCACGATCAGGGCGCGGTCGACCCTTCGGGATGGTGCACCCGGGCTACCGGTCGGTGTCGAAAGGCCCGGCGAATCGGACCGATAGTCTGATGCCCACACGCCGCGCTTCGTCGAGAGGTCACCCTTATGCCCGCACCATCAGCCGAGGTCTTCGACCGCTTGCGCAATCTGGCCGCCATCCAGGACGCCACCGAACGTCCAACCAGCACGATCGATGAGGTCTTTACCGGCAAGCCGCTGACCACGATCCCCATCGGTACGGCCGCCGATGTCGAAGCGGCATTCGCCAAAGCTCGTGCGGCGCAGCCTGAGTGGGCGAAGCGTCCGGTCGCCGAACGGACCGCGGTCATCCGCCGTTACCGCGATCTGGTGATCAAGAACCGCGAGTTCCTCATGGATCTCCTGCAGGCCGAGGCCGGCAAGGCCCGCTGGGCGGCGCAGGAGGAAATCGTCGACCTGATTGCCAACGCGAATTACTACGCACGCGTCTCCGCGGACCTGCTACGGCCTCGCAGCGTGCAAGCGCTGCTGCCCGCGATCGGTAAGACCACGGTCGGCTATCAACCCAAGGGCGTGGTCGGGGTGATTTCGCCGTGGAACTACCCGATGACGCTCACGGCGTCAGACTCGGTGCCCGCGCTTATCGCCGGCAACGCGGTGGTGCTCAAGCCGGATAGCCAAACGCCCTATTGCGCCCTCGCGTGCGCCGAGCTGTTGTATCAGGCCGGCCTGCCGCGAGCGCTGTACGCGATCGTGCCCGGTCCGGGCTCGGTGGTCGGCACCGCCATCACCGACAACTGCGACTACCTCATGTTCACTGGTTCCTCCGCGACCGGCAGCCGGCTCGCCGAGCACGCGGGCCGTCGGCTCATCGGATTCTCGGCCGAACTTGGCGGCAAGAACGCCATGATCGTGGCGCGGGGCGCCAACCTCGACAAGGTCGCCAAGGCGGCCACCCGCGCATGCTTCTCGAACGCGGGCCAGCTGTGCATCTCCATCGAGCGGATCTACGTCGAAAAGGACATCGCCGACGAGTTCACCCGCAAGTTCGGCGACGCGGTGCGAAACATGAAGCTCGGCACCGCGTATGACTTCTCGGTCGACATGGGTAGCTTGATCTCCGAGGGTCAGTTGAAGACGGTGTCGGGTCACGTGGAGGACGCGACGGCCAAGGGCGCCACGGTGATTGCGGGCGGCAAGGCCCGACCCGACATCGGGCCGTTGTTCTACGAGCCGACGGTGCTGACCGATGTCACACCCGAAATGGAGTGCGCGGCCAACGAGACGTTTGGGCCGCTCGTCTCGGTCTACCCGGTCGCCGACGTGGATGAAGCCGTCGAGAAGGCCAACGACACCGACTACGGGCTGAACGCCAGCGTGTGGGCCCGCACCGCCGCCGAGGGCCAGAAGATCGCCGCCCGGTTGCGATCGGGGACGGTCAACGTCGACGAGGGCTATGCGTTCGCGTGGGGCAGCCTCAGCGCGCCGATGGGCGGGATGGGACTGTCCGGCGTCGGCCGCCGGCACGGTCCCGAAGGGCTGCTGAAATACACCGAGCCGCAGACGATCGCGACCGCCCGCGTGTTCAATCTCGATCCGCCCTTTGGCCTTCCGCCGACCCTTTGGCAGAAGTCGCTGTTACCCATCGTGCGCACGGTGATGAAGCTTCCCGGCCGCAGGTGACGGCCCGGCTTAGCGCCACTTGATGCCGCACCCGATCGACGGTCGCTGGTCGGGGTCGACCGGCCGCCCGGCGAGCACGGCGTCGACCGCGGCCCGAACGTCGGCGGCCGTCACCGGCCGGCCGTTCCCAGGGCGGGAGTCGTCGAGCTGACCGCGGTAGACGAGTCGACGTTCCCCATCGAAGACGAACGTGTCGGGAGTGCACGCCGCGGAGAAGGCACGGGCGACGTCCTGGGTTTCGTCGTAAAGATACGGGAATGTCCAGCCGTGGCGGCGGGCCTCGGCGACCATCCGATCGGGTCCGTCCTGCGGGTAGGTGACGACGTCATTGCTGCAGATGCCGACCATCGGGACGCCCCGATCGGCGAGGTCTCGCCCGAGCGTGGCCAGTCCGGCGGCGACGTGCTGGACATACGGGCAGTGGTTGCAGATGAAGGTGACAACGAGGGCGGGACCCGTCAGCTCGTCGAGGCTGACCGTGGCGCCGCTGGCTGGCTCGGGCAGCGAGAACGGCGGCGCGGGGGTGCCGAGGGCGAGCATGCTGGACTCGACGGCCATACGCTCCAGAATAGGGCCCCGCGCACGGATTCGGCCTGTGGCCGTCGAGGTGCCTCATCGCAGATCACACCGCCCCAAATTCACCAACCGATCATCATCAGCACCACTGTCCGCCCACGTGGGCGGATAACCCCAGCGGCGAAAGTCCTGCGATCAGGGGAACCAGTCCTCAAACTTGCCGAGCAGCACCGACCACGGTGGACCGCAACCGCGGCGCTAGCGCCGATTGAACGCCTCCACCGCGGTCGGCAGTGTCGGGAAGATGCGCTCCTCGCCGATCTTGTCGAGCAGACCGGCGGCTCTCAGTGACTCGCGCAAGTCATGTTTGACCCTGGCCATGGCGAACACTATTCCCCGGCCGCACAACTCGGTGCGAAGTTGGTCGAGCGCATCCAGCGCCGTCAAGTCGACCTCCACGTTGGACTCGGCGTTGAGCACGAACCACTCGACCGGGTCCGGATTCTTATCGACCACGGTCAGGGCACGCGTGCGGAAATCTTCCGCGTTCGCGAAGCACAGCGGCGCGTCATAGCGGTACACCACCAGCCCGGGCACGCGCTTGGCTTGCGGGTAGTCATCAACGTCGTGCATGCCGGCGATGCCGGGGACGAACCCAAGAACGCTGTCGTGCGCATGTGCGACCCGGCGAAGCAGTTCGAGGATGGATAGGGCCACCGCGGCGAGGACGCCGTAGAGCACCCCAAGACCCAACACCGCGGCCGTGCTGGCCAGTGCCAGCATGACCTCACTGCGCCGAAACCGCGCGAGTCGGTGAAATTCCGACACATCGATCAAACGCAACGCGGCGTACACCACCAGGGCGCCCAGGGCAGCGGTCGGAAACATCGCCAGCAGCCCGCCGGCGAACAGCATCACGATCACGACGACCACCAATGCGATCAGCGAGTAAAGCTGGGTGCGTCCGCCTACGACGTCGGCGAGGGCGCTCCGGCTGCCGCTGGAGCTGACCGGAAACCCGTGTGTCAGGCCGGCGGTGATGTTGCATGCCCCGACGGCGCGCAGCTCCGCGTTCGCGTCCACCGTCTGGCCCCTGCGAGTGGCGAACGCTCGTGCGTTCAATATGCTGTCGGAAAACGCGACTATCGCGATCCCCGCAGCCGGAATGATCAGGGCCCCAAGGTCTTTCACTGCGACAATGGGAGCACCCGGTGTCGGCAGACCCGAAGGTATCCGCCCGACAACCGCAACGCCTTTGGCATCCAACGACATAGCGCCCACCAATGTCGTCGCTGCCAGCACCGCAATGATCGGTCCGGGGGCACGCGGCGCCCACCACTGCAGCACAACCAACAGCGCTAACACCGACATCGCCAACCCGAATGTCAGCCACTGCACCCGCGTGCAGTTGGCCGCGAAAGACCTTACCTGGTCGATGAATTCGTCACCCTTGACCGAGGTTCCGGTGATCGTGCCGAGTTGGCTGGAAATCATGACCATCGCGATACCACCCATGTATCCGACCAGGACCGGCCGCGACAGCAGGTTGGCCAGGAACCCCAGACGCGCGATGCCGCCGAACAGACAGATCAGGCCGACCAGCAACCCCAGGATCGCCGCCAGCGCGGCATAGCGTCGCACGTCTCCGTCGGCCACCGGTGCCAGCGCGGCGGCGGTCATCAGAGCGGTCGCCGATTCCGGGCCGACGGAGAGCTGCCGGGACGATCCGAGCACCGCGTAGACGGCAAGCGGCGCGATGGTCGCCCACAACCCGGTCGCCGGCGGCAGACCAGCCACGGTCGCATACGCCATCACCTGCGGGACCAGGTAGGCCGCCACGGTGACGCCGGCCACGACATCACCGCGCAGCCAGCGCCGATGGTATTCGCGGAACTGCACCACCCCCGGTGCCCACCTGGCCCAGGTCATCGCGTCAATCGTTTCCCTCGGGTGGAGCGCAGCGACCGAGCATCTAGAATATAGGCCGCACAGCGGCGGCGGATCGCGGCCAGCTCCTCGCGAGACGGGACGCAGCAGGTCCAGCGATGCTCAGCGATGAGCCCGAAGCGGAACGGTTCGAGGCGGCGGTGGCGGCAGACCAGGTTCGGTTGATGTCGACGGCGTCGTACCTGGAGACCGCCATCGTGATCGAAACGCGCTTCGGTGAACCGGGAGGCCGCGAGCTAGATCTGTGGCTGCATCGCGCCGCGGTAGACCTTGTGGGCGTCGATGCCGACCAGGCGGATACCGCTCGGGTCGCCTATCGCACGTATGGCCGCGGACGACATCGCGCCAGCCTCAACTGCGGCGATTGTCTCTCCTACGCGCTCGCCAAGGTCAGCGGCCAGCCGCTGCTCTTCAAGGGGGACGACTTCGCACGCACCGACATTCGCGTGGTTCTCGATGGGTGACGGGTCGTTATGAGCGCCCTGCTGCAGGAGGTGCTGGACGCCCACGGAGGGCTGGCGCGCTGGCGGGCCGCCGCAACGATTCATGCGCGCGTGCGCGCCGGAGGGCTGCTCATCCGAACCCGGGTGCCGGGCAACCGTTTCGCCGACTACCAAATCACGGTGCACGTGCAGCAGGCCCGGACGGTGTTGGACCCGTTCCCGCGTGACGGGCAGCGCGGGGTGTACGAGGGCGGAGCGGTGCGGATCGAGAGTCACGACGGTCAGGTCATCGGCTCGCGAGCGAACCCCCGTGGGGCTTTCGTCGGCCTCTCGGGACTGCGCCGGAACGTCCGCTGGGACCCGCTGGACTCCGTCTACTTCGCCGGCTACGCCATGTGGAACTACCTCACCATGCCGTTCCTGCTGACGCGCGAGGGAGTCGAGGTAACCGAGGGCGCCACCTGGCAGGAGGCCGGAGAGACATGGCGGCGCCTCAACGTGAGGTTCCCGCCGGCTCTCGACACCCACTCGCCCGAGCAGACCTTCTACTTCGACAGCGCTGGGCACCTGCGCCGCCACGATTACGTCGCTGAGGTGATTGGCCATTGGGCACGGGCAGCTCACTATTGCACCGACCCGGATCACGCCGGCGGGCTGATGTTTCCCACTCGCCGGTGGGTGCGCCCGATCGGTCCCGGTAATCGCTCGCTGCCCTTCCCGACGTTGGTGTCCATCCGGCTGGGCGAGCTGCGGGTGAAAACCGGGTAGGCTTTGCCGGCTGGATCACAACCGGCCGCTGCCTGCCGGCGTTCTCCGTATCCCCCGCGCCCCGCGGCCGCCGAAGCGATTAGCCTTATGCCGGGCATGCCACCGCGTGCCGGCGACCGGCGCAGGTGATCGCCGGGGAGCGAAGGCGCTGCTAGTCGGTTTGCTGTGTGGGGTTGGCGGGATGAGGAGTCGAGGCGATGGGTGACACCGCGGAATCGCGGGAGGGTTCGCGATTCGGGCCGTATCTGCTGCGGCGCCTGGTGGGTCGTGGCGCAATGGGCGATGTGTACGAGGCCGAAGACACGGTGCGGGAGCGGACCGTGGCGCTGAAGCTGATGTCACCGACGCTGTCCAGCGATCCGGTCTTCCGCACGCGCATGCAGCGCGAGGCCCGCACCGCGGGGCGGCTGCAGGAGCCGCACGTCGTGCCGATTCACGATTACGGCGAGATCGACGGGCAGCTCTACGTCGACATGCGGCTGATCGACGGCAAGGACCTGGCCGCCATGTTGAAGCGCTACGGGCCGCTGGCCCCGCCGCGTGCGGTGGCAATCGTGCGCCAGATCGGCTCGGCGCTCGACGCCGCGCACGCCGCCGGGGTCACCCACCGCGACGTGAAACCGGAGAACATCCTGGTCAGCGCCGACGACTTCGCCTACCTCGTCGATTTCGGGATCGCCAGCGCCACCACTGACGAAAAGCTCACCCAGCTCGGCAGCACCGTGGGCACCCTCTACTACATGGCCCCCGAGCGGTTCAGCGAATCCGAGGTGACCTATCGTGCCGACATCTATGCGTTGGCCTGCGTGCTGTACGAGTGCTTGACCGGTTCCCCGCCATACCGCGGCGACCAGCTCAGCGTGATGGGCGCACACCTGAATCAGCCGATCCCACGGCCGAGCGCCGCCCGGCCCGGCATTCCGGTCGCCTTCGACTCGGTCATCGCCCGCGGTATGGCCAAAGATCCAGCGGACCGCTACGCCACCTGCGCGGACCTGGCAGCGGCCGGCTACGCGGCGCTGGCCACCCGCGATCAGGACCGTGCGTCCGACATCTTGCGGCGCAGCCAGGTCGCGCAGCTGCCGACCGGATTTGCCCAACCGCAAAGCGGTTTCGCGCCCACGCCGTCGGGCCAAGGCGTGCCAGCGGGCCCCACGTGGTCGGCCGCCTCGCCGCCCGGGTCGCCGAGCGTTCCGGGCGCACCGCTGCAACAGCCGACGGTATGGGCCGGTGCTGCTGGCTGGGGCACGGGTCAAGTCGGTGGCGTCGGCGCGCCGCCGTGGGGTCAACCATCGCCTCGGCGGGGCGGAGCAAAACCCTGGATATGGGTTGGCGCTGCGGTGGCCGTGGTGCTGGCCATCGCGGGCGTGCTGGGCGTTGTTGCCGTCCATCCGTGGCGATCGGCGGTGCCGTCGTCGCGGCCGGCCTCGCCGGCGCCGCAGGCCGATGCGGTCGAGCTTCGGGTCCTCAATG
Organism: Mycobacterium shinjukuense; assembly: GCF_010730055.1. NCBI lineage: Bacteria > Bacillati > Actinomycetota > Actinomycetes > Mycobacteriales > Mycobacteriaceae > Mycobacterium > Mycobacterium shinjukuense. The sequence goes on along the minus strand of NZ_AP022575.1, from coordinate 1,617,979 downwards.
ACGGCGTATTTGTCGGCAGCTCGGCGGCATCGGCAACAATCGACATCTTCAACGAACCCATCTGCCCGCCATGCGGCGCGTTCATCAGGTCGTACGCAAGCGATATCGACGCGGCGGTGGCCAACAAAAGGCTCGCGGTGCGCTATCACCTGCTCAACTTCCTCGACGAGCAGTCGCACAGCAGGAGTTATTCGACCCGCGCGGTGGCGGCTTCGTACTGCGTTGCGAGGCAGAACGACCCGAAGATCTACACGAACTTCTATTCCGCCCTGTTCGGCAGCGACTTTCAGCCTCAGGAGGGTGCGCCGGCCGATCGCACCGATGCCGAACTGGCCCATCTGGCGCAAACCGTCGGCGCCAACACCACCGTGATCAGCTGCATCAAGTCAGGAGCCGACCTCGGCACCGCCCAGACCAAGGCCAGCAACGCCGACGCGACGCTGGCCGGGTTCAGCGCCAGTGGCACGCCGTTCGTGTGGGACGGCACCAAGTCGGTGGATCTGCAGAATCCCAGCTGGCTTACCCGGCTGATTGGGTGAACCGAGGCCGTTCGTTGCAGCCTCGGGTCGGTTCAACGCGGGCGCACGGTGCGCGGGCTTGCGTCGGGTGCGTGGCTGTTCCTGGCGCCCTTGACATTGCGTAGCCCCGAGCAATTCACGCAGCCGATGCATCCCACACAGTCGGTGCAGCGCACGCACCCGATACAGGCCACGCACCGCCTGCAGGCGATGCATGCCAGGCATGCCACACAGTCCCGGGCGGCTACACACAACACGGTCAGCAGGCCGCCGAAGATTCCGACGCTGCCGGCAGTGGCTGCCGACCCGGCGACCGCCACGCTGCCCGCCGTCGCCACCGATCCCGCGACCGCCACGCTGGCTGCCGTCGCCACCGATCCCGCGACCGCCACGCTGGCTGCCGTCGCCACCGATCCCGCGACCGCCACGCTGGCTGCCGTCGCCACCGATCCCGCGGCCCGACCGCAAGCGGCCCCGGCGATCGAGCCCACAACGGGGCCTCGATCGACACCAACCGCTGAGTCCCGCGTGATGGTCATGGGCTCACACCTCAGCGAGCCCGGGCAACCCGCCGGCAGCTCGGTTGATGTCACCGTCCCCTCCTGTCCGGCACGTTTCTCGAAGACGCGGCGTACCTGCCGGTTCATAGCAGTTTCTCGACCGTAATGGGCAAATCGGTGACACGTTTGCCGGTGGCGTTGAACACCGCGTTGGCTATCGCTGCGGGCACTCCGACAATCACCAATTCGCCGAGCCCCTTGACGCCGATCGGATCGGCGATCATGTCTTCGGCAGGCAGAAAGGTCGCGTCGAGCGCCGGGACGTCGGCGTTGGACGGAACCAGGTAATCCGACATGTTGGCGTTGACAATTCGGCCGTCGCGGTGATCCAGTTCGGTGCTTTCCAGCAGCGCCATCCCAATCCCTCCGACCATGCCGCCGATCGCTTGACTGTGCGCCAGCTTGGGATTGATCACCCGCCCCGCATCGTAGCAGGCATGGATGCGGCGGACCCGTACCGTGGCAAGCAATGCATCTACAGCGACTTCTGCGAATACAGCTCCGTAGGCGTAGATCGAGTATCGGTTGTCGGAATCGTCGGGCGTCCAGGTCTGTTCAGACTCCAGACTGGGCCAGCCACGCCGGCGCAACAGCTCCTGGTAAGACTCGCCGCGCTCGGGTCCGGAGATCGCGAACATGCGACCATCGGTAACCGCCACATCCCCCGGGCGCAGGCCGTTCAACGGCGATCCCGGATCGACCACCGCTACGCGAATAAGCTTGTCGCGCAGCATGTTCGCAGCGGTGAAAACCGCCGAGCCCACACTGGCCATAGTCCGAGAGGCCGAGTGCGGCGGCGCCGGTGGAAACCTGCTATCGCCCAGGGCGAATCGCACCCGGCTTAGAGGCATCCCAAGGGCATCGGCGGCGACCTGTGTCATCGAGGTATACGTTCCGGGTCCCATGTCGCTGGTTCCACTTTGCACCTCGGCGGTGCCGTCGGCTAAAACCCTTGCAATGGCTGAACATTGGCTGCGATACGTGCGATAGGCTACCGCGGCCACTCCGAGCCCGACGAGCTGATCGCCGTCGCGAGTGGCTCCGGGCGTCGGATTCCGCCGGTACCACCCGAAGGCAGCTGCGCCTTGCCGGAGGCAATCGGTGACTCGTCTGGTGGAAAACGGCAGCCCGTTGGTCTGGTCGATATCGGGTTCGTTGCGTACGCGCAACTCGATCGGGTCAATGCCCAGGCGGTGGGCGAGATCGTCCATGCTGCACTCGAGCGCAAATGTTCCGGTGACCGCACCCGGCCCTCTCATGAACCACGGCAGGTTGATGTCCAGCGGCACAACGCGATACGTTGAACGCATATTGGGGACGGCGAACACAGGTCGGAGGACTGCGCGCCGAGGCTCCACCCCATACCGCCGATCGCCGCGGGCAGGTCATGTTGTAGTGCGGGTAGGTCGGCGAACACGGCCCTTGTGCATAGTCGAATGTATGCCCGGGTCAACTGTGGCCGACGCCAGTAGCGGACATCGACCAGCGAAGCGCCGTGGGCCGCCGCCTCGGATGTGGTGGCGATCACCACGGCGACCGGCTGACCGAAGAAGGAAACCTGGTGGGTGTCAAACGGCAGTTTCACCCCGGCGAAGTCGGTCAGCACTGCGAGCACATCGCGTTGCCGTAGCGCCACACGGCTGTCCACGCGGTCGACGCCGCCGCACGCCACCGTGCTGCAGACCAGCGCGGCGTAGGCCATTCCGGGAAGCTTGTGGTCGGCCGCGTAGCGGGCCTTACCGGTCACCTTCAGCGGGCCGTCGACCCGGGCGATCGGCTGGCCACAGACGCCCTGCGCGGTAGACAATGCGTGCGTCATGGCAGTGCCGCCACGGTGACCAGTTCTCTCTCGACGGTGCGCTTGAGCAATTCGACCTTGAAACCGTTTTCGTGCAGCGGCTTTGCACCGTCGACGGCCAAGGCGGCCGCACCGCGGAAGAGGTCGGCATTGGGTGGCCGGCCCTGGAGCGCTGTTTCAACGGCCGGCAAGCGCCACGGCACGGTGCCGACCCCGCCGACGGCCACCCTGGCGCTGCGTATTGTGCCTGCGACGATGTCGAGCGCCACGGCCGCCGAGGCCAGTGCGAACTGGTACGACTCGCGGTCACGCACCTTCAGATAGCCGGACCGACGGGCCTCCGGCCCGACGGGCACCTCGATGGCGACGATCAGCTCACCCGGGTGCAGGTTGTGCTCCAGGTGAGGTGAGTCGCCTGGCTGCCGGTAGAGCTCGGCAAGCGGGATTCGCCGTTCCCCAGAAGTTTGCCGGGCCACCACGACGGCGTCCAACGCCAGCAGTGCAACCGCGAGGTCTGACGGGTGGGTTGCGATGCAGTGCTGGCTGGTGCCAAATATTGCGGTTGTACGGTTACGCCCCGCGATCGCCGAGCAGCCGGTGCCAGGGGTGCGCCGGTTGCAGGCGGCCGACACGTCTCGGAAATACAGGCACCGCGGGCGTTGCAGGAGATTGCCGCCTATCGACGCCATGTTGCGCAGCTGAGCGGAGGCACTGAGCTCGAGGGCCTGACTGATCATGGGAACTTGTTGGCGGACAAGAGGATGCGCGGCAAGGTCGGACATTCGCACCAGGGATCCGACGCGAATTACCCCCGGCCGCACGTCGATCGCCGTGTAGGGCAGGGCATTGATGTCGACCAGCGAGTCGGGCCGTTCGACCGTTTCCCGCATCAGGTCGACCAGCGTGGTACCACCGGCCAGGTAGCGGCCGCCGGCCGCCCCCGCCCGCAACGCCGACTGTTCGTCAGTGACCTTGGTGTAGCGAAACGGGAACACGAATCTAGAGGGTCCGCGCCGCGGCCGCGATGGCGGCGACGATGTTGGGGTAGGCTCCGCAGCGACAGATGTTGCCGCTCATCCACTCTCGTATTTCCGCCGCCGAGCCCGTGTGTCCTTCCGCGATACAGCCGACCCCGGACATGATCTGGCCGGGCGTGCAGTAGCCGCACTGGAAGGCGTCCTCATCGATGAACGCCTGTTGCAGCGGATGGAGACTGCCGTGTGCCGCCAAACCCTCAATGGTGGTGATCTTCGCGCCGTCGTGCATGACCGCCAGCGTCAGGCACGAGATGATCCGGCGACCGTCGACCAGCACTGTGCATGCGCCGCACGCGCCGTGGTCGCAGCCCTTCTTCGTTCCGGGCAGTCCCGCGCGCTCGCGCAGCATGTCCAGCAGCGACGTGCGGTTGTCGACGGCAATTTCTCGATGCTCACCGTTGATCTCGGCTCGCACCACGGCGGTGCAACTTTCGTCGTGGCCGGTGCGCTCAGATCCGGCAACGGTAGTGACGGCGGCGACGGCGCCGCCCAGGGCGACCGAGGTGCCCACGAAGGTCCGGCGGTTGAGCTGCAAACCGCGGGTGTCGCTGGCGCTCACGGTGCGGATCCAGGCTTAGATGCACCCGGTGACGGTGATACACCGTCCAAGATTCGGGCAAACGCTGACATTTGGCAGCGCAGGAGACGGATAGTCCTCGGGCAAGGGGGCGTAGTCGGCCGGCGGCGGGGCATTGGGACCGATCGCCAGGGCAGCCGACGGTTGTTTGCAAGGACTCATCGCGATCTCCTCACCGTCGCCTGGGCTGGCAACGAATTATATCCGCGCCCATCGCGACAGTGAGCCGGCCAACTCTGATTTTCGACCTCGACCAGGCTCAGCGGCTACGATGCGGTCCATGCCGCTCGCGGAAGGTGCGACGTTCGCCGGCTATACCATCGTCCGACAGCTGGGATCCGGCGGGATGGGCGAGGTTTACCTGGCCCGGCACCCGAGGCTGCCCAGGGAAGATGTGCTCAAGGTGCTCAAGGCCGAGGTGTCAGCCGATCGTGAGTATCGGGAACGGTTCCACCGCGAGGCCAACGCCGCCGCCTCGTTGTGGCACCCGCACATCGTCGCCGTGCACGATCGCGGCGAGACGGACGGCCAGCTGTGGATCGACATGGACTTCGTCGATGGCACCGACGCCGGAAGGTTACTGCGGGACCGTTATCCCGACGGGATGCCCGGTCCCGAGGTCATTGCGATCATCACCGCGGTCGCCGAAGCGCTGGATTACGCCCACGAACACAAGCTGCTGCACCGCGACGTCAAACCGGCCAATATCCTGATTGCCCAACCCGAATCCCCGGATCGTCGAGTGCTGTTGGCCGACTTCGGGATCGCGGGCTGGGTGGGTGAAGCCAGCGGATTGACCGCCACCAACATGACGGTGGGAACCGTGGCCTACGCGGCTCCCGAACAGCTGATGGGCAGCGACCTCGACGGGCGGGCCGACCAATACGCGCTGGCCGCGACCGCATTCCAACTGCTGACCGGGTCCCCACCATTCCAGCACTCGAACCCGGCCGTGGTAATCAGCCAGCACCTGAGCGCGTTGCCGCCGGCCATCGGCGATCGCCGTCCCGGACTGGCCCAACTCGATCCGGTCTTCGCCAAGGCGCTGGCCAAGGACCCCAAGGATCGCTACCTGCGGTGCATCGACTTCGCACGGGCGCTCGGCCATCATCTGGGCGGTGCTGGCGATCCCGACGACACCAGCCTCTCCCTGCCGGTGGCGGGGGCCCCCGCATCCAGACGGTCCGTGACGCGGCCCGCGGTCGTCGTCCCCGCGGTGCTGGCGATCCTGCTGGTCATTGCGATCGCTGTGGCGCTGCGGGAGTTCCGGCGCGCCGACGACGAGCAGGCCGCGCTGTCCTCGCCAACGCCGACCACCACGGCCGGCACCACCTCGCCGGCCCCTCCCGCCACGTCGCCGGCAACAACAACGCAGACAACCGCGACCACTTCCGCGGCCGCGGCCACCTCGCCAACGACGTCGGCGGCACCGGCCCCCGTCGTCATCGGCGCGGTGTGTACCCCGATCGGCAGCACCGGCGTCACCAAGACCGGCGCGACCGCCTACTGCGCGACGTTGCAGGGCACCAGCACCACCATCTGGTCGCTCACCGCGGGCACCGTTGCCACACCGACCATCACCGTCACCGCCGAGCCGACCGAGACGCCGCTGCCCACCGAACAAGAATCGCCGATACGGATCTGCATGCAGCAGACCGGCCAGACCCGACGGGAATGCCGCGAGGAAATCCGCAGGAGCAACGGTTGGCCGTAGTTTGAGTGCGGGGGCGCCCCGTTCCCACCGCAGACAGGGCGGCGCTTGCCGGTCCCGATACAGTTGGTGCTGATGACCCAAACAGCCGCCCCGCCTGCGCTGACCGTGCGGTACGACGGAGCCGAGCGTACCTTCGCAGCCGGCCACGATGTCGTGATCGGGCGTGACCTGCGGGCGGACGTCCGCGTCGCGCACCCGTTGATCTCCCGGGTACACCTGCTGCTGCGCTTCGACCAGGGCCGATGGATCGCGATCGACAACGGCAGTCTCAACGGGCTGTACGTCAACAACCGCCGGGTGTCGTCCGTGGACATCCAGGACGGCCAGCGGGTCAACATCGGCAACCCCGACGGTCCGGCGCTGGAATTCGCGCTGGGCCGCCACCAGGGCTCGGTCGGGCGTCCGCCACCGACCACGGCGATGGTGCTGCCGCCCCAGCTCAGCGGGCCACGCCCGGCCCAGGGCCCGCCGCCGACCGGCGCGCCGTGGGCCGGCCCGCCCGCACAGCAGCCGCCGCCCACGACGCGGCTGCCGGGGCAACCGCCCAGCGGGCCACAGCCGCGATACCCGGCCGGCGGGCAGCCAGGTCGACCGCCCAGCGGACCGCAGATCTATCGGCCGCCAACCGGGGAACCCCTGCCGTCGGGTCCCGCGGTATCCCCGGCTCCCGCGGTGGCTCCGCGCGGCGGCACCGAGGCGAGCAACATCGGCACGTCGATGCTGAAGATCCTGCGCCCGGGCAGAGGCGTGGGGGAGTTGCCGCCGGGTGCGATCAAGGTCGGTCGGGCCGACGACAACGACATCGTCATTCCCGAGGTACTGGCGTCACGTCACCACGCGACCCTGGTCCCGACCCCGGCCGGCACCGAGATCCGGGACAACCGCAGCATCAACGGCACCTTCGTCAACGGCATCCGGGTCGACTCGGCGCTACTGCACGAGGGCGACGTCGTCACGATCGGCAACATCGACCTGGTCTTCGCCGACGGGACGCTGGTGCGCCGCGAGGAAAGCTTGCTGGAAACCCGCACCGGCGGGCTAGATGTGCGCGGGGTGACGTGGACGATCGAGGGCAACAAGACGCTGCTGGACAACATTTCGATGGCCGCGCGCCCCGGGATGCTGACGGCCGTCATCGGTCCGTCGGGCGCGGGCAAGTCGACTTTCGCCAGGTTGGTGGCCGGTTACACGCAGCCGAGCAGTGGCACGGTGGCGTTCGAGGGACACAACGTGCACGCCGAATATGCCTCGCTGCGCAGCAGGATCGGCATGGTGCCGCAGGACGACGTGGTGCACGGCCAGCTGACGGTGAAACAGGCGCTGATGTATGCCGCCGAGCTGCGGCTGCCGCCGGACACCACCAAGGAAGACCGCGAACAGGTGGTCGCCCGGGTGCTCGAGGAACTCGAGATGTCCAAGCACCTCGACACCCGCGTCGACAAGCTGTCGGGCGGTCAGCGCAAACGTGCGTCGGTGGCGCTGGAGTTGCTGACCGGGCCGTCGCTGCTGATCCTCGACGAGCCGACGTCCGGTCTGGATCCCGCGCTGGACCGGCAGGTCATGACCATGTTGCGGCAGCTGGCCGACGCCGGCCGGGTGGTGCTGGTGGTCACCCACTCGCTGACCTACCTCGACGTTTGTGACCAGGTTCTGCTGCTCGCCCCCGGCGGCAAGACCGCGTTCTGCGGGCCGCCCAGCCAGATCGGCCCGGCCATGGGCACCACGAACTGGGCCGACATCTTCAGCACGGTCGCCGACGACCCGGACGCGGCCCAGGCGCGGTACCTGGCGCACACGGGTCCGCCCCCGCCGGCACCACCGGTTCAGCAACCCACCGAGCTGGGCGATCCGGCGCACACCAGCCTGGCCCGGCAGTTCTCCACGATCGCCCGCCGGCAGCTGCGGTTGATCGTCTCCGACCGGGGCTACTTCGTCTTTCTTGCGCTGTTGCCGTTCATCATGGGGTCGTTGTCGATGTCGGTACCCGGCCACGTCGGCTTCGGTACCCCAAACCCCTTGGGCGATGCGCCCAACGAGCCGGGGCAGATCCTGGTGCTGCTCAATGTGGGCGCGGTGTTCATGGGGACCGCGCTGACCATTCGCGACCTGATCGGTGAGCGGGCGATCTTCCGGCGAGAGCAGGCGGTGGGGCTGTCCACCAGCGCCTACCTATTGGCGAAGGTCTTCGTCTACACCGTGTTCGCCGTCGTTCAGTCCGCGATCGTGACCATCATCGTGCTGATCGGCAAGGGCGGCCCGACACAGGGCGCGGTGGTGTTGGGCAAGCCTGGTCTGGAGCTGTTCACCGACGTCGCTCTCACCTGCGTCGCTTCGGCGATGCTCGGGTTGGCGTTGTCGGCCGTTGCCAAGTCCAACGAGCAGATCATGCCCCTGCTGGTGGTGGCTGTCATGTCGCAGCTGGTGTTCTCCGGCGGCATGATCCCCGTCACCGGGCGCATCGCGCTCGACCAGATGTCCTGGGCCACTCCGGCGCGATGGGGCTTTGCGGCCTCGGCATCCACCATCGACCTGACCAAACTGGTGCCCGGTCCGTTGACCCCCAAGGATTCACACTGGCGTCACGAGCCCGGCGCCTGGTGGTTCGACATGGCGATGCTGGCCGTCATCAGCGTCGTCTACCTGGGCTTCGTGCGCTGGAAGATTCGGCTGAAGGGCGGCTGATCCCTCGGGTTTGTCGACGGCAGGTGAGCCGGTCCCGTCATGATCAACGCTCGTGGCCGGCAGAGTCTCATCCGAGCTGGAGTCGCCGGCCAACCTGGCGGCGGGCATCATCGAAGCGCCGCGGCCGCGGGAATGGATCAAAAGCGTAACAGTGGTTGGTGCCCCTCTGGCCACCATCGGCGCCGGTCACGACTCCCGAGATGTCTGCTACTACAAGGCGATCAGGGGCGCCGGGGTGTTTGCCGATTCAGGAGCCACCGCGCCGCCGCTGATCGGTGCCGGCATCGAGCACAACCGCGGCGAGATCCCCGTGGCTCCGCCGCGCCAGCGGTTGCTGGCGCAGTTCGCGGTGAACGCTCCCGAGGTCGCCTCGCGCCTTGCCGGAGACATCCCGGGCAGGGCCGCCGACGCGGTCGCGGCCGGCCCGGCCGACAACCGCTGAACCGAATGGCCGGGCGCGCTGACACCGGGCTCCACTCGGGGCGCACTGATGGCATCCTGGCCTGGTGGGGCTGCTGTTTCGGGTGATCGAGCTGCTGGTGCTGATCGTGCCGCTCATCGGCGTGCTGTATGCCGGCATCAGGGCGTTCTCCGCATTCACCAAGCGGCTCGCCGAGGCGCCCGGCCGTCCCACACCGGACGGTCTCGCCGAGCCAAGCGGCGCGACCATCGCAAACGACGCGGCACAGTGGCGGGCGATCAAACGCGCGGTCGAGGCGCACGAGCGCACCGATGCGCGCTGGTTGGAGTACGAGCTCGACCCCGCCAAGCTGCTGGACTTCCCGGTGATGACCGATATGCGGGAACCGCTGACGACGGGCTTTCACAGGGCCAAACTGAGGGCCGATTTCCACAAGCCACTTCGTGCCGAGGATCTGCTCGACGACCCGCGGGCCGCTCGCCAGTACCTCGACGCGGTCGAAAGCTATGTGACCGCGTTCAACGCCGCCGAAGCAGAGGCGATGCGCAGGCGCCGAAGCGACTTCTCGCGAGAGGACCGGCAGCGGATTGCGCGAGCCCAGAACCTGCTGCGGGTCGCGTCAGACACCGCCGCGACACCCCAGGAACGCGAGCGCGCGTATGGTCTGGCGCGCAGCGAACTCGACGGCCTCATCGTGCTGCCGGGCACCACCCGAGCGAGCATCGAGCGCGGAATCGCCGGCGAGATCGAGGCCTCCTGACTGGGCCGCTTCTGTGCCGGCGTGTGCCCACCGCGCGCTCTGTCCGCCGACTGGGAATCCTGCTTCGCGACACGCCGATGCGACGTCGTCAGATTCACAGTGGCCGCTCCGCCGAGTCATCTCGCCCGTCATGAGAGCCCCATCGTGCGATGAGCATCAGTTGGACCTCACGCCGTCGCGCGCCACGATCCGGTACATTGTCCCGCGTTCCTCGCGTTCCCACAGGGTTTCGTCCTCGCCGATGTCGGTTGCTTGGGCAATCAGCTGGCGTTTGAGCACCTTGTGGGTGGCGGTGCAGGGCAGGTCGGCCGTGATGCGAACGTATCGTGGCCAGGCCTTGGGGGACAGGTCGGGCTGCGCGTCGAGGAAGGCTTGGAACGAGTCGGGGTCCAACGCCTGACCCTCTTGCGGGACGATCGCCGCCATCACCTGATCACCGACCCGCGCATCGGCCACGGCGTACACCGCCACCCGGTTGATAGCGTCGTGGCGCAACAGGATTCGCTCGATCGGTGCCGCCGCCAGGTTCTCGCCGTCCACCCTCATCCAGTCGGCGGTGCGGCCGGCGAGGTAGATCCAGCCCTCGCAGTCTCGGTAGGCGAGATCGCCCGACCAGTACATGCCGTGGCGCATGCGTGCGGCGTTGGCCTCGGGGTCGTTGTAATAGCCGGTGAAAAAACCCGAGCCCGCCGTGTTGACCAGCTCACCCACGGCTTCGTCGGCATTGGCGAGTGCGCCGTGCTCGTCAAAGCGGGCGACGGCGCACTCGGCGACGGTGTCGCTGTGGTAGACCGCCACCCCCGGCATCCCCCTACCGATCGAGCCGGGCGGGGTGCCCGGTTCGCGTATCACGATCACCGCGTTCTCGGTCGAGCCGAAGCCGTCTTCGACGTGCACGCCGAAGCGACGCGAGAAGGCCTCGATGTCCTTGTCGTTGGCCTCGTTTCCGAAGGCCACCCGCAGCGGGTTGTCGGCGTCGTCGTGGCGTTCCGGGGTGGCCAGGATGTAGGCGAGCGGCTTGCCGACGTAGTTCATATAGGTGGCGTGGTAACGGCGGACGTCCTCGAGGAATTTGGTCGCCGAGAACTTCGCCGGCACGATGGCCGCGCCGGAGACCACCGCCGGCGCCCAGCCCGCGACGACGGCGTTGGAGTGAAACAGCGGCATGGACACATAGCAGGTGTCGTGCGGGGTGAGGGCGAAGCGCTCGGTCAGGCTGCGACCGGCGAAGGCCGGCATGAGGTGTGACACCAGCACCGCCTTGGGATCGCCGCTGGTTCCGGACGTGAAGATCATCATGAACGGGTCCATCATGTCGACCTGCCGGTAGGGGACCAAGGCGCCGGCACCGGCGACCATGTCGGCCCACCGCGGGGTGGAGGTGTCCAGCACCTGCGTATCCGTTAAGTCCAAATCGTCCAGCAGCGGTCGATGTTCGGCGTCGGTCACGAGGATCTGGACGTCCGCGCGCCGGATATCGGCGGCCAGCGACTGACCCCGCCGCGTGGTGTTCAGACCGCACAGCACGTAGCCGCCCAGCCCGGCGGCGGCCAGCTGGGTCAGCATCTCAGGGGTGTTACCCAGCAGGCTGGCGACGTGCATCGGCCGGCCCGGATCGGCCGCCGCGATGAGAACCGCGGCCCGGGCCGCCGACTCCGCCAGATACTCCCGCCAGGTCCATTGCAGGTCAAGGTATTTCACCGCGACTGCGGGATCGGACAGGCGCCGCCGCAGCAGGGCTTGAATCGTTTCGGTCATCGGATCCATCCATTGGCGTCGACACCATGCCGGTCGAGGTAGCCGCTCAGGATCTCTACCAGGACACGCCGGTCGTCGGCCGTGTCGACGGGCCGGGGCATGATCAACTGGGTGGCGATCATTCCCCGTAACGCGGTCAGCAGGTGTCCGCCGATGGCTGCGCTTTGGGTGGGATCGAGGTCGTGGCCGATCGTCTCGCCCAGCGTGGTGAACGTCTTCGCCAGCCGGCTGAGATGCCCCGCCGCGGCCGCTCCACGTGTGGCACGGGTTCCGATCAGGATCTCGTTGGCGGCCCGCGACGTCGGGCTGGACGTCGCCCGCCAGGCCGCGGTCACCACCGCCTCCACTCGGTCCCGCGTCGGCGTGTCCGGTGTCGCCGGCGGCAACGACCCCAGTGCGTCCAGCAGTTCGTCGAACCCCTGGTCGACGACCGCCATGAGCAAGCCGTCGCGGTCCCCGAAATGGTACTGAATCACCCCCCAGGTGACGCCCGCTTTGTCGGCGATGTGCCGACCGCTGGCCGCCGCGATGCCTTCGTTCAGCACGATCTCGACGGTGACGTCGATGGCCAGGGCGCGAGTGCGTTCGGCCCGCGCCTGATTGCCATGGGCGGGCCGGGTCGGAGCGACTCGTCGTGACATCACCATAAGGTCACCACATCCGAGTCATCGCCCGACGGGCAACCCGGCCACCGCGGTTTGACCATAAACATTGCACTTGTTATGTTATATCGAGCGCCGTGAGGGGAAGTCACATGCCATACGACGGACTGACACGGCCCGAGCTCGCCCGACTGGTGCCCGAACTCCTGCTGTGCGGCCACCTGATCGACCGCAGCGGAATGGGACACGTCCTGGCCGAATTCGGGCAATCCGGCATGACCCAGGTCGCCATCGAGGAATGGCTGGGCGCCAGCCCCGTCTACACCCGGCGCATGCGGGCGGCCTTCGGGCTCACCGGGGACACGGTCGCCGACATCTTCAAAATGATGCAGCTCGACATCGGCGCGCCGCCGCAGTTCATGGACTTCCGGTACTCGGTGATCGACGACCGCCACGGCGAGTTCCACCTGGACCACTGCGGAGCGCTGCTGGACGTGGAGCCCCTCGGTGAGGCGGCGGTGAAGCAGATGTGTCACGACGTGGAGGACCCCACCTTCGAGGCGACCGCGATCGCCACCAATCCGCGCGCCCGATTCCGCCCCGTTCATCGCCCGCCCCGGGTTCCGGCCGGTCGCCACCCGCACTGCGCGTGGACGGTCAGCATCGATCCGCACAACCAAGCGCTACCGTTGCCCAGGCAGGCCGAGATCATCGCCGCCACGGCGGCGGCCAACGTGGAGTTGTCCGCGATCGACCCGACGGCGGAGGGCATCGCCGACTACCGCGGACCGCTGACCAACGATGTGCAGTTCCATCAGTGGTCACGGTCGGCGCTTGTCCGGATGGCCGAAGAGGTGGCGCTGCAACATCATCTCTTGTCGTTGTCCTTTGCTTTGGCGTTGCGGGACCGATGCGGCCCCGACCGTGCCACCGATCTGTTGCGCAAGCAGTTCACCGGGATCGCCGGGGTGGCGGCGGCACGGCTGCGTCGTTGCCTGAACGCCGGCACCCGCGCCGCGGATCTGGCCCGCGTGCTGCGGCTGCATCCCGCGTTGAATCCGCCGCAGTACACCACAATTGGGGTCGCGGTGCGCGATACCGGGGCCGTCCAGGTCCGGCTGCCCGCGGATTCGCCCGCGATGCGTGATCGTGGCTGGGTGTCGACGGTCGACGCCGAGCACTGCGAACCGCTGGAGGCGCTCGCCGTCGGCGTCGACCCGCGCTGGAACCGGCTGAGCGCCCACCGCGATGGCGGCGACCTGGTCGTCGAGATCCGCCGGTCGCGGGAGCCGGTGCGGCCACGCGTCGAGGTCGCGATGACCGCGTTCTCCAAGGGCGCCACCTTCGACTTCGCCAACCGGGCAAACCCGTTACGGTTGACGCCTGTACGGCAGCAGGCCTAAGAACCGCAGCGCGACGGCGGTGGGGTGCGCGCTTCTGCGGGCGCGCGCCTCATTCGAACGACATTTGTCCAGATATTTGACACCAGAGGGCGGTGGCTTGCACGGCGTACAGAAATGTCAAATTACTTGACTTCCGTTGTCCAAATAATTGACTTCAGGGCGCGCCCAGTCGAATTCTGAATGGCCATTCCGGCGGGTGCTACGCGGCCCCGTCAGTAACTGCGCAGCCGGGTCTGAAGGCCCGGCTGCGGCTCCACCGTCCGCTCGCCTTCGGCGGACGCTGAAATTCTAATTTGCTTTATTACCAAGGTGATTGCTGGTGGACATCGACGTGGTGAAGCGAGGCTTCGCTTACCCGCCCGACGCTCCGCGGAGGTGGTACCAAAAATGTCGGCTGTTTCTCATTATTGGTCGACGAAAGGGTTGTGCCGATGCTAACATCTGGCCGCATCCATTCTTATGTTGCACCGTCAGTTGAAAGGAGCGGTCGATGAGCGCCAACAGCAGAATTGGTCGAGTGAAAGTCCGCACACTGGTGGTGCTGGGCGCCGTAGTCGCGGCAGTCGGCCTGACCGGCGCTTCATGCGTGTCGGTCCCCGGCGTGCAGCCGGGTGCGGCAGATCTGCCCGGAATGGCGATCGAGGCGCCAACGGGCACCGGCGTCTGACCGAGCGCTCTCGATCGCACGCACTCGCACCCGGCGTGGGCTGTTTCGAGCCAGCCGGCATCGGGGGTGCGTTCGGGGATGCGCGACCGTTCAGGCTTTGTCCCGCTTTCGGTAAGGGCTCGGCTGAGGAAGACGCCTTGTGATGCTTGCGAATTATGCGGTGCTGCCGCCGGAGGTCAATTCGGCGCGGGCGCTCGCCGGCGCGGGATCGGAGCCGATGCTGGCGGCGGCGGCCGGCTGGGATCGGTTGGCCGACGAGTTGCGGGCCGCGGCAACCGCATTCGGCTCGGTGACCTCGGGGTTGACGAGCGACCGGTGGCAAGGGTCGGCGGCGGTGGCGATGGCCGACGCGGCTGCGCCCTATGTCGGCTGGCTCAGCACGTCGGCGGCCCACGCGACGGGAGCGGCCGGTCTGGCTCGGGCGGCGGCATTCGAGTTCGAAGCGGCGCTGGCCGCGACGGTGCACCCGGCGGCGGTGGCGGCCAATCGCACGCAGCTGGCGTCGCTGGTGGCCGCCAACCTGTTCGGGCAGAACGCGCCGGCGATCGCGGCCATCGATGCCCTGTATGAGCAGATGTGGGCCCAAGATGTGTCGGCGATGGCGTCGTATCATGCCGCGGCCGTGATGGTGGCAGCGCGGTTGGCGCCGTGGCAGCAACGGCTGCAGAGCATCCTGGAGGCCGCCACGATGCCGTGGCGCGTCCAGGCCGAGACGGTCGTTGCGGACACGGCCACGTCGAATATCGCGGTGGCCGACGCGATCCGCGAAACCGCCACCACGAACGCCGCTGCGGCACAGACCGTTGCGCAGGTCATGGGAGGCAGCGGCACCCCGCTGCCGTCGCCGGGCTATCTGCAGCGCGCCTACGACCTGTACATCAGTCGCAGCGTCCCGGGCGCCGTCACGCAGGCGCTGTTCACGCCGCAGGCCCTGTACCCCGTGGTGGCTATCAAGAACCTGACGTTCGACGCATCGGTGGCCCAGGGCGTCACAATCCTGCAGGATGCGATCCGCCAGCAGATCGCGGCCGGTAACAACGTCACCGTGTTCGGCTATTCGCAGAGCGCCACGATCTCCTCACTGGCGATGGCCAACCTTGCGGCTTCCGCCAACCCACCGACGCCAGACCAGCTGTCCTTCACGCTGATCGGCAATCCCAACAACCCGAACGGTGGCGTCGCCACCCGGTTCCCCGGGGTGTCATTTCCGAGCCTCGGCGTGACGGCCACCGGTGCTACTCCGGACAACCTGTACCCGACCAAGATCTACACCATCGAATACGACGGCGTGGCCGACTTCCCGCGGTACCCGATCAACGTGGTGTCAACCCTGAACGCCATCTTGGGTGCCTATTATGTGCACTCCAACTACTTCCTACTCACGCCCGAACAGCTCGATTCGGCGGCGCCGTTGACCAACACGGTGGGCCCCACCATGACGGAGTACTACATCATTCCGACCAAGAACCTGCCGCTGCTGGAACCGTTGCGCTCGCTGCCCGTGCTCGGCAGCCCGCTCGCCGACCTGGTCCAACCGAATATGAGGGTGATCGTCAACCTGGGCTACGGCGACCCGGCCTACGGCTATTCGACCTCGGCGCCCAATGTTGCCACCCCGTTCGGTTTGTTCCCGGAGGTCAGCCCGGTCACCGTGGCACACGCGCTGGCCGCCGGGACCCAACAGGGATTGAGCGATTTCGCACACGGCGTGAGCAACCTTGCCTTGCCGCAGACGGACCTGCCGAACCTGCTGACTTCGCCCCTGGGTGCGACACCCAATGCCTCGCCGGGCCCGGGTGCACCGCCCCCGGCCATCTCGATTGACAGCGTCATCGATGACCTGCAAGCGGCCAACACAACCATCGCCAACACGATGACGAAGGTGGCCGCAACGAGCTACGCGACGATGCTGCCAACGGCCGACATCGCGAACGCGGCGGTAACCACCGTGCCGTCCTACAACATCAACCTCTTCCTGGACGGCATCCGGCAAGCCGGGCACGGTGATCCCATGGGGCTCGTCAACGCGGTCGGCTACCCGATCGCCGCCGACGTGGCAATAGTCACCGCGGCGGGCGCTCTGGAAATTCTCATCTTCATCAACGCGGCGAGAGCCATCGGCGGTGAAATCTCGGGGCTGGTCGGGTAACCGTCGAGACAGCCCCGGGTGACAATGCCCACCCTCTATGCTTAGGCGCTAATGGCAGAGACAACCACGTGCGCGATTGTCGGCGGCGGCCCGGCGGGAATGGTCCTTGGGTTGTTGCTGGCTCGAGCGGGCGTGCAGGTCACCCTGTTGGAGAAGCACGGTGACTTCCTGCGCGATTTCCGCGGCGACACCGTCCATCCGAGCACCATGCGGCTGCTGGACGAGCTGGGCCTGTGGGAGCGGTTCGCGGCCTTGCCCTACACCGAGGTCCGCAAGGCGACGTTTGAATCGAACGGCCGCTCGGTCACCTACGTCGACTTCGGGCGACTCAGGCAGCCCCATCCCTACGTCGCGATGGTGCCGCAGTGGGACCTGCTGAACCTGCTCGCCGAGGCCGCCGCAGCGGAGCCGAGCTTCACCCTACGGATGCGCACCGAGGTCACCGGGCTATTGCATGAGGCGGGCAGGGTCACCGGGGTGCGCTACCAAGCACCCGACGGCCCCGGTGAACTGCGGGCAGAGTTGACGGTGGCGTGCGACGGGCGGTGGTCGATCGCCCGGCACGAAGCCGGCCTGAAGACGCGCGAGTACCCGGTGAACTTCGATGTGTGGTGGTTCAAGCTGCCGCGTGAAGCCGGTGTGGAGTTCTCCTTCCTGCCCCGAGTTGGCTCGGGCAAGGCCCTTGGGGTGATCCCGCGCGAGGGCTATTTCCAGATCGCCTACCTCGGACCCAAGGGCAGCGACCCGCAGTTGCGCGCTCGGGGGATCGAGGAGTTTCGCCGCGAGGTGGGCGAACTGCTGCCGGAAGCGATCACCTCGGTGGCGGCGCTGGAGTCCATGGACGACGTCAAGCACCTCGACGTCCGGGTGAACCGGCTGCGTCGCTGGCACATTGACGGGCTGCTGTGCATTGGTGATGCGGCGCACGCGATGTCCCCGGTGGGCGGCGTCGGCATCAACCTGGCGGTCCAGGACGCGGTGGCGGCCGCGACCATCCTGGCCGAGCCGCTGCGGCAGCATCGAGTCACCGATCGCGACTTGGCGGCCATCCGTCGCCGCCGCGCATTTCCCACCGCGGTGACCCAATTGGTGCAACGGATGCTGCAGCGAAGACTGGTCGGCCCACTGCTCCAAGGCAAGGATCCCACCCCTCCGGCGTCCCTGCTCCGCGTGCTGGAACGGCTGCCGTGGTTAGCCATGGTGCCCGCCTATTTCATCGGCGTCGGGGTCCGGCCCGAGCGTGCGCCCGCATTCGCCCGCCGCGGACCCGACCACCCCGATGGCTAGGCCTGGACACGGTGCCCCGCTGCGGATCGGCATTCTGGGTGCAGCCCGGATCGCGCCATTGGCGCTGATCGGTCCCGCGAAGGGAAACGTCGAAGTGATGGTGGCCGCGGTGGCGGCGCGCGACCCGTCGCGTGCCCGGGCGTTCGCCGCCAAACATGGCATCAGCCGGGTGCACGACAGCTACCAGACGCTGATCGCCGACCCCACCCTGGACGCC
Source organism: Mycobacterium shinjukuense (assembly GCF_010730055.1). Lineage (NCBI taxonomy): Bacteria > Bacillati > Actinomycetota > Actinomycetes > Mycobacteriales > Mycobacteriaceae > Mycobacterium > Mycobacterium shinjukuense. The sequence goes on along the minus strand of NZ_AP022575.1, from coordinate 1,599,829 downwards.
GTGTACAACCCGCTGCCCAACGGGTTGCATGGCCGCTGGACCCGAGCCGCGCTGGCCGCCGGCAAACACGTGCTGTGCGAAAAGCCGTTCACCGCCAACGCCGCCGAAGCCCGCGAGATCGCCGACCTGGCCGCGACGTCGGATCGGGTGGTGATGGAAGCTTTTCACTACCGCTACCATCCGCTGGCCTTGCGAATTGAGCAGATCATCGCCTCCGGCGAACTGGGCACCCTGGTGCGGGTGGAGACGTCCATGTGCTTCCCGCTGCCGAAGTTCTCCGACATCCGCTACGACTTCTCGCTCGCCGGCGGCGCGTTGATGGATGCTGGCTGCTACGCCGTCCACATGGCCCGTACGTTCGGCGGTGCCACACCGGACGTCGTTTCCGCGCGCGCCAAATTGCGGACTGCGGAGGTCGACCGGGCCATGACGGCCGAGTTGCAGTTCACGGCTGGGCACACCGGCCGGGTCCGCTGCTCGATGTGGTCGTCGACTCTGGTGAACATGAGTGCCCGCGTGATCGGCGAGCGTGGCGAGCTGCGGGTGCTCAATCCCGTTGTGCCGCAGCTGTTTCATCGGCTCACAGTGCGGTCGGCGACAGGCAAACGGGTGGAGCGCTTTCCGCGGCGCCCCTCCTACGCCTACCAGCTGGACGCGTTCGCCGCCGCGGTGCTGCGCGGTGAAGCGGTGAAGACGCCACCGGATGACGCCGTCCAGAACATGACCGTGATCGACGCGATCTACTCGGCCGCCGGTCTCCCACTTCGCCGGCCATGCTGACCAGCATCCCAACGCAAGCCCCAAGACCGGCGGCCCCCGGTGTCAGCGGCGGGTGCGCACCCGGCAGGGGATAATGGGTTTGACATCCCATCCACGGGGTACTCGCCGGGTATCTGCGATCGTGGGGTCGGTCCAAAATCGCACGTCAACCCCGTTCCCGCCGAGGTGGGTGGCGAGGACCGGCCCGAGAGGAGGCCAGGAATGAACGTGAAAATGCTCGCGGGAGCAGTCACCCTCACCGGCGCGCTGGGCGCCGCCGCCTTCGGGTTCGGTGCCGGCGTGGCGTCGGCCGATCCCGGGCCACGCATACCTGGCCCGCCGGGGCCGAATATCGACCATTGGATCAATTGGCGCCCGGTGCCGCCCGGACAGATCAAGAAGGTGTGCCCGTGGCAATCGCCGCCCGGTCATTGGATCGGTGGTCCGCACGGGATACCGTGCACCTGAGCCAGGCGACCGCTGCTCGATAGTGCTGGCACTGAAGGGAAGCTCGGTTCGCTTGCCCGACAACATGTTTGGCCAGCCCGATCGGCCGTTTGCCAGGCGCTAGCAGAGACCGCTGGGAATCCCGCGTGTCGGCGTGGTTTCCTGGCTGGGCATGGTCTGCGGGTAGGGCACCCGGTACGGGATTCCACGATCCACTATCCACAGCGCAGCATTGGGCACACATTGCGGCACCATTGAAAGCGCGTGCAGCCCAGGGTAATCGAGGTTGGGGCGCGATGAGTTCGGCGGGACCGCGAAGTTAAAGGCCGACGTCATGTCGCCGGTCACACCACGACGCCATGCCGTCAGATTGGGAACCGGCACCCCGAATCGGGTTTCGAGCAACCGCAGTTGCGAGGTGTGGTCAAACGTGTCATGGACCATCTGCGGGCCGCGGCTGTAGGGCGAAACGACGATACAGGGGACGCGAAAACCCAAACCGATCGGCCCGCGGATGCCGCCCGAACCCGGCACCTTGTCGATGTCAGGCACCGTGACGTATTCCCCGGGTGTCCCCGGAGGCGCGGTGGGCGGCACCACGTGGTCGAAGAAACCACCGTTTTCGTCGTAGCTGATGATCAGCGCGGTCTTTTCCCAGACCGCGGGATTGGCGAGCAACATTCGCAGCACGTTCGCAATGGCGAAGGCACCTGCCGCCGCTGGGAAGCCGGGATGTTCGGACTCGACGACGTTGGGCACCACCCAAGAAACCTGCGGCAGCCGGCTGGCCAAGATGTCGGCGGCGAAGTCGGCGGGGTAGGTCGGGGTCAGGCCGAAGCGGGCGAGATCCGACCTGGGATCGGCCGATTGCTTGAAGTACTCGATGGCCCCGCCGTAGCTTGCCAGCGACGAGATGTACGGTCCCAGGCTCTTGCTGCGGTAGACCTTCCAGCTGATGCCGGCATCGCTGAGGTTCTGCGGCATGATGCGCCAACTGAACCTCTGAGTCGGTAGGGCATAGGGGCTCTCCAGTTCCGGTCCACCATGCACGCCGTCGGGGTCGAGGGTGGCGCTGAGCCAGTACAGCCGGTTGGGCAGCGTCGGTCCCAACACTGAGCAAAAGTACCGATCGCAGAGCGTGAACGCGTCGGCCAGCAGGTAGTGGATCGGAATATCTGCGCGTGTGTGATAGCCCATCGTCGTCGGCACGATGGCCCCCGAGCGGGTCCGCGCCTGCGCCGGCAGCCAGTTGTCGTTGGCGCCGCCGTTCCAGGAGTCGTGCATCGCGACCCAGCCGTGGTCAGGGGAGTTGACGCACGCACCTTGCAACAGGGGACCCCGGGTGGTGTCGAAGCGGTAGGGCAGCGTCACACCGGCGGGGTCGAGCGCCTGCGTCATCGGGTTCCAACCCTTCTGCGCAAACAGCGGCGACGCGGTGTCGAACCCATCGGTACCCGAGAGCGTGCCGAAGTAGTGGTCGAACGACCGGTTCTCTTGCATCAACAGCACGAAGTGCTCGATGTCGGTCAAATGACCGGAACACGGCCCCGCCCCGTAGGCCTTTTCTATTAACGGACCGAGCAGCGACATTGACGCCCCGGCGGTGCCGACGGCAGCAGCCTTGGCCAGGAATTGCCGCCGCGACATTCCGTCGAATCGGCCGCCGCTCACCGCCATGACTTTCTGCCGCATCTCCGATCGCACATTTCAGCTCAAGGTAAGGGACTACGAGTCACCAACCAACGCGCCAAACGGCGTGTCGCGCGGCGATTTCCAGGCGTGCGCCAACCGGCGGTCAACCCTTGCCGGTCTTCACCGGCCTCGGCGCGTGACTCGATTTGGCGCCTTGGGCGTGAAATGCGCTGCGGTGTCGGAAGATTGAGCCGCCGCCGAGGACTTGGCTGACCAGCCGCGCACCGGCAAGACGCCGGTCACGGGGTGGATAGCAGCAGCATGACGCGGCCTGCGGAAGACGCCTGGGGGAACGCGGCTTCGTCGAAGCCATAGTACTTTCGCTGATCGGCGGTGATGTCGTCGATCACTTTGCCTGTCGCCTTGAGCGCGCCGCCGCGCACACCGGCCATCATCCCCTTGAAGTCGGGCACCGACATCGCTTCGGCGAGCAGCAGCGCCTCACCACCGGACGGCAGCGCCACAAGAACCCCCGCGCCCGCGTGGTTGTTTCCGCCACGACCGGTGCCTCCCGGCGCCCAATACACCGGGTTGGACACCACCGTGCCTTCCACCCGCCGATACTGGCCGGGGTTTGCCGCGTCCGCAACGATCACCACCGGCAGGCCCGCAATGGTGCGCTGGTCGTTCAACCACATGGCAACCAACGGAATGCAGACGATCGCATACATCAACACCACCAGGACCAGCACCGGCTTCCAGGCGATCTCCCAGCCCAGACGACGTTGTGAGATCGACGATTCCCGCAGCTGGTGCTCGAGCTGGCGGCGGCCGAAACGAAAGACATACCAAGCCACTATGCGCGCCAGCGCCATGCAGGCGAGAATGATCAGCCCGACAACGCCGCACACCCGGAAATAGAACGTGCTGTCGCCCTGGTTGTTGGTCGCCGCCAACATCACGGCCGGGATCGGCGCCGTCAGCAACAGCAACAACGCGTAGGACGGGTGGCTGGTCAGGTAGGAGTAGGTTACCTTCCAGGCCCTGTTGCTGCCGTACACGGTTGCCGGTCCGATGTCGGCATGTGTCAGCGGCGTCCAGGAACCCTGCGCCACCCGCGGCTTTACCAGGGAGCGCACGAAGGAGAACCCGAAGATCAGCGCGACCACCAATGCTCCCCAGAAGACCCCGCCGAGCCGTTCGCCGGTGCCGGGCACGCCGAACGCGCCGTGGATGTCGATGACCTTGCCGATGAAGAAGGTCATCGGCATCACGAAGAACAGTTCCGTAAGCCACACTTGGATGAGCTGGGGGATACGTGAGCCGATCCGGTCGAACGCCAGCACTTGCCGCCATAGGAAGCGCAGAACGCCCATGATGGGAGACACTATCGAGTCGGGGACGCAGGTGACCAAGATTTCGACGGTTGCGACCAAGCCGGCCGCAGGGCACACGCAAACCACTGACGAGCAGGTGACCCAAGTGGTTGAATTAGCCGATTCGACCGGTGATTACACCGCGACGTCCAACCAGGCTAAGGTGGTACCCCTGTTGAACGCCACCGCCGTGACGTCCGACCCGCGGCGCGGTTGAGGTTCATGCCGTGATTGCCCGCATTGTCCAGCGCTACTCGCTGTTGATCGTCGGCGTCTGGGCGCTCGCGGCGATTCTCGGCAATAGCTTTGCCCCACCCCTCGAGCAGCTCATCAGCATCGAGGATCAACCCTTCGCGCCGTATCGCACGGCCACTTCCCTTGCCGTGCAACGGTCGGCGGAGGCGTTCGCCCAGGGGCCCGGCGACAACATCGGATATGTGGTGCTGGAACGAAACGGGGCCCTCGATGACCGCGATCGGGCCTTCTACGATCGACTCGTCGCGACTCTGCGCGCTGATTCCCACCATGTCGTCGAGGTCACGGACTGGTGGGGAGTCCCGGCCAACGCGGCCGCGGCTGTGAGCGATGATCATCACGCGGTGATCGCCAGCATGCGTCTGGCGGGCATGGTGGGAACGTCGCGAGCCAGGGAGTCGATCACCGCCGCGCGCGCCATCGTCGCGCAACTGCACCCGCCTGACGGTCTTCAGGTGTTTATCACCGGTCCCGGCGCCACCATCACCGACGAGTTCGCGGCGATCGACAGACACACCCAACTCATCACGGCAGCGACAATCGCGGCCCTGTTGATTCTGTTGTTGATCGTCTACCGTTCCCTGATCACGGCGCTGGTGCCGCTGGTGTCGGTCGTCATGGCGCTAGCCGTGGCCAAGCCGATCGTTTCGGTACTCGTCGACCGCGAGGCCATCGGTGTGTCGCTGTTCGCCCTCGAACTGAGCATCGCGGTGGTTGTCGGAGTTGGGACCGGCTTCGCGATCTTCCTGATCGGGCGTTATCACGAACGGCGAAGGCAAGGGATGGCCGCGGCGGACGCGTTGGCGGAGGCCTACCGCGGTGTGATGCCGGCGATCATCGGCTCGGTACTGATCGTGGTCGCGCCGCTGGGTGCCATGGGATGGCTGGACCTGGCCCGGATCAGCATGTTCGGGACAACCGGAATCCTTTGTTCGATCGGTGTTCTCGTCGTGGGCGTGGCCGCGCTGACGTTGACGCCGGCCCTCATCGCGCTGGCTGGGCGCCTCGACCTGGCCAAGCCGCCGCGACGCAAGCGGACCCTGCGCCGATCGCGGCGCATTGGTACCGCGGTGGCGCGTTGGCCGGCGCCGATTTTGGTGGGTAGTGGCGTATTCGTCCTGGTTCTGATGATCGCCCTGCCCGGAGTCCCCATCGGTTGGGACGAAGCAGCGGCGACCCCGGCGTGGGCCGAATCCAACCGGGGCTACCAGGCCGTCGATCGCCATTTCCCGCCGAACCAACTGCTGCCCGACGTCGTCACCATCGAGACCGACCACGACGTCCGCAATCCCGCAGGTCTGACCGCCATCGAAGGAATAACCGCCGCAGTCATGGCGATTCCCGGCGTGCGCATGGTGCAGTCAGCGAGCCATCCCAGCGGGATGGTCTCCAAGCAAGCTGCCATGACAGCCTCGGGGGGAAATATCGGCGATCGGCTCGACGAATTCTCCGACCAGCTCGCGTCCCGGGGGGCAACTTTCACCAATCTCGGAGCCGCCGCGGATGACATGGTGACAGCGGTCGATTTGCTTCAGAATGGCATCCAACAGGGCAGCTACGGGGTTGGCCAGGCGAGTTTGGCCGTCCGGCTGATGCAGGAAGCGGTAGCCAAACTGCGGGACCGCGCGGCCGACGTGTTCGATATTTTCGACCCGCTGCGAAGTTTCGTCGCGGCCATACCAGACTGCGGGACAAACCCGGTGTGTTCCGCCGCCCAAGAGGTGGTGCAGTGGGCAAACACCGTCATCGACGGCGCCACGAAGCTGGCCGATGCGGCCGGACAGCTCGCGAGGGGGATTGCCGATGCCGCCTCGGGGGCAACCGGTCCATCCGACCTGCCGAACGCCTTGAACAGCGTCGGCGGTCAGCTGGAGGAGATTCGCGCGTCGGCGGCGGGCTTGAAAGCGGCACTCACCAATGTCGGCCCAACGCCACTACGAGAGCTCCCCGGCTACTTACATGAGCTTGCCGCTGTTTCCCATGGGGGACCCGGGGTGGACCTCTACGCCTCCCGGACGATCCTGACCGACCCCAACATGCGCGTGGTCTTGAACCATTTCGTCTCACCGAACGGGCACGCGACGCGTCTGTACGTCTACGGCGACGGGCACGAATGGGGTAGCGATGGTGCCCAACGCGCCCGCGACATCCTGGCTGCCGTGGCGCAATCGACCGAGGCAGGCACGCTCAAACCGACCGCCGTTGAGCTCACGGGGGTGGGGCCGGCCACCCGGGATCTGCAGGACCTTGTGGGTGGTGACCTGACCACCTTAGGGGTCATCACGCTCGCCGTTATCTTCGCGATAGCCGCACTACTGCTGCGGAGTCCGCTTGCCGGGCTGGTCGTTGTCGGCACCGTCTCGACGTCGTACGTCTGCGCGCTGGGCGCCAGCGTCGTGATTTGGCAACGCATGCTCGGCCAGGAGTTGCACTGGTCGGTGCTGCCGATCGCGTTTGTCTTGTTGGTGGCCGTGGGTTCGGCCGGCAACCTACTGCTGGCCCTACGGATCCGCGAGGAACTTCCTGCCGGACCGCACGTCAGCATCATCCGAACATTCGCCGCGACCGGCGCGGTGGTTACTACCGCTGGAATCGTCGTTGGCACAACGATGTTCGCGCTAGCGACGAGTAGTGCGCTGGCGGTGGCGCAGATAGGCGTCACCGTCGGCATCGGGTTGCTGTTGGACGCCCTCGTGGTGCGTGCATTCGTCTTACCGGCCGTGATGGTGGTGCTGAGCCGCTGGCTCTGGTGGCCGCGACGGCCTCGCAGTTCGACCGCCGACGCATAGGGTGGGGCACGCCGGGCGACCGCCCCCACCGCTCGGGACGGCCTAGAATCGGCGAATCGCGCGCTGCAGGGACCTTCATCGAGCGCGCGAACGGCTAGTCCGCCGGGTTCAATGACCTAGCGGCAGCCGACCGGAATCGAGCGTTCCCCGTTTGGGGAAGGTACACAGAGGGCATTATTGACTGGTGAGCGTATTCAACATCATCCGACTCGGCCGTGCCGCGCTGGTCACAAGCTGGGCACTGCCGTTTGCTTTTGTCCCATCCGCATCCGCAACCCCAGCCGCACCCGACGGGTCCTGCTCGGACGTCGAGGTGGTGTTCGCCCGCGGCACCGGCGAGCCACCCGGCGTCGGTGAAATCGGACAGACGTTCATCGACTCACTGCGGTCGAAGATCGGCGGCAAGTCCGTGGGGGTGTACGCGGTCAACTACCCGGCGACCACGGATTTCCCCACCGCGATGTCCGGCATCAGCGACGCCGGCTCGCACATCGAGCAGACGGCGACAAGCTGTCCCAAGACCAAGATGGTGCTCGGCGGATACTCCCAGGGCGCGGCGGTGATGGGCTTTGTGACCTCGGCGGCCATCCCGGACGGGGCACCCGAGGACGCGCCCAGGCCGATGCCCGCCGAGGTTGCCGATCACGTGGCCGCCATCACGCTGTTCGGAACACCGTCGGCTCAATTCATGAACTCACTGGGCGTACCGCCGATCATCATCGGCCCGCTGTATGCCGAAAAGACCATACAGCTGTGCGCAAGCGGCGATCCCGTCTGTGACAGCGGAGGCGATTGGGCAGCCCATAACGGATACGCGGGCGACGGACTGGTCGAACAGGGAGCGAGTTTCGCAGCCAGCCGTCTGTAGCGGCGATCGGCAGCGATCGAAGTCCCATGCGGGCTACACGCTTTGGGCGCTACCTTCAGTGCGGCGACTTCGTGACGGCATGACCGGTCGCCGAAGCGGTGGTGTCGTCTACGGCGCGGCCACCAACAATTAACACGAAAACGCTTCTCCGAGGCTGGCTCTCTTCGTCGCACGTCCCTAGACTTTGATGGGGGTCGGACGTTTCTGCACTGACTAGTCGGGTGGGGCGGCTATGGAACGACTCAGCGGGCTCGACGCATTTTTTCTCTACCTGGAGACGCCGACGCAACCGTTAAACGTGTGTTGCATAGTGGAATTGGACACGTCGACGATGCCGGGCGGCTATACCTATGGCCGGTTCCGCGCCGCCCTGGCCAAGCACGTGAAGGCGGTTCCAGAATTTCGGATGAAGCTCGCCGATACCCAACTGAATCTCGATCATCCGGTGTGGGTGGACGACGAGAGCTTCCGACTGGGACGCCACGTGCGCCGCATCGGTCTGCCCCCACCAGCGGGACGCCGCGAGCTCGCCGAGATCTGCGGCTATCTCGCAGGGCTGCCGCTGGACCGCGACCGTCCCCTGTGGGAGATGTGGGTGATCGAGGGCTGCGCGCGTGCCGACGCGGTGGCGGTGATGCTCAAGGTGCACCACGCGGTGGTCGACGGGGTCGCTGGGGCAAACCTGCTGGCCCACCTGTGCAGCCTGCAGCCCGAAAGGCCGGAACCGTTGCCGGCTGGTGGCCCCGGTGGCGGCAGTGCGCTGCAGATCGCCGCGAGCGGATTGAAAGGATTTGCCCTGCGGCCATTGCGATTGGCGGCGCTGGTGCCGGCGACCATGCTGACGCTGGTGCAGACGGTGCTTCGCGCGCGCGAGGGCCGCACCATGGCGGCACCGTTTGCTGCACCACCGACCCCCTTCAACGGCTCGTTGAGCCGACACCGCACTATCGCGTTCACCCATCTCGACATGCGAGACGTCACCAGGGTCAAGGACCGGTTCGGGGTGACCATCAATGACGTCGTGGTGGCCTTGTGCGCCGGGGTGTTGCGACGGTTCCTGCTTGACCGCGGCGAGCTGCCCGGTACTCCGCTGGTGGCCACCGTGCCCGTGTCGGTGCGCGACAAATCTGACCGGCCCGGGCGAAATCAGACCACCTGGATGTTCTGCCGGGTGGAAAGCCAGATCAGCGACCCCGCTGAGCGAATTCGCACCATCGCCGCCAGCAACGCCGCCGCCAAGGACCACATCGCCGCCATCGGACCCACCTTGCTGCACGACTGGACCCAGTTCGGCGGCCAGACGATGTTCGGCGCGGCCATGCGCGTCCTGCCGCGGATCCTGCTGACCAGCAGCCCGGTCTACAACCTGATCCTGTCGAACGTGCCCGGCCCGCGGGAGCAGTTGTACTTCCTGGGCTGCGGAATCGACTCGATGTATCCGCTTGGCCCGCTGCTGGGCGGCGCGGGACTCAACATCACCGTCATGTCGCTCAACGGGGGACTGGGTATCGGCATCGTCTCCTGCCCCGACCTGCTGCCGGACCTGTGGGGCATCGCCGACGGGTTTGCCGATGCCCTCAAGGAGTTGCTAGAGTGCGGCGATGATCGGCCCGGACGCAGCGGTGAGCAGCCGGAAGACAGTGATCTGTCTGGTGGACAATAACTTTCAGTATCGATAACCGGTGCTGGCTGCCAGCATCTCGACGGCGGCGTCGATGTTGGGGATGACGGTCGCGCCGTATCGTGCCACGATCTGCCCCAGCGCGCGGGCGATGTGTGGGCCGACGGCGTCGGCGGCGAGGATGTCCTCGGCGATGACGACGCCGTTGACCATGTGTCCGGCGAGCAGCCGTCCATCGTGGGCGATCTCATAACGCCAGTCGCCGATCTGGATTCGCTCGGGATGCGATCGGAACAGACCGCGCCGGGCGGGCGTGTGAACCACGCCCGGAAGTCCGGCGAACACGTTCACCACCAGCGCGACTCCGCCCGGGCCTGCGAGCGCGGCCGCGACGGTGCGGCTCACTCGGTCGAGGTCGAAATCCACCATCAGTTGTCCATCGGCAGCACGAACGACGGTGTGATGGTTTCCCCGCTGCCGGTGCGGCGTACCGCGGTTCCCGCCGTGTAGAACTCCACCGTGTGCAGTCCCCACGCGTAGTTCGAGACGGAGAAGTGCACGCCCACCACGCCGGTCGCGCCGTCTCGCTCCGCCTCGCTTTGCATGCGTGACATCGCCAACTCACGGGCTTGGTAATTGCCTTGGGTCCATTGCGGCATCTCCATATTGCGGCCGATCTGGCGAAGCGTTTGCATGAACCCCTGCACGGCGATGTGGAACACGCAATTGCCCATCACGAAGGCCACCGGCGCGAACCCCGAGCGCAACAAGGTCACCATGTCCTGACCGGAGAGGTGGCTGGAGAACGCCTGTCCGTTGGGACGGCGAAATGCCCCGGGTTTGGGGGTGTACCGCACCGCCGTGCCGACCGCCATGAACTCCAGATGCTCGCCGCCCTCGCCGTGATGGCGCCAGGTGAGCCGGACGCCGACGATCCCGTCCGCCTTGAGTGCATCGGCTTCGGCCTGCATGCGTGCCATCGCATTCCAGCGCGCCCGATAGGTCGCCTCGGTCAAAACGCCCAATTCCTGTTGCTGACGCATGCCGCTGAACTGGAAGCCGACGTGATAGACGGAGACACCCATCACCAACTCCATGGGTTCGAACCCGGCCCCGTGCAGCAGCGCGAACTCGTTGATCGACAAGTCCGACGTCCATGACTTCTCCGCGTGCGATAGCCGTTCGCTGGCCACCGGATCGAGCGGGCCTGGTTGCATTGGCGAGGATCCCTTCTGCGCTTTGCGACAGCGTACCTAGCGGGTGGGTGTGATTGCCCGTTCCCGACAGTTTTGCTCACCGGTGACGGGTGCGCGCCCCAATTAGCCGTGCGCGGCGCACGATCGAGCGTGCGGGCACCATCGCGCTCCAGACTCTTCGCGAGGGCCCGGCCGTGCGCGGCGCAGTCTCCGGCGCCGGAGCAGATCGGGTCGTTGGGCGATTGGCGGCCGAGCTTGTCAACTCTCAGGTCGGGCGGTGGGGGGATGGTGCGCGCGAGCGGTCCCGCGATGCCCGCGCACCAGCGAGGTCGCGGCACGCAGGATGCCGCGAAGCGCATACCCTGCGGTCACCACCGACAGCACAATCAGCGCGATGAACGTCGGTAGCCAATTACCGCGGCTGTGGTTGACCTCCCACCAGACGATCGTGAACAACAGCACACAGATCAGCAGCACGACATCGCGCCAATTGCCCCGATAGGACATCGCCGCCTTGCGCATCGCGCGACTCCGATCGGCGGCCTCGACCAGGTCGTCGATGCGGTCATCGATCGTGCGCTGCAGCTCGGCGCGCCTCGTGGTGGCCTCCGGCGGGAGCCGGTCGAGCAGGTCCATGTCCTGCTTGATCAGCGCTCGGTAGTCGGGCCCTCTGAATTGCCCGGCCGCAAGGGCCAGCATTGCACCGCCAAACACCGGCGCACTGTTCAGCGCGATTTGTCCCAGACCCACAACGTTCACTCCTGTGTCGGTTTGTCATACATTGGCCCGTTGAGAATCTCTGAACTCGGGTAACGGATCAACCGCGATGGCGGTGTGCTGCTCGCCGATGTCGGGTGACAGACCCGGACCGGCGCCGCCGGGATGAGCGCCACGCGAGCGGCCGTGGCCGTTGGTCAGGCTCGGGATCTGTTCTGGCGCAGTGAAGTTGGCGGCCACCGCCGGTACTGTCAGGACAACCGATTCGACCGGTCGCTGACCGACCAGTTGGCGCCGGGTGGCTGCTGGCGATCGTTGCGCTCAGCGAAATCGAAGCCACCCCAGCACGGTTCCTGGTGCCACCCGGTGAGCTACCTGCCGCATTAGCCGAATTCGAGCCGCGTGGCATCGGCCAAGGGCACGGCTCTACCTGGTTGCTGGCGCGGACGTGACGGGGCAAATTTGTGACGGCACAAGCGGATATCCCGTCGCTACGGGCGCTGGGCTAGGGGTGCGCGCTTCCGCGCGTGGGCGGCAGCGCAACACCATTGGTAGTCAGGGGCGCGGTGTCCGCAAAGCGGATCCGTTTCCCCATCCCCCTTTCAATCCGTGCGTGCGGTTTTCCCGCACACGGCTTACCGATGATCTTCTGAACATGGTTACGCTGCCTTCGGGTAGCGGATGGTGCCACGCAAGCGGTGCAGGCCGTGCCCGTTGAACCACGCTTCGGTCCACTGATCGGCTTGTCCAGCACACAGATTGCGGCCCCGCTTCTTGACCATCAAGCGGAACAGCCGCCGCACCACGTACCGGTCGATCTGGCCGAATTTCTGGGCGGCGTTGCCGGTGCGAAAGTAGTTACCCCAGCCGCGCAGGATCGGATTCAATTCCGCAATCACGTCACGGATATCCAGCCCAACCCGATTGCGGCCGGTGCGATCACGCACCTTGGCCCGTAATCGGACCATCGCGCGCTGCGAGGCCAGCGCTGCAGGTAGTAGCGCACAATACGGCGCTGCTCCCACAGCCGTCCCGACATGCGAGCCCGGAAGTGACAGCCCAGAAAATCCAGACCGTCGCGACCCTCCCTCAGATCGACCACCTTCGTCTTATCCGGATGCAGCCGCAACCCCAACGACGCCAGGATTTCCCCGACCGCCGCCAAGGCGTGCTCGGCTTGCGCCGCGCTGCGGCACAACACCACCCCGTCATCGGCGTAGCGCACCAACTCACCCACCCCACGGGCGGCCAGTTCGGTGTCGAGCAGATGCAGATAGATGTTGGCCAACAGCGGCGAGATCACCCCCGCCCTGCGGTGTGCCCGCGACCGTCCGCTGGATCACCCCTTCGACCATCACTCCTGCCTGCAGCCACAAGCGCAGCAGTTTGAGCACCCGCCGATCCGAGACCCGCCTACCCACCTCAGCAAGTAGACGCTCATGGTCGATCTCGCCGAAGAAATTAGCGATATCGAACTCGACCACGAACTGGTAACCCTCGATGAACCCGGTCCGCAAGCGTTCCTTGGCCATCGTCGCCGACCTCCTCGGCCGAAACCCATACGAGCACGACAAAAAATCCGCCTCGAAAATCGGTTCCAACACAATCTTGGCCGCCGCCTGGACCACCCGGTCTCGCACCGTGGGAATCCCCAACGGCCGCAAACCACCCTGTGGTTTCGGGATCTCCACCCGACGCGCCGGCGCCGGACGGTAACGACCCGTGCGAAGGTCACAGCGCAACTCACGCAACATGCGGTCCACGCCGTAGTCCTCCACCGCAACCAGGGTGATCCGATCCACCCCGGCCGCGCCTTTGTTGTTGCGCACCCGTTCCCACGCCTCCCACAGGACGTCACCCCTGTAGATACGGTCATATAGGGCATGGAAACGCCGACCCTCAGACTGCTTGGCCGCAGCCCATAGCGCCCGTTGCAGTTGTCGCACTTTCACCGGCGAGACCACCAACGGCTCCTCGTCGGCTACGGCAAGCGATGGCTTGCCGGGGGAATTGGACCGAGCAAACCCGGTCATGCCCTTGCGCTTACCCGCTCCGCGCGCGTGATCAAAGCAGGGGCCCTTCCCTCCCGACGTGTCTCTCACGCCGATCAGCGGTACTACGACCCCCTCGGACTCCCGCTGCTCTCCAAGGGATTTCACCATCGGCTTATACCCCTGGTCTTTGCCCGACGCAGGCTGAGCAGACGGGCCTCTCCTGTTCCCGACTGAACTGTGTGCACGTGCCGCTCCCCGTACCCCGGAAGGACCCGCCGAGCTAACCCCGGACCAGGGCTCGACGAACATAGGCCTTCGCCGTGACATGAGCGGCTCGGCTCCTCCGTTGTAAATCTGACGAGGCTGCAGGACTCGCACCTAACGGCACTACGGCCCGCGCACTTGCTCCCTCCAAAGAGGCTCTTGACACCCCGCTTAGCCCGCCGCCTCTCAACGACGAACCGGGGCCTGCTACCCGGCGCTCCGGTGCCTACCGGGACGGGACTCACACCCGCTAGTTCAGTCCAACTTGCAGGACGCAACATGAGATCATTGTACTGCTATACCGTTGGCGGCCAACGGCATTCGGTCGGCGTCACATGCCCCGTCGGCCAACGCTCGGGCGCGGTGGCAGTCCAGGCTATTGGCCATATCGCAACCAATCCACCAACGTGTGTTGACCGTGCACCTGGGGTCGGTGACATGCGGCACGGCGTCGAACGGAAATGCGCGATGTAGCGCCTTGATCGGGATACTCTTTGCCGAGGGTTCGATGGTGGTCGGCGGTGGCCGGGTCAACGGGTCGCGGGAGGTCCCTCATGTCGTATCTCATTGCGTCGCCGGACTTGCTGGCGGCGGCGGCCACGGATTTGGCACGGCTTGCGTTGTCGATCAGCGCTGCCAACGCGGCGGCCGCGGCGCCGACCACGGCGCTGGTCGCGGCGGGCGCCGACGAGGTGTCGGTGGCCATCGCGGCCGTCTTCGGCGCGCATGCCCAGGCATATCAGTCGCTGAGCGCCCGGGCGGCAATGTTTCATCAACAGTTCGTGCAGGCGCTGACCGCCGGCGCGAGCTGGTACACGCTCGCCGAGGCCACCAGCGCGCAATCGGTGCAACAAGACCTGCTCGACCTGATCAACGCACCCACCCAGGCCCTGCTGGGCCGGCCACTGATCGGCAACGGCGCCGACGGGCTGCCGGGTACCGGACAAAACGGCGGCGACGGCGGGATCTTGTTCGGCAACGGCGGTAACGGCGGGTCCGGCGGTCCCAACCAAAACGGCGGCAACGGCGGCAACGCCGGGCTGTGGGGCAACGGCGGCGCCGGCGGCGCCGGCGGGAACGGCACCACCGCCGGAGTCAACGGTTTCAACGGCGGCGCCGGGGGCATGGGCGGGCTGCTGTGGGGCAACGGCGGGGCCGGCGGCAACGGCGGCAACGGCGGTCCCGCTGCACTCGTGGGCGGCGTGGGCACTACCGGCGGGGCCGGTGGGAACGGCGGCGGCGCCGGGTGGATTTACGGTTTCGGTGGCCCCGGCGGCAACGGCGGGGTCGGCGGGGCGGCGCCGACGACCGGCCCTTCACCGGGCATCTTGCCGGCCGGCGGCGTCGGCGGGCCCGGGGGTGTCGGCGGCGCCAGCGCCCTGGCGTTCGGTTCCGGCGGCGCCGGGGGAATCGGCGGGGCCGGCGGGCTGAGCGATTCCACCGTTCAGAGCATCGGCGGCTACGGCGGGCAGGGCGGCAACGGCGGGCAGGGCGGTCTGCTGTTCGGCAACGCCGGAGCCGGCGGGGCCGGCGGCGTGGGCGGGGCCGGCGCCGGCAGCAAGGCCAGCTTCGGCGGCCACGGTGGCTCCGGCGGCACCGGCGGCGCCATCGGGCTGATCGGTTCCGGCGGGGCCGGTGGCAACGGCGGAACCGGTGGTAGTGGCGGAGACGGTGGCGCCATCGAAGGCGGCGGGGGCGGCGTCGGTGGCCTCGGCGGGGACGGCGGCCCGGGCGGCCTGCTCTACGGCACCGGCGGGGCGGGCGGGAACGGCGGGCTCGGTGGCACGGGGGGCACCGGCACTCCCACCGGCTTTGCCGGTTCCGGCGGTTTCGCCGGCTCCGGCGGCAACGCCCAGCTGATCGGCACCGGCGGCATCGGCGGCAACGGTGGTGGCATCGGCACCGGCAGCACGGCCTTCGTTCCGGCCAGTCAGCAGCCGGTGGGCGGCAACGGCGGCAACGGCGGGCGCGCCGGGCTGCTGTTCGGCACCGGCGGCATGGGCGGCAACGGCGGAGCCACCAGCGTCGGCGGGACGCTGTACGCCAGTGGCGGCAACGGCGGTAACGGCGGTTTGCTGTGGGGCAATGGGGGCACCGGCGGCAGCGGCGGCGCCGGCGGGGCGGGCAGTGTGGCCAACGGTGGCGCCGGTGGCAACGCGGCGTTTCTGTTCGGCAACGGCGGCGCGGGCGGGTCCGGTGGCGCCAACGGCATCGGCTCCGGCGGGTCCGGCGGGCTGGGTGCGTTTCTGTTCGGCAACGGGGGCGCCGGCGGGGGCGGTGCCCCCGCCGGAATGGGCGCCGGCGGCACCGGCGGCAACGCGCAACTGATCGGCAACGGCGGCAACGGCGGGCCCGGCACCGGTGGCGCTGCCGGCGGCGCCGGTGGTTTGGGCGGATTGCTGTTCGGCCAAAACGGCGCGCCCGGCGCGCCGTAACCGACCCATCCACCGTCTGGGATCGTCGAAATTGGGCACCCTGCACAGAGCTTGCTCGATTTGCCGTCAATCCGCACAACCGCGCGCACTGACCCCGATCGGTCGGGCACACGGTCTGTAAGAAGCTGCGCATTGTCGGTTATGGTGACGGCGTGCACGAGGTGACCGGTCGCGAGCAACGTTCCGACGGGTCGGTCAGGCTTGATGTGCAGGGCCGGCTGAGCCGCTACCAAGATGCGTTCGCGGAGCTCGATGCGCCGTTCGCGTTCGTCGACCTCGACGCGATGTGGAGCAATGCCGAGCAAATGCTCGCGCGCGCGGGTGACAAGCCGATCAGGGTGGCGTCGAAGTCGTTGCGCTGCAGGCTGATACAGCGTGAAATCCTCGACGCCAATCAGCGTTTCGACGGGCTGATGACGTTCACGTTGGCGGAGACGCTGTGGCTGGCCGGCCACGGCTTCGAGAACCTGTTGCTCGCCTATCCCACGACCGATCGGGCGGGCCTGCGCCAGCTGGGCGAGCTCACCGCCGAGGATCCTGACGGGGCGCCGATCGTCATGGTCGACAGCGTCGAGCACCTCGATCTGATCGAAAACGCGACCGACAAGCCGGTGCGGCTGTGTCTGGATCTCGACGCCGGCTACTGGCGTGCCGGTGGGCGCGTGAAGATCGGCCCCAAGCGCTCGCCGCTGCACACACCCGAGCAAGCGCGCGCACTGGCCGTGGAGATCGGGCGGCGGCCCGCGCTCAAGCTGGTCGCGTTGATGTCCTACGAGGGCCACATCGCGGGCTTTGGCGACAAGGTCGCCGGTAAGCACGCCCAAAACGCCGTCGTCGGCTGGATGCAGCGCAAGTCGATCGCGGAGTTGCGCGAGCGCCGCGCCCGCGCCGTCGAACTCGTGCGTGAGGTCGCCGACCTCACGATCGTCAACGCCGGCGGCACCGGTGACTTGCAGCTGGTGGCACAGGAGCCGGCGATGACCGAGGCGACCGCCGGTTCGGGGTTCTACGCACCGACGTTGTTCGACTCGTATTCGACGTTCACCTTGCAGCCGGCGGCGATGTTCGCGCTGCCGGTGTGTCGCCGGCCCGACGCGAAAACGGTGACCGCGCTTGGTGGCGGCTACATGGCCAGCGGAGTTGGCGCGAAGGACCGCATGCCAACGCCCTATCTGCCGACCGGGCTCAAGCTGGACGCGATGGAAGGTACGGGCGAGGTGCAGACGCCGCTGCATGGTGACGCGGCCCGGCGGCTGAAGATTGGCGACAAGGTCTACTTCCGCCACACGAAGTCCGGCGAACTGTGCGAGCGGTTCGACCGCCTGCATCTGGTCCGCGGCGCTCGGATCGTGGACACCGTCCCGACCTATCGGGGTGAGGGGCGGACGTTTCTTTGACGCCGACATTGGTGCGGACCGGACGTGAACCCTCCGCTGGGTGTGGGCGTGCCGGCGTGCCGCCAGGGCCTACGATGCTCACCGGGCAGATGTGGCGCGGCTCGCAGACACGGTTTCAGGCGCGCGAAAAGGAGCTGGTATGACCGCGATGACCGCACCGCCAACCGAGCTGGGCACCCTGCGCGAGGTCGTCGAGGCGCTGGCGCCGATCGAGCGGGTCGCCGGTGAGCCGGGCGAGCAGCGGGCGGCGGCGTGGATCGTCGAGCGCCTGACCGCGGCGGGCGCGCAGCACGCGCGCATCGAGGAGGCGCAGTACCTCGACGGCTACCCACGACTGCACGTCAAGCTGGAGGCGATCGGGGTGGCTGCGGGCGTCGCCGGGTTGGTCAGCCGCCGCTTGCGCATCCCCGCCGCGATCGCGGGTTTGGGCGCGGGGCTGGCGGTCGCCGACGACTGCTCCAACGGGCCCCGGTTTGCGCGCAAGAGCACCGAAAAGCCCCGCACGACCTGGAATGTGGTGGCCGAAGCCGGTGATCTGGAGGGAGACCGCACGGTCGTGGTGTGCGCGCATCACGACGCGGCGCACAGCGGCAAGTTCTTCGAGGCTCACATCGAGGAGTTTTTTGGTGAGCGCTTCCCCGGGATCGTCGAGCGCATCGACACCCAGTTGCCGAACTGGTGGGCGCCGATCCTGGCGCCCGTGCTTGCCGGTATCGGCGCCTTGCGCGGCAGCCGCCGGATGATGCTCGCGGGAGCCTTGGGTAGCGCATTAGCGGCCGTGTTGTTCGCCGACATCGCTCGCAGCCCGGTTGTCCCGGGAGCCAACGACAATCTCTCCGCGGTGGCACTGTTGGTCGCGCTGGCCGAGCGGCTGCGCGAGCGACCGGTGCAGGGCGTGCGCGTGCTGCTGGTGTCCCTTGGCGCCGAGGAGGTGCTGCAGGGCGGGATCTACGGTTTCCTCGAGCGCCACACACCCGAACTCCACCGGAACCGCACCTATTTTCTGAACTTTGACACCGTCGGCTCGCCCGAGCTGATCATGCTCGAGGGTGAGGGCACCACCGTCATGGAGGACTACTTCTATCGACCCTTCCGCGATCTGGTGATCCGGGCCGCGGATCGCGCCGATGTGCCGGTGCGTCGGGGCATGCGGTCGCGTAACAGCACCGACGCGGTGCTCATGAGCCGCGCCGGCTACCCGACCGCGTGCTTTACCTCGATCGGCCGCCACAAGTCGCTGCCGAACTACCACCAGATGTCGGACACGCCCGAAAACCTCAACTATGAGACGGTGGCGCGGGCCGTCACCGTAGCCGAATCCGTGATCAGGGAGTTGGTGCGATGACTCAGCGCTGGAGCAACTGGGCCGGCGACCAAATCTGCGCGCCGTCGTCGATCGTGCGGCCCACCTCGGAGGCCGAGCTCGTCGACGTGGTCGCCCAGACGGCGCGGAAAGGCGAGCGGGTGCGCGCGGTTGGCACCGGACACTCGTTCACCGACTGCGCCTGCACCGACGGAGTCATGATCGACATGACGGGCCTGCAGCGGGTCGTCGACGCGGATTCCACGACGGGTTTGGTGACCATCGAAGGCGGCGCAACGCTCCGTGCGCTGGGACCTCAACTGGCTCGGCATGGTCTGGGACTGGCCAACCAGGGTGATGTCGACCCGCAATCGATCACCGGTGCGACCGCGACCGCGACGCACGGAACCGGGGCCCGCTTCCAGAACCTGTCGGCGTGCATCGACTCGCTGCGACTGGTCACCGCCAGCGGGGACATCCTGAGCCTGACGGAGGGCGACGATTATCTGGCGGCGCGCGTGTCGATCGGCGCCCTCGGGGTGATCTCACAAGTCACCCTGAGAGTCGTGCCGCTGTACACGCTGCACCGCGATGACAAGAAACGCTCGCTGGCGGAAACCCTCGCGC
Organism: Mycobacterium shinjukuense; assembly: GCF_010730055.1. Lineage (NCBI taxonomy): Bacteria > Bacillati > Actinomycetota > Actinomycetes > Mycobacteriales > Mycobacteriaceae > Mycobacterium > Mycobacterium shinjukuense. Next base: position 1,580,149 of record NZ_AP022575.1, on the reverse strand, counting down.
GCCTCGACGAGCTCGTCGACGGCAACGATCACTTCGAGTTCTTTCTGTTCCCCTACGCCGACGCGGCGTTGACGCGCACCATGCGCCGCAGCGACGAGGAGCCCATCGCCACGCCGGCGTGGAAACGCACGATCAGTGAAGACTTCGAAAACGCCGGGCTCAGCCTGATCTGCCAGACCGGCCGGCGATTCCCCGGGGCGGCGCCGCGGCTGAACCGGCTGCTGACCAGCCTGGCATCGGACTCCACGGTGTGCGACCGCGCCTACAAGGTCTATGCGACCCAGCGCAAAGTCAGGTTCACCGAGATGGAGTACGCGATCCCGCGTGAGCACGGGCCGGAGGCGGTGCGGCGCGTCGTCGACCTGGTGCGCCGTCGCAAACTGCCGATCATGTTCCCCCTCGAGGTGCGTTTCTCGGCCGCCGACGACTCCTTCCTGTCCACCGCGAACGGCCGTGACACCTGCTACATCGCCGTTCACCAGTACACCGGTATGGAGTTTGAAAGCTACTTCCGGGCCGTCGAGGAAATCATGGACGAGTATGCGGGCCGCCCGCATTGGGGGAAGCGTCACTACCAGAGCGCCGCAACGCTGCGCGATCGTTATCCCGATTGGGACCGCTTCGCCGCCGTCCGCGATCGTCTTGACCCCAACCGTGTCTTCCTCAACGACTACACGCGGCGGGTGCTCGGCGCCTGACGCGGGATGCCGCAACCGGCGGCCACCTCGTCGCACCAGCCGGGTCCAACGCAGGCGCCAACCCAGACGACGAAAGGCCCGAACTTGAGGGACCAAAGTCCTTGGCTGCCAACATCGCGCTGACATTGACCGGCCCACATCGATACCTTTGTGGCCGGCTACGGTGCCGCCGCAAACAAGGGAGCTGGTGCAATGACCGCGAGGTGGAGCAACTGGGCGGGCGATCAAATCTGCGCGCCGTCGTCGATCGTGCGGCCCACCTCGGAGGCCGAACTGGTCGAGGTGGTTACCCGGGCAGCGCACAACGGTGAGCGGGTACGCGCGGTCGGCACCGGGCACTCGTTCACCGACTGCGCCTGCACCGACGGGGTCATGGTCGACATGACCGGCCTGCAGCGGATCGTCGACGTGGACACGGCCACCGCTGTGGCGACGGTCGAGGGCGGCGCCAAGCTGCACCCACTGTTCGCGCAGCTCGCGCAACGCGGGTTCGGGCTGGAGAACCAGGGTGACATCGACAAGCAGTCGATCACCGGCGCGACCGCGACCGCGACGCACGGCACGGGGGCGCGTTTCACCAATGTGTCGGCTCAGATCGTCTCGCTGCGGCTGGTCACCGCCGGCGGTGAGGTGCTGACCCTGTCCGAGGGTGACGACTACCTGGCGGCGCGGGTGTCGATCGGCGCCCTGGGGGTGATCTCGCAGGTCACCCTCAAGGTGGTGCCGCTGTTCACGTTGCATCGCGACGATGAGCTGCGTCCGCTGGCGACGACCCTGCAGCGGCTCGACGAATACGTGGACGGCAACGACCATTTCGAGTTCTTCGTATTTCCCTACGCGGACACGGTGCTGACGCGCACCACCCGGCGCAGCGACGAGCAGCCCAGGCCGGTGCCTGCGTGGAAGCGCACGATCAGCGACGGCTTCGAAAACGCGGGGCTGAACCTGATGTGCCACACCGGCCGGCTCTTCCCCGGAATGGCGCCGAAACTGAACCGGGTCATGACCAGGCTGATGTCGGAGTCGTCCGTGCAGGACCACGGGTGGCGGGTGTACGCGAGCGCGCGCAACGTGAAGTTCACCGAGATGGAGTACGCGATCCCCCGCGAGCATGCGCGCCCGGCCGTGGAGCGCGTCATCGACCTGGTGCGCCGTCGAAACCTGCCGATCATGTTTCCCCTGGAGGTGCGCTTCGGTGCACCCGACGACGCGTTCCTGTCGTGCGCCTACGACCGGGAAACCTGCTACATCGCCGTGCACCAGTTCACCGGCATGGAGTTCGAGTGCTACTTTCGCGCCGTCGAGGAGATCATGGACGAGTACGCGGGCCGGCCGCATTGGGGTAAGCGCCATTACCAGACCGCGGCCACGCTGCGCGATCGTTATCCGGCCTGGGACCGCTTCGCCGCGGTCCGCGACCGCCTTGACCCCAACCGTGTCTTTCTCAACGACTACACGCGGCGGGTGCTCGGCACGTGATGCGGTGTGTCGCACCGGTGGCCGCCGGACACCGTTCGGTTGCGCGTTGACCAATGGCCCGATCTGCAGGGACCAAGGTCATCGGCCCGCACGATCGTGCTGACGTCGGCCGGCGCCGGTCGTACGTTTATGACCGGGAGCGCACAGATGCCCGAATTCATGCGCAACAGCGACGCCTTCACCTGGGCGATGGACAGCGATCCGCGGCTGCGGTCGACCGTCGTCACCCTGGTCCTGCTCGACCGTGCGCCGGACTGGGGCGAGGTACGCCAACGGTTCGACCTGATGAGCCGCAAGCTGCCGATGTTTCGCCAGCGCGTGCTGACCTCCCCGCCGCCGGCTCCACCCCGGTGGGAGTATGACCCAGACTTCGACCTGGACTACCACATGCGGCGAGCGGCCGTCTCCGGATCCGGCACGTTCGCCGATGTGCTCGAGGCGGCCCGACTGGCGGCCATGCAGGATTTCGATCGGGCCCGGGCGCTGTGGGAGACGACGCTGATCGAGGGTCTGCAAAACGGTGGCGCCGCGGTGATCTGCAAGTTCCACCATGCCCTGACGGACGGAATCGGGGGCGTCCAGATCGCGATGAACCTGTTCGGGCAGTCCCGAAGGCCGCACCGCCAGGGCTCGGCACCGCCGGCCGAGCCGGCGGTGCCCAGGGGGCCGCTCGGCCGGTACCGCGACGCCTGGCGCTATGACACCGCATTGCTCGGCAGTGCGGTGACCGGCACGGTCACGTCGGCACCCCGACTGATGTACCACATGGTTCGGCGGCCGATCGCAACGGTTCGCTCGGCGGCGGCCGACGCCGCGTCGGTCTATCGAACGGTTCGGCCCATAGGTCGCACCGGGTCTTCGCTGATGAAGGACCGCGGTCTGATCCGTCGCCTGGGGGTGCACGAGGTGTCGCGGCCACGTTTGCTCGACGCCGCGCATCGTTGCGGCGGCGCACTGAACGATGCGTTTGTCGCGGGGGTGGCCGGCGGGTTGCGTCGCTACCACGAGAAGCATGGTGTCGTGGTGGGCGACCTGCACCTGGCCATGCCGATCAGCCTTCGGACAACGACCGACGAAATGGGCGGCAACCGAATCACATTGATGCGCTTCGATGTTCCCGTGGGGGAGGCCGACCCGGCCCGGCGGATCAGGGCGATCCACGAACGCGTCAGGGCGGTCCGCCACGAAAGATCGCTGCCCCACACCCAATTGATCGCCGGTGTTCTCAACCGGGTGCCGCGGTGGTACGTCGGCTCGATCCTTCGCCACGTCGATTTCCTGGCCAGCGACGTGCCGGGCATCCCGGTGCCGGTCTTCCTGGGCGGGGCCGCGGTGCTCGCGCAATACGCGTTCGGCCCGACGATCGGGTCAGCGGTCAACGTCACGCTGCTGACCTATGTCGATACCTGCGCCCTGGGCATCAACGTGGACGCCGCCGCCATCCCGGACTACGAGGTTTTTCACGACGCCCTGGTGGCCGGCTTCGACGAAGTGCTGGAGCTGGCAAGCTGATTGAGGCTTACCATCGGCCGGGCCGCGCCGAGGCAGGCTGGCTCAGCGCGTCCAGGCTGGTGAGCCGGCCGCGGCGCGCAGGGCTGAGACGATGCGCTGTTCCTTTTCCAGAAAGCGTTCGGTAGGCGTGGGTACCGAGATCGCGACCACGTTGTCGCCCGTGGCTCGCCGCGCAATAGCCGCCGCGGAGACCCCTAGCGTGTGTTCGTCGCGGTCGAACGCGATTCCGGTGCGCCGGATCTCGGCGATCTCGTGGCGCAGCCTATCGGCGACCTCGGCGTCGAACCGAGCGAGGGCCGCCTCGGCGTTGGCGTCGTCGAGCGCGGCCAGTGCGGCTTTCCCGTTGGCCGTGCAGTCCAACGGGAACCGGACGCCGATTGCCGATACCGCCCGGAGCCGGTGTGACGATTCGATCTGGTCGATGAACAACATGCGCCGGCCACGCAATATCGACAGATCGACCGTCTCGCCCTCGGTTGCGCGCGCCACCCGCTCGATCGTCGGCCGAAATATCGCCGCGATGTGGGCGCCGGAGGCGGTGCCGAACCTCAGCAATCGCTCACCCAGCGAAAAGCGGCCGCGCGAGTCCACACCGACCAACCCGACCTCCACCAATCCGACCAGCAACCGCCGGGTGGTGGACTTGGCCAGCCCCAGGCGCTCGCCGAGATCGACCAGGCGTAAGCGTCCCGGCTCGGCGGCGATCTCGTCCAGCACGGCCGCGGCGCGACGCAAAACCTGGATGCCCTCGTCACGATGTGTTGGCGGAGTTCGTTCCGTTCGCGGCACTCTATCCACTATAGTGGGCCGCATATCGGATTTTAAAGAACCGATATTCGGATCAAAGGAGCTAGCGATGAGCGGTCTGCCGGCCGGGCGACATTTCTTTCGTGGTGATGACGGCTACGAGGAGGCCCGCCGCGGGTCTGTCTGGCATCAACGGGTGCCCGAGCGCTACCCCGAGGTGATTGTGCAGGCTGTCGATGCCCTCGAGGTCATCGCGGGTATCCGTTATGCCAAGTCCAACGGCCATCGGGTCAGCATCGTTTCCGGAGGGCACAGCTTCGCGGCCAGCCATCTGCGCGACGGCTCCGTGCTGCTCGACGTCAGCCGCCTCGATCACGCTGACATTGACGTGGACAAGGGCCGCGCGGTCGTCGGTCCGGGGAAGGGCGGCAGCTTGCTCATGGCCGACTTGGAAGCGCAGAACCTGTTCTTCCCCGGCGGCCACTGCAAGGGTGTCTGTCTCGGTGGTTATCTGCTGCAGGGCGGATACGGCTGGAACAGCCGGATCTACGGCCCGGCTTGCGAGAGCGTCGTCGGCCTGGACGTCATCACCGCCGATGGTGAGCAGATCCATTGCGACGCAGACAATCACACCGATCTGTACTGGGCCGCCCGTGGCGCCGGGCCGGGCTTTTTTGGCGTGGTCACCTCGTTTTATTTGAAGCTGTACCCGCGGCCCGCCGTCTGTGGCGCCAGCGTCTATGTCTACCCGGTTGAGCTTGCCGACGAGGTCTTTACCTGGGCACGCGCAGTCAGCGCCGACGTCGATCCTCGGGTCGAGCTGCAGGCCCTCGCCTCCCGCGGTGAACCGAACATGGGCATCGCCGTCCCCGTCATCTCGTTTGCCTCGCCCGTGTTCGCCGACTCCGCCGAGGAGGCCGAACAGGCGCTCGCGCTGTTTGGCACCTGCCCGGTTGCCGACCAGGCACTCGTCAAAGTTCCTTATATGCCAACCGATTTGCCCACCTGGTATGACATCGCGATGAGCCACTATCTGTCGGACCATCACTATGCCGTGGATAACATGTGGACGTCGGCGCCGGCTGAAGATCTGCTGCCGGGTGTCCGGACGATCCTGGACACGCTGCCCCCGCACCCGGCGCACTTCCTGTGGCTGAACTGGGGCCCGTGCCCTCCCCGTCACGACATGGCGTACAGCATGGAAGCCGACATCTACCTGGCGCTCTACGGCGCCTGGAAGGATCCGGCCGATGAGGCGAAGTACGGCGATTGGGCGCGCTCCAACATGGCCGCCATGTCGGATCTGGCCACCGGCATCCAGCTGGCCGACGAGAACCTCGGCGCCCGTCCAGCGCGGTTCGCCAGCGACGAAGCCATGGCCAAGCTCGACCGGGTGCGCGCCGAATACGACCCCGACGGTTTGTTCAACAGCTGGATGGGAAGAATCTGATGGCTAGCGACCTGTACCTCGGCTACCGTAACGACGACGCCAACACGCCGTTTGCCAAGTTCTTCAAACCCGCCATGGCCCGGCTGCCACAGCATGTCGTCGAGGCACTGCAGCATGGTCCGCAGGCCGGGCCGACGTTGTTGGCGTTCGATGACGTCGCGACGATTGCCAACGAGGGTTACCAGCAGACCGAGAACGGTTACGGGATCCTCGAAGACGGCAGCATGCAGGTATCCGTGCGGACCGATATGCCGGGGGTCACTCCGGCAATGTGGTCGTGGTGGTTCGGTTGGCACGGCAGCGACACCCGCCGCTACAAGCTGTGGCACCCGCGGGCCCATCTGTCGGCGTGGTGGAAGGACGGCGATGATGCCGGCCGGCGGGGCGCACAGCGTTACGTCGGCCGCTGGTCGATGATCAGCGAGTACATCGGCTCGTCGATGCTGTCCGCCGCCATCCAATTCGTCACACCGGCGACCATGGGTCTGCCCGACGACAGCGACGACGCGGTGGCGGTGTGCGCACGCCTGGGTTCCGGCGATGCCCCGGTGGACGCCGGGTGGTTCGTCCATCACATCCGCTCCACGGCGGGCGGGTCCGAGATGCGGTCCCGGTTCTGGATGGGGGGACCGCACATCGCGGTGCGCCATGCCCCTGGTGTGGCATCCGCGGCGGTGCGTCCCTTCGCGTCGAAAGTGCTCGGCGTGTCGGAGGGCACCGCGCGAAATCTGCTGGTGCATTGCGCGCAGGAGATGAATCACCTAGCGGGGTTCCTAGCCGCGCTCCATGAGGGCTTCGGCAAGGAGTAAGCGGCTCAATGACTCTGGGCGAATGCGGGCGCGACAAATTTTTCAACTAGCCGCCGTTCGGCGTCGTCGTCCTCGCCTGGCCAGTACATCAGTGATAGCAGGACGCGAACCGCCCATTTTGCGGCTTGAGGATCGCCGCTGAGCCCGGTGAGCTCGGCAGCAAAATCGGTAAGGAGCGGCATCTCTGCGAGCCAGGCCACTTCGCGGGTGCCGCCGCGGATCGAGCGGATCATGAGTCGGCACAGTGGCTCGGACCGGATTTCGTGGAGTGCCAAAAGGATTGCGGCAGTGACGCGCTCCGGCCCGCTTAACATCTCGACCCTCGAGTGCACGGAAGCGGCGATGCGGATCGCAACCCGGGCGACGACGCCGTCTCGGATCTGAGCCTTGCCGCCGACGTAGCGGTAGATGGTTGCACGCGAGCAGTGGACTCGGGCGGCCAACTCGTCGATGTCGATCGCGTTCATCCCGTTGTGTCTCATGAGCTCGATCGCGGCGTCGTAGATACGTTCTACGGCGGCTACCCGGCGATCGCCGCCGACCAGCCAATCATCACCGAGCACCGGTCACGCGTCCTCCCGCTGAAATGCATGGGAATGTCGTATCAATGTGAGACAAAAATAACACATTTTCTCACTGTCGTCGCAGGTCGGACTTCCGCAGTGAGACGCCCATGCCAGATCTGCAAGGCGCCAGATCTCAACTTGTCGACACGCCCTTGACCTGCGGACTTTCGGTGCCCAAAATATCCCATCACTCCACGTGAATGGGGTGGTTGGACTTGCGGATGTCGTTCGCAGGCAGGGCAGATCAGCTCGACGAGAACCAAACAAGATCGCTTCGATTGTGGGGCTGTCGCGACTTGTCATTGGCCTGCTGCGGCCTGAGCAAGCCTGGTGCGGCGTGAGGAAGGGTAGGTTGGCCGATGAGTTTTTTGGCATTGCCACCTGAGATCAATTCAGCGCTGATTTTCGCCGGGGCCGGATCGGAGCCTTTGTTGGCCGCCGCGGCCTCCTGGGGCGAGTTGGCCGACGAATTGGGTTCGGCCGCAGCATCTTTCGGTACGGTGACGGCGGGGCTGATCGGAGGATCGTGGCAGGGCCGGGCGTCAGCGGCGATGGCCGCGGCGGCAGCTTCCTATGCGGGTTGGCTGGCGACTACGGCGGCCCAGGCCCGGCAGACGGCGACGCAGGTCGGCACCATGGCGGCCGAGTTTGAAGCGGTCCGGTCGGCGATGGTGCAGCCGATCATGGTGGCGGCCAACCGTTCTGATCTGGTGTCGCTGGTGATGTCGAACCTGTTTGGTCAAAACGCTCCGGCGATCGCTGCGATCGAAGCGGCGTATGAGGCCATGTGGGCGCAGGACGTCTCCGTGATGGCTGCCTATCACGCGGGGGCTTCGGCCGTGGTTTCGGCGCTAAAGCCGTTTGCCCAGCCGCTGCAGAGTCTGGCGGGGGTGGCGGGTCAGCTGGCCGGTGTGCCCGTGACCCTTGCTGCCAAAACGACTGTCGATGTGGGCAGCGCAAACGTCGGCGTCGGGAACCTGGGCGGTGGAAACCGCGGCAGTTTCAACCTCGGCCTCGGAAATCTCGGCAGCAACAACTTCGGCCTCGGAAACCTGGGTAACTCCAACTTCGGCCCCGGCAATCTGGGTAGCCATAACACGGGTTTCGGGAACGCGGGCAGCTTCAATGTGGGCTTCGGGAACACCGGCAGCAATAATTTCGGGTTCGGGAATACCGGCAGCAACAACATCGGTATCGGGCTCTCGGGCACCGGCCAGGTTGGCTTTGGCTGGCTGAACTCCGGCGCGGCCAACCTCGGTTGGTTCAACTCAGGCGCCGGGAATGTCGGTTTCTTCAACTCCGGCACCGGCAACGTCGGAATCGGAAACTCCGGCAACGGAAACATGGGATTCTTCAATACCGGTCTCGGAAACTTTGGCGGCGCCAACTCCGGCAGCTACAACACGGGCTTCTTCAATCCGGGAGCCTTCAACACGGGCATCGGGAATATCGGCGAAACAAACACGGGTAATTTCAACGTCGGCAACTTCAACTCCGGGAGTTTCAATTCAGGCTCTTCCAACACGGGCAGCTACAACACGGGTGATCTAAACACCGGGTTCTTCAACTCGGGAAATGTCAACACGGGCCTTTTTAACACCGGCGATATGAACAACGGTTTCGCGTTTAGGGGAACCGGCCAGGGCGGCCTTCGTATTAACTTGGCCACGCCAGATCTAACCTTGCCGCCAGTAAACATACCTAGTATTAACATCCCGGCTCTGGATTTACCGACTATCACTACGTCGAACTTGGCTGTGCCCGCCATTGACTTGCCCAAGATCACCACACCCGAGATCACCGTGCCGGGCCTCGATCTACCGGCTGTGACGGTGCCGGGCTTCAAATTGGACAGCGCGCTGGTCGGCGGGTTTACCACCCCGAAGTTGGTCGTTCCATCCCTGACCACACCCACCATCACCGTGCCGGGCCTGGATCTGCCCGAGGTGACCGTGCCGGGCTTCACGCTCGACAGCGCACTGGTCGGCGGGTTTACCACCCCGAAGTTGGTCGTTCCATCCCTGACCACACCCACCATCACCGTGCCGGGCCTGGATTTGCCCGAGGTGACGGTGCCGGGCTTCACGCTCGACAGCGCAGGCGTCGGCGGCTTTAGCACCCCGAAGTTGGTCGTTCCATCCCTGACCACACCCGCCATCACCGTGCCGGGCCTGGATCTGCCCAAGATCACCACACCCGAGATCACCGTGCCGGGCCTGAAACTGCCCGCGGTGACCGTGCCGGGCTTCACGCTCGACAGCGCACTCGTCGGCGCCTTTAGCACCCCCAAGTTGGTCATTCCGCCCCAGACCACACCCGCCATCACCGTGCCGGGCCTGGATCTGCCCACGATCACCACACCCGAGATCACCGTGCCGGGCCTGAAACTGCCCGCGGTGACCGTGCCGGGCTTCACACTCGACAGCGCACTCGTCGGCGCCTTTAGCACCCCCAAGTTGGTCATTCCGCCCCAGACCACACCCGCCATCACCGTGCCGGAGCTGGATCTGCCCAAGATCACCACACCCGAGATCACCGTGCCGGGCCTGAAACTGCCCGCGGTGACCGTGCCGGGCTTCACACTCGACAGCGCAGGCGTCGGCGCCTTTACCACCCCTAAGTTGGTCGTTCCATCCCTGACCACACCCACCATCACCGTGCCGGAGCTGGATCTGCCCACGATCACCACACCCGAGATCACCGTGCCGGGCCTGAAACTGCCCGAGGTGACCGTGCCGGGCTTCAAATTGGACAGCGCAGGCGTCGGCGCCTTTAGCACCCCGAAGCTGACCATTCCATCCCTGACCACACCCGAGATCACCGTGCCGGAGCTGGATCTGCCCACGATCACCACACCCGAGATCACCGTGCCGGGCCTGAAACTGCCCGAGGTGACCGTGCCGGGCTTCAAATTGGACAGCGCAGGCGTCGGCGCCTTTAGCACCCCGAAGTTGGTCGTTCCATCCCTGACCACACCCACCATCACCGTGCCGGAGCTGGATCTGCCCACGATCACCACACCCGAGATCACCGTGCCGGGCCTGAAACTGCCCGAGGTGACCGTGCCGGGCTTCAAATTGGACAGCGCAGGCGTCGGCGCCTTTAGCACCCCGAAGCTGACCATTCCATCCCTGACCACACCCGAGATCACCGTGCCGGAGCTGGATCTGCCCACGATCACCACACCCGAGATCACCGTGCCGGGCCTGAAACTGCCCGAGGTGACCGTGCCGGGCTTCACGCTCAACAGCGCAGGCGTCGGCGCCTTTAGCACCCCGAAGCTGACCATTCCATCCCTGACCACACCCACCATCACCGTGCCGGGTATCACCTTGCCCGAAATCACAATTCCGGGTTTCAGGATCGACAATGTCACGGTGGGCGATTTTACAACGCCCAAGATAAGTACTCCCCAAATAATGTTGCCCTCGGTACACGTGCCCGAATTTGAAATTAAACCCAACCTGAGGATAGAGTGGAATACGAATGTAACTGCCCTCAAGGGGATTAATTTTGTAGGAAATACTGCTATCATAGATCCCTTTAACGGCGAAGCCTTCTTCGTGCTTAAGAAGATTAGCGTCTCCCCTGGCTTCTTTACCCCCAACTTGAGTATAATGGCAATCACTATCGACGGGTTTAAAATCCACGGCTTTGGTCTTCCGTCGATTACCCTGCCGCAAATCGAGATTCCGCCCGTCACTCTTGGCGCCTTCACCATTTCCGGCATCACCACCGGCGAATTCACCATCAACTCCATCGGGGTGGACGGCTTCGGCCTGCCACCGATCACCCTGCCCCAGGTCACCATCCCGGCCATCGAGTTGGGCGACTTCACCGTGCCCGAGCTCACCATCGATCCCGTCCACCTGGGCGGCTTCACCCTTCCCGGCATCACCACCGACGAATTCACCATCGACCCCATCGGGGTGGACGGCTTCGGCCTGCCACCGATCACCCTGCCCCAGGTCACCATCCCGGCCATCGAGTTGGGCGACTTCACCGTGCCCGAGCTCACCATCGATCCCGTCCACCTGGGCGGCTTCACCCTTCCCGGCATCACCACCGACGAATTCACCATCGACCCCATCGGGGTGGACCGATTCGGCCTGCCACCGATCACCCTGCCCCAGGTCACCATCCCGGCCATCGAGTTGGGCGACTTCACCGTGCCCAAGCTCACCATCAATCCCGTCCACCTGGGCGGCTTCACCCTTCCCGGCATCACCACCGACGAATTCACCATCGACCCCATCGGGGTGGACCAATTCGGCTTGCCACCGATCACCCTGCCCGACATCACCATCCCGGCCATCGAGTTGGGCGACTTCGCCGTGCCCAAGCTCACCATCAATCCCGTCCACCTGGGCGGCTTCACCATTCCCGGCATCACCACCGACGAATTCACCATCAAGCCCATCGGGGTGGACCAATTCGGCTTGCCACCGATCACCCTGCCCGACATCACCATCCCGGCCATCGAGTTGGACGACTTCGCCGTGCCCAAGCTCACCATCGATCCCGTCCACCTGGGCGGCTTCACCATTCCCGGGGCCACCACCGGCCAATTCACCATCAACCCCATCGGGGTGGACCAATTCGGCCTGCCACCGATCACCCTGCCCCAGGTCACCATCCCGGCCATCGAGTTGGACGACTTCACCGTGCCCGGGCTCACCATCAATCCCGTCCACCTGGACGGCTTCACCATTCCCGGGGCCACCACCGGCCAATTCACCATCAACCCCATCGGGGTGGACGACTTCGGCCTGCCACCGATCACCCTGCCCCAGGTCACCATCCCGGCCATCGAGTTGGACGACTTCACCGTGCCCGGGCTCACCATCAATCCCGTCCACCTGGACGGCTTCACCATTCCCGGGGCCACCACCGGCCAATTCACCATCGACCCCATCGGGGTGGACGACTTCGGCCTGCCACCGATCACCCTGCCCGACATCACCATCCCGCCCATCAAGTTGGACGGCTTCACCATTCCCGGGGCCACCACCGGCCAATTCACCATCAACCCCATCGGGGTGGACCAATTCGGCCTGCCACCGATCACCCTGCCCGACATCACCATCCCGCCCATCAAGTTGGACGGCTTCACCATTCCGGGGCCACCACCGGCCAATTCACCATCAACCCCATCGGGGTGGACCAATTCGGCCTGCCACCGATCACCCTGCCCGACATCACCATCCCGGCCATCAAGTTGGGCGCCTTCACCGTGCCCGGGCTCACTGTGAACCCCATCAAACTTGATCCCTTCACCATTCCGGGCCTCACGGTCCCGCCCGTTCACCTTTCCGGCTTCACCCTCCCGGGCCTCACGATCCCCAGCGTCACGCTGCCAGCCACCACGATCGCGAGTGTCGAGATCCCGCCGCCACCGGGCTTCGGCAATACCAGCACCGCACCGTCATCGGGATTCTTCAACACCGGGGCCGGGGGCAGCTCCGGCTTTGGCAACCGCGGGTCCGGCCTCTCAGGTCTGTTTAACGTCAACCCACCGGGCCTCTTCGGCGGCTCGGGCTTCCAGAATGTCGGTGCCAACACCTCAGGACTCTTGAATCTGGGTAGTGCCCTGTCGGGCCTCGCAAACACCGGAACCCTTCCGCTGACCGTGCCCAGCCTGCTCTCCGGCATCGCCAGCGCCGGAACCGCAGGCGCGGGCTTCCTCATCAGGTTCTGAGTTATGGCGGGCGAGGCGTAGTCTGTCCCGCGTTGGGTTTGCATGAATTCCAATACGACCAGCTTGGATGGAAACGCTTACGGCCGAACCCACGCCGTAATTCCGCAGACGGTCGCCGAGCCGCTCCATTCGCAACGTGCGGAGTCTCGTATTGGGATGGCTGCGATCGAAATCCCGCCTGGTGAAAGGAAAATGGCGTGTCATACGTGCTCGCGGGGCCGGAATTGGCAGCCGTGGCCGCGAACAACCTGGCCGGCACACGCTCGACGTTGATGGCGGCGAATGCTGCCGCGACGGCCACCACGACACGCGCCGTGGCCCCGGCCGTTGGCGGCCAGCACGGAACGCCCGTAAGGCTGAAGAAATGACACCGGCCATCGATGCCATCACGTTCTTCGGCACCGAATCCCTGCAGAATCCGTACCCGCTCTATGAGCGGATGCGCGCCGCCGGTCCCGTCCAACACATTGCTGACTCTGAGTTCTATGCGGTGTGCGGCTGGGACGCGGTCAACGAGGCCGTCGGCCGTGCCGAGGACTTCTCCTCGAACCTGACGGCCACGATGACCTATACCGCTGAGGGCAGGATCAAGCCGTTCGAGATGGACCCGCTCGGCGGACCGACCCACGTGCTGGCCACCGCCGACGATCCTGCCCACGCGGTGCACCGCAAGCTGCTGGTCCGGCACCTCGCGGCCAAGCGAATCCGCCTCATGGAGCGGTTCGCCGCCGAGACCGCGGATCGGCTATGGGCCGACGGTGCGCGGGCCGGCCGCATCGAGTGGATGGGCGCCATGGCCAACCGTCTGCCGATGATGGTCGTAGCTCGACTCATCGGCGTGCCCGACGCCCCCATCGCACAGCTGGTGAGGTGGGGATACGCGGCCACCCAGCTGCTCGAAGGGCTGGTCGATCAAGACCAGCTCGCCGCCGCGGGCGTCGCCGTGATGGAGCTGAGCGGCTACATCGCCGAGCAGTTCGACCGGGCCGCCGCCGATCCGCAGGACAATCTGCTCGGCGAGCTGGCCACCGCCCGCGCCTCGGGCGAGCTGGACACGCTCACCGCCCACGTCATGATGGTTACCCTGTTCGCCGCCGGTGGGGAATCCACGGCATCGCTATTGGGCAGCGCGGCATGGATACTCGCGACCCGTCCCGACATCCAGCAACGGGTCCGCAACCACCCCCAGCTGCTCGGGCCGTTCATCGAGGAGACGTTGCGTTACGAGGCGCCGTTCCGGGGTCACTACCGCCACGTACGTAATGAGACCACGCTAGGGGGCCTCGACCTGCCCGCCAACTCGCACCTGCTGCTGTTGTGGGGCGCCGCCAACCGGGATCCGGCCCAATTCGACACGCCCGACGAGTTCCGCCTCGATCGCGCGGGAGGCAAGGGCCACATGAGTTTTGGGAAGGGGACCCACTTCTGTGTCGGCGCCGCGCTCGCGCGCTTGGAGGCCCAGATCGTCTTGCGGCTGCTGCTCGAACGGACCTCACTGATCGAGGTCGCCGATGTCGGACGATGGTTGCCAAGCATATTGGTGCGCCGCCTTGAACATCTGGACTTAGCCGTCAGCTGACGCCCTCATAGCTGAAACAACGGCGAACCGGTGAAAAGGATTGCCGCAGCAGCCATTCCGACACTCGCCTCACGATGACATCGGCGGATGGGCGCCGCCGGCCACCACAAACGCTTCCACCGCGGTGGCCAGCTCGAACCCTTCCACCTCCACCCGCCATTCGTAGATTCCCGGTTCTAGAGGGATTCCGGCCGGGATGTTGAGCGTGAACGGCATCCTCACCGCCGTTCCATGGATCGCCCCCGGCAGACGGCCTGCCTCCGCGGCGGCTTCAAACAGAATCCGTTGCGGCCCATGCGGTCCGGGCACGATCACCGGCTGGCCATCGGTGGTGAGCAACTGGCATGTCAGCTTGTGCGGCCTGTTGGTCTCATCCCAGTCGATGTCCAGAAACAGCACCAAAGCAAAAGGGGGCGTGGGTGTTTGGCACTGCCGCCAGCCCAGTCCGAGAGCATGGACCTTGCCCGATTGGGCGTCGGCTTGCGCCGCGTCCGCCAGCAGCAGGCTGACCTTCATATGGTCGACGGCGTCACGGCCGATCCTCCCGATATCACCACGCGATTCACGTCCGGCTCCCAATCCGAATGCAATTACGGGTCAACGATTCCGTCTGTGGGCAGGATAATACGCTGCGACCGGGTCACCCACCGGCGTGGTTGCAGCGCACCGGGCGGCGTGTCATGTCGATCGGAGCCGCCGTGTGGCCCGTTACTTGGCCGGCGGCAGCTGGCGCGGACCCTGCGGTGAGCCCAGCTCACCCGGCCCATCCCGCTCCATCAGCTCCAGCCGGCCGTCCCGATCGGTCGACGGCAGGCCCGCGACGTGTGCCGCGGGCGCCTGCGCTAACGACGGGTGCCCAACGTCGGTACCCAGCCGGCCGTGGCTGCCGGGGTGGCCCTGCCCGCGTGACGATTCGATCCGGCTGGCTTCGACGGGGGAGTCAGCGGTCGCGGATTCGACCGCCCGCTGCCGGCCGCCGTCGGAACTCTCGGAATCGACCGTCACCTTGCGCGTGCGCTTGAGCGAAAACGCGATCTCCTCCACCTCTTCGAATACCTGACGCGCGGTGCGCAGCGGCGCGGTGGTGTTATCGATCACCCGCGCGACGAACGGCGGTACCAGCGGACGAATCCACCGCGCCGCAGCCTTGGTGGCGTCCGGAAGCGACGGGATCAGTGGCCCGCCGTGCTGCCGCTGAGGTTCGTGGGTTTCAACGGGGCCGCGCGGCTCGACCTGCGCGGGCAGGTTGGCCTCAGCGTCGGTGTGCCCTGCTGCACCGGGGGCGAGTGCGCGGCTGGCGGCCTCGGCTTCCGCGGCGATCGGCAAGTACATGTCTTCCTCCACTGGCTCGAAGGTACGCTCGGCCGACGCGCGCACCGGACCCTCCAGCGCTTCGACCACTCGACGGCGCTGCTGCTCGCGATCGATCTCGGCCTGGGCCTCGATGGCGAGCCGAGCCTGGGTGAGTTGATGCTCGGCCCACATGATTTCGGCGGCGCGGCGAACTTCGGCACGCTTGATCGCGATCGCGGTGTCGGCTTCCAGCTCGGCGCGTTCCCGGCGCGCGCGGGCGGCCGCGTGACGATCGTGGGTCGTCTCGCCGCGCCACAGCCGCAGAATCAGCGGCAGCAGGCACAGCAGCGCGAAGCAGGCGATCGTCACCAGCCGCAACGCCAGCGCCGCGCTGCTGGCCACGGTCACTTCGTTCATCGCCACCCAGCGGTCGCCCAGGCCGCGACCCGCGCCGGCGACCACGGCATGGCGTGCCTCGGCAAGGGCCTGCTCGTCGCCTGCGATGCGGGCGTCCAGCGCGGGCGCTTGGCGGTCTCGATTCGCCAACGCGTTGCCCAGCTCGCGCTGGGCGTCGGCGAGAAGTTCGTTTGCCGTGCGTGTTTCGGGCCCGTGCCCGGGAACGCCGGTGATCCGGGTCTGCGGGCATTCCGGTGTGGGGTGGTATTCGCAGCGGGCGACGACCAAGGCGTTGTCCAGTCGGCCGCGGGCCTGGTCGACGGTGGTGTCGAGCGAAACCCGTGCCTCCCGGTCCTGTCGCAGCGCGGCCGACGCCGCCGCGACGGCCGGCACCGAGTCCGCATCGCGCAGGGCGCGTTCGTCGAGACGGTGGTCGATCGAACCGGAAAACATGACCAGCGCGGCCAGCTCACCCACGAAGGTACCGACGGCGATGGCGACGGCGGCGCGCCCCGCGGTGCTGGGCCAACCGCGGGCCGGGCCGCTGGCGGTGCCCCGGATCACCGCGCCCACCAGCAGCCCCACCACCAGGCCTAACGCCGCGACGGCCCAGACGGGCCAGCCTGCGGACGCGCCCACGGCCAAGCCGGCGACCAGCCAGGCCAGCACGGCGCCGAGCGCGATCACCGCGCCGGCGACGGCGTGCGTGGACCGCTCATGACGTTCGCCAAGCTCACGCCAGTGTCCGCCGCCGAGCCAGGTCAACGTCCCCGCGATGCGCGACACCGCCGAGCGTCGCTCAGAAAATTCGTGGGCGTGCATCAGACTCCAACACCTCCAGTTGTCCAAGCCTGGCAGGCCGCCGCCCGACACACCGAATCGAAAAGCCCGCTTGTGGTGTTGTTCACAACGCGCCGGGAGAGGGCGCAGATCACACGTGGCGAGGCCCAGCCGGGACGGCTGGACCAGGTCAGGGGTCAATAATTCGTGCGACGCGACCGGATCAGCGACCGTTTTGGCAGGTGACGTGAGACGGTATAGACCTATGCACATCCACGACTACATCACCTACGAAGAATTCGGCCGCAGATTCTTCGAGGTTGCCGTCACGCCGGACCGGGTCGCCGCCGCGTTCGCCGATATCGCGGGCAGCGAGTTCGCCATGGAACCGATCGCGCAGGGACCCGGCGGGATCGCCAAGGTCAGCGCGAATGTCAAGATCCACGAGCCCCGGGTGACGCGCAAGCTTGGCGACCTCATCACCTTCGTCATCCACATTCCGCTGTCGATCGACCTGCTGCTGGACCTGCGCCTGGACAAACAACGGTTTGTCGTCGCCGGGGACATCGCGTTGCGCGCTACCGCCCGGGCGGCCGAACCACTGCTGCTGATCGTCGACGTCGCGAAACCGCGGCCGTCCGATATCACCGTCAATGTGTCATCCAAGTCCTTCCGCGGTGAGGTGTTGCGCATCCTTGCCGGTGTTGACGGTGAGATCCGGCGATTCATCGCCCAGTACGTCGCCGACGAAATCGACTCACCGCATTCCCAAGCCGCGCAGGTCATCGACGTGGCCCACCAATTGGACGCGACCTGGACCGGCCCCTAGGCCTGCGTCAATCCCGTTGCGCCGCAGGCGGATCCCGCCGGCCGAAGCACGGCGAGGTTCCCTGCGGTGGTCGAGCCGAAGCCAACGGGCGCGCCTCACGCGGACGGGGAGCGATCTCGGCACGCACGGCCTCGGCCAGGGTGGCCGCCCGGCGATCGGCGAACACGTCCTCGAGCATCATCTGCCGGCCGTCGGGCCCGGTCAGCGGAACCCGCCAGTTCGGGTACTCGTCGGAGGTGCCCGGTTGGTTCTGTGTTCGCCGGTCACCGACCGCGTCCGTCAGCGCCACCCCCACCAGTCGCGACGGCGTTCTGCCCAGATACCGGTAGAGGGCCAAGATCACCTGTTCGGGGTCGTCTTCTTCGCCGTCTTGCAGGAGCCCAACCCGGCGCAGCTCGGCCATCCAGGCAGCCCGCTCGGCCCGGCCGGATTCGAGTTCCGCTTCGGCGGGCCGGGTCAGCAGCCCCAGAGCCTCCCGCAGCCGCACGTGATCGCCGGCCAGGTAGCCGGCGGTCGGCGGCAGGTCGTGGGTGGTCACCGAGGACAGGCAATATTCCCGCCACCGCTCGGCGGGCAGCGGTTCGCCACCACCGTCTCGATCGAGCTCGAACCACAGGATCGAGGCGCCCAGCAGACCGCGCAGCAGCAGGTAGTCGCGCACCCATGGCTCGACGGTGCCCAGATCCTCGCCGACGACGAGCGCGCCGGCCCGGTGCGCTTCCAACGCGACGATGCCGATCATCGCCTCATGGTCGTAGCGCACGTATGTGCCCTGGGCTGGTGGCGCGCCCTCGGGGATCCACCACAGCCGGAACAGCCCGATGATGTGGTCGACGCGCACCGCGCCGGCGTGGCGCAGCGCCGCGGCGATCACCGCGCGGAACGGCCGATACTCCTGCTCGTCCAGTCGGTCGGGCCGCCACGGTGGCTGTGACCAGTCCTGGCCGAGCTGGTTGAACTCATCCGGCGGCGCGCCCGCCGTGACCCCCAGCGCCAGCGTGTCCTGCAGGGCCCAGGCATCGGCCCCGTTGGGGTGCACACCGACGGCGAGGTCGGCCATGATGCCCACCGCCATCCCGGCCCGTCGGGCCTGCGATTGCGCCCCGGCCAGCTGCTCGTCGAGTTGCCACTGCAGCCAGCGATGGAAATCGACCGCCTTTTCGTGGTTGTCGACGAACCTGGCCACGCCCGGGGCATCCGGATGCCGCAACGATGCCGGCCACCGGTGCCAGTCACCGCCGTAGCGCTCGGCCAGCGCGCACCAGGTGGCGAAGTCGTCCAGGGCCCGGCCCTCCCGAGCGCGGTAGGCGGCGTAGGCCAACTCCCGCCCCGCCGACCGCGGCACCCGGTGGACCAGCCGCAAAGCCTCGCGCTTGGCCGCCCAGGCGCTGTCGCGGTCGATGGCATCGAGCCGGTCGGCATGGTGTTGCGCGGCTCGTCGCAACCGCCGCACCCGGCCGCGCTTGGGCAGATCGGCGAACTCGGGAATGGCCTCGACCCGCAGATACAGCGGGTTGACGAAACGCCGCGACGTCGGCAAGTAGGGCGACGGCTCGATCGGGGTGAACGGTCCGGGCGGTGCCGCCGCGTGCAGTGGATTGACCAGAAGATAGTCGGCGCCGTGGCGGTAACCCGACCAGAGCGCGAGGTCGGCCAGGTCGGTGAGATCGCCGATGCCCCACGACCGTCGGGATCGCACGCTGTAAAGCTGGGTGGCCAGGCCCCAGGCGCGGCGGGTTGCCAGCCGCTCCGGCAGCCCCAGCCAATCCGGCGTCACGATGAGGGCGGCGCTGGCCTGAAAGTCGCCCGACCGCAGGTGCACGCGGTGGTAGCCGAGCGGCAGATCGGCGGGCAGTACGAAGCTGGCCTCGCCGATCCAGCGGCCGTCCAGGTCGAACGGCGGGGTGAAGTTGTCGACCTGGACAACGTCGTCGCGGACCGTGCCGTCCTCGAGGCACACCCACACCTCGGCGGGAGCGCCGTGGGTCACGTGCGCCCAGAGCCGCGTCTGCGCGCCTGCGCGCCCAACGACGGTCGGCGGCAACGGACGTGCCCAATACGACCGCCGGTGCGCGATCAGGGCCGCGTTGCGTTCCTCCTCGGTCCCGGCGGCAACGCCGAGCGCGGCCAGAACGGCCACCACGGTGGCCTCGGCGACGGGCACGGGCCGGCCGGTCCAATCCTCGTAGTCGGTGGCGACGCCGTATCCGCGGGCGAGTTCGACCAGCGCGGGTGCGAGCTCAGTCATGCCGCCCATCTTGCGTCCAGCACCGTATTCGGAGGGCGCCCGGGTGACTGATGGGCACCCACGGCACGGCAGCTCAGAAACCCGGGCACCGATCGACGAGCCGACCTTGCCATTGGCCGTTACCATGCCTGTGGAGACACGATGACATCCTTGGGGGACCCAGCCCTTCGGGGATCCAGCCCTTGGGGGATCCAGCGCGTCATGCCGCGTGGCAACTTCTGGACGGGTGCCCTACGGTTATTTGACGTGACCGGTGAAATGGTCGATATCCAGGCGTTCTGACAGACCGGATGGTGAATTAACGTGGCCGAACAGAGCCGGGGACAGCGGGGGTCGGGGTATGGCCTCGGGTTGTCGACGCGGACCCAGGTGACTGGGTATCAATTCCTTGCACGCCGAACCGCCATGGCGTTGACCCGGTGGCGTGTCCGCATGGAGATCGAACCCGGCCGGCGGCAGACGCTGTCGGTGATCGCATCGATCTCGGCGGCGCTGGTGATCTGCCTGGGTGCCCTGCTGTGGTCATTCATCAGCCCCTCCGGCCAGCTCAACGAATCGCCGATCATCGCCGACCGCGACTCCGGTGCCCTCTACGTCCGGGTGGGGGATCGGTTGTACCCGGCCCTGAACTTGGCGTCGGCCCGGCTGATCACCGGCCGGGCGATAAACCCGCACCTGGTCCGGGGTAGCCAGATCGCCGCCCTACCGCACGGACCGCTGGTGGGCATTCCGGGGGCTCCGTCGCGGTTCTCGCCAACGAATCCGCCCGCGTCGTCGTGGCTGGTGTGCGACACCGTGGCCACCTCCTCCAGTCTCGGGTCGGCGCAGGGAGTGACGGTGACGGTGATCGACGGCACCCCTGAACTCGGCAACCACCGCAAGGTGCTGAGCGGGTCGGATGCGGTGGTGCTCAGCTATGGCGGGAACACCTGGGTGATCCGGGAGGGCCGCCGGTCACGCATCGACGCCACGAACCGGTCGGTGTTGTTGCCGTTGGGGCTGACGCCCGAGCAGGTCAGCCAAGCGCGGCCAATGAGCCATCCGCTCTTCGACGCGTTGCCGGTTGGGCCCGAACTGGTGGTGCCGGAAGTGCCCAACCTGGGCGCTCCGGCAGCGTTTCCGGGCGCTCCCGGGCCCGTCGGGACGGTGATCGTCACACCGCAAATCAGTGGGCCGCAACAGTATTCGCTGGTTCTGGCCGATGGGGTGCAAACCCTGTCACCGTTGGTGGCGCAGATCATGCAGAACGCGGGCCGCCCGGGCAACTCCAAACCGGTGACCGTGGAACCCTCGGCGTTGGCGAAGATGCCGGTGGTCAACCGGCTGGATTTGTCGGCGTACCCCGACAGCCCGCTGAACGTGCTGGACATCCGCGAGAATCCGTCGACCTGCTGGTGGTGGGAGCGCACCAGCGGTGAGAACCGGGCCCGCGTCCAGGTGGTGTCCGGGCCTACCCTTCCGATCAAGACAAGCGACACGAACAAGGTGGTGACCTTGGTGAAGGCCGACACCACCGGCCGCTCGGCCGACCAGGTGTATTTCGGTCCCAACTATGCCAACTTCGTGGCCGTCACCGGCAACAACCCGGCCGCCCAGACAACGGAATCGCTGTGGTGGATCACCGAGGCCGGCGCGCGATTCGGGGTGGACGACACCAAGGAAGCGCGCGAGGCGTTGGGATTGACGTTGACGCCCAGCCCGGCGCCGTGGGTGGCGTTGCGGCTGCTGCCACAGGGCCCGACGTTGTCGCGAGCGGATGCGTTGGTAGAGCACGACACGCTACCCATGGACATGACCCCTGCAGAGTTGGTGGTACCCAAGTGAAACGTGGTTTTGCACGGCCGACACCGGAAAAGCCGCCGGTAATCAAGCCCGAGAACATCGTCTTACCGACGCCGCTGAGCATCCCCCCGCCGGAGGGGAAGCCCTGGTGGTTGATCGTGGTCGGCGTCGTGGTGGTCGGCCTGCTGGGCGGCATGGTGGCCATGGTCTTCGCCAGCGGTTCACACGTGTTCGGCGGCATCGGCTCCATCTTCCCGCTGTTCATGATGGTCGGGATCATGATGATGATGTTCCGCGGAATGGGCGGCGGAACGCAGCAGATGAGCCGGCCGAAATTGGACGCGATGCGCGCTCAGTTCATGCTGATGCTGGACATGCTGCGCGAGACCGCCCAGGAGTCGGCCGACAGCATGGACGCCAACTACCGGTGGTTCCACCCAGCACCCAACACGCTGGCCGCCGCCGTCGGGTCGTCCCGGATGTGGGAGCGCAAGCCCGATGGCAAGGACCTCAACTTCGGCGTGGTCCGCGTCGGCGTCGGCATGACGCGCCCCGAGGTGACCTGGGGTGAGCCGCAGAACATGCCGACCGACATCGAGCTGGAACCGGTGACCGGCAAAGCGTTGCAGGAATTCGGACGCTACCAAAGCGTCGTCTACAACCTGCCGAAGATGGTTTCGCTACTGGTTGAACCGTGGTATGCGCTGGTCGGAGAGCGTGAGCAGGTGCTGGGGCTGATGCGCTCGATCATCTGCCAGCTGACGTTCTCGCACGGGCCTGACCACATGCAGCTGATCGTGGTCAGTTCCGATTTGGACGAATGGGACTGGGTGAAATGGCTGCCGCACTTCGGTGACTCCCGGCGCCACGACGCGGCCGGCAACGCGCGGATGGTTTACAGCTCGGTGCGCGAGTTCGCCGCCGAGCAAGCCGAACTTTTCGCCGGGCGCGGCTCGTTTACCCCCCGGCACGCCAGTTCTTCGGCGCAGACCCCAACACCCCACCATGTGATCATCGCCGACGTCGACGACCCGCAGTGGGAGTACGTGATCAGCGCCGAGGGTGTCGACGGGGTGACCTTCTTCGACCTGACCGGCTCGTCGCTGTGGACGGCGGTTCCGGAGCGGAAGCTGGAGTTCGACGAGACCGGCATCATCGAGGCGCTGCCCCGCGACCGCGACACCTGGATGGTGATCGACGACAAGGCGTGGTTCTTCGCTCTCACCGACTACCTGAGCAGTGCCGAGGCCGAAGAGTTCGCCCAGAAGCTCGCGCAGTGGCGGCTGGCCGAGGCTTACGAAGAGATCGGTCAACGGGTGGCCCACATTGGTGCCCGAGACATTTTGTCCTACTACGGAATTGACGACCCGGGAAGCATCGACTTCGACGAGTTGTGGGGCAACCGCACCGACACGGTGGGCCGGTCGCGACTGCGGGCCCCGTTCGGTAACCGCTCCGACAACGGCGAGCTGCTGTTCTTGGACATGAAGTCGCTCGACGAAGGTGGCGATGGCCCGCACGGGGTCATGTCCGGGACCACCGGGTCGGGTAAATCGACCCTGGTGCGAACCGTGATCGCATCGTTGATGCTGGGCCACCCGCCGGAGGAATTGCAGTTCGTTCTCGCCGACCTCAAGGGTGGCTCGGCGGTCAAGCCGTTCGCCGGGGTGCCGCACGTGTCGCGGATCATCACCGACCTGGAAGAAGACCAGGCGTTGATGGAACGGTTCCTCGACGCGCTGTGGGGCGAGATCGCGCGCCGCAAGGCGGTGTGCGACAGCGCCGGAGTCGACGACGCCAAGGAGTACAACGCGGTGCGTGCCCGGATGCGGGCGCGCGGCCAGGACATGCCGCCGCTGCCGATGCTCGTGGTGGTCATCGACGAGTTCTACGAGTGGTTCCGCATCATGCCGACGGCGGTCGACGTTCTCGACTCGATCGGCCGCCAGGGCCGCGCCTATTGGATCCACCTGATGATGGCATCCCAGACCATCGAGAGCCGGGCCGAAAAACTCATGGAAAACATGGGTTATCGGCTGGTGCTGAAAGCGCGTACCGCCGGGGCGGCGCAGGCGGCCGGTGTGCCCAACGCGGTGAACCTGCCGGCCCAGGCCGGTCTGGGCTACTTCCGCAAGAGTCTTGAAGACATCATCCGCTTCCAGGCCGAGTTCCTGTGGCGGGACTACTACCAACCGGGCGTCACCGTCGACGGCGAGGAGGCGCCGGCGTTGGTGCACAGCATCGATTACATTCGCCCGCAGCTGTTTACCAACTCATTCACCCCGCTTGAGGTGAGTGTGGGGGGACCGGAAATCGACAAGGTGGTCGCACACGCCAACGGCGAAGTGGTCGACGTGGAGGATGTCGAGGCCGAGGAGGAGGGAGAAGGCCTGCGGACACCGAAGGTCGGCACGGTGATCATCGATCAACTGCGCAAGATCAATTTCGAGCCCTACCGGCTGTGGCAACCTCCGCTGAACGTGCCCGTCGCCATCGACGACCTGGTCAACCGATTCCTTGGTCACCCGTGGCAGCAGGACTATGGTTCCGCGAGGAATTTGGTGTTCCCGATCGGGATCATCGACCGCCCGTTCAAGCATGACCAGCCGCCGTGGACGGTCGACACCTCGGGGCCTGGCGCCAACGTTCTGATCTTGGGCGCCGGGGGCTCGGGCAAGACCACCGCGCTGCAGACCCTGATCTGTGCGGCGGCGTTGACGCACACCCCGGAGCAGGTCCAGTTCTACTGCCTGGCCTATAGCAGCACCGCGTTGACCACGGTGGCCCGATTCCCGCATGTGGGTGAGGTGGTCGGTCCCACCGACCCCTACGGTGTGCGCCGAACGGTAGCCGAGCTGCTGGCGCTGGTGCGCGAGCGCAAGCGTAGCTTCCTGGAATACGGAATCGCGTCCATGGAGATGTTCCGGCGCCGCAAGTTCGGCGGCGAGGACGGCGCCGTGCCCAACGACGGGTTCGGCGACGTTTACCTCGTGATCGACAACTACCGGGCGCTGGCCGAGGAAAACGAGGTGCTCATCGAGCAGGTGAACCAGATCATCAACCAGGGCCCCTCGTTCGGGGTGCACGTGGTGGTCACCGCCGACCGCGAGTCGGAGCTGCGACCGCCGGTGCGCAGCGGTTTCGGATCCCGGGTCGAATTGCGATTGGCCGCGGTGGAGGACGCGAAGCTGGTGCGCTCCCGGTTCGCCAAGGACGTCCCGATCAAGCCGGGGCGCGGCATGGTGGCCGTCAACTACATCCGATTGGACGCCGATCCGCAGGCAGGTCTCCACACATTGGTCGCCCGACCGGCATTGAGCAGCACCCCCGACACCGTCTTCGAATGCGACAGCGTGGTCGCGGCGGTCAGCCAACTCGCGAGGGGTCAGGCCCCGCCGGTGCGGCGCCTGCCGGCCCGGTTTGACCTGGCACAACTGCGAGAGCTGGCCGCCCGGGACACCCGCCAAGGTGTCGGGGCAGGCGGAATCGCTTGGGCGATATCGGAGTTGGATTTGCAGCCGGTGTATCTCAACTTCGCCGAGAACAGCCACCTGATGGTGACCGGCCGCCGCGAATGTGGGCGTACCACGACGTTGGCCACCATCATGGCCGAAATCGGACGGCTGTACGCGCCGGGGGCCAGCACCGCGCCGCCGACGTCGCGCCCGTCTGCACAGGTGTGGCTGATCGACCCGCGCCGTCAGTTGCTGACCGCGCTGGGCGCCGAATATGTGGAGAAGTTCGCCTACAACCTCGACGGCGTGCAGGCGATGATGGGCGAGCTGGCGGCGGTCTTGGCCGGCCGTGAGCCGCCACCTGGCTTGTCCGCCCAAGAGCTGTTGTCCAAGTCGTGGTGGACCGGCCCGGAGATCTTCTTGATCGTCGACGACATCCAGCAGCTGCCACCGGGTTTCGACTCGCCCCTGCATAAGGCGGCGCCCTGGGTGAACCGGGCCTCCGACGTCGGTTTGCATGTGATCGTCACCCGCACGTTCGGTGGTTGGTCGTCGGCCGGCAGCGACCCGATGTTGCGCGCGCTACACCAGGCGAACGCGCCGCTGCTGGTGATGGACGCCGACCCCGACGAGGGCTTCATCCGCGGCAAGATGAAGGGTGGCCCGCTGCCTCGCGGTCGAGGCCTGCTGATGGCCGAGGACACCGGCGTGTTCGTCCAGGTGGCAGCGACGGATGTGCGCAGGTAGGCCACTAGCGCTTGGCCGCATCATCCCAGCGCAGCGGTAATGTCTTGAGCGCAAAGGACTTCGACGGGAAGTGAATTTCGGGTGTGTAGCCCGACGCCAGTTCGAACTCGGGGATCCTCTTCAGCCATTCGTCGACCACCAGCGTCAGCTCCAAACGGGCTAGGTGAGAACCCAGGCAGCGGTGCGGCCCGCCGCCAAATCCCCAGTGGCGGTGCACCTTTCCGTCCATGACCAGTTGATCGGTGGATGTCTCGTCGGTGCCGTCCCGGTTGATCGCGGCCATGCACAACCGCACCGGTGAGCCGGCCGGCAGCGTCATGCCGCCGACGGTGACGACCTCGGTGGTGATCCGCGGTGCCACCGGCGCCGACGGTTCCAGCCGGACAATCTCTTCGATGAATACCCTGATCTGCCGGGGATTGTCACGAAGCATGGCGCGCAGCTGCGGTCTGCGTGCGAGTTCGAGCAGGCAGAAACCCACCGCCGCGGTCACCGTGTCCAGGCCCGCCAGGATCAATAGGTGGCTCAAGCCCAGCGCCTCGATTTCGCTCAGCGGATCCGAGCCGACCAGGACTTGCGACAGGACGTCTGGGCCCGGATGTTGCTTGCGTTCGGCGATCGTCCGCGCGAGGTAATCGAACAGCTCGCGCCCGGCGACCAGATCCGCGTCGGTCGGGTGGGGCCGGTCGGACATGGCGATCACGGCGTCTTTCCAGGCGATCAACCGGTCGCGATCCCCAAGTGGCAGGCCATAGAGGACAAGAAACAGCTGGAATGGCAGCAGATTCGCCAGATGTGCCATTGCTTCGCACTCGCCACGGCTGGCGATGGCCTCGATCATCGCGGCGGTGTGGCTGCGCAGCGACGGCAGCGCCCCGGTCAACGCGGTCGGGCTGAAGTACGGCTGCAGGATCCGGCGATACCGGGTGTGCTCTGGCGGGTCGAACGCCAGCGGCACCAGGGGTAGCGGGTTTCCGGGGGGTTGCAGCGCTGCCCTCGACGAGAACGCCTTGGTGTTGCGCAGCGCCGCCAGCACGTCCTCGCGGCGCGTCAGGTAGTACCAGCCGTTCATGAACACCACCGGCCCCGCGTCGCGCAGGATGCGCCAGCCGAGGCCCCTGTCGGTGGCCATCGGCAACGTTGAATATTCAAGTCGCGGTAGGTAAAACGCGCCCTGGCTGCCCTCGGGAGTGCTCATGCGCCCAAGTCTTCCGTTGGTCCGTTCCGTTGTTCGCCGACAGCCGCCACGCCCAACTACTCTAACTATCTATCGAGCTGTCTGATCCCGGCGCGGTGTGCGCCGGTCGAGAAAGGGAAACCGGTGAAGGTCCACCTCGAACGGTCGCGATGCGCGGGACACGCCCAGTGTTACGCGGTCGATCCGCGGCTGTTCCCGATCGATGAATCGGGCTACTCGATCCTCGGGGAACGGGAGGTGCAACCCGAGGACGCGCAGGTGACCCGTGACGGGGTGGCCGCCTGCCCCGAGATGGCGCTCATCCTCGACGACGAGTGACGAAGTCGGGATTGCCGCCTGCTCGACCTGGTTCCGCCGGAGCAACCGGGCCAGATAGTTAGATTAACTAAAGCTGAACATTGGTGTGCAGCGAATGAATAGTTGGTGTCACGGGCGGTGGATGCCGGTCCCACAAACTAATGTGTTTCCTATGTAACGGTTCCACGATGAACCAGCAATCGATCGGTTAGGCTACAATCCGGCGCTTTCTCAAGGTCGAGAGCGTCTCTCGCCGGTTCCCGGGGCGGTGGGCGCGGTCGGATGGCCCCGGACGATCCGCCAACGAGCAAACCCGGCCACCGGGCTGACATTCGCAGCGGCGCAGCTGCAGCACGGGCGGGTTGTGTCGGCGCGGCCGAGCCGGCCGCCGACAGTGCCGATGCCGCAAGCCGGTTCGCTGACGCGATCGCGGTCGGCCGAGGAGGGACGAGTGTTGGACTTCGGGGCATTACCTCCAGAAGTCAATTCGGGCCGAATGTATAGCGGTCCGGGGTCGGGACCGATGCTGGCCGCGGCCGCGGCGTGGGACCAGTTGGCCGCCGAGTTGGCCTGGGCGGCAAGTGCATACGAGTCGGTGATCGCCGAGCTCACCAGCTCGTGGTGGGTCGGCCCGACCGCGATGTCGATGGTGGCCTCGGCCACGCCCTACATAGCTTGGCTCCGCACCGCCGCAACGCGAGCCGAGCAGGCGGGTGTACAGGCCAGGGCGGCCGCGGCCGCGTACGAGACGGCGTTCGCGATGACGGTGCCACCGCCGGTGATCGCGGCCAACCGGGTCTTGTTGCAGACGCTGTGTGCGACCAACTTCTTCGGTCAGAACACCGCGGCAATCGCGGCCGCTGAGGCGCAGTACGCCGAGATGTGGGCCCAAGACGCGATCGCGATGTATGGCTATGCGGGCTCCTCGGCGGGCGCCGCACAGTTGACTCCGTTCCCGAAGCCCGCACAAACCAGCAACCCGGCCGGAGTGGCCGCGCAGGCGGCAACCGTCGCCAAGGCCGCCGCCACTGCCGCGGGGACTTCGGCACCCACGGTGTCGTCGATGGACGCGGAGCTCTTCGCCACCGCCGCGGTTCCGCAACTGCTGCGGCACCTGTCGACCTCGGCGTTGTCCGCCTGGCCGAATCCCAACGATTGGTGGATCGTCCAGCTGCTGGGCTCACTGACCCCCGCCAATCGGACCACGATAGTTCGCTTCCTGGGGCTTTCGTACTTCGGGATGGGAATCGCACAATTCTTCGCCTCGATTGGGCAGCAATTGACTTTTGGCCCCGGGGGGACGACGGCCGGTTCGGGTGGAGCCTGGTACCCGACCCCGCAATTCGTGGGCCTGGGCCTGGGCCTGGGTGGTGGGAAAATGTCGGCAAGTTTGGCGTCCGCCAACACAATTGGGCGGTTGTCGGTGCCGCCGAGCTGGGCTACTTCGCCGGTCGCGGCAGAACATGCCACGCCCGCGGTGGTGGGCGCCGACGTCGTCACCACTGGGCCGAGTGGGGCAGCGGGCCTGCTCAGGGGGATGCCCCTGGGGTCGGGCCTGGGCCGGCGTAGCGGCGGCTTTGCTCACCGGTACGGGTTTCGCCACAGCGTGCTCGCCCGCCCGCCGTCCGCCGGATAACGCAGAAAGGGCCGAAGTGCAGGTAGCCAACAGATGAATAGTCCTTGTTCCGTGAATGAAAAGCTGGCCGCGGCGGAAGCGCTACCACCGGCCAGCGAATTAGCGTAGTGACAACATATTTCTGGAAGCTCTTGAGCCAGAACGAATTAGGAGGGCGCACATGTCGTATGTGACCACGCAGCCGGAAGCGTTGGCGGCGGCGGCCGGCAGCTTGCAGGGCATCGGTGCGGCGTTGAGCAGTCAAAACGCGGCGGCGGCGGCTCCTACCACGGGGGTGGTTCCGGCGGCGGCCGATGAGGTGTCGGCGCTCACGGCCGCTCAGTTCGTCGCACACGCCCAGATGTATCAGGCCGTCAGCGCTGCGGCCGAAGCCATTCACGAGATGTTCGTCAACGCGTTGAGCATGAGCTCGGGGTCGTATGCGGCTACCGAGGCGGCCAACGCGGCCGCTGCCGGCTAAGGGGTCAACAGCGATGGACTTTGGTGCGTTACCGCCGGAGGTCAACTCCGGGCGAATGTATGCGGGCCCGGGGTCGGCGCCGATGGTGGCCGCCGCGTCGGCCTGGAATGGGTTGGCGGTCGAGCTGAGCTCGGCGGCCATGGGCTATGACAAGGTGATCACCGCGCTCAGCACCGAGGAGTGGCTGGGTCCGGCGTCGGCGGCGATGGCCGAGGCGGTGGCGCCCTATGTGGCGTGGATGAGTGCGGCCGCGGCGGCGGCCGAGCAGGCGGCCGCTTCGGCCAGGGCGGCGGCGGCCGCCTACGAGGCGGCGTTTTCCGCGATGGTGCCACCGCCGTTGATCGCGGCCAACCGTGCTCAGCTGGCACAGTTGATCGCGACGAACGTGTTTGGTCAGAACACGTCGGCAATCGCGGCCACCGAGGCCCAGTACGGGGAGATGTGGGCGCAAGACGCCGCGGCGATGTACAGCTATGCCGGCTCTTCGGCCACCGCCGCGGCGGTCACGCCGTTCACTTCCCCGCCGCAGATCGCCAATCCGGCGGCACGGGCCGTCCAGGGGGCCGCGGTCGCCGCGGCCACCGGCACCTCGGCGGGCACCGCCCAGTCGACGCTGACGCAGATGATTACCGGGCTACCCGCCGTGCTGCACAGCCTCACCTCGCCCCTCACGCAATCGTCCGAGGGGCCGCTGTCGTGGCTGTGGCAGATCCTGTTCGGGCAACCCACGTTCCCCACATCCATTTCGGGCCTGCTGAACGCCCTGCAGCCCTACGCGAGCTTCATGTACAACACCGAGGGGCTTCCCTACTTCAGCGTCGGTATGGCCAACAACTTTGTGCAGTCGGCCAAGACCCTGGGATTGCTCGGCGCGGCAGCACCGGCCGCAGCCGCGGCCGCCGGTGACGCCGCCAAGGGCTTACCTGGGCTCGGTGGTCTGCTGGGCGGGGGACCGGTGTCAGCGGGCCTGGGCAACGCGGCGTCACTCGGAAAGCTGTCGGTGCCACCGGCCTGGAGCGGATCGCTGCCCGGGCCGATGCACCCTGGGGCCGCTCCGCTACCGGTGAGCACGATCAGCGCGGCGCCGGACGCCGGGAGTTCGAACCTGCTGGGTGGGATGCCGCTGGCGGGCGCGAGCGCAGGCGGGGCCGGCGCCGGTCCGCGCTACGGGGTCCGGCCCACCGTGATGGCCCGTCCGCCGTTCGCTGGCTGACATCCGGCCGGAGCCGCCGGCCATGCGGCCCGGCCGCGCATCTGAACCAGCCATGAGGTGGTGCCGAAACCCAGCGGGAAATATCGCTGGTCAGCGAACTCCCGACGGCCAAATCGGACGATCTGTGCACCAGCTTGTCGCCGACTGCCACGACCGGGACACCAACCAGGTCAATCGCTGTTACTGTGTCGTTACAGCAGGTGAATTCGTGGTGCCGCGCAGTGAACAAATGCGAACAGGTGACGTCGAAAGCAACCTGTGGCGAGCCAGTCATCGTACTCTCGTCAAGAGAGCGGTTGCTGGGATGATTGGAGGAGGGTAACAGCATGTCGTTCGTGACAACTCAGCCAGAAGCGTTGGCCGCGGCGGCCGGAAACCTGCAGGGTATCGGCTCGGCACTGAACGCCCAGAATGCAGCCGCGGCGGCCCCGACCACCGGGGTGGTGCCGGCGGCCGCCGACGAGGTCTCGGCGCTGACCGCGGCCCAGTTCGCCGCCCATGCGCAGATGTACCAGGCGGTCAGCGCCCAAGCCGCGGCGATTCACGAGATGTTCGTTAACACGCTGGCAACAAGTTCGGGCTCGTACGCGGCGACCGAGGCCGCCAACGCGGCCGCTGCCGGCTAAGCGGACTGGCGGCGTGCGGCATCGGACGCATCGGCTCCCGACCCGTGACAGCCGGTCGGGGCCGCCGGCTGACGGAAAGGGGGCTCATCCGTAGTTCTGGGGTCGGGCGGTTGCGCCATCGCGTAGCCCATCCGGCCATCGCCCTTCACGACAACAGATGATCTAGCCATCAACGAGCTATCAGTAAGGAGACCTTCAGGTGGCAACGCGTTTTATGACGGATCCGCACGCGATGCGGGACATGGCGGGCCGGTTTGAGGTGCACGCCCAGACGGTCGAGGACGAGGCCCGGCGGATGTGGGCGTCGGCGCAAAACATTTCCGGTGCGGGCTGGAGCGGTCTGGCCGAGGCGACCTCGCTGGACACCATGACCCAGATGAATCAGGCGTTTCGCAACATCGTGAACATGCTGCACGGGGTGCGCGACGGGCTGATCCGCGACGCCAACAACTACGAGCAGCAAGAGCAGGCCTCGCAGCAGATCCTTAGCAGCTAGCACCGGACCGTCGGCTTCGATTCAGGAGGACATCAGCTATGACCATCAACTACCAGTTCGGCGATGTGGACGCCCACGGCGCCACCATTCGCGCGCAGGCGGCGTCGCTGGAGGCCGAGCACCAGGCCATCGTGCGCGATGTGCTGGCCGCCGGGGACTTTTGGGGCGGCGCCGGGTCGGTGGCCTGCCAGGAGTTCATCACCCAGTTGGGGCGCAACTTCCAGGTGATCTACGAGCAGGCCAACGCCCACGGCCAAAAGATCCAGACCGCCGGCAGCAACATGGCGCAAACCGACAGCGCCGTCGGCTCCAGCTGGGCCTAGAACCAAACTTCAGGCGCGGCAGCACACCAACCGGCCGGTGTGCTGCTGTGTCCTGCAGTCGACCGGCACATCAATTGGCACTAGGACCCACGTAAACCTCAGAGGGCTGGGATGGATCAACAAAGTCTCCGCACCGATATCACCGTCAACGTCGACGGATTCTGGATGCTGCAGGCGCTGCTCGATATTCGGCACGTGGCGCCCGAGCTGCGGTGCCGGCCGTATGTATCCACCGACAACAACGACTGGCTGAACGAGCATCCGGGCATGGCCGTCATGCGCGAGCAGGGCATCGTCGTGGGCGACCAGGTCAACGAGCAGGTGGCGGCCCGGATGAAGGTGCTCGCAGCGCCCGACCTCGAGGTCATCGCCCTGCTCTCGCGGGGCAAGTTGCTCTACGGGGTGATCGACGACCCGAATCAGCCGCCGGGATCGCGTGACATCCCGGACAACGAGTTCCGGGTGGTGTTGGCCCGCCGCGGCCAGCACTGGGTGTCGGCGGTGCGGGTGGGCAACGACATCACCGTCGACGACGTGTCGGTGGCCGACAGTTCCTCGATCGCCGCGTTGGTCCTAGACGGGTTGGAGTCGATTCACCACGCCGACCCGGCGGCGATCAACGCGGTGAACGTGCCGCTGGAGGAGATGCTGGAGGCAACGAAGTCGTGGCAGGAATCGGGCTTTAACGTCTTCTCCGGGGGAGATCTTCGGCGGATGGGCATCAGTGCTGCCACCGTGGCGGCGCTGGGGCAGGCGCTGTCGGATCCCGCCGCCGAGGTCGCGCTCTATGCGCGTCAGTACCGAGACGACGCCAAGGGCCCCAGCGCCTCGGTGTTGTCCCTGAAGGACGGTTCGGGCGGGCGCATCGCCCTGTACCAGCAGGCGCGAACCGCCGGCTCCGGCGAGGCGTGGCTAGCGATCTGCCCGGCTACCCCACAGCTGGTGCAAGTGGGGGTGAAGACCGTGCTGGACACGCTGCCGTACGGTGAGTGGAAAACCCATAGCAGAGTTTGACAGCAGGATTCGAAATCGTAAGTGCAACAATATTTTCGAACATAATATGCGGCCAAGACAGGAAGACGGCATACTGCTTTAGAATCGGGCCGCAGAACCGACGAAACAACGTCCACCACAACTAATGGTCGCGAGGCGAGGCAAATGAATTCGGAGTCAGTCGAGCCGCAGCTCTCCGGGGGCAATGGCGCCTCGGCACGGATTGAGTCACGGGACTACACGTTCGCTATGGCAGGGGGTGCAGCACGATGACCGCAGTAGCTGACGCGCCACAGACCGACGTCGAGGGCGTCTCGTCGCCTCGTTCCGTCGTCGTTGGCATCATGGCCGGCGCGGGGGTGCAGATCGGTGTCCTGCTGGATGCCAACGCCCCCGTTTCGGTGATGACCGACCCACTGCTCAAGGTGGTCAACGGTCGGCTCCGGGAACTGGGCGAGACCCCGCTGGAGGCCTCCGGGCGCGGCCGGTGGGCGTTGTGTCTGGTTGACGGCGTGCCGCTGCGCGCCACCCAGTCGCTGACCGAGCAAGACATCTACGACGGTGACCGGCTGTGGATTCGATTCATCCCGGACTCCGAACACCGGTCGCAAGTGATCGAGCACATCTCCACCGCGGTCGCGTCCAATCTCAGCAAGCGATTCGCCGCGATCGACCCGGTCGTTGCCGTGCAGGTCGGTGCGTCGATGGTGGCCACCGGGGTGGCCCTCGCCTCGGGGGTGCTGGCCTGGTGGCGCTGGCATCACAACACGTGGTTGACCACCATCTTCGCCGCGGTGATCGGCGTGCTGGTGTTGTCGGTGGCCGTGCTGCTGTTGATGCGCGCCAAGACCGACGCGGACCGGCGTGTCGGCGACCTCTTGCTGATGAGCGGGCTCCTGCCGGTAACGGTTGCGGCCGCCGCGGCACCGCCCGGTCCAGTGGGGTCCCCGCAGGCGGTGCTGGGCTTTGGGGTGCTCACCGTCGTCGCCGCGCTGGCGCTGCGGTTTACCGGCCGCCGACTGGGCATCTACACCGCCACCATCACGATTACCGCGTTGGTCACGTTGGCGAGCCTGTCCCGCATGGTCGCGGCCACCAGCGCGGTGACGTTGCTGTCGTGCCTGGTGCTGACCTGCGTCATTCTCTACCACGCCGCGCCGGCGCTGTCCCGACGACTGGCCGGCATCCGACTCCCGGTGTTCCCGTCGGCCACCAGCCGGTGGGTGTTCGAGGCTCGACCCGATCTGCCGACGACGGTGGTGGTGTCGGACGGCGGTCGGCCGGTGTTGGAGGGCCCGGCGTCGGTGCGCGACGTAATGCTGCAGGCAGAACGCGCCCGGTCGTTCTTGAGCGGGTTGCTGGTGGGGCTTGGCGTCCTGATGGTGGTGTGCTTGACCGCGTTGTGCGATCCGCACACCGGGCAACGGTGGCTGCCGCTGATACTCGCCGGGTTCACCTCCGGTTTCCTGTTGCTGCGCGGCCGGTCCTACGTCGACCGGTGGCAGGCGATCACCTTGGCCGCGACCGCGGTGATCATTGTCGCCGCGGTGGTCGTGCGCTACGCGGTCGAGTTGTCCTCGCCGTTAGCCGTGTCCATCGCGGCCGCCATCCTGGTGCTGCTGCCGGCCGCGGGCATGGCGGCCGCGGCGCATGTGCCCAACACCATCTACAGCCCGCTGTTCCGCAAGCTCGTGGAATGGATCGAATACCTGTGCCTCATGCCGATCTTCCCGCTGGCACTGTGGCTGATGAACGTCTATGCGGCGATTAGGTACCGGTAGCGCCAGATTGTGGTATGGCCGCGCGTCCACCGCGACCATCGCCGCGATGCTGCTCGCCTCGGGCGCACTCGCCGGCCTGCCCCCGGCGTCGGCAATTTCGCCGCCGACGATCGATCCGGGCGCATTGCCACCCGACACTCCGCCCGGGCCACTGGCGCCCACGAAGCAGAACTCCTACTGCACCGAGGTCGGCGTGCTGCCGGGCACCGATTTCCGGTTGCCGCCCAAATACATGGAGATGCTGAACCTCTCCGAGGCATGGCAATTCGGCCAGGGCGCGGGGGTTAAGGTCGCTGTCATCGACACGGGCGTGACCCCACATCCCAGATTGCCGCGGCTGATCCCGGGCGGCGACTACGTGATGGCGGGCGGTGATGGGTTGTCGGACTGCGACGCCCACGGCACCATCGTGGCGTCGATGATCGCTGCGGCCCCCGCCACCGGCGCGGCACTGCCGCCCGCGGTACCGCGCAGGCCGGTCACCGTTCCCACGACCGAGAAGCCGCCACCGCCGCAGACCGTGACGCTGTCGCCGGTACCACCGCAGACGGTGACGGTGATTCCCGCTCCGCCGCCGTCTCCCGAGGAAGGGGCCCCGCCCGGCGGGCCGCCGCCGGCGCCGCCACCGGCCCCGCAGGCCCCAGCGGCCAACCACGGCGGCGGCACGGTGACGATCCCGGGTCACTCCGGCGGGGGGCGCGTGGTCAGCGTCGACAACCCGCATCCCCGTGCCCCGGCAACGCCCACGCCGGCGCCGCCACCACCGGCGCCGCCCACCACGCCCGGTGCGGCGCCCGACGCCTTCAGCGGCATCGCCCCCGACGTCGAGGTGATCTCGATCCGCCAGTCAAGCCAGGCGTTTGGCCTCAAGGACGCCTACACCGGCGATGAAGACCCGCAGACACAGGCAAAGATCGACAACGTCGAGACGCTGGCGCGAGCGATCGTGCATGCGGCCAACATGGGCGCGTCGGTGATCAACATCTCCGACGTGACGTGCATGAGCTCCCGCAACATCATCGACCAGCGTGTCCTGGGGGCCGCCGTGCACTACGCGGCGGTCGACAAGAATGCGCTCATCGTGGCCGCAGCCGGCGACAGCAGCAAGAAGGACTGCAAGCAGAACCCCGTGTTTGATCCCTTGCAGCCCGATGATCCCCGGAACTGGAACGCCGTGACGACGGTGGTCACACCGTCCTGGTTCAACGAGTTCGTCTTGACCGTCGGGGCGGTGGACGCCAGCGGTCAGCCGCTGAGTCAAATGAGCATCGCGGGGCCATGGGTGTCGCTCTCCGCGCCCGGCACCGACGTCATCGGACTTTCACCCCGCGACGACGGTCTGATCAATGCGATTGACGGCCCAGACAATTCGTTGCTGGTGCCGGCCGGCACCAGCTTCTCGGCCGCGATCGTTTCGGGAGTGGCCGCACTCGTGCGCGCCAAATTCCCCGAGTTGACCGCGTATCAGGTCATGAATCGGTTGATTCACACCGCCAGACCGCCCGCTCGCGGCGTGGACAATCAGGTCGGCTACGGCGTGGTCGACCCGGTGGCGGCGCTGACCTGGGATGTACCGGAAGGCCCGGCGACGCCGCCGAAGCAGCTGTCGGTGCCGCTGTTGCTGCCGAAGGGGCCCGCCGACCGCAATATGGTGCCGGTGTGGGTGGCTGCCGGGGGGTTGGCTGGGGCACTATTGATAGGTGGCGCGGTGTATGGTACGGCGACATTGATGCGGCGGTCGCGGAAGCAACCATGAAGGCACAGAAGAGGTTCGGGTTGTCGTTGTCGTGGCCACGGGTGACGGCCGTCTTTGTGGTTGACGTGGTGATCTTGCTGGTTGCCAGTCATTGCCCGCGGTCCTGGCAGGGCGATGACCATGTGGCGTGGTGGGTTGGCGTTGGCATGGCGGTGTTGGTGACGCTGCTGTCGATCGTCAGCTATCACGGGATCACGGTGATCTCGGGCGTGGCGGCCTGGGTGTGGGATTGGTCCGCCGACCCTGGAACGGCGCTGGCGGCGGGGTGTACGCCCGCGATCGACCACCAGCGCCGGTTCGGGCGCGACGCGGTCGGGGTGCGCGAGTACCGGGGCCAGCTGATCACGGTGATCGAGGTCGACGGGGGCGAGGGAGATCCGTCGGGTCGGCATCGTCACCGCGTGACGCCGCACGCGGCGTTGCCGGTGGCGGCGGTCGCTAACGGGTTGCGCCAGTTCGATATTCGGCTGGAGGGCATCGACGTTGTGTCGGTCCAGCTGCACGGCGGGGCAGACGCCGCCCGGGCATCGGCCTCGCTGCAGGAGTGGGGGCCGGAGGGTTGGGGATCCGCCGAGGGGGTGGGTGAGCAGGCCGCCGCCGACCGACGCCGCACCTGGTTGGTGCTGCGGATGAACCCGCAGCGCAATGTGGCCGCGGTGGCCTGCCGTGACTCGCTGGCCTCGACCTTGGTGGCGGCCACCGAGCGGCTGGCCCAGGATCTGGACGGGCAAAGTTGTGCCGCCCGGCCGTTGACCGCCGACGAGCTGGCCGAGGTCGATGGCGCGGTGTTGGCTGACCTGGAGCCGACGTGGAGTCGCCCCGGTTGGCGCCACCTCAAGCACTTCAACGGGTACGTCACCAGTTTCTGGGTGACCCCGGCCGACATCACCACCGAAACACTGGATCGGTTGTGGCTCTCGGGTGAGCCCGGGGTTGCGGCAACGGTGGTCACGGTGCGGCTGATCACCCGACTGGGACGGCCTCGGGTGTCGGCGTGGGTGCGTTATCACAGTGCTGACCGGCTGCCCAAGGAGCTGACGGCCGGGCTCAACCGGCTCACCGGTCGCCAGCTGGCCGCGGTGCGCGCCAGCCTGCCCGCCCCGGCAGTCCGCCAGCACCTCGTCGTTCCCGGCCGCGCGCTGCACGACCACGATGAGCTCGAGCTGCGCGTCGGCACCGAGCGGAAGCACGCGACGAGTTCAACCGCAGGGCAATGACCCGCACGCAGTCGGCTGCCGAAGATGCCCGCAACGCCATGGTCGCCGGTCTGCTGGCATCGGGAATCTCTGTCAATGGCCTGCAGCCCAGCCACAACCCGCAGGTGGCAGCCCAGATGTTCACCACGGCCACCAAGCTGGATCCCGGCATGTGCGATGCCTGGCTGGCGCGGGTACTGGCCGGCGACCAGAGCATCGAGGTGCTCGCCGGGGCATGGGCGGCGGTCAGGACCTTCGGCTGGGAGACCCGCCGACTCGGCGTCACGGATCTGCAGTTCCGACCCGAGGTGTCCGACGGGTTGTTTCTGCGACTGGCGATCACCAGCGTGGACTCGCTGGCCTGCGCGTACGCCGCCGTCCTCGCCGAGGCCAAGCGCTACAAGGAGGCGGCGGAACTGCTCGACGCCACCGAACCCCGGCATCCGTTCGACGCCGAGCTGGTGAGCTATGTGCGGGGCGTGCTGTACTTCCGCACCAAACGGTGGCCGGATGTGCTCGCCCAGTTCCCCGAGGCGACGCCGTGGCGCCACCCGGAGCTCAAGGCCGCGGGGGCGGCCATGGCCACCACCGCGCTGGCGTCGCTGGGGGTCTTCGAGGAGGCCTTTCGGCGCGCTCAGGAAGCGATCGAAGGGGACCGGGTTCCGGGTGCGGCGAACATCGCCTTGTACACCCAGGGCATGTGCCTGCGGCACGTCGGGCGCGAGGAGGAAGCCGTCGAACTGCTGCGGCGGGTGTACTCGCGGGATGCAAAATTCACCCCGGCCCGCGAGGCACTGGACAATCCTAACTTCCGGCTGGTCCTGACCGACCCGGAAACGATAGAGGCGCGCACCGACCCGTGGGATCCGGACAGCGCGCCGACGAGGGCGCAGACCGAGGCCGCTCGGCACGCTCAGATGGCCGCGAAGTACTTGGCGGAAGGGGATGCCGAGCTCAACGCGATGCTGGGCATGGAGCAGGCCAAGCGGGAGATCAAGCTCATCAAGGCGACCACCAAGGTGAATTTAGCGCGTGCCAAGATGGGCCTTCCGGTGCCGGTGACGTCGCGGCACACCCTGTTGCTGGGGCCCCCGGGCACCGGCAAGACGTCGGTGGCGCGGGCCTTCACCAAGCAGCTGTGCGGGTTGACCGTGCTGCGCAAGCCGCTCGTGGTGGAGACCAGCCGCACCAAGCTGTTGGGCCGGTACATGGCCGACGCGGAGAAGAACACCGAGGAAATGCTCGAGGGCGCCCTGGGCGGCGCGGTTTTCTTCGACGAGATGCACACGCTGCACGAGAAGGGCTACACCCAGGGCGACCCCTACGGCAACGCGATCATCAACACGCTGCTGCTGTACATGGAGAACCATCGCGACGAGCTGGTGGTGTTCGGCGCGGGCTACGCCAAGGCAATGGAAAAGATGCTCGAGGTGAACCAGGGTCTGCGACGGCGCTTTTCGACGGTCATCGAGTTCTTCAGCTACACCCCGGACGAACTGATCGCGCTGACCAAATTGATGGGGAGGGAGAACGAGGACGTCATCACCGATGAGGCCGCCCAGGTGTTGTTGCCGTCTTACACGAAGTTCTACCGCGACGAGACCTACTCCGAAGACGGGGATTTGATCCGCGGTATCGATGTGCTCGGCAACGCCGGTTTCGTGCGCAACGTGGTGGAGAAGGCGCGCGACCACCGCAGTTTCCGGCTCGACGACGAGATCCTCGACGAGGTGTTGGCCAGCGATCGCACCGAATTCAGCGAGGAGCAGCTGCGCCGGTTCAAGGAGTTGACCCGCGACGACCTCGCCGAAGGACTCCGCGCCGCGGTGGCCGAGAAGAAGACAACGTAGCCGTCTCTTCCGGCTCGGCCGCGGCAGCTAACCCCATGGGAACGCTGACGGACCGGGCCGCTGTGGCCCCGCCCGGATCGTGGCGCCGCAGCCGCGCCGGACACACCCGGCCGATGACCTTCCCCGCCGAACGGGCACTGACGTCCAACGACGAGCTACCGCTGGGCAAACGGCCGCACCCCGCCGGCGAGTCCCGGCCAACTTGCCTCCGGCGCTGCGTCGGCCGGATACGCTGTGATGCCTAAGCTCGGACGAGAGGGGGTGCGGTGTCGAGCAAATCTTGCTGGGTGGTCTCGTTCCCCCGATTCACGCAACTACGGCGGCACCTCCCTTGCGTCCCGATCCGCGACAGGAGGTGGGCGAGACTGGTCGTATTGACGCAGGCTGCAGGAATTCGATGACCTTCCGATCCGGTCACGGCGCCTGGTCCGCCGTCTGAACCGGCTGGCGCCGAGTATCCGACACGCGCTGCGCACCGAAGCGCACGTGTTATCGGCAGCACCCCGACACCACCACCACAACGGCGGAGGCCCGTAGCTGGGTCGGACTATCCGAAAAGGAGAAGTCCGATGTCTTTTGTTGGGACACAACCGGAATCGCTGTCGGCAGCGGCCGGGGTTATGCACGCCCGAATGTTGCCCCCATCGGCGCCCACCTTCGAAGTGCTGGCCGGATAAGGGGTGTTGGCAATGGATTTCGGAGCGCTCCCACCTGAAATCAACTCCACACGCATGTATTCGGGGCCAGGCTCGGCGCCCCTGCTGGCCGCCATGACGGCCTGGGACGGGCTTGCCGCGGAGCTGCGTTCGACGGTTGCCGCGTACCAGAAGGTGATCACGGTGCTGACCGGCGACGACTGGCTGGGTCCGGCATCGGAATCGATGGCGGCAGCCGCCGCCCCGTATCTGGCGTGGATGAGCATCACCGGCATGCAGGCGGAGCAGACGGCCGCTCAGGCGGCCGCCGCGGCGGCCGCATTTGAGTCGGCGTTCGCCATGACGGTGCCCCCGGCCGTGGTGGCGGCTAACCGCACTCAGCTGGCGGCGCTGGTGGCCACCAACGTGCTTGGTCAAAACACCCCGGCGATCGCGGCCACCGAGGCCGCCTACGGCGAAATGTGGGCCCAGGACGCGGCGGCAATGTACGGCTATGCCGCCAGCTCCGCGACGGCCGCCGCGCTGTCGCCGTTCACCGAACCGGTGCACACGACCAACCCGGGCGGTCAGGCCAACCAGGCCGCGGCGGTCACCCAGGCCGCTGGCGGTGCCGGGTTCGGTCTCGCGCAGTCCAAGCTGCCGCAACTGATGGCCTTGGTGCCGAATGCCTTGCAGGGGCTCGCGTCACCGGCGGCGGCCGCTGCGGCACCGGCCCAGGCTATCCCTGGCCTGGACGCGCTGAACTCCGCGCTTGCCGGCCCGGCGGGCTGGCTCGCCGCCATCCTGAATTTCCTGGATGGCAACGACGGAAATCCTTATGGAATCTTCATGAATTCTTCGCTGGTCAACGGGTTCACCTCGGCCGGATATGTCAGCCCCGCCATCGTCGGCCCCGCCGTCTGGACCGCCATGGCCGACGTCAACGCGGTAGCGTTGGGCGCCCAAAATGCCCCACTGCCCCCCATGGGCTCCGGCGAAGGGAACCCCACGTGGCTACCCGGGATCTCACCGGCCAGCCCCGAAAGCCTGCCCCCGCTGAGCGAGACGCCCGTGGCCTCGTGGGGTGCGGGAGAGGTGTCGGCCGGTACCAACCAGGCGGCGCTGGTGGGGCGACTGTCTGTTCCGCAGAGCTGGATGGCGGCGACCGCGGTAGCGAACCACGCCGGCGCCGCGGCACCGGGCGGCGGCTGGACCAGCTCCGCGACCGTCCCAGAGGCGGCAGCGGGCATGCCCGGGGTGCCCGGGATGCCCGCGGTGTTTGGGCACAGCTTCGGCAACGCTCCGCGTTACGGATTCCGGCCGACGATCATGGGACGCCCCCCAGCCGCTGGATGACGGCCGGGGGACCACCCGCCACCTGGGCGATCGGTGAGAGGTCGGTTAATCGAGGTGCTGGCAATGGATTTCGGAGCGCTCCCTCCTGAAGTCAACTCCCTGCGCATGTATTCGGGGCCAGGCTCGGCGCCGATGCTGGCCGCCGTGACGGCCTGGGACGCAGTCGCCACCGAAATGCAGGTGACCGCGGCGGCCTACGAGTCGGTGATTTCGGGGTTGATCGGTGAGGGCTGGCTGGGGCGGGCGTCGGCGGCGATGGCGGCCGCGGTCGCCCCGTATGTGACGTGGATGAGCGTCACGGGCCTGCGGGCCGCGCAGACCGCCAGTCAGGCCGCGGCGGCTGCGGCGGCCTTTGAGGCCGCGTTTGCCATGACGGTGCCGCCGGCGGTGGTCGCCGCCAACCGTGCCCGGTTGATCGCGTTGGTGGCCACCAATTTTCTGGGCATCAACACACCCGCGATCGCGGCTACCGAGGCCGAATACGCCGAAATGTGGGCTCAGGATGCGACGGCCATGTACGGGTATGCGGCTAGCTCCGCGCAGGCCTCCGCTCTGACACCGTTTTCCGAACCCGCGGCGACCACCAACCCGTCCGGGCAGGCCGGCCAGGCCGCGGCGGTCGCCCACGCGGCCGGTGCCGCCGTGGGCGGCCGCACGCAGACGGACGTGCCGCTGCTCATGTCCGCGGTGCCGGCGAGCTTGCAAGGACTCGCGTCACCGTCGGCCGTGGCTGCGCCGCTGGACGCCATTCCCGGGGCGGGCCTGCTCGCCGACATGCTGAACTTCCTGGACGGAAACGACGGGAACCCCTACGGGATCTTCCTGAACTCCAACGTGGTGAACGGTGTCATGTCAGCCGGATACGTGGCTCCCGGGCTAATCATGCCCGCCGTCACGGCTGCACTGGCGGACATCAACTCGGTGGCTCTCGACGGGGCGCCGCAGGTCCTCGTCGCACCCATGGACGTCGGTTATCCCGATGCCGCGTCGATGGGGGCGACGGTCGCCCGATCGGGCTTGGGGGCGGTCATCGCCGGCGCGAACAAGGCGGCCATGGTCGGGCGCCTGTCTGTTCCGCCGAACTGGACGACGGCCGTCGAGGCGGCAAATCCCGCCGGAGCCACACCCTCCGGCGCCGGCGCGACCAGCACCGTTGCCGCCCCCCAGGCCGGTGCGGGCATGCCCGGTCTGCCGGGCGTCCCGGCCACCAGCGCCTCGTACAGCTTCGGCAGTGGTCCTCGATACGGATTCCGGCCGACGATCATGGCGCGCCCGCCCGCCGCGGGATAGTGACGTCGCCGACGGAGCGCAAGGCTCAGATCCGGATACCTGTGTGACCCGCCGCGGCAGGACGACGATCCGTCAGACGCGACGACAGCGCTGGCTGGTTTACGGCGAAAGTCCCTGCGCGACGGCCAAATTGTCGGCGGCGGCGGGCAGCGGTGTGCGGGCGTGGTTGCGGATCCCCATCGCTACGTCACGGGCCGGACCAGCCGGCCGTTGCCGCTCCGGGTGGGGCGGCTCACCCACGCGCCCCTGATGAGCCAGCGTGTTTGGGTTGACTCGAACCGTCGGGGGTGCCACGATGGCCTGTGCATGCACCTCGCTAGGTGAGGCGTCTGCACGGATATAGGCCACTGACCTCGAACGTCGAAAGACGCCCAGGGTCAGGACAGCTCTTCCCGGCTTAAGGGTTGAGCCCAAGTGGCTTCCGGGCCAGCCCGGATACGCCGTGTGGTGCCAAAGCTCTGACGAGAGGGGTGCCGCGCCCTATGTTTCAATTGGGCCCCCACCCCTGATGTGCAAGCCACCGGCACCCCCGCGTGCCCTGGCCCCGAGGAGGTGAGAGCGAAATGAGTTCCGGCGATAGTTCCTATTCGAGATCGACGATCATTTCGTTCCGATCCGACCTGGGCGCCGTTCACGCAATCTGAACTGGCTCAACGCCATTCTCCGATCCGCACCCCTGCGCTAGGGGGGTGTGCAGCGGGCGCGCGGAATTTGCCAGCGAAATCGCCACATCGGCCCCTGGTTCGGGTCTTCCGGCAGGAGAAGCCCGATGTCATTGGTCACCACCCAGCCAGCTGCCCTGGCAACGGCCCCGGGTCAGTTGCCCCGTGTCGGAGCGGCCACGGCCGCCCAAAATGCCGCCGCACCCGCGACCACAGGTCTGGCTGCTGCTGCCACCGATGACGTATCGGTCTTGACCGCAACGCAATTCGGCACCCAGGGCGCCCGGTACCAGACGGTGGGTGCTCAGGCGATGGCAATCCACGAGCCGTTCGTCGCGATCTTGGGTGCCGGTGCCGGTTCCTATGCGGCTACCGAAGCCGCCAACGCCGTCAGCTAAACGAGGAGGCCGACGATGACCGCCGCCCTGGATTTTGCAACATTGCCGCCCGAAATCAATTCCACGCGCATGTATTCGGGCGCCGGCTCGGGCCCGATGCTGGCCGCCGCATCGGCCTGGCACGGCCTGGCCGCGGAGCTACGTGCCACCGCGTTGTCCTGTGGCGCGGTGCTCTGCGCGCTGACCGGCGAAGAATGGTACGGCCCGGCATCGGCATCGATGGCCGCCGCGGTCGCACCGTATACGGCATGGCTGAGCAGCACAGCCGTCCAAGCCGAGCAAACGGCCCTACAAGCCGAGGCGGCCGTGGCCGCCTACGAAGCCGCCTTTGCGGCAACGGTGCCTCCACCGGTGGTGGCGGCCAACCGTGCCCAGCTGATGGCGCTGGTCGCCACCAACATATTCGGGCAAAACACCCCGGCGATCGCCGCCACCGAGGCTCAGTACGCCGAAATGTGGGCCCAAGACGGCATGGCCATGTACGGCTACGCCGGTTCCTCGGCCGCGGCCACGCGGTTGAGCCCGTTTGTCGAGCCCCCGCGGATAACCAACCCCAGCGGCCTGGCCGCCCAGGCGGCCGCGGTCGCCCAAGCCAGCGGCGCGGCGGCGGGCA
This sequence comes from Mycobacterium shinjukuense, assembly GCF_010730055.1. NCBI lineage: Bacteria > Bacillati > Actinomycetota > Actinomycetes > Mycobacteriales > Mycobacteriaceae > Mycobacterium > Mycobacterium shinjukuense. The sequence goes on along the minus strand of NZ_AP022575.1, from coordinate 1,535,302 downwards.
CCCAGCAGTCGACGCTGTCCCAGCTGATCTCCGCGGTGCCGACCGTCCTGCAAGGACTCGCGTCGTCGACCGGACCGGCGTCGTCCGGGCCGGCGGGCATCCTGGGCACGCTGGGCACCGGATCGATCTGGCATGAAATCTGGGCCGTGTTGCAACCCAATTCGAACTTCTGGAACACCGTGACGTCGTCCGGGCTCGGCATGGCGCCGGCCACCATACTCGCCCCGCTGCTGGGTCTGATCGGCGGTGGGACGGCGGCAAGCATGGCCGGGGAAGCCCTCGGCGAGGCTGCCACCGGCGCGCTGGCAGGCCCGCTCGCGGGCATCGCCGGACCGAGCGGACTCGGCGGCGCCGTGTCGGCCGGCGTAGGCAACGCGGCCGCCGTCGGCACGCTGTCGGTGCCGCCAAGCTGGACCGCCGCCGCGCCGCTGCACGGTCCCCTGGGCTCGACGTTGGGTGGCACACCCATGGTGGCACCCCCTCCCGCGGGGCCGGCCGGCATGCCCGGGGTGCCCTTCGGCAACGCGGCCGGCCAGCACTTCGGCCGCGCCGTCCCCCAGTACGGTTTCCGTCCGACCTTCGTCGCACGACCGCCCGCCGCCGGATAGGGCGGCCTGCCGGAAAGTTCTCAGCAACTGGGCAGTCAGTTCGCAGGCGTACTCGCGTACCCAGGGTCGCCGTCGTGCGTAGGCTGCCTCACGTTAGGAGAGCACGGTATGACGGTCAGCTACCACGTCGGCGACGTCGGCACCCACGGAGCCATCTTTCGGTGCCAGCCTTCAGATCGGCAGTCGCCACCCAATCGGCGCCGCGGACACGATAGCCATCGAGCGTGGTGTCGCCAGGTATTGGTGTTTCCGCGAGATGGTGATCACTCGTCAAACCTATTGGCGCACTCGAAATGTCGTTATATTTTTGGCATCGAATCGTCACGGGCCGCGAAAAGAGCGCGTCGCATAATTCAGAATTGGACGAGAGCAGAATAGTGGCGATAGCGATAGTGAATGCGGCTGGTCGCTACTGCTGCGACCTGGCCTTATAAGCGTCCAGTGACGATTGTTTAAAGAAGCTCTCACAGCTAGTCGGCAAGGGGTGACACGTACTGTTTACGCTGCTCTTACCTGGGCGGAACGCGATGCAAATAAACGTTGTACAGCATGTTTGCATATCGGGTCGGGGAAATCTGCGCAGGGGAGGAAAACAAGTCGTGACGGGCTCATCGGATAACGGGTGCACGGGTGCGCGGTCATTAAATATTTGGGATCAGCACCTAGATGATGATTTGGACATCGGGTGAGTTCCATGAGATCCGGCTCAAATTGTGTGCAGAACTACCAGGCCGTGATTACCATGGCGGCCATATAGGGACCGGAGGTAACAGATATGGACTTCGGGGCGCTACCGCCGGAAATCAACTCGGGCCGGATGTATATGGGTCCGGGCTCGGGACCGATGTTGGCCGCGGCCGCGGCTTGGGACGAGTTGGCAGCGGGCCTGCACTCCACCGCGGCATCGTATGGCTCCACCGTCGAGGGCCTGACCGTCGGATCGTGGACCGGTCCGTCCGCGATCGCCATGGCGGCCGCGGCCGCTCCATACGTGGCGTGGCTCAGCGCCACCGCCGCCCAGGCCGAGCAGGCCGCCACCCAGGCCAAGCTCGCCGCGGGTGCCTATGAAACGGCGTTTGCCGCCACGGTTCCTCCCCCGGTGATCGAGGCCAACCGTGCGTTGCTCATGTCGTTGATCGCCACCAACATATTCGGGCAAAACACCCCGGCAATCGCGGCGACCGAAGCCCAATACCTGGAAATGTGGGCCCAGGATGCTGCCGCCATGTATGGCTATGCGGGCTCCTCGGCGGCGGCCGCGCAGTTGGCCCCGTTCAGCGAGCCACCACAGACGACCAACCCAGCCAGCGCGGCCGGCCAGGCGGCGGCGGTGGCACAAACGCTCGCCGCCTCGACCGCTGCCGACATCCAGTCGCAGCTCTCCCAATTCATCAGCCTGCTGCCGACCACCCTGCAAGGCCTGGCGACGACGTCTTCCGGCGCGGGTTGGGACACCGTGCTGCAGAGCATCAGCACCCTATTGGCGAACCTCACCGGGCCATACAGCATCATCGGGCTGGGCGCCATACCCGGCGGCTGGTGGCTGACGTTCGGTCAGATCCTCGGCTTGGCGCAAAACGCCCCGGGTGTGGCCGCCTTACTCAGCCCGAAAGCCGCCGCCGGGGTGTTTTCCCCGTTGGCGCCGCTGCGTGGCGGATACATCGCCGATATCAAGCCCCTTGGCGGCGGGGCGAGCGGAGGCATCGCCCGAGCAATCTATGTCGGATCGCTGTCGGTACCGCCGAGCTGGACTGCGGCCGCACCGGTGGCCAGGGCGATGGCGTCGGTATTGCCGGGCGCCAGCGCCGGCGCCGGTCCCGCGGCCGCCGAAGCCCCGGGAGTCTTGTTCGGCGAGATGGCCCTGTCGAGTCTGGCCGGACGCGCGCTGGCCGGAACGGCGGCGCGCTCCGCCGGCGCCGGCGGTGCCCGCATCGCGGGTGGCTCGGTCGCCGACGACGTTGCCAGCACAGCCACCATCATCGTCATACCGGCCGACTGAGGTGCGCGAGCCGACCGGGCGTTTGCCCCGACAAGGAGAAGGACACATGCCTTTGCTGACGACACACCAGCAGACGGCTGCGAGCGCGCCCGGTGCGGCGAACGGCGCGGCTCCGACAACCCGCGTGGTTCCGGTCGCCGCCGATAAGGTGTCGGCACTCCCGGCCGCACAGTGCGCCGGGACCGCCCGGATTCATCCGACACCCGGCCCCCGGGCCGCGGCGACGCGCGAGTGGTTTGGGAGTGCTCTGGCGATGGCCGACGTGACCGCGGCTAGTTAGGAAGGTAAAGGCAATGGATTTCGGGTTGCAGCCACCGGAGATCACCTCCGGCGAGATGTATTCAGGTCCAGGCGCCGGCCCGATGCTGGCCGCTGCCGCTGCCTGGGATGGCCTGGCGGCCGAATTGCAGTCCACGGCGGCCTCCTACGGCTCGATCGTCGAGGGCCTGGTCGCGGAGTCATGGACGGGCACCTCGTCAGCCGCGATGGCGGCCGCGGCCGCACCGTTTGTGAGCTGGCTGTCGACCACCTCGGCGCAGGCCAAGGCAGCCGCCAACCAGGCCAGGGCCGCGGTGAGCGCCTACGAGGCCGCGTACGCCGCGGTGGTGCCACCGCCGCTGATCGCGGCCAACCGCAGCCAGCTCATGTCGCTGGTGGCGACCAACATTTTCGGGCAGAACACCGCGGCGATTGCGGCCACCGAAGCCGAATACGGCGAAATGTGGGCGCAGGACACCGCCGCCATGTTGGGCTATGCGGGCTCCTCGGCGACCGCCGCCCGGCTGACACCGTTCACGGCGCCGCCGCCCACCACCAACGCCGCCGGACTCGCCGGCCAGGCGGCGGCCGTGGGCCAGGCGACCGGGCTGGAGAGCAGCACCGCCGCGGTGGCCAGCGCGCTGTCGAGCGCCGCAGCGCAGTTTCCGTTCGACATCATCCCGACGATCCTGCAGGACCTGGCCAACCTCAGCACCGCATACACCCAACTCATGAGCCAACTCATCAACTCCGTCTTCGGGCCATCGGGCGCAACGACATACCAGAGCTTGTTCGGCCTCGCAGCCAACGTCACCAAGTTCAGCACGTGGGCCAACGACACGATGAGCGCTCCCAACCTGGGCATGACGGAGTTCAAGGTGTTCTGGCAACCCCCCGTTCCTCCCGAGGTTCCCAAGTCGTCGTTGGGGGCCGGGCTGGGGCTGCGGCCGGGGCTCAGCGCGGGCCTGGCCCATGCCCCATCCGCGGGTCTGGGTCAAGCGAACCTGGTGGGCGACCTCTCGGTGCCGCCCAGCTGGGCCTCGGCGACCCCGGCGGTCAGGCTGGTGGCCAACACGTTGCCGGCCACCAACCTGACCGCCGCCCCCGCGGCGGAGATCCCGGCGGGCCTGATCGGCCAGATGGCCCTGGGGAGCATGACCGGAGGTGCCCTGGGCGCCGCGGCTCCCACCATCTACACCGGCAGCGGCGCCCGGGCCCGCGCCCACGGGAACAAGCCCAACGCCGAGCCGGTCAAGCTGGACGCCGTCATCGAACGGCTGCAGAAACAACCCGACGCGGTCCAGCACTGGAACGTTGACAAGGCCGGCCTCGATGGGCTGCTGGAACGGTTGTCGAAAAAGCCCGGCATCCACGCGGTGCACGTGTCCAACGGAGATGCCAAGGTCACGTTGCCCGATGCTCGGTTGGGTTGACAGAGTCGAAAGGGGTGATCGCTGACGTGGAGCACAGCACCGGGTGCGGAAGCTGCTACCGCATCAGCGGCCAGATGGGCACGCTGATGCGTCGAAACGCCATGCTGGGAGTGGGTGTCCGATGAGAACGCTAGTGGCGCTGCTGAGCGCTGCCGCCATGATCTTTCTCGCCGTGCCCGCACACGCCGAGCCAGAAGGCGATGATGCCGCCTTTCTGGCTGCTTTGAACAGGGCGGGCATCACGTACGCCGATCCAGCCCAAGCCATCGCGTCCGCCCAAGCGCTGTGCGCCCTGTGCGCACGCGGCGAAACGGGCCTGCAGCTGGTCAGCGACCTCAGGACCTACAATCCCGGGCTGTCGATGGACGCCGCGGCCCAGTTCGCCGCCATCGCATCGGCCGCCTACTGCCCCCAACACATCGAGCACCACCCGAAATAGCGGGTGCGCGGTGGTTGGGACGACCCAACCGGTTCGCTTGGACTCCAACTGCTGTTAACCCGCATGTGGTTGGCTGCCGTCGCCGCCCGTGCCCGACGTCGCGCTTGCCCACGTCGGTAGCGCACGGTCGGCGCTGCGATCGGGAAGGAACTGCGCCCAGATGCACACGCTGACCATCGCGGATTTCGCGATCCGACTGGCCGTCGGGCTGGGCTGCGGCGCCCTGATCGGCCTGGAGCGGCAGTGGCGGGCACGCATGGCGGGGCTGCGTACCAACGCCCTGGTCGCCGCCGGTGCAACGTTGTTCGTGCTGTACGCCGCCGTCACCGAGGACAACAGCCCCACCCGGGTCGCGTCCTACGTGGTGTCCGGAATCGGCTTTCTGGGTGGCGGCGTCATCCTGCGCGAGGGGTTCAATGTCCGCGGCCTCAACACCGCCGCGACCTTGTGGTGCTCGGCGGCGGTAGGTGTGCTGGCCGCCTCGGGACACCTCGTGTTCACCGTGATCGCCACCGGCACCGTGATCGCGATCCATGTGGTGGGGCGCCCGCTTGGCCGGCTGATCGACCACGACAACAACGTCGAGGCGGACGAAGGCCTGCAGGCATACCAGGTCCAGGTGATCTGTCGCCCCAGGTCCGCGAACTACGCCCGCGCTCAGATCGTCCAACACACCAGCAACAACGACATCACTCTGTGGGGCATGCACACCGGCCGGGCCGATGGCGGCCAGGTCACGGTGACCGCGCATCTGCTGTTGGACGGCCACACACCGGCCAAGCTCGAGCGGCTGGTGGCCGAGTTGTCTTCGCAGCCAGGCATTTACGCGGTTCACTGGTATGCCGGTGAACCGGCGCAGACCGACTCGTTCACGGGCGGTCCTGCAGATCCGGCGCGGCCGCGGCCAGTAGATCCGTCCGACTTCGGTTCAGCGGAGGGTAGATCCGGTGGGTGTTGATGGTCCGTTTGGTGACTTTGGCAGGCGCGCCTTGGGACACGACCACCCGGTCCCAACCCTCGGTGTACACCGCACCGGCCGGACCGAGATCGAGAACCGTGACATACCAAGGAATCCGAAGGGACAGCAGCGGTTCACCGAACAGGTCGCTGATGACGTTGTATCCGGCGTAGCGGCCCATCGGGCGACCGTGCTGACACGACATCACCGACATGTGTTCGTCATCCATCCGGGCAGCGGCCACATCACCGGCGGCGAACATCGAAGGCACCCCGATCACCCGCAGATGGTCGTCGACCGCAACCCTGCCCAGCCGGTCGCGGGCCACCGGCAATTGCTCGGTCAACGAGCTGGCCCGCATGCCCGCGCACCACACCACCGTGGCCGCTGCCAGCCGCTCGCCCGACGACAGCAACACGCCGTCTGGGTTGACCACGAGCACGCTCACCCCCGTCCTGGTCTCAATGCCGTTGTCCGCCAACGCCCGTTCGATGACCGGCCGTGCCGATGCACCCATATCCGAGCCGACCAGCGGATTATGGTCGACCAGCACCACACGGGGCCGCACACCCAGCGCCCGCAGCCTGGTCGGCAGCTCGCAGGCCGCCTCGATCCCCGTCAGCCCGGCACCGACCACCACGACGGTGCCCGCCGAGGGCGACGGTGGGCCGACGGCCAGCCCCTGCAGGTGGTGCTGCAGCCGCACCGCGCCGTCATAGGTGTCGACATCGAACCCGAACTCACGCAGACCCGGTAGCCCGGGTTTGACGAGGTGGCTGCCCGATGCGAGCACCAGCCGGTCGTAGCCGTAGGTCACACCGCATGAGGTCGTGACGCAACGGGTGTCGGTGTCGATCGCGGTCACCTCGGCGGTGACGTGCGCGACGCCGGCGGGGTCGAGTAGGTCGGCCAGCGGGATGCGGCAGGCGCTCAGGTCGGCCTCGTAGTTGCGAACACGAATGTCGTGAAACGGTTTAGCGCTCAACACGGTGATGTCGACGGTTCCCGCCGGTACGGCCAGCTCTTCGAGTCGCCGGGCAGCGCCCAGTGCCGCCCACAGTCCCGCGAAGCCGGAGCCGATCACCAGCACCCGGGTCAACTGCTGACGACCTGACGGATCTGGGCCAGCGCCGCGGCAGCGCGGCGACCGGGCAGCAACAACCACATGTGGAAAACTCCCTCGAGCTCAGCCCATCCCATAAGACCTTCAGCCGTCCAACGCTTCATGGTAGGCGTGGGCATCGGGAGTAAGTACATCACGCGTACCGGTGGATACCGTCCGCCACACAGCCCGGCCCGCCATCACGCCCCGGATCGGGCGACCCTGTCACGGGGGAGAGCAGCGGCGTGCGCTGACCAATTCGGCTTGGGCTCGGCGGCCGGTGATTGTTAGTTGCACGCCCAGTTGACGATCCACCCGTTGCCGAGGCGGTTGATGGCGTCGTCTTCCGCCGCGCGGCGCGTGAGGCCGGCTCCCCCTTGGTATTTCGAGCCGTTGTAGGCGACCGCACCGCATCTGGTGAAGCTACTGATCACTTTGCAAGTCTTGTCACCGCACTTTTCCAGTGCGACTTGCGCCGCGCGTGCCGGGGTGCGCTGGTGCCACGCCTTGCCGGACGCGCCGCTGGGGGCGTAGGCGATCGCCCCGTAGTGGATAATCGGTGGGATTGGCAACTCAGCGATTCCCGCCATCATCGCTTCCGACATCGAACCGTTGGTGAGATGAGCGTCCACCGTTGGAACCAGCAGGATGCCCAGCCCGAGAGCGGCGCCGAGCCCAGCGGCCACCATCGCGGTTCGGCGACGCAGTCTTGTGATCATCGCCCGACCCCGTTCTGCGTCGGATTGTGGTCCCGGTGTCATGTGCCCAAGTGTGCGATGAACATACCCGACGCAGGTAGGGCATAAAGTCCCCCAAGAGCGCCCACGGGGTGACGAACAACTGCCCGAGCGCGAGCGGCGCCGTTGTCAAGTCCTCACCCGTCGCGCCTTCGAGTCGTAGTCTGTCTGGTGTGGATGCCGTCACCGGGTTCTTCTCAGCGGTGCCCGAGGAAATGCGGGACCCAGTGCTGCTCGCCATTCCGTTTTTCTTATTGCTGTTGATTCTCGAATGGGCGGCGGCCCGCAAGCTGGAAAGCATCGAGACCGCTGCCACCGGGAAGCCACGGCCTGCCTTGGGCGCATACCTCACCCGCGATTCCCTGGCCAGCATCTCGATGGGGCTGGTTTCGATATCCACCACCGCGGGCTGGAAGGCCCTGGCCCTGTTGGGCTACACCGCAATCTATGCCTACGTGGCGCCCTGGCACCTCCCCGCCAGCCAGTGGTACACCTGGGTGATCGCGATCCTGGGTGTCGACCTGCTCTATTACAGCTATCACCGGATCGCCCACCGGGTGCGGCTCATCTGGGCGACCCACCAGGCGCACCACTCCAGCGAATACTTCAACTTCGCCACCGCGCTGCGTCAGAAGTGGAACAACAGCGGAGAGATCCTGATGTGGGTCCCGTTGCCGCTGCTCGGGCTTCCGCCCTGGATGGTGTTTTTCAGTTGGTCGCTGAACTTGATCTACCAGTTCTGGGTGCACACCGAGCGGATCGGCAAGCTGCCGCGATGGTTCGAATTCGTCTTCAACACGCCGTCGCATCACCGAGTGCATCACGGGATGGACCAGATCTACCTGGACAAGAACTATGGCGGGATCTTCATCATCTGGGACCGCCTGTTCGGCAGCTTCCAGGCTGAGCTCTTCCGACCGCATTACGGGCTGACCAAGCCGGTCGACACGTTCAACATCTGGAAGCTGCAGACCCGCGAATACGTGTCGATAGCCCGCGACTGGCGGTCGGCGACGCGGCTGCGGGATCGGCTGGGCTACGTCTTCGGGCCACCGGGTTGGGAACCGCGGGTACCGGGCACAGCCCGGGGCGAGGTCACGTTGGCCTCGTCTCGGTAACGCGGTCGCCCGGCAGCGCGAAAGGAATACCGTCGGGGTCAACGACCTCGCAACCTCAAACCTGTGGCTGGCCTACGCCGGCCTCGACGGATCGGAGTCCACGGTGCGCCGCTTGGCACTGTCCGCATTCACCGCATCGATAGCCGCCGCCGTGCTCCCCTCGGGGATTGCATCGGCGACCGTGAGCGCCGGTCCGATCTTGGTGTTCCCCGGCATGGAAATCCGCCAGGACAACCACGTCTGTACGTTGGCGTATGTCGACACCTCGCTGCGAATGGCGTTCACCGCCGGGCACTGTCGCGGCGGCGGCACGGTTACCGACCGCGACAACAACGTCATCGGCCATCTGGCGGCCTTCCGGAACAACACGCCGAGCGGCGCGACGGTGGCCACCCACGAGTCGATCGACGACTACGAGGCGATTGCGCTGGCCGACAACGTCACGATGAACACCATCCTGCCCGGCGGACGCCCGCTGACCTCCAACCCGGCTGCGGTGGTTGCGCCCGGCCAAGCGGTCTGCCATTTCGGCATCAGCACCGGGGAAACCTGCGGAACCGTCGACAGCGTCAACAACGGGTGGTTCACCATGTCCGGCGGCGTCACCAGTCAGCGGGGCGATTCGGGTGGTCCGGTCTACCTGGCCCCGGAGGGGGGTCCCGGGCAGATCGTGGGGATCTTCAACAGCGTCTGGGGGGAATCGCCCGCGGCGGTGTCCTGGCGGACAGCGTGCGACGAGGTGCGCCAGGATCTTGGGATAACCGTGCGCGGCTGGCAGCCCTGACCCCTACAGCAAGAGCGGTGATCTCGGTTGTGCCAGACTTGACCACGTGGGCAAACGCCGGGACTCACGGGAACACATCGAGGCGAAAATCCTCGACATCGGCCGCCGGCACCTGGCCGATCAGGGCGCGGTCGGGTTGTCGCTTCGTGGGATCGCCCGCGAACTGGGCATGGTGTCGTCGGCCCTCTACCGGTACGTGTCCGGCCGCGATGAGCTTCTGACGTTGCTGCTCGTCGACGCCCATTCCGACTTGGCCGACACCGTGGACCGGGCCCGCGAAACCGTGGCCGAGGTGTGGAGTGACGACGTCATCGCTATCGCGCACGCGGTGCGCGGTTGGGCCGTCGCGCACCCGGCCGGCTGGGCGCTGCTGTACGGCACCCCGGTGCCCGGATATCACGCGCCGGTGTCACGAACCGTCGGCACCCGCGTGGTCGGAGCGCTCTACGACGCGATCGCCGCGGGGATCGCCACCGGAGACATCCTGCTGACCAACGACCCCGCGCCACAACCGATGTCATCGGACTTCGAACATATTCGGCACCAGTTCGGCTTTCCCGGCGATGACCGGGTCATCGCCAAGTGCCTCTTGCTCTGGGCGGGCATCGTGGGAGCGATCAGCCTCGAGGTCTTCGGGCAATACGGCGTTGACATGCTGCACGACCCGAAGGCGGTGTTCGACACCCAGGTGCGGCTGCTGGCGGGCGTCCTGAGTCAGCAATGATGTCACCGCACCGGCCCAGAATGAGAACGTGTTCACCCGGGGCTGGGCTATCCTGCGAGACGATGAGCCTTCCGTTCACGCCACGAAAACAGCCCTCACCTGCCGGTTGGCGCGCGGAAGTGGGTGCGGATACCTCGGAGACTTGCAACTGGAGGTGATCACAGCGGTGGTGGCGCGCTGCGCGACCACGCCCCCCGGGCGGGCGTGCCGTTCATCGAGATCGCGTATCTCGCCGGAGATCAAGGCGTTCTGTGACCGCATCGAGCGGGAGCAGCGGTGAGCCGCGCCGGTGACGACGCAGTGGGGGCACCGCCCGCTTGTGCGGGGGAGGGGCGCCAATGAGCACCGACATCCCCGCGACGGTGAATGCGGACACGGTGACGTCCTGGTCGGATGAGGTCGACGCGGTGGTCATCGGTTTCGGCATCGCCGGCGGCTGCGCGGCGGTCAGCGCGGCCGCCGCCGGTGCGCGCGTGCTCGTGCTCGAACGTGCCGCCGCGGCGGGCGGCACCACCGCGCTCGCCGGGGGACACTTCTACCTGGGTGGCGGCACCGCGGTCCAACAGGCGACCGGCCACCCCGACTCGCCCGAGGAGATGTACAAGTACCTGGTCGCGGTGTCCCGGCAGCCTGATCACGCCAAGATTCGCGCCTACTGCGATGGCAGCGTCGAGCATTTCAACTGGTTGGAGGGCCTGGGTTTTCAGTTCGAGCGCAGTTACTTTCCCGGCAAGGCGGTGATTCAACCCAACACCGAGGGGTTGATGTTCACCGGCAACGAGAAGGTGTGGCCCTTCCTGGAGATGGCGCTGCCGGCGCCGCGCGGCCACAAGGTGCCGGTACCCGGTGACACCGGTGGCGCCAGCATGGTGATCGACCTGCTGCTCAAGCGGGCAGCGAGTCTGGGGGTGCAGATCCGGTACGAGACGGGTGCCACCCAGCTGGTTGTGGACCGCTCGGGTGCGGTAATCGGGGTGCGGTGGAAGCGGTTCGCTCACACCGGTGCGATCAAAGCGAAGTCGGTGATCATCGCGGCCGGCGGATTCGTGATGAACCCGGAGATGGTGGCCAAATACACCCCGAAGCTGGCGGAGAAGCCGTTCGTGCTCGGCAACACCTACGACGATGGGCTGGGCATCCGGCTGGGTGTGTCGGCCGGCGGCGCCACCCAGCACATGGACCAGATCTTCATCACCGCGCCGCCGTACCCGCCGTCGATCCTGCTCACCGGGATCATCGTCAACAAGCTCGGGCGGCGGTTCGTCGCCGAGGACTCCTATCATGCCAGGACCGCCGGGTTCATCATGGAACAGCCGGACAGCGCGGCCTATTTGATCGTCGACGAAGCGCACCTGCAACAGCCCAAGATGCCGCTGGTCCCGCTGATCGACGGCTGGGAAACCGTCGCCGACATGGAAGCCGCACTTGGCATCCCGGAGGGCAACCTAGCCGCGACGCTGGATCGCTACAACGGCTACGCCGCGCGCGGCCAGGATCCCGACTTCCACAAACAGCCGGAATTCCTTGCCCCGCAAGACAACGGACCGTGGGGTGCGTTCGACATGTCACTGGGCAAGGCGATGTATGCCGGGTTCACCCTCGGCGGGCTGGCCACCTCGGTGGATGGCCAGGTGCTGCGCGACGACGGCAGCGTGGTGGCAGGTCTTTACGCGGCCGGTGCGTGCGCGTCCAATATCGCCCAGGACGGCAAGGGATATGCCAGCGGGACGCAACTAGGTGAGGGGTCCTTTTTTGGGCGCCGCGCCGGGGCGCACGCGGCAGCCCGAGCGCAGGGCATGTAAGCCTCCTCGCGCCGCGACTGGGAATCCTGCGACGCGACACGCCGACAAGGCGTCGTGAGATTCACAGTCGCAGCGCGGCTTCAGGTAAGACGCCGGGCGCACGCCACCGTCCCGCCGGCTACGGCAACCCGTTCATCCCGTTCTGACCCAACAGCCCGCCGGCACCCCCGGTGCCCGCGCTGCCGTTAGGTGTGCCACTCCCGGCGTTGCCGCCGTTGCCGCCGTTGCCGACCAGGATGGCACCGCCGCCAGCGCCGCCGTCACCGCCCTTGGCACCGGTGCCGTTTCCTCCGGCGCCGCCGTCACCGCCGTCGCCGATCAGCCCGGCTTTGCCGCCGAGCCCACCGGCGCCCCCGGCACCGCCCAAGCCGAATCCGCCGGCGCCGCCGGCGCCGCCGGCACCAAACAGCAGGCCCGCAGTGCCGCCGTTTCCGCCGGCGCCGCCCACCCCGGTAGCGCCACCGCCGAGTGCGCCGGCGCCGCCGGCCCCGCCGGCGCCTACCAGCAGGCCGGCGTTGCCGCCCGCCCCGCCGGCACCGCCGGTAGTGGACCCGACCCCACCCGCGCCGCCGGCACCGCCGTCGCCCCAGAGCAGGGCGGACCCGCCGGACCCCCCGGCACCGCCGTTCCCGACCAATCCGATTCCGCCGGCGCCGCCGGCCCCACCGACGCCGAACAGCCCACCGGCCCCGCCGGCACCACCGGGCCCGCCGGGGGCGGTGCCCAGGAATGCCACACCGTCACCGCCGACACCGCCCACCCCGCCGGCGCCGAACAGGAGCCCGCCATTGCCGCCGGCCCCGCCGGCACCGCCGGTGACATTAGTGCCGGTGCCGCCGGCCCCGCCGACACCGCCCACGCCGAAGAACAACCCGCCGTCTCCGCCGGCCCCGCCGTCACCGGCGTCGGCCGCGAGTCCGCCGACGCCGCCGGCCCCGCCGGCGCCGAACAGCAGCCCGCCATTGCCGCCGGCCCCGCCGGCCCCACCAATACCGCCTACCCCACCACCGGCGCGTCCGCCGGCGCCGCCGGCCCCGCCGGCGCCGTAGAGCAGCCCGCCGGCCCCGCCGGCCCCGCCGAACCCTGCGGTGCCGGACGCTACGTTCCCCCCGGCGCCCCCGGCCCCGCCGTTGCCGAACAGGCCAGCGGCTCCGCCGTTGCCCCCGGGCATGCCGGCCGCGCCGGAGCCGCCCGCCCCGCCGTTGCCGATCAAGATTCCGCCGTCGCCGCCGTTTGCCCCGGTCCCCGGGGCCCCGTTGGCGCCGTTACCGATCAGCGGGCGCCCCAACAGCGCCAGGGTGGGGGCGTTGATCACGTCGAGCACACCCTCTAGCGGGGCGGCGCTGGCGGCCTCGGCGGCCGCATACGAGCCCGCCCCCGCGGTGAGCGCCCGCACGAACTGCTCGTGAAACGCCGCCGCCTGGGCGCTCAGCGCCTGATAGGCCTGGGCGTGTCCGGAGAACAATGCCGCCATCGCCGCCGACACCTCATCGGCGGCGGCGGCCAACACCGTCGTGGTCGGGACCGCTGCGGCCGCATTGGCGGTGCTGATCGTCGACCCGATACCCGCCAAATCGGTCGCCGCCGCCGCCAGCGCCTCCGGGATCGTGACCACAAATGACATCTGGCACCTCGTCAACACCCTGTGGCCCCGACGCGGGGCCGCTACCGATCGCCTGGTCACTCCCCAGAGATCGACGGATTTAGCGTATCGCGATCACGGAAGCGGCCGCGCCGATTTGGGAAGCTCGTCCCGGCTTACACTTCGGCGGGTGCCGCCTCGGTTCGGGCCAGCCGCCACTCGCCGTCACCAAGCAGTTCGAGCTGGTGGTCGTGCAGCCGCTCGAGGGCGGGGCGATGACTGACGCTGACCACGATGCAGTCCGGCAGCTCGCTGCGCAGCAATTGGTAGAGCGCAAATTCCAGCCCGGTGTCCAGCGCCGAGGTGCTTTCGTCGAGGAAGACCGCCTTGGGTTTGGTGAGCAGGATGCGGGCAAACGCGACGCGTTGCTGCTCACCGGGGGAGAGCACCTTGGCCCAGTCTCGTTCTTCATCGAGCCGGTCGCACAGCGGGGCCAGGGCCACCTTCGTCAGCGTGTCGCGCAACGTGGCCTCGGCCACGTCGGCCGCCGAGTTCGGGTAGCACACCACATCCCGCAGGGTGCCCAGCGGCACATACGGCAACTGCGACAAGAACATTGTTTCGTTCTCACCGTCTGGACGGCGCAGCGTCCCGGAGGCATACGGCCACAATTCCGCCAGGCTGCGCAGCAGCGAGGTCTTGCCGGACCCGGAACGCCCGGTGATCACCAGCGAGTCGCCGCGCTCCAGCCGCACGTCGAGCGGGTCGATCAACTGATCACCGGCGGGCGTACGCACCTCGATGTCGTTGAGCTCCACGGACTCGTCGTCGCTCGGCCGGGTCAGTATCGCGGGCAGGGCGCGGCCCTTTTCGTTGGCGTCAACCAGTCCGTACAAGCGGATGATCGCCGCGCGGAAGGACGCGAACGCGTCGTAGTTATTGCGGAAGAACGACAACGAATCGTGAATATTGCCAAACGAAGTCGCCGTCTGACCCACGTCCCCGAAGTTGATCTGCCCGGCGAACAATCGAGGCGCCTGAATCACCCACGGCAGCGGAACAATCGTCTGACTCACCGACAGGTTCCATCCGTTGAACCCGATGCTGCGGCGCACATACCGCCGGTAGTTGTCGATGACCGGGGTGAACCGTCGCCGCAACTGGGTGCGTTCCACCCGCTCGCCGCGGTAGAAACCCACCGCCTCGGCGGCGTCGCGCAGCCGCACCAGCGCGTACCGGAAAGCGGCGTTGAGCTTTTCGTTGCGGAAGCTGAGCCAAATCAGCGGCCGCCCGATGATGAACGAGATGATGGTGGCCACCAACACATAGATCAGCACCGTCCAGAACATCGCGCGCGGGAAGGACACCCCCACGATGGTCAGGGTGCCGGACAGGTTCCACAGGATCGCGGTGAAGGAAATCACCGAGATAATCGATTGCACGGCCCCGAACAGCAGCGTGCTGCCCGTTCCGTTGGAGGGGGCATTCGGGGTGCCACCGGCGCCGGCGGTGAAGATGTCGATGTCCTGCTGGATGCGTTGGTCGGGGTTGTCGATCGTTTCGTCGATGAACAGGTCGCGGTAGTACGCCCTGCCGTCGAGCCAATCCCGGGTGAGGTGGTCGGTCAGCCACACCCGCCAGGCGATGATGAAACGTTGCGTCAAGTAGATGTCGGCCATCACCCGGGCCACATGTATCACGGCCATGATGCTGAAAACCTGAATCGACATCCAAAACCCGTGCACGCCTGAGCGTTTCACCGCGTCATCGCCGGCGGCGGTGCCTTGGAATGCCTTCTGCAGGGCGGTGTACATGTCGTTGCCCTGGTAGCTGAACAACACGTTGAGACGCACCGCCAGCACCACCGACAGCAGCAGCACTCCGAGCATCAGCCACACCCCGACGCTGCGGGGGCCAACGAAGTACTCGCGGGTGATCCGCCAGAACTGCCGGCCCCACGGTGTGGCGAACCTGCACAGCACCAGCGCGACCAGCACGCAGACGGCACTGATCGTCCAGGCTTTGCCGATCCAATACAGCGAATCCACCAATGCCTTAGACCAGTCGATGGACGGCGTAAACGGTGTCGGGCCCAAGGTCGATGTCTCCTCACGGTCGAGGTGGTCCGGCGGCTCTGCAACACAATTCCTTCGGCGAAGGTACCCGACGGTGGTGGCTAGGCTGCCGGTATGAGCACCGACGCCGCCCCCGCCCAGACCTTTCACGCCGGCCGGCTGATCGCCCGTCGGCTCAAGGCCAGCGGCATCGACACCGTTTTCACGCTCTCGGGTGGCCACCTGTTTTCCCTCTACGACGGCTGCCGCGCCGAAGGCATCCGGCTGATCGACACCCGCCACGAGCAGACCGCCGCCTTCGCCGCCGAGGGCTGGTCGAAGGTCACCAGGGTGCCGGGCGTGGCCGCGCTGACCGCGGGACCGGGCGTGACCAACGGGATGAGCGCCATGGCGGCCGCCCAGCAAAACCAATCGCCGCTGGTCGTGCTCGGCGGCCGGGCGCCGGCGCTGCGCTGGGGCATGGGCTCCCTGCAGGAGATCGACCACGTGCCGTTTGTGGCACCGCTGGCTCGCTTCGCCGCCACCGCACAGTCGGCCCAGCACGCGGGCCTACTCGTCGACCACGCGCTGCGGACGGCGGTGGGCGCCCCGTCGGGTGTGGCGTTCGTCGACTTCCCGATGGACCACGTGTTTTCCCTGTCCCACGACGAGGGCCGCCCCGGCGCGCTGACGCACCCGCCGGCGGTCACCGGCCCCGACGGTGGCGCCCTGGACCGCGCCGCGGACCTGCTGGCGGCGGCCCAGCGGCCGGTGATCATGGCCGGAACCAACGTGTGGTGGGGGCACGCGGAGGTGGCGCTGCTGCGGCTGGCCGAGCAGCTGCGGATCCCGGTGCTGATGAACGGGATGGCCCGCGGAGTGGTGCCCGCCGACCACCCGCTGGCCTTCTCCCGGGCACGGGCCACAGCCTTGGGTGCGGCCGATGTCGCGCTGATCGTCGGCGTGCCGATGGATTTCCGCCTGGGCTTCGGCGGGGTGTTCGGGCCGCAAACGCAACTCGTGGTGGCCGACCGCGCCGTGCCGGAGCGTGATCATCCGCGGCCGGTTGCGGTGGGGCTCTACGGGGAGCTGAGCGCGATGCTGTCGACGCTGGCCGGATCCGGCGGCCGGGCCGACCACCGGGAGTGGATCGCCGAGCTGCGGACGGCCGAAACCGCGGCACGCGACCGGGAAAGGGCCGAGCTCGCCGATGACCGGGTCCCGCTGCACCCGATGCGGGTGTACGCCGAGCTGACGGCGGTGCTTGACCGGGACGCCATCGTCGTCATCGATGCCGGCGATTTCGGGTCCTATGCCGGCCGGGTGATCGACAGCTATCTACCCGGGTGCTGGCTGGACAGCGGTCCCTTCGGCTGTCTTGGTTCGGGCCCGGGCTACGCGTTGGCCGCCAAACTGGCCCGGCCGGAGCGCCAGGTGGTGCTCCTGCAAGGCGATGGTGCGTTTGGGTTCAGCGGAATGGAATGGGACACCTTGGTGCGCCACCACGTGCCAGTCGTGTCGGTGATCGGCAACAACGGCATCTGGGGTTTGGAGAAACACCCGATGGAGGCGCTGTACGGCTATTCGGTGGTGGCCGAGCTGCGCCCGGGGACCCGCTACGACCAGGTGGTGCGCGCCCTGGGCGGACACGGCGAGCTGGTGTCGGCGCCCGCCGAGCTGCGCCCGGCGCTGGAACGCGCAATCGCCAGCGGTCTGCCGGCCGTCGTCAACGTCCTCACCGACCCGGGCGTCGCCTATCCGCGCCGATCCAACCTGGCATGAGCGGCCATTCCCGAGCGCGCGCGGGTGCGCTCGCGTCGGTTGGCGGTCGCGTACCGTTGGTCTGTGTCCAAGAACACTCACGCGCTACCGGGCCGGCTGAGCGGCCGATTCTGGCGGCTGCTGGGCGCCAGCACGGAAAAGAACCGAAACCGTTCGCTCGCCCTGGTGACCGCCTCAGCGGAGTACGACACGGAAGCCGCCGAGCTCACCGACGAGAAACTCCGCAAGGCGGCAGGGCTGCTCAACCTGGACGATCTCGCGGAATCCGCCGACATCCCGCAGTTCCTCGCGATCGCCCGGGAAGCGTCCGAGCGCACCACCGGGTTACGTCCGTTCGACGTGCAGTTGCTCGGCGCCCTGCGCATGCTTGCCGGTGACGTGATCGAGATGGCCACCGGTGAGGGCAAGACCCTGGCCGGGGCGATCGCCGCCGCCGGCTATGCGCTGGCGGGCCGGCACGTGCACGTCGTCACCATCAACGACTACCTGGCCCGCCGCGACGCGCAGTGGATGGGTCCGTTGCTGGAGGCGTTGGGCCTGACGGTCGGGTGGATCACCGCGGACTCGACGGCCGAAGACCGCCGGGCGGCGTATGACCGCGACATCACCTACGCCTCGGTCAACGAAATCGGTTTCGACGTGCTGCGCGACCAGCTGGTGACCGATGTCGAGGACCTCGTTTCGCCCAACCCGGATGTCGCGCTGGTCGACGAAGCCGACTCCGTGCTGGTCGACGAGGCGCTGGTACCGCTGGTGCTGGCCGGCACCACGCACCGGGAGACGCCGCGGCTGGAGATCATCAAGCTGGTCGGTGACCTGGTCGCCGACCAGAACGCCGAGGAGTACTTTGCCACCGACGCCGACAACCGCAACGTCCACCTGACCGAGGCGGGTGCGCGCCAGGTCGAAAAGGCGCTCGGCGGCATCGACCTGTACTCCGAGGAGCACGTCGGCACCACCCTGACCGAGGTCAACGTCGCGCTGCACGCGCACGTGTTGTTGCAGCGCGACGTGCACTACATCGTCCGCGACGACGCGGTGCACCTGATCAACGCCTCGCGCGGCCGCATCGCCCAGCTGCAGCGCTGGCCGGACGGCCTGCAAGCCGCCGTCGAGGCCAAGGAAGGCATCGAGACCACGGAGACCGGTGAAGTGCTCGACACCATCACGGTGCAGGCGCTGATCAACCGCTACGCAACGGTGTGCGGCATGACGGGCACCGCGCTGGCCGCCGGTGAGCAGCTGCGCCAGTTCTACCAACTTGGTGTCTCACCGATACCGCCGAACACCCCGAATATCCGCGAGGACGAGTCCGACCGGGTCTACATCACGGCCGCGGCCAAGAACGACGCGATCGTCGCGCATATCGCCGAGGTACACCAGACCGGGCAACCGGTGCTGGTCGGCACCCGCGACGTCGCCGAATCCGAGGAGCTGCACGAGCGGCTGCTGCGTCGCGGCATCCCCGCCGTCGTGCTCAATGCGAAAAACGATGCCGAGGAAGCCCGGGTGATCGCCGAGGCCGGCAAGTTCGGTGCGGTGACGGTGTCGACCCAGATGGCCGGCCGCGGCACCGACATCCGGCTGGGCGGATCCGACGAGGCCGACCACGACCGGGTCGCCGAATTGGGCGGGCTGCATGTGGTCGGCACCGGTCGGCATTACACCGAGCGGCTGGACAACCAGTTGCGCGGCCGAGCCGGGCGCCAGGGCGATCCGGGGTCGTCGGTGTTTTTCTCCAGTTGGGAAGACGACGTGGTCACCGCCAACCTGGATTCCAACAAACTGCCGATGCAGACCGACGAGGACGGCCGCATCGTCAGTCCCAAGGCGGCCGGACTGCTCGACCATGCGCAGCGGGTCGCCGAGGGCCGGATGTTGGACGTGCACGCCAACACCTGGCGGTACAACCAGCTGATCGCGCAGCAGCGCGCCATCATCGTCGAGAGGCGAAACACGTTGCTGCGCACCGCAACCGCGCGTGAGGAGCTCGCCGAGCTGGCCCCCGAGCGGTACGCACAGCTGTCCGCGGAGCTGTCGGAGCGGCGGCTCGAAAGGATCTGCCGGTTGATCATGCTGTATCACCTGGACCGCGGCTGGGCCGATCATCTGGCGTACCTAGCCGACATCCGCGAGAGCATCCACCTGCGGGCGCTGGGTCGGCAGAATCCGCTCGACGAGTTCCACCGGTTGGCCGTGGACGCGTTCGCGTCGCTGGCCGCGGACGCGATCGAGGCGGCTCAACAGACGTTCGAAACGGCCGACGTCGATGAGCAGGAGCCGGGGCTGGACCTGTCCAAGCTGGCCCGGCCGACGTCGACGTGGACCTACATGGTCAACGACAACCCGTTGTCCGACGACACGTTGTTGACGCTGAGCCTGCCCGGCGTGTTCCGCTGAGGCGCGCCGCGGCCAACCGAGGCGTCGGAAAATCGTCATGGCGTTACAGTTGCGACAACGTCGGCGGCTAAGGTCACCGCTCATGGGGCCGGTGCTCATACAGAATCGCGTGCTGACGGTACCCAACGTGCTGAGCGTCGTCCGCCTCGCGCTCATCCCCGTGTTCGTCTACCTCATGCTGGTGGCACACCTCAACGGTTGGGCGGTGACGATCTTGGTGTTCAGCGGCGTCTCCGATTGGGCGGACGGCAAGATCGCCCGGCTGCTGAACCAGTCGTCGCGGTTGGGTGTGCTGCTGGATCCGGCCGTCGATCGGCTCTACATGATCACCGTTCCCATCGTGTTGGGGCTGAGCGGGATCGTGCCGTGGTGGTTCGTCGTCATGCTGCTGGCACGCGATGCGGCATTGGCGGTGACGCTGCCGTTGCTGTGGAGCCGCGGAATATCGGCGCTGCCGGTGACCTACCTCGGCAAGGCCGCGACTTTCGCGCTGATGGCCGGCTTTCCCGTGCTGCTGCTGGGACAGTGGGACACGGTGTGGAGCCGAGTGCTCAAGGCCTGTGGTTGGGCGTTTCTGGTCTGGGGCATGTATGCCTACCTGTGGGCGTTCGCGCTGTACGTGGTGCAGATGACGATGGTGGTTCGCCGACTGCCAAGGATCAAAAGCTGGGTCCATCACCTGGTCGCCCGAAATGCCCGAGGTGACGGTGAGCATGGCTGACTCCGACCGACTGCTCGGCGGCTATGACCCAAACGCCGGCTACAGCGCCCATGCGTCCCGGCCGCCACGCATTCCGGTGCCGTCCCTGCTACGCGCGCTGTTGTCCGAGCATCTGGATCCCGGTTACGCCGCGGCGGCCGCCGAACGTGTCCGCTCGGGCGCACCGCGGTCCCGCCGAGCCCGCCTGGTCGACGGGCTGTGGCAGGCGTTGGCGGCGTTGTTGGTCGCCGCGGTGTTTGCCGCCGCGGTCGCACAAGCCCGCTCGGTGGCCCCCGGCGTGCGCGCCGCACAGCAGCTGCTGGCGACGAGCGTGCGTGCCACCCAATCCGCCGCCGCCACGTTGGCCCAACGGCGCGCCGTGCTCGCGGCACGAGTCGACGAGGTGCAGCGACTCGCGCTCGCCGACGACGCCGAGGGACGGCGGCTGCTGGCCCGTCTGGACGCGCTGAGCCTCGCGGCGGCCAGCACACCGGTCATCGGTCCCGGTGTGACGGTCACCGTGACCGAGCCCGGCTCCGGCCCCAACCTTTCCGACGCGTCCAAACAGCGGGTACGCGGCAGCCAGCAAATCATCTTGGACCGCGACCTGCAGCTCGTCGTCAATTCGTTGTGGGCCAGCGGGGCAGAGGCGATCTCCGTCGACGGCGCCCGCATCGGGCCCAACGTGACCATCCGGCAAGCCGGCGGTGCGATCCTGGTGGACAACAATCCCACCAGCAGCCCGTACACGATTCTTGCGGTGGGCCCCCCGCACACCGTGCACGATGTCTTCGAACGCAGTCCCGGCCTGCGCCGCCTGAGGTTGCTCGAGCTCTCCTACGGTGTGGGCGTCAGCGTCAACGTCAGCGACCGCCTGGCGCTGCCTGCCGGCGCCAGCCGGGATGTCAAGTTCGCCAAGCAGATTGGGTCCTAGTGAGCGACGTCCGAACGGGAATCCGAGCAGCATGATCGGCATCGCGGCGCTGGCCGTTGGCATCGTGCTGGGGCTGGTGTTGCACCCCGGTGTGCCCGAGGTGATCCAGCCCTATCTGCCCATCGCGGTGGTCGCCGCGCTGGACGCGGTGTTCGGCGGGCTGCGCGCCTACCTGGAGCGGATCTTTGACCCGAAGGTCTTCGTGGTTTCGTTCGTCTTCAATGTCCTGGTGGCCGCCCTGATCGTTTACGTCGGCGACCAACTGGGCGTGGGCACCCAGTTATCCACCGCGATCATCGTGGTGTTGGGCATCCGAATCTTCGGCAACACCGCCGCGCTGCGGCGTCGGCTGTTCGGCGCATGACCCCGCCGGCGACGATGCAGTGGGGGCACCACCCGCGTGCGGGGGAGAGCGGCGCCATGAGCGCGATGAGGGCCACATGAGCCAGGATCCCGCGGCAACGCAGCACCAGCGCGCCGCAGCCGAACCCGACGCCCAGGCCGCACGGCGCGGCCGGCACGAACTGCCCGCCCACCAACCGCGTCCGCGGATCGGGCGCCTGCGCCGCACCGGGGCGTCGGCAATGCTGTGGGGTGGTCGCACGCGCCTGGTGTTCGGGGCGCTGGCGATCCTGCTGTGCCTGGTGTTGGGGGTCGCGATTGCCACCCAGGTGCGCCAGACCGAATCCGGTGACTCTCTCGAAACGGCCCGCCCCGCAGACCTGTTGGTGCTGTTGGATTCGTTGCGGCAGCGCGAGGCCACGTTGAGCACCGAAGTGGCCGAACTGCAAAACACCCTGAACGCGTTGCAGGCCTCGGGCAACACCGACCAAGCCGCCATCGAAAGCGCGCAGACAAAGTTGGCCGCGCTGGCCATCCTCGCGGGCGTGGTGGGTGCCACCGGGCCCGGTGTCACCGTCAAGATCGACGACCCCGGGCCGGGTGTGGCACCCGAAGCGCTGCTCGACGTGATCAACGAGTTGCGCGCCGCCGGCGCCGAGGCGATCGAGATCAGCGATGGGCGTCAGTCGGTACGGGTCGGCGTCGACACCTGGGTGGTCGGCACCCCGGGCTCGCTGACCATCGACACCAAAGTCCTGTCCCCGCCGTATTCGATTCTGGCCATTGGCGATCCGCCGACGCTGGCCGCGGCCATGAACATCCCCGGCGGCGCCGAAGACAGTGTGAAACGCGTCGGGGCGCGGATATCGGTGCAGCAGGTCGACCGCGTGGACGTGACCACCTTGCGGCAACCAAAACCACACCAATACGCTCAGCCCGTCAAGTGAGCACCAGCGACCAGAACAGGATCACCGTGAGCGATATCCCGACCGATCTGCACTACACCGCCGAACACGAGTGGATTCGCCGCAGTGCGCAGGACACCGTGCGGGTCGGGATCACTGACTACGCGCAGTCGGCGCTGGGCGACGTCGTCTTCGTCCAGTTGCCGGCCGTGGGCACCGAGGTGACCGCGGGCGAAGCCTTCGGCGAGGTGGAATCGACCAAGTCGGTGTCGGATCTGTATGCGCCGGTTTCGGGCACGGTGTCCGCGGTCAACGGCGATCTGGAAGGCAGTCCGCAACTGGTGAATTCCGACCCGTACGGTGCCGGCTGGCTGCTCGATATCCAGGTCGAAAGCTCCGCTGTCGGCGGCCTGGAATCCGCGCTTGCGCTGCTGCTCGACGCCGAGGCCTACCGTGCCAGGCTGACCGAATGACCATTGCTAAGGTCCGACATGCGCGCGCCACCAGCGCGGGCCAGTCAATGACCTAGGAGAAGCCGGGGCATCAGGCTTACGATCCTGCAGTGGCAGGCACATTGTCGATCCACGCGGGGTACGGTCGAGACATCAGCATCGGTAACGCACGTTGAACGGACAGGACCAAAAGATCCGAGTGGGAGACCGGCCGAGCAAACCGGTCAGACAGCGCCACAGCGGCCAGTGAGGAGCAGCGGGTGACGGACATGGACGCGGACAGAGACAGGGACCAGACTTCGGACGAAGTCACCGTGGAGACGACCTCCGTCTTCCGCGCCGACTTCCTCAGCGAACTGGACGCCCCAGCACAGGCGGGTGTCGAGAGCGCGGTATCCGGGGTCGAAGGACTCCCGGCAGGCTCGGCGTTGCTGGTGGTCAAACGGGGGCCCAACGCGGGGTCTCGGTTCCTGCTCGACCAGCCCGTGACGTCTGCCGGACGGCATCCCGACAGCGACATCTTCCTCGACGACGTGACCGTGAGCCGACGCCACGCCGAATTCCGGCTGGAAAACAACGAGTTCAGCGTGGTCGACGTCGGAAGCCTCAACGGCACCTACGTCAACCGCGAGCCGGTGGACTCGGCCGTGTTGGCAAACGGCGACGAGGTCCAGATCGGCAAGTTCCGCTTGGTCTTCCTGACCGGGCCCCGACAGGGTGGCAACGACGGGGGCACCGGACGCCAGTGAGCGCACCCGATAGCCCCACGCTGGCCGGGATGTCGATCGGGGCGGTCCTGGAACTGCTGCGGCCGGATTTTCCCGATGTCACCATCTCCAAGATTCGTTTCCTGGAGGCCGAGGGGCTGGTGACGCCGCAGCGCACCGCATCGGGATACCGCAGGTTCACCGCGTACGACTGCGCCCGCCTGCGCTTCATCCTCACCGCTCAGCGGGACCATTACCTGCCGCTGAAGGTGATCAGGGCGCAGCTGGACGCCCAGCCCGACGGTGAGTTGCCGCCGTTCGGATCTCCTTACGGCGTACCGCGATTGGTGTCGGTAGCAGGCACCGGGACCGGCCGTGGCGCAGAGGACGCGGCGGTGTCGGCCACCCGTCTGCGGCTCGGCAGGGAAGACCTGCTGGAACGCTCCGGAGTGGACGACGATCTGCTGACGGCCCTGCTCAAAGGGGGAGTGATCACCACCGGGCCGGGCGGGTTCTTCGACGAGCACGCGGTCGTGATCCTGCGATGCGCCCGGGCGCTGTCCGAATACGGGGTGGAACCGAGGCACCTGCGCGCCTTCCGCTCCGCCGCCGATCGCCAGTCTGACTTGATCGCGCAAATCGCCGGCCCAGTGGTCAAGGCCGACAAGGCCGGCGCCCGTGACCGCGCCGACGATCTGGCCCGCGAGGTCGCCGCGCTGGCCATCACATTGCACACTTCGTTGCTCAAGTCGGCCGTTCGCGACCTTCTGCACCGCTGAGGACTAGACTTCGTTCGACGGCTTGGTTTTCGGCGGCATGGTGACCGCTACGGCGTTCACCGCGTCGTCGCGCCGAGCGGGAGCTGGACACGCGCCACATGCGGAGGGCAGACACAAATGGGCGAAGTTCGTGTTGTCGGCATTCGCGTCGAGCAGCCGCACAACCAGCCGGTGCTGCTCTTGCGCGAGGCCAACGGTGACCGTTACCTGCCGATCTGGATCGGCCAGTCGGAGGCGGCCGCCATCGCGCTGGAGCAGCAGGGCGTCGAACCACCGCGTCCGCTGACGCACGATCTGATCAGGGATGTCATTGCTGCACTTGGGCATTCGCTCAAGGAAGTGCGCATCGTCGACTTGCAGGAAGGCACGTTCTACGCGGATTTGATCTTCGACCGCAATATCAAGGTGTCGGCCCGGCCCTCCGACTCGGTGGCGATCGCGCTCAGGGTCGGCGTTCCCATCTACGTCGAGGAGGCCGTGCTCGCCCAGGCCGGTCTGTTGATCCCCGACGAAAGCGACGAGGAGGCCGGCGGCGGTGTTCGCGAGGACGAGGTGGAGAAGTTCAAGGAGTTTCTCGACAGCGTGTCACCCGACGACTTCAAAGCCACCTAGCTCGTAGCTCGTCGACGATGCGCGCCGGCACGGCGGGCTGTGAGGGCGCTCGTCAACGTCACGGGTGCGTCTCATCTCACACATTGCGATCTCGACACGCCTCACGGATAGCGCCCACGAGGGCTGGGAACCCTCATACTCTAGTGATGACTTGGTAAGTACCGGGGGTACGGTCGGTGTGAAACGGCGTATGCTCCATAGCACTCGGACCTGAGCAAACGCGGCTGTTGAGCAGCCAGTGACGCACGCTAGTGCAGCAGCTAGTGACAAGAGCGCGATCGGCGAGAGGAAGCACCGTGGGCGAGCGGCCACGTCAAGAACAGCTAGACCTTGCCGACCACGCGGCCGCCACGACCGCCGATGGCAGCGTCGGCGGCAGCGTTACCGGCGGCCCCGCACCCGGCGAACACGTGCAGCCGGGACTGTTTCCCGACGATTCCGTGCCCGACGAGCTGGTCGGCTACCGCGGGCCGAGTGCGTGCCAAATCGCCGGCATCACCTACCGCCAGTTGGACTACTGGGCACGCACGTCGCTGGTGGTCCCGTCGATCCGCAGCGCGGCCGGCTCTGGCAGCCAGCGGCTGTACTCGTTCAAGGACATCCTGGTTCTCAAGATCGTCAAGCGGCTGCTGGACACCGGCATCTCGCTGCACAACATCCGGGTTGCCGTCGACCATCTGCGCCAGCGCGGCGTCCAGGATCTGGCCAACATCACCCTGTTCTCCGACGGCACCACGGTATACGAGTGCACGTCGGCCGAGGAAGTCGTCGACCTCTTGCAGGGTGGGCAGGGGGTGTTCGGCATCGCCGTGTCTGGCGCGATGCGCGAGCTGACCGGTGTCATCGCCGAGTTCCGCGGGGAGCGCGCCGACGGCGGCGAGTCGATTGCCGCCCCGGAAGACGAACTGGCGAGCCGGCGCAAGCAGCGTGACCGCAAGATCGGTTAGCCGGCCGAGTAAACTGGGGCACGCATCGCACCTCACGCGGGAGAGTTCTGTGGCCGCCAGCTACGGACGCCGAAGGAGCAACACCTCTCCGTCAACCTCTCAGGCACCCGGACCGCGCGAGACCATGATGCCTCTGGAAAGCGGTGGCGACCGGTGGCGGTCCCCACCCGCCGATGGGGAAAGGCGACCCGGTGGAACAGGTCGCCGAATCTCTCAGGCGCCTGGCGACAGGTGAAGACAGAGGGAGAGGGCCGCCAGACCTCTGCTTCTGTCAGGAGTTCACCGTGTCCCCTTCGACGTTCGCAGACCGGCACATCGGCCTGGACGCTCAGGCCGTCGCAACCATGCTCGCGGTGATCGGGGTGAACTCGCTCGACGAGCTGGCAGCGAAGGCGGTCCCGACGGGCATCCTCGATACCCTCACCGACGCCGGTGTCGCCCCGGGTCTGGACCGGCTGCCGCCGCCGGCCACCGAAGCCGAGGTGCTCGCCGAGCTGCGGGAGCTGGCCGACAGCAACACCGTCGCGGTGTCGATGATCGGGCAGGGCTACTACGACACGTTCACGCCGCCGGTGCTGGTGCGCAACATCCTGGAGAACCCCGCCTGGTACACCGCCTACACGCCGTATCAGCCCGAGATCAGCCAGGGCCGGCTGGAAGCCTTGCTGAACTTCCAGACCCTGGTCACCGATCTCACCGGCCTGGAGATCGCCAACGCGTCGATGCTCGACGAGGGCACCGCGGCCGCCGAAGCCATGGCACTGATGCACCGCGCGGCCCGCGGCCCGGCCCACCGGCTGGCCGTCGACGTCGACGTGTTCACCCAGACCGCCGCGGTGCTGGCCACCCGCGCCAAGCCGCTCGGCATCGAGATCGTCACCGCCGACCTGCGGGATGGCCTGCCCGACGGCGATTTCTTCGGCGTCATCACCCAGCTGCCCGGGGCCAGCGGCCGGATCACCGACTGGACCGCTGTGGTGGAGCAGGCCCACCAGCGCGGCGCGTTGGTCGCCATCGGCGCCGACCTGTTGGCGCTGACGCTGATCACACCGCCCGGTGAAATCGGGGCCGACGTCGCGTTCGGGACGACCCAACGATTTGGTGTGCCAATGGGATTCGGCGGCCCGCACGCCGGCTACCTGGCGGTGCGCGCCAACCATGCCCGGCAGTTGCCGGGACGGCTGGTCGGGGTGTCCGTGGACAGCGACGGCACCCCGGCGTACCGGCTGGCGTTGCAGACCCGCGAGCAGCACATCCGCCGCGACAAGGCGACCAGCAACATCTGCACCGCGCAGGTGCTATTGGCGGTGATGGCCGCGATGTATGCCAGTTATCACGGCGCCGACGGGTTGATCGCCATCGCGCGTCGGGTGCATTCCCACGCCGATACCATTGCCGCCGCGCTGGGCGATGCGTTGGTGCACGACACGTACTTCGACACGGTGTTGGCCCGGGTGCCCGGTCGTGCCGACGAGGTGCTGGCCGCCGCTAAGGCCCACGGCGTCAACCTGTGGCGGGTCGACGCCGACCACGTGTCGGTGGCCTGCGACGAGGCCACCACCGACGCCCACGTGGCGATCGTTCTGCAAGCATTCGGTGTGGCGGCCACCGGGCGGGCCGGCAAGGCTGTTGGCACCGATATCGAGACGCGCACATCGGAGTTCCTGACGCATCCCGCGTTCACCCGGTACCGCACCGAGACGTCGATGATGCGCTACCTGCGGGCGCTGGCCGACAAGGATATCGCCTTGGACCGCAGCATGATTCCGCTTGGCTCATGCACCATGAAACTCAACGCCGCCGCCGAGATGGCGTCCATCACCTGGCCGGAATTCGGGCGTCAGCATCCGTTTGCGCCGGCGGCCGACACCCCGGGGCTGCGCAAGCTGATCGCCGACCTGGAGAGCTGGCTGGTGCACATCACCGGCTACGAGGCGGTCTCGCTGCAGCCCAACGCGGGCTCGCAGGGGGAGTACGCCGGCCTGCTGGCGATCCACGAGTACCACGCCAGCCGGGGAGAGCCGCACCGCGACGTCTGTCTGATCCCGTCCAGCGCGCACGGCACCAACGCCGCGTCGGCGGCGTTGGCCGGGATGCGGGTGGTGGTGGTCCGTTGCCACGACGAGCCTAGTCGGGCTGGCGACGTCGACCTCGACGATCTGCGCGCCAAGGTCGCCGAACACGCCGACCGGCTGGCGGTGTTGATGATCACCTACCCGTCCACCCACGGCGTGTACGAGCACGACATCGCCGATATGTGCGCGGCGGTGCACGACGCCGGCGGACAGGTCTACGTCGACGGCGCCAACCTCAACGCTCTGGTGGGCCTGGCCCGGCCGGGCAAGTTCGGCGGCGACGTCAGCCACCTGAACCTGCACAAGACGTTCTGCATCCCGCACGGTGGCGGCGGCCCGGGGGTCGGACCGGTGGCGGTGCGCTCGCATCTGGCCCCGTTTCTGCCCGGTCACCCGTTCGCCCCGGAGTCGCCCGCAACCCGGGGGTGCCCCCGGCCGCAGGGGCATCCGGTGTCCTCGGCGCCCTACGGGTCGGCGTCGATCCTGCCGATCACCTGGGCGTACATCCGGATGATGGGCGCCGAGGGGCTGAGAGCGGCATCACTGGCCGCGATCGCCTCCGCCAACTACATCGCCCGCCGTCTCGACGAGTACTACCCGGTGCTGTACACCGGCGAGAACGGCATGGTCGCCCACGAGTGCATCCTGGACCTGCGCGGCATCACCAAATCCACCGGCGTCACCGTCGACGATGTCGCGAAACGGTTGGCGGACTACGGATTCCACGCACCCACCATGAGCTTTCCGGTGGCCGGCACGCTGATGGTGGAACCCACCGAGAGTGAGAGCCTGGCCGAGGTCGACGCCTTCTGTGAGGCGATGATCGGGATCCGCGCCGAGATCGACAAGGTGGGTGCCGGCATCTGGCCTGTTGACGACAATCCGCTGCGCGGCGCACCACACACCGCCGAGTGCCTGCTGGTGTCGGACTGGAATCACCCGTACACCCGGGAGGAGGCCGCCTTCCCGCTGGGCACCGCGTTTCGCCCCAAGGTCTGGCCCGCGGTGCGTCGCATCGACGGAGCCTACGGGGACCGTAACCTGGTCTGCTCGTGTCCGCCGGTGGAGGCGTTCGCCTGAGCGGGTCAACGTCAGCCGAAGCGCTCGATGATCGCC
The DNA here is from genome assembly GCF_010730055.1 of Mycobacterium shinjukuense. Taxonomy (NCBI): domain Bacteria; kingdom Bacillati; phylum Actinomycetota; class Actinomycetes; order Mycobacteriales; family Mycobacteriaceae; genus Mycobacterium; species Mycobacterium shinjukuense. Next base: position 1,505,953 of record NZ_AP022575.1, on the reverse strand, counting down.
GCCGCAATCGCGTCCGGCGCGTCCTCCTGGATGAAGTGTTTGGCCCGGGGTAACTCGACGAGGACGTGATCGGGAAAGGTCTCGCGCATCCGCGGAAGCGTCGGGCCCGGCCTAAACGCGAGATCCTTCATGCCCCACACCAGCAGGGTGGGCTTGGCGCCCAGCTTCGCCGGAACGTCGCGGGCGAGCCGCTCCAGCAGGGGGCGAGCGGCCAGGATCTGCTTGGGCATCTGGGCTACCCCCAGCCGTGCCTTGGCGTCCGGCTGCACCGCCCGGTAGTGCGCCATCACCGCCTCGCTCGGCCGTCGCTCGGTTCCCGCCGGAATCAACCGCTCCACAAAGAAATTGCGGTGCACAATCGCGTGCTGCAGCGGTGGGCTGGACATGATCCTGCTGAAGGCCTTCATCGCCAGCGTGTCCGCCGGCCAGAACCAGGTGTTGCCCAACACGATGCCGCGCACCCGATCGGCCCGCTCGACCGCGACCGCCATGCCGATCGGCCCGCCCCAGTCCTGACCCATCGTCAGGTAGCCGTCCAGGCCGAGGTGGTCGACGAACTCGCCGACCACGCGCGCGTGCTCGTCGATCGTGTACCCGAAACCGTCGGGACGCTCCGACAGCCCGAAGCCGAGATAGTCGGGGGCGATGCAGCGGAACCGGTCCCGCAGCGCGACGATGATGTCGCGATACAGGAAGCTCCACGTCGGATTGCCGTGGCACAACAGGATCGGCGGACCCTCTCCCTCGTCGACGTAATGCATGCGGCCGCGTGAGCCGCCGAACCAGCGTGACGCGAACGGATACAGCGCCGGATCCGGTGTGAAATCGATGCTCATTACCCTCCTTTGAGAACGCTCACGATGGTATGCCCGAGGTGTGACAACACCGAATGTCCGAGAGTGGCGTGACGGCGGCCGCTGGTTGCAGACGGCGGCCGGACAGGTGTTCGTCCGCTCGGGGCGTGGCGACACGCCGACCGTCCTGCTGCTGCATGGCTATCCGTCCAGCTCGTTCGATTTCCGGGCGGTGGTTCCGCACCTGGCCGGCCAGGCCTGGCTGACGATGGACTTCCTGGGCTTCGGCTTGTCGGACAAGCCGCGCCCGCACCGCTACAGCCTGCTGGAGCAGGCAGATCTGGTGGAGACGGTGGTCGCCGAAACCGTGACCGGCCCGGTCGTCGTGCTCGCGCACGACATGGGCACGTCGGTGACCACCGAGCTGCTCGCCCGTGACCTGGACGGCCGCCTGCCGTTCGAGCTGCGACGAGCGGTGCTGAGCAACGGCAGCGTGATCCTGGAGCGGGCCAGCCTGCGGCCGATCCAGCGGGTGCTGCGCGGCCCGCTGGGCCCGGTCGCGGCCCGGCTGGTCAGCCGTGGGGGCTTCACCCGAGGTTTTGGCCGGCTTTTTTCACCGGAGCACCCGCTGTCGGCGCAGGAGGCCCAAGCCCAGTGGGAGCTGTTGTGCCACAACGACGGCCACCGCATACCGCACCTGCTCATCAGCTACCTCGACGAGCGGGTGCGGTATGCGCACCGCTGGCACGGCGCCGTGCGCGATTGGCCCAAACCGCTGGGCTTCGTGTGGGGCCTGCGCGATCCGGTGGCCACCACGACCGTGCTCGCCGGGCTTCGGGAACTGCGTCCCTCCGCACACGTCATTGAGCTACCCGGGTTGGGGCACTACCCGCAGGTCGAGGATCCGAAGGCCTACGCCGACGCCGCGCTGTCCCTGCTGATCGGATAGCCCAGCTCGGCCACCGTGGGGCGCTCAACGCCGCCGATTACCGCGGTGGCGTGGACGTCGACGTTAGCCCAGCATCTCCTCGATGTAGCGCTTCAACTCCGCCGCCTAGGTAAGGCGATCCGGCGAACCCGCGTCGCCTCCTCGATCCTGTCCAAGACTTGCGGAGTCACCGTCCGTGCTCCGCTTTCGTAGGCCGACGGGTGCGGTTGCGCAATGCCGGTGGCGTGGGCGAGTTGCGCCGGGGTCCATGCGGCCCGTTCACGAAGGGCTCGAATGCGGTCGGCGCTCACGCCCGCCCGCTGCCGCGGGGTGCCGCCGGGTCCGGCTGACCCGCAGGGCCGCCGCTCCCGGCTAAGGCCGCGCGACGGGCAGGTCGACGCGGGACGCATGCGGCCGGCTGCGGTGGACGCGCACGGTCGGTGGTCCGCCGGGGAGGATCGTGAAGTGGCTCGCGTCGGCGCCGGCGACGGCGACACGGATGCGGTGCCCCGGCTGGAAGCCGAATGCGCATACCCGACGTCGAACCAGCCGCTGTAGCTGTAGATGGCCGCCCCCGAGGCCGCGATGTCGCGCCAATAGTTGTGCGGGCTGATCACGTTGATGCTGCCCACGTCGATGGGCGCACCGATCGGCTCGAGGCGGGGGTTCCGACGGTCCGCGTCGTCACGGAACGTCAGCGACACCGCCTGCTTGTGAACGTCGTAGTCGTCGCGATGCGCGGCGACGGCCCCGTCCCGCAGCGAGCGGTCATGGTCGTCTTGCACCGACTTTGCCGTTGCACCACGGTTGGCGCACATCCAGTCGACGATCTCGGCGCCGTCACGGATCTCGTCCGGCGACCATTCGCACACCCGGGCACCGTACGACGCGCCCGACCCGCGCACATCCGCATCGACCCAGGCGTAGCCGCTGGCAACGAAACGTCTCCGGCGCCGCTTATCTGCGGCGATGTGCTGGAAGGGCTTGCCCCCGAAGAGCATCCGCACGGGCCTGCGCAACTCCATCGACCGGTGATAGCGGGTCTGATACCGCATGCCGCGAAATCTCGGGTAGGGGGCTGCGGGCCGTGGATGGTGTACCAGGCCGCATCCGAACCGCAGCGTCTGATCATCGGGCCGTCGGGCGATCAGCTCAAGAAGATGTTGATCGCGGTAGCCAGGTCGGGGGAGGCCGACGTCGTCAGGTTCTGGTAGCTGCCGCCGCTGAGCCGGGCGACTGCTTCCCAGGTTGGCCGGTCGGGGTCGTCGCCGAAGTCGATGACGTTGACCGCGACCGGTTTGGCGGGGTCGGCGCTGGTGCGAATGAACTCCTCCAGCCCGGCACCGTCGAGGGTCCGGTCGGTGTGCGGACCACTGGTGATGACCAGCACCGAATTCTGTTGACCGGCACGGAAATTGGCCAATGCCTCCTGGTAGATCATGCGCAGCGTGGTGAACGACACCGCGCCGCCGCCGGAGGAATATTGTTTGTCCAGCGCGGCCAGCAGAGCCGCCGCGCGGGGCTGGCCGTTGACCTGGTCGGCCAGCGGCCCGGCGGGGACCTCGGTTCGGCCCTCGTGACCGTCGAACGTCCACAGCCCGATCACCGAGGTGGGCGGCAGCGCCTTGATGCGGTTGCCGAGCGCCGTGATCACGTTGGCCAGCCGGCTTTTACCGCCGTCATCGGTGGGCATGGATTGATCCAGCATGATGGTCGCCGCCACGCCGCTCGACGGTATGGCCATGGTGTCGGCCAGCGTGGCGCGCATTCCGTCGTCACCGACCGACAACGCCGCGGGCAGCGCCGCAAAGCTGGTGACCGGGCTGCTCGGCGGCTTGACGCCGTTGACCCGGAATCCCGCTTTGGCCAGCTTGGCGAGTTGCTCGGGCTTGCGCAGGTATCTGGCGAACGCGCTGGCCGCCGTGGTCTGCTCGGACGACAGCCAAGAACCGCTGAGCAGCACCGTGGGATAGTCGGCCACCGCCACCGGCCCGGGTGGCAGCCAGGATCCCAACTCGCTCTTGGCGTCTGGCAACGTTTGGCCGCGCTGGAACAGCTGCTGCTCGGTGGTGATCACCGCGTGCACCGGCGCTGCCGCCACATCGCCCGGTGTGAGCAGCGCGTTCATCGCCTCGGTGAGCGAGTCGTCGGCGAGCTTGGGTTGCCCGCCCATCAAGGTGCGCACCGCGCCGCTGCCCGCGGTTGGTGGCGCACCAGCGGGCGCCGACGCGGCCGCCACCGCCTCGCCGGCCAAGAACGAGGCGTCGCCATTGCCGGTGATCGGCAGCGACAACCGCAGCGACCCCCACGCCGGCAGGCCCAACCCGGCCAACGAATTAGGATTCGTCTGCAGGCCGGGTAACGCCGCCCAGTTCTGGTTGGACAGGGCCCGCTGGAGTTCCGGCCGGACGGCCAGCAGCACCGGCGAGGCCACCCACGAACGGCTGTCGCTGATGGTTTGCTGACCCGCGGCGCCGGCGAGTCGGGCCACCGAAATCGAGCTGCCGGGAATCCACACTCCCGGCTGGCCGCCCAGTTCTGCGGGCCATTTGCCGATGAATCCACTGATGACGGCGTCCGAGCTTGCGGGTTTGACGGCCACCGCGACACATCGGTCACCGATCGGACCGGCGGATGCGTTGTAGCCCTCGGCCAGATCCGTCACCTGGTCGGCGATCGACGGGTCGGCGATGACGGCAACCGTATCCTTGCCTCCCACGCAGCGTGCGGCCGAAAGGTGGGAGCGGTGGGACAACGCGTCGCCGAAGAACCGCCACAGGATCACCCCGGCCACCACCACAACGACCGTGACGAGGGCCACGATGACGCCGATGCTGACTCCCCGCCGCCCCCCGGTGCTGCGGTGGCCACCCTGCCACCCGTCGGACCCGCGATGACCGGCGTCGCGGAACAGCGGCGGCGAACCCTGGCCTTCCGGCCGAAACTCTGGGTGCTCGCCGATGCTGCCGCCCTCACCGAAATAGCGGTCGTCGCCCGAGAAGTGGCCGGCCCGTTCATCGGTGGACGGCGTTTCGTCAGTCGCACGGTCCGCGCCCTGGTAGCCGGCTGGAGCGTTGGCAGCGGCCCACGGCGCGGCCCAATCCCCGTCGTGGCCGACACCCTCCTGGTCACCCTCGCGCGGCCGGTCTTCGGCCCGGTAGCCCGGCACCCACCGCTGGTCGATAAGGGGTTCACCCGACGCGTCGTCGGCGGAGTCCTCCGGGTCGGGCTTGCTATGCCTACCCATTGCGCGGTCCTCTCAGTCGCGGGTGCTCGCTTGTCGACAAACAACGCACCGGCGCAGTCCGATGGGCCCGGCTCTCCCCCGCAAGGGGGAGGTGCCCCCACAGCGGGCCGCTAACGGCCCGCATCGTCACCGGCGCAGTCCAATGGGCCCGGCTCTCCCCCGCAAGCGGGAGGTGCCCCCACAGCGGGCCGCTAACGGCCCGCATCGTCACCGGCGCAGTCCAATGGGCCCGGCTCTCCCCCGCAAGCGGGAGGTGCCCCCACAGCGGGCCGCTAACGGCCCGCATCGTCACCGGTCCGGGCCTTAAACTCGCGCCGACGGCGGTGCAGGATCGGTTCGGTGTATCCGCTGGGCTGCTGCCCGCCGCACAGGATCAGGTCCTGCGCGGCCAGGAAGGCGATGCTGTTGTCGAAGTTGGGCGCCATCGGGCGATAGGCCGGGTCGCCGGCGTTTTGCCGGTCCACCAGCGGCGCCATCCGTTCCAGGCTGGCGCGGATGTCCTCGCTCGTGATCACGCCGTGCCGCAGCCAGTTGGCCAGCAACTGGCTGGAGATCCGCAGGGTGGCGCGATCCTCCATGAGCGCCACATTGTGAATATCGGGCACCTTCGAGCAGCCGACGCCCTGCTCGACCCAGCGCACCACGTAGCCGAGGATGGACTGGCAGTTGTTGTCCACCTCCTCGCGGATCTCCTCGGGCGCCCAGGCCAGTTCCTTGGCCAGCGGAATGGTCAACAGCTGTTCGACGGTGGCACGCCTCTTGCCCATCAGCTCCCGTTGCACGGCGGCCACGTCGACCTGGTGGTAGTGCATCGCGTGCAACGTGGCGGCGGTGGGCGAGGGCACCCAGGCGGTGGTGGCGCCGGCGCGGGGATGGGCGATCTTCTGCTCGACCATGTCGGCCATCAGCTCGGTCATGGTCCACATACCCTTGCCGATTTGGGCACGGCCGATGAACCCAGCGGCCAGGCCGGCGTCGACGTTGTTGTCCTCGTAGGCCAAGATCCACGGCTGGCTCTTCATGGTGCCCTTACGCACCATCGGGCCGGCCTCCATCGAGGTGTGGATCTCGTCGCCGGTGCGGTCCAGGAAGCCGGTGTTGATGAAGACCACCCGGTCGGCGGCGGCCTTGATACACGACCTCAGGTTGAGGGTGGTGCGCCGCTCCTCGTCCATGATGCCGACCTTCAGGGTGCCCTGCGGCAGACCCAGCACGTCTTCCACCCGGCTGAACAGCTCGCAGGTGAACGCCACCTCTGCGGGCCCGTGCATCTTGGGCTTGACGATGTAGATCGAACCGGTGCGGCTGTTTACCAGCGGCCCGTTGGCATCACTGGCTTTCAGGCCGTGGATCGCGATCAGGCCGGTGAACAGGGCATCCATGATGCCTTCGAACACCTCGTTGCCGTCGGCGTCGACGATGGCGTCGTTGGTCATCAGGTGACCGACGTTGCGAACGAACAACAGGCTGCGCCCGGGCAGCATGAACTGGCTGCCGTCGGGCGCGGTGTACCCGCGGTCCTGGTTGAGCACCCGGATGAACGAGGAGCCGTCCTTGTCCACTTCCGCGGCCAGATTGCCCTTGTTGAGGCCGAGCCAGTTGCGGTAGCCGAGCACCTTGTCATCGGCGTCGACCGCGGCCACCGAGTCCTCGAAGTCCATGATCGTGGTGATCGCCGATTCCAGGATCACGTCCTTGACTCCGGCGCGGTCGGTGGCACCGACCTGCGACCGCGGGTCGATCAGGATCTCGATGTGCAAGCCGTGGTTGACCAGGAGCACCGAACTCGGTGATTCGGCCGCACCGGTGTAGCCGGCGAACTGACCGGGGTTGGCCAGCCCGGTGGACCCGTCCGCCAGCGCCACGACCAGCGCCCCGTCGTGCACCGTGAAACCGGTGGCCTCGGCGTAGGAGCCCGACGCCAGCGGCACGCTGTTGTCGAGGAATCCACGCACGTAGGCGATGACCTTGTCGCCGCGAACCTTGTTGTAGCCGCGGCCTTTTTCGGCGCCGTCGCTTTCCGGGATGACATCGGTGCCGTACAGGGCGTCGTAGAGGGATCCCCACCGCGCGTTGGCCGCGTTCAGCGCGAATCGCGCGTTGAGGATCGGCACCACCAGCTGCGGGCCGGCGGTTGTGGTGATCTCGTCGTCGACCCCCGAGGTGGTGATGGTGAAGTCGTCCGGTTCCGGCAGCAGATAGCCGATGTCGGTGAGGAACTGCCGATATGCCTGCATGTCGAGTGGCTCGATCACCCGATGCCGGTGCCACTTGTCGATCTGGGCCTGCAACTCGTCGCGGGTGTTCAGCAGGGCCCGGTTCTGCGGGGTGAGGTCGGTGACGACCTTGTCGACGCCCGCCCAGAAGCTGTCCGGCTCGATCCCGGTGCCAGGCAGGGCCTCGTTGTTCACGAAGTCGTAGAGCACCCGTGCGACGCGCAAGTTGCCCACCGACACGCGATCTGTCATCACTTCCTCCCTCACTGGCAATTAGCTCAGACTACCGGCCCACGGCACGACCACCGCATCCGGCGACCCGCAACAGCAGGTCACAATAGGCCAACAAGGTGGCCCGCCGCCGCATGGCGCCGTGCCCGAACGCGCGCTGGCAACGCTGGCGCGGTGTTCAACAGCGATCGCTGAGGCCGGTCAGATCATAGGCGCCGGGCGATCGGCGGACTACGCCCCGCTGGCCCCGTTCTGACCGAACAGCGACCCGCCGGTGCCCCCGATGCCGCCGGGTCCCGCGGAGTCACCCGGCCCGCCGTCCCCGCCGTCGCCGATCAACCGGGCATTGCCGCCGTTACCGCCGGTCCCGGGCAAGCCGGCCACGCTGACACCGGCGGTGCCGCCGTCACCGCCGTCGCCGATCAGCGCGGCCGTGCCGCCGTTACCGCCGGTACCGCCGGAATCGGTCTCGCTGGGCCCGCCGGACCCACCAGCCCCGCCGTGGCCGAACCACTGGGCGCCGTTGCCGCCATGACCACCACAAACAGGGCAGGGCCAGTCTATGGGCCGCGGGCCACCAGATCCGGCGTTTGCCCCAACATGCTCGACGCGACGGTCAGCGGCGGCCCTCATGCCGCGACTGCGATCAACACCGAGGTCAGCGACGGCGGTCACGGATGCGTGCCGTCCCGCATGGTGCCAACCAGGTCTGCCACCAGGTCTTCCAGCGCCACCATGGCGACCACGGCACCGTCATCGGCGGTCACCAACGCCAGATGGCTGTTGCTGCGCCGCATCCGCGACAGCGCTTCGGGCAGCGGTAACGACTTGGGCACCCGCGGCAACGGGCGCACAACGCCCAGGTCGATCACGGTTTGCGGATCATCACCCAGCGCCAGCACGTCTTTGATGTGCAGGTACCCGAGGAAAACACCGCCGCGATCCACCACCGGAAACCGCGAGTAGCCCGTCCGGGCCAAGGCCCGCTCGACCGCGCCGACCGTCGGCCCCGAGCCGGCCGCGGCCACCGACACCGCCCGAACGTTGGCCAGGGGCACCGCGACATCGGCAACCACCCGGGTGCGAATGCGCAGCGCCCGGGTCAACCGGGTGTGCTCTTCGCGATCCAGCAGGCCTTCGGAGAGCGATTCGGCGATCATCTCGCCCAGTTGCACCGTGGAGACCGTGATGTCGAGTTCGTCTTTGGGCTGCACCCCGAGTGACCGCAGGATCGCGGTGGCACACGTGTTGTACAACACGATGAACGGCCGGGCGGCCCGCACATAGGCCAGGTAGGGGGGGACCAACAGCATCGCTGTTCGCTCCGGGCCGGCCAGCGCGATGTTCTTCGGCACCATCTCACCCAGCAGCACATGCAGCGTCACCACGATCGCCAGAGCGACCACGAACGACATCGTGTGCAGCAGAGCCGGAGGTATGCCGGTGAGCCCGAAAATAGCCTGCAGCAAATGCGCGACGGCGGGTTCGCCGATGCGGCCGAGCAGGATCGAGGCGACGGTGACACCCAGCTGCGCTCCGGCCAGCATCAAAGGAAGCCGCTCGCCGGCCCGGATCACGGTGACCGCGCTGGCCCGGCCTTGCTCCGCCAACGCTTCCAGACGGTCACGGCGGGCCGAGATCAGCGCGAACTCCGCTCCGACGAAGAACGCGTTGGCGCCGATCAGCAGGATCGCCAGCAGCACCGCCAGCACGGCGCCCATCAGTCGCTCCGTCCGGTGGCCGACCCGGCAGACCCGTCGGGTTGACCGCCGCGTTCCGTCAGCTCGAGCAGGTCGATCCGGCGGCCGTCCATCCGGACCACCGTGGCCTGCCACCGCACCGAATCGTCGGGCAGGCCGTCGGGGTCCAACGCGGGCAGCTGGACCGTTTCGCCGGCCACCGGGATGTGGCCGAGCTCCCGCAGCACCAGCCCGCCGATCGTCTCGTATGGCCCCTCGGGGGCTCGATAGCCGGTGGCGGTGGCCACCTCGTCGATGCGCAGCAGGCCCGAGACCCGCCATCCGCCGCCGGCGGCCACCACATCGGGAGTGGCATCGTCGTGCTCGTCGCGGACGTCGCCGACGATCTCCTCGACCAGATCCTCCAGGGTGACCATGCCCGCGGTGCCGCCGTATTCGTCGACAACCATCGCGGTGTGCAGCGCATCGGCCCGGATCTGGGCCAACACCGCGTCGCCGTCCAACGTGGACGGCACCACCGCCGCCGGCTTGGCGACCGTACTCAGCGTGGTCTGGGCGCGCTCGGCGGGCGGGACGTCGAACGCCTGCTTGACGTGCACCATGCCGACGGTCTCGTCGAGGTCGCCCCGGACCACCGGGAACCGGGAGAACCCCGACGTGGCGGCCGCGGCAACCAAGTCGGCGATGGTGTCGTCGACCTGCAGCGCCACGATCTTCGATCGTGGCGTCATCAGCTCCTCGGCCGTCAAGGTCCCGAACCGCAGCGAGCGGTGCATCAGTGACGCGGTGGCGTCATCCAGCGAGCCGCTGCGTGCGGAGCTGCGCACCAACGACACCAATTCCTGCGGTGAGCGCGCCGACCGCAGCTGCTCCGCCGGCTCGATACCCAGCCGTCGCACCACCCAGTTCGCCGCCCCGTTGGTCAACCGGATGGCGGGGGTGAACAGCAGGGAAAACGACAGCTGCGGAACCACCACCGCGCGGGCGATCCGCAACGGGCGCGCCACCGCAAGATATTTGGGCACCAGCTCGCCGAACACCATCGACACCGATGTGACGATCACCAGCACCAGAAACGTCTGGATACCGTCGGCCACCCGGTCGGGTATCCCGATCGCCGTCATTGCCGAATGCGGAATTCGGGCCACCAGCGGTTCGGTCAGATAGCCGGTCGCCAGCGTGGTGATCGAGATGCCTATCTGGGCACCCGAGAGCTGGAACGACAGCCTGTGATGCGCGCGCCGGATGAAGCGATCCCGGTTGCCCCCGGCGCGCGCGTTTGCCTCGACGGTGCTGCGGTCCAGCGCGGTCAGCGAGAACTCGGCCGCGACGAACACCGCGGTGCCCACGGTGAGCGCCAGAATGGCCAGCACGCTGATCACGACGCCGACATGGTTCATCGGCGGGTCGCCTGTCGGTCTACCTTGGGCCGAGCCCGAGCACCCGGTGCCGGGGATGGCCGCCCGGCCCGGGAGCCCACGGCCACCACGGGTGCCTGCGGCACGTCAACCCTTTCGCTCGATGCCGCGCAGCCCGTCGCGGCGGTTGTGAAGTTCATATGGTAGCGCCGCGAGGCGTCACCAACCCGTCGGCAATGGATGGCCCTCGGCGAAGCCCGCCGGCGACTGCACGCCGACCACGGCCCGCTCGTGCAGCTCCGCCAGATTCGAGGCCCCGACATAGGTGCAGGTGCTGCGCACGCCGGAGGTGATGTGGTCGATGAGATCCTCGACACCCCCGCGGTCGGGGTCAAGCCCCATCCGCGACGTCGAAATGCCTTCCTCGAACAACGCCTTGCGTGCGCGGTCGAACGGGCTGTCGGTGGTGGTGCGGGCGACCACCGCCCGCTTGGACGCCATGCCGTAGCTCTCCTTGTAGGGCCGATCGTCGCGGTCACGCATCAGGTCGCCGGGGGACTCGTAGGTGCCGGCGAACCACGACCCGATCATCACGTTGGCCGCGCCGGCGACCAGCGCCAGAGCCACGTCACGCGGATGACGGATCCCGCCGTCGGCCCATACGTGCCCGCCGAGCTGCCTTGCGGCGGCTGCACATTCGAGTACGGCGGAAAATTGCGGGCGGCCGACGCCGGTCATCATCCGGGTGGTGCACATGGCGCCCGGCCCGACGCCAACCTTGACGATGGTCGCCCCGGCTTCGAGCAGATCCCGCGTTCCCTGTGCGGACACCACATTCCCCGCCGCCAACGGCACGCCCAAGCCCAGCGAGGAGATGGCCTTGATCGCGTCCAGCGTCTTGACCTGGTGCCCGTGCGCGGTGTCGATGACCAGCACGTCCACCCCGGCCTCGACCACGGCTTGCGCCCTGGCGGCCACCTCACCCGTGATGCCGACGGCCGCGCCGACCCGCAGCCGGCCCGCGGCGTCGGTGGCCGGGGTGTAGATGCCGGTGCGGACGGCCCCGGTGCGGGTGAGCACCCCCGCCAACGTGCCGTCGGCTGCGGTCAGCACCGCGACGTCGATCGGGGCGTGCTCGAGCAGGTCGAAGATCTTGCGCGGGTCGGTGCCCGCCGGGGCGGTCACGAAGTCCGTCGTCGCGACATCGCGCACCCGGGTGAAGCGGTCCACGCCGACGCAGGCCGATTCCCGCACCAACCCCAGCGGGCGGCCCTCGAAGACCACCACCGCGACGCCGTGCGCCCGCTTGTGGATCAGGGCGGTGGCGTCGGACACCGAATCGTCGGGGGCCAGCGTCACCGGGGTGTCGAGCACCAGGTCACGGCTCTTGACGAACTCCACCGTCTGCCGCACCGCCGGGATGGGCAGATCCTGCGGCAGGATCACGATGCCGCCGCGGCGGGCCACGGTCTCGGCCATCCGGCGCCCCGCTACCGCGGTCATGTTGGCGACCACCACCGGAATGGTGGTGCCCGAGCCGTCGGCGGTGGACAGGTCGACGTCGAACCGTGACGCGACGTCGGAACGGTTCGGCATGATGAACACGTCGTTATAGGTCAGGTCGTACCCGGGTCGATGCCCGTCCAGAAACCTCATCGGCAACACCCGCTCGCTAGGCCGGCACTTCGCTTCGATCTCCGCTCCACAGGGTGTGGAACGTGCCCGGCTGGTCGACGCGCCCGTAGGTGTGGGCACCGAAGAAGTCGCGCTGGGCCTGGGTGAGCGCGGCTGGCAACCGCTCGGTGCGTAGTCCGTCGTAGTACGACAGGGCCGAGGAGAATCCGGGGGTCGGAATACCCAGTTGGGCCGCCGTGCACACGACGCGCCGCCAGCTGTCGATCGCCGATTCGACGGCGCTGCGGAAATACGGCGCGACGATCAGGCTGGCCAGGTCGGGGTCGGCGTCGAACGCCTCCTTGATCCGGTTGAGGAATTTGGCCCTGATGATGCAGCCGCCGCGCCAGATGGTGGCCAGGTCGCCTGGTCTGATGTCCCAGCCGAATTCGGCGCTGCCGGCCTGGATCTGGTTGAAGCCCTGCGCGTAGGCCACGATCTTGGAGGCGTACAACGCCTGCCGGATGTCGTCGGTGAACGCCTCACGGTCGGCGGGTCTGTCACCGAGCTTGCCCGAGGCCAGCCCCCGCGCGGCCGCGCGCTGCGCCACCGAACCGGAGAGTGCGCGGGCGAACACCGCCTCGGCGATTCCGGTCACCGGCACGCCCAAGTCCAGCGCGGACTTGACCGTCCAGCGGCCGGTGCCCTTCTGCTCGGCCTGGTCGAGGATCACGTCGACCAGCGGCTTGCCGGTCTTGGCGTCGGTTTGGCGCAGCACCTCCGCGGTGATCTGCACCAGGTAGCTGTCCAGGTCGCCGTTGTTCCACTCGGTGAACACGTCGGCGATCTGCGGCGCGGTCAGATCCAGCCCGTCGCGCAGCAGCTGGTAGGCCTCGCCGATGAGCTGCATGTCGGAGTATTCGATGCCGTTGTGCACCATCTTGACGAAGTGGCCGGAGCCATCGGGACCGATATGGGTGCAGCACGGCACACCATCGACATGAGCGGAGATCCGCTCCAGCAGCGGGCCCAGCGATCGGTATGACTCGGGTGGTCCGCCGGGCATGATCGACGGCCCGTTCAGCGCTCCCTCTTCACCCCCGGACACCCCGGCCCCGACGAAATGCAGGCCACGCTCGCGCAGGGCTTTCTCGCGACGAATGGTGTCGGTGAACAGCGCATTGCCGCCGTCGATGATGATGTCGCCTTCTTCCATGGCGTCGGCGAGTTCGTTGATCACGGCATCGGTGGGGTCACCGGCTTTGACCATGACCAGCACTCGGCGCGGTTTTTCCAGCGCGGCAAGGAATTCCGGAATCGTTTCGGTGCGCACGAAGTTTCCCTCGGAGCCATGCTCGGTCAGCAAGGCATCGGTCTTGGCGATGGACCGGTTGTGCAGCGCGACGGTGTAGCCGTGTCGGGCGAAGTTTCGGGCGAGGTTGGAACCCATCACGGCCAGGCCAGTGACGCCGATCTGGGCGGTAGCGGTCTTGGTTTCCGAGGAGCTCATATTCTTCGCCTCTCAGGTTCGCAGAACTGTCGCTGGGGCTTTCGACAAAGCTATTGGACACACTGTGGCACAGCAGACTGGTGGCGCGCCCAACCGTTCGGCCCGGGGTCGAGCTAGAGGAATAGCCGGTGCAGCTCGGTGAGCCACGGTACGGCCAACGCGATGGTGGGCACCACCAGGACCGCGGCGGCGGCCAGGTAGGCGGCCGCCGACACCACCAGGCTGTTGCCGGGCCCCGACAGCCGGCGCACCCGCAGCACCGTGCTGGGACCCCCGGCGGCCAGCGCGCCTTGTGGAGCCCGCCCGGACGCGCAGGCGACCAGCGCGCGGGCCAGGGGAGCGCGGCCCGCGGCGCGCACCGCCGCGTCGTCGGCCAGCAGCTCGACGAGCAGCTGCGCCGCGCCGAGGGCGTGGGCGCTGCGCACCAGCCGCGGAAACGCGGCGTGGACCGCGGTGAATGCCTCCAGAACCAGGTCGTGTCGGGCGCGCAGGTGAGCCCGCTCATGGGTGAGGATGGCCGCGACTTCGTCGTCGGTGAGCTGCTTCAGCGTCCCCTCGCTGACCACGACCCGGCTGCGCACCCCGGGCAGGCAGTAGGCGAGCGGTTGCGCGACATCGAGGACGCGAAGGGTGCGGGCGCACGGCCGGGCCAGGGCGGCATCATGTCCGACCCCGACCAGGTCGACCACCCTCCGGTGGCGGGCCCGCCGTCGCCGGGTGGCGATCGCCACCCGCAGGACCGCGACCGCCAGGCGGGCGCCCACCAGCACGGTCAGCGCGAAGACGGCGATGTATGCCGCCCACAGCGGCCAGCCGAGCCGTTGCTGCGCCGCGACGACGCTGGCCGTGGGCCGCCCGTGCGGGCCGGGAATGAGCAGCCGACTGGCGATGGCGATGCCGGCGCTGAAGGCCGACAGCACCGCGGCCAGCGCGATGGCTTGCCAGAGCACCATGGCCGCACGCGGGGCCCGCACCGGCCAGGTCGCTCGGGCCAACACGGCCGGTGTCGGGCCAGCCAGCAGCACCGCGAGGATGGTGAAGGCCAGCGCGGACACGCTGCTAGTCTCCCTCAGTCCTCCGTCGCAGCGCCAGCGGTTGGCGAATCGCGATGACTTGCTTCCAATTCGGCCAGTGCGCGCCGGAGTGCGTCGGCCTCGTCGGCGCCGACCCGCTCGACGAAGTGCACCAGCGCGGCCTGCCGGCCACCGGAGTCCTCGGCCTGGGCCAGCGCATCGACCATCAGCCCGGCCACCAATTCGTCACGGCCATGCACGGGCGCATAGCGGTGGGCGCGATCGTCACGGATCTGGGAGACCAGATTCTTCTTGGCCAGCCGTTGCAGCACGGTCATCACGGTGGTGTAGGCGAGCTCGCGGCGCGCCGATAACGCTTCGTGGACCTGGCGCACGGTCTGCGGCTCCGCCGTGGACCACAGGTGATCCATTACGGCGCGTTCCAGATCCCCCAGGCGCGTCAGCTTGGCCATAGTCCGTTCCATCTCCATCAGCGTTGATTCCAGCGTACCCCGGATTACTACCGGCGGTCGTAAACAATACCCGGTTAACGCTTGCAAAATTAGGGCAGCCTTGCCTATGCTGGGTTGGGTCGAGCGACACAGACCGCGGCAGAGTCCTGAGGGCTGCAGTGACCCCCGGTCTACTCGATCGGCGAGCCCCGCGCCTGGCGCGGGGCTCGCCCGTTTCCCGGTCCGTGAGACCGGAGCTGTCGACCGCCGGTTGGGTCGACGGTTCCGATGGTGTAGACACTGAGGACGTGTCCTCGACGCTGGACCCGGAAGTTCCCGACGCCCCGTTCGATTTCTTCGCACCCTTCGACGCCGAGTTGGGTCTGCGGTTCACCGAGCTCAGCCCCGACGGCGCCCGCGCACAACTGCAGGTCAAACCCGAGCTGTTGCAGACGATGGGCATCGTGCACGGCGGCGTCTACTGCTCGATGATCGAAAGCATGGCCAGCGTGGCCGCATTCACCTGGCTGGCCGCGCATGGCGGCGGCAACGTCGTGGGCGTCAACAACAACACGGATTTCCTGCGCGCGATCACGGCGGGGATGGTCTACGGCAAGGCCGAACCACTGCACCGTGGTCGGCGTCAGCAGCTGTGGTTGGTCACCATCACCGACGAGACCGAACGGGTGGTGGCGCGGGGTCAGGTGCGGCTGCAGAACCTCGAGACGCACTCCGGCGGCGCCTAGCCTAGCCGCGACGATCCTGTCGTCGGTGTTAACGCATGCCGCACTACGAGATGGCCACGATTGCCGGTGACCGGCTAACTGGCCACCCGGGCGCCGGCCGTTGACCCCTGCGCCTCGGCGGCCAGCTCGGCCAGCTGTTCGAGCCGCGTTCGGGCGAACGCCTGCTGGTCGGTGATGGTCAACTGCCCACGCCGCGTGCTCAGAAACGTCACCGTCCACGACAGCAAGGTGGTGATCTTGGTCTTGAACCCGATCAGATAGGCCAGGTGCAACACCAGCCAGATCAGCCAGGCGATGAACCCGCTGAACTCCAGGGGCCCGATCTGGGCGACCGCGGAAAACCGCGACACCGTCGCCATGGAGCCCTTGTCGACATAGTGAAACGGCTCCCGCCGTGTTGGGTCGGCCCCGGCGAGCTCACGCTTGATCGTGTTGGCCACGTATTTGGCGCCCTGGATGGCTCCCTGCGCCACTCCCGGCACGCCCTCGACGGCCGCCATATCGCCGACCACGAAGACGTTGGGATGCCCGGGGATCGACAGGTCGGGCCGCACCTGGACCCGGCCGGCCCGGTCCAGCTCGACGGGGGCCTGCTCGGCGAGGTCCCTGCCCAACCGGCTGGCCTGGACGCCGGCGGACCAGACTTTGCACGCCGACTCGATGCGCCGGACAATGCCGTCGGAGTCCTTGACGGTGATGCCGTTGCGGTCGACATCGGTGACCAGTGCACCCAGCTGGATCTCCACGCCCAGCTTCTGCAGCCGTTCGGCCGCCCGCTGGCCCAGCTTCTCACCCATCGAGGGCAGCACCGCGGGGGCGGCGTCGAGCAGGATCACCCGCGCCCTGGCCGAGTCGATGTGCCGGAACGCCCCCTTTAACGTGTGTAACGCGAGTTCGGCGATCTGCCCGGCCATTTCCACTCCCGTCGGGCCGGCTCCGACGACGGTGAAGGTCAGCAGCTTGGCCCGCCGCTCCGGATCGCGTGAGCGTTCGGCCTGTTCGAAGGCGCTCAAGATCCGGCCGCGCAACTCCAGGGCGTCGTCGATCGACTTCATGCCGGGCGCGAACTCGGCGAACTGGTCGTTGCCGAAATAGGATTGGCCCGCTCCGGCTGCGACGATCAGGCTGTCATACGGCGTTTCGTAGGTGTGGCCGAGCAACTCCGAGACGACGCACCGATTGGCCAGGTCGATGTGGGTGACGTTGCCCAGCAGCACCTGGACGTTGCGCTGCTTGCGCAGCACCACTCGGGTGGGCGGCGCGATCTCACCCTCGGAGATGATCCCGGTGGCCACCTGATACAGCAACGGCTGGAAGAGGTGATGCGTGGTGCGGGCGATCAGCTTGATGTCGACGTCGGCTCGCTTGAGCTTCTTTGCCGCATTGAGTCCGCCGAACCCCGATCCGATGATCACCACGTGATGCCGACGGCCGGGTTCAGCTAGCTGGGGACTCATGCGCAGCGGCTCCTGACGGAATCTCCTTGACGGGTGACACAGTTAGCCACCACGCTAGTCAACTTGACCCAGCCACGCCCAGGCACGGGCATGTGTCATTACCCACATGCGCATCACACCGGTCGCCGGTTGCCGTGGCAGACGTTGTCGCGATCCGCGCGGAAAGCGAAACGGGCTCAGGCGAAGTGCGCCAGCGCGCCGTGGCTCACGTGCAGTGTCTGGCCGGTGATGTGACGAGCCGCGGCGGTGGTGAGAAACAGCGTCAGCCGCGCGATCTCCGCGGCAACGGGCGCGGGCGTGCGCGACAGGCCTTGGTAGCCAAGCTGGGCGCCGCGCCCGCACGCGACGGCGTTGACCGTGATGCCCCGGGTGCCGAATACCTCCGCCTGACCGCTGATCCAATTCGACAGGGCGGCCTTGATCGCCGCGTCGGCGCTGCCCGCGGGCGGGTTCTCGGCCACCACGGTGATGATGGACCCACCGGAACGCAGATGGTCACCTGCGGCCTGCACCATCAGCACCGCCGAGAGCACCGTCGCGTCCAGCGCCGTGCGCCACGCGGTGGCCGTGTCGGACAGCGAGTGGGTGCGGGGGTCACCGGCGTCCCAGGTGGGTGCCGGCACGTTGACGATGGTGTCCAGGTGATGCGGGAACAGACCGCGTACCTCGGTGAGGCTGGCCGGGTCGGCGGTGTCGCAGGCAATGGCGTCGGCGTCGAGCTCCTTGGCGACGACCTCGAGATCGCCTCGGCGGGCGCCCACCAGGGTTATCTTGTGATCGGCATCACGAAAGCTCTCGGCCACTGTGCGTCCCAGGTCGGTGTCGCCCCCGGTGACCAGCACTTCCACTGCCACGACCTCCTCGTGCTCAACGAAACCCAGACCCTTGCCAGGTCACCCGCTCATCCGCGTGCGCCGGCGCGGCCAACCTTGCTCCTGAGGGTTGATGTTACTGGACAGTAGCTATTCGGCAAATCCCGCGTGGCCGCGACGCGCAGACGATTTGGGTAACGATTTGGCCCACGCGCTCGTGCTATTTCTCGCCCGAGGGTGGCACGGCCCCGCTGCAGGCCGAAGTTCCCCCGGGCTAGGTTTGTCCAATGCGTCGGATGCTGGCCGGTTGGGCGTCGATGCTGCTGGTCTGCGCGCCGGCGGGGTGCGGTTGGTTGCCACGGACGGCGCAGGCCGCCCGGTCCGTCGTGGTGTTCGCGGCTGCCTCGCTCAAGCCCGCGTTCACCCAGATCGGTGAGCGTTTCACCAGGGACAACCCCGGCACGAGCGTGGACTTCAGCTTTGCGGGCTCCTCCCAGCTGGCGGCTCAGCTGACGCAGGGCGCCACCGCCGACGTGTTCGCCTCGGCGGACACCGCGCAAATGGACACCGTCGCCAGGGCCGGGTTGTTGGCCGGAGATCCGACGAACTTTGCCGCCAACACGTTGGTCATCGTCACCACACCGGGAAATCCGAAGCATGTCGGCTCCTTCGCCGACCTCGCCCGCCCGGGGCTCGGTGTGGTGATTTGCCAACAGCGGGTGCCGTGCGGATCGGCGACCCGGCGCATCGAAGCCGTCACCGGGATCCGCCTCGATCCGGTCAGCGAGGAACCGAGCGTGACCGACGTGCTCGACAAGGTCACCACCGGTCAGGCCGACGCCGGCCTGGTGTATGTCACCGACGCGCTCGGCGCCGGCGCCAAGGTGGCGACCGTCACGTTTCCCGAGGCCGCGGGGACGGTGAACAGCTATCCGATCGCGGTGCTGAAAAAGGCGTCCCAACCGATGCTGGCGCAGCGGTTCGTGGCCGCGGTGACGGCTGAGACCGGTCGGAAGATCCTGGATCAGTCCGGCTTCGCTAGCCCCTGACGAGCCCTGACAAGCGACCGTGCACCGGCCTACGGATCTGCCCCGCTGGGTTTATCTCCCCGCCGCCGTGGGGATGACCTTGGTGGCGTTGCCTCTGGTCGCGATCGCGATCAAGGCTGATTGGCCGCGCTTCTGGTCGCTGATCACCGGCCCGTCCTCCACGACGGCACTCCGGCTGAGCCTGCGCACCGCCGCCGTGAGCACGATGCTGTGCCTGCTGCTGGGCGTCCCGATGGCGCTGGTGTTGGCGCGCGGCCGGCCACGGCTGGTGCGGCTGCTGCGACCGCTGGTCCTGCTGCCGTTGGTGCTGCCGCCGGTGGTCGGCGGCATGGCGTTGCTCTATGCGTTCGGGCGGCTCGGATTGCTCGGGCACTACCTGGAGGCGGCCGGTATCCGCATCGCGTTCAGCACGGCCGCAGTGGTGCTGGCGCAAACCTTTGTGTCGTTGCCGTTTCTGGTGATCTCCCTCGAGGGTGCCGCCCGCGTCGCGGGAGCCGGCTACGAGGTGGTGGCGGCGACGCTCGGGGCGCGGCCCGGCGCGGTCTGGTGGCGGGTCACGCTGCCGCTGCTGGCGCCGGCCATGATGTCCGGGGCGGTGCTGGCTTTCGCCCGCTCGCTCGGGGAGTTCGGGGCGACGCTAACGTTCGCCGGCTCCCGGCAGGGCGTCACCCGCACCCTGCCGCTGGAGATCTATCTGCAACGGGTCAACGACCCGGACGCGGCGGTGGCGCTGTCGATGCTGCTGGTCGCACTGGCGGCGCTGGTGGTAATGGTCCTGGGCGCTCGCCGGCTGACCGGCTCGGACACGAGGTAGCCGAACATGAGCGAGTTGCAGCTGCGCGCGCTGGTCGCAGACCGCCAGCTTGACGTTGAGTTCTCGGTGTCCGCGGGCGAGGTGCTGGCCGTGCTCGGACCCAACGGCGCGGGCAAATCCACCGCCCTGCACGTCATCGCCGGGCTGCTCCGACCCGATGAGGGGCATGTGCGGGTGGGGAACCGGGTGTTGACCGACACCGCCACCGGTGTCAACGTGGCGACCCACGATCGTCGGGTTGGGCTGCTGCTGCAGGATGCATTGCTGTTTCCGCACTTGAGCGTGGCCGCCAACGTGGCGTTCGGACCGTGCAGTCGTCGCGGGATGTTCCGGTCCGGCCGTGCCCGGGAGAAACGGTCGGCCCTGCGCTGGCTGCGCGAGGTCGACGCCGAGCAGCTGGCCGACCGTAAGCCGCGGCGGTTGTCGGGAGGTCAAGCGCGGCGGGTCGCCATCGCGCGAGCACTGGCAGCCGATCCCGAGGTGCTGCTCCTCGACGAGCCGCTGACCGGGCTCGACGTGGCCGCCGCCGCGGCCGTGCGCGCGGTGCTGCGCAGCGTGGTCAGCAGCAGCGGATGCGCTGCCGTCCTGGTCACCCACGACCTGCTGGATGTGTTCACCCTGGCCGATCGGGTCCTGGTGTTGGAGGCCGGGAAAGTCACCGAGATCGGTCCGGTCGCCGATGTGCTCGCCGCTCCGCGCAGTCATTTCGGAGCCCGTATCGCGGGCGTCAACCTCGTCGGCGGAACGATCGGCCCCGATGGCCACCTGCACACCGGGTCCGGACAGTATTGGCAGGGCACCGCGGGCGAGCCGCTCACCGCCGGACAACATGCGGTTGCGGTGTTCGCGCCCGCGGCGGTGGCGGTGTATCGAGACCCGCCGCGGGGCAGCCCGCGCAACACCGTGCGGGTGACCCTAGCCGAGCTGCATGCCCGCGGACCGGACGTCCAGCTGCGCGGCCAGGACCAGCCCGATGGCGCACCCGGCCTGACGGCACGCGTCACCGCCGAAGCCGCCGCAGAGCTGCAGCTGACACCCGGGGCGAGCGTGTGGTTCAGCGTCAAGGCTCACGAGGTGGCGCTGCACCCGGCGCCGTGGCGACACACCCGCCGGTGAGCCGAGCAGGTCGTCCTTGCGTCCCGGCGCTAACACGGTAGGTTCGTCGCCATGCATCAGGTGGACCCCAACTCGACACGTCGCAACGGACTGTGGGCGGTCTTGGCGATCGCCGCGGCGGCCGGTGCCAGCGTCGTCACCATTGCGTTGCCGGCGACCTCCAGCGCCGATCCGGAGCCAGTGCCCCCGCCCACCACGACCGCGGCCCCGGCGACCACCGCCACACCCGCACCGGCGACCACCGCGGCCACACCGGCGCCAACGAACACGCCGACCGGCCAGCCCGGCGATCCCAGCGCGGTCCCACCGCCGGTCGACCCCAACGCACCACCCACACCCGTCGTCGACCCCAACGCACCCGAGCCCGGCCGCGTCGGCAACGCAGCCGGCGGATTCAGCTTCGTGATCCCCCCCGGCTGGGTGGAGTCCGACGCCTCCCACCTCGACTACGGGTCGGCCCTGCTCAGCAAGTCGCTCGGCGAACCGCCGCTGCCCGGACAGGCGCCGCCGGTCGCCAACGACACCCGCATCGTGCTCGGCCGGCTGGACCAACGGCTTTACGCCAGCGCCGAAGCCACCAATCCCAAGGCGGCGATCCGGCTGGGCTCGGACATGGGCGAGTTTTTCATGCCCTACCCCGGCACGAGGATCAACCAGGAAACCGTTCCGCTCAACGCCAATGGGGTCTCCGGAAGCGCCTCCTACTACGAGGTGAAGTTCAGTGATCCGGCCAAGCCGAACGGCCAGATCTGGACCGGCGTCATCGGCACTCCCGCGGCCAGCACACCCAATGCCGGACCACCCCAGCGCTGGTTTGTGGTCTGGCTCGGGACCTCGAACAACCCGGTCGACAAGAATGCGGCCAAGGTCTTGGCCGAGTCGATCCGGCCGTGGACACCGCCGCCGGCCCCCGCCCAAGCTCCGGGAGAGCTCGCACCGGCGCCGGCAGCGCCCGCGCCCGAACCGTCGCCCGCCCAGGCCCCGGCCGCGGGAGTAAACCCCACCCCCACCCCGGCGTCGCCGCGGACCCAACCGGCTTGAGCGTGCGTGCGGGTCGGCGGGCCGGCACGGTCGAGTGGGCGAGCACCCACCCACGTCGGGGCGTGGACGGGGGAAACCGAGATAACAGCCCATCGAGGAGATCCGCATGGACGTCATGGCGACCACCGACTACCAGACCTTCGCCCCGCCGACGGCGGTGAGCTGGCTCGCCTACATCATTATCGGCGGAATCGCCGGCTGGATCGCGGGCAAGATCGTCAGGGGCAGCGGCTCGGGCATCCTGTTGAACATCGTCATCGGCGTGACCGGCGGGTTTCTCGGCGGCATGCTGCTGCACTGGCTGCATGTCGATGTCGAGCATGGCCGCAAATGGTTCACGTTCTTCGTCTCGCTGCTGGGTGCGGTCATCCTGCTGTGGATCGTCAGCCTGGTGCGCAGGCGGTAACACAGCCGCACGCCGGCAAAACGGCGGCATGATGGAGTGATGGGCCCGAAGGCGACGACGACGATGAGCGCGTGGCAGGTGCGTCGCCCCGGCCCAATGAACACCGGCCCGCTGCAGCGAGTCACCACCGAGGTGCCGCGGCCCGAACCGGCCGAGCTGCTGGTCGCGGTGCACGCCTGCGGGGTGTGCCGCACCGACCTGCACGTCACCGAGGGCGACCTGCCGGCGCACCGCGACCGGGTAACCCCCGGCCATGAGGTGGTGGGCGAGGTCGTCGAGGTGGGCGCCGACGCCGGCGACACCTTCGCCCCGGGGGATAAGGTTGGCATCGCCTGGCTGCGGCACACCTGCGGGGTGTGCACATACTGCCGCCGCGGCGACGAGAACCTGTGCCCGCAATCCCGCTACACCGGCTGGGACGCCGACGGCGGGTACGCCGAATTCGCCACGGTCCCTGCGGCTTTCGCGCACCACCTGCCCACCGGGTACAGCGACAGCGAGCTGGCCCCGTTGTTGTGCGCCGGCATCATCGGATACCGCTCCCTGCTGCGCGCCGAGCTACCACCCGGCGGGCGGCTCGGGGTCTACGGGTTCGGCGGCAGCGCGCACATCACCACCCAGGTGGCGTTGGCCCAAGGCGCCGAGGTGCACGTGATGACCCGCGGGGCCGAGGCGCGCGAGCTGGCGCTGGCGCTGGGCGCCGCGTCGGCTCAAGGCGCCGACGATCCGCCCCCGGTGGCGCTGGACGCCGCGATCCTGTTCGCCCCGGTCGGCGAACTGGTGCTGCCCGCACTGGAAGCGCTGGACCGGGGCGGCACCCTGGCCATCGCCGGGATCCACCTGACCGATATTCCGCGCCTCAACTATCAGCGACATCTGTTCCAGGAGCGGCAAATCCGCTCGGTCACCTCCAACACTCGCGCCGATGCCCGCGCCTTCCTGGCCTTCGCGGCCCAGCATCACATCCACGTCACCACACCGGAATATCCACTCGGTCAAGCCGATCGAGCGCTGACCGACCTCGGTGCCGGCCGAATCGCCGGAGCCGCCGTGCTGTTGGTGTAACCGCGGCTGCCGGGCTTTCAGCTGCTCACCGGAGGCAACGGCAACGCAGATCAGGTAGCCAGGTGCCACACCACGGCGGCGGCCACCGCGCCCGCCCCGTTCAACGACCAGTGCAGCGCGATCGGCGCGAGCAGGCTGCCACTGCGCCGGCGCAGCCAGCTGAACACGAACCCGGCCACACCGGTGGCCAACACCGCTACGGCCACCCCCGTGCACATCCCGACGAATCCGCCGCCGAACAGCCGGGTGAAGCCGACATTGTTGCTCGTCAGTCCCAACGAGGTCGCGACATGCCACAGGCCGAACAGCAGGGAGCCCGCCACCGCGACACCGCGAAATCCCCAGGCCCGATTCAGCGCGCCCTGCAGCACCCCGCGAAAGGCCAGCTCCTCGGGGATGACGGTCTGCAGCGGAATGATGACCATCGAGGCGACCAGCGCGCCCGAGACCGTCGCGTAGTGGTTGTTCATGAACATCGGCCGGGTCATCGGAAGCAGCACGCCGATCGAGATCACCGATATCACGACGGCCACGGCGGCCAGTGCATATCCGAGCCCGGATCGCCAGTGCTCCCGGCCCAGGCCGAGTTCGGCCCAGCCCAGGCCGTTGCACCGGACCAGGATCACCAGCCCGACGGCGGCGGCCGGCACCGTCGCGATGCTCGCCCACGGCGTGGTGAAGTGGGCGATCAGGTTGGTGAGCACTAGCACCACCACGACGACGGCGACGTCGACCTGGATCCGGAACCGGTGCAGCACCGAAAGCTGCGACACCAGCGAATCAGGAAGGAGGGTTGCGGTCGCCAGGTCAGACATCGTCGCCGAGTCTACCTGTGGGCGGCCGGCCGTCGGCGCTGTTCGACGACCCGATCGTGGCACGCCACAACCGGCCGCACCCGCTGGTCAGCCTTCGGTGGACGCGAGGTGGCCGCGCGCGTAGGCCGCGAGCTCGGCCGAGAGTGCGTCGGCCGCCAACAGCCGGGACAGCAACTCCGGCTCCGACATTCGGGCACGAAACGCCAAGGCGACGGTCACTTCGTGATCGGGGCGGTATTCGATCGTGATTGCATCGCCGGCGCGAACCGTTCCGGGCGCGATCACCCGTAAGTACGCACCGGGTTTGGCGGCCCGGGTGAAGGTCTTGATCCAGTGCTGGCGATTCAGGAACGCCGCAAACGTTCGACACGGCGTGCGCGGCGCGGAGACCTCCAGCAGCAAGCCATCGGCGCCGATCCGCCAACGTTCGCCGATTCGCGCGTTGGTCACATCAACGCCGGCGGTCGTCAGGTTCTCGCCGAACATCCCGGGGGTGAGCGGGCGCTGAAGCTGGGTTTCCCACGCGTCCAGATCTTCTCGCGCATACGCGTAGACGGCCTGGTCATCCCCGCCGTGGACCTTCTGGTTGCCGATGGTGTCCCCGACGAGCCCACTGCCCAGGCCGCCATGCATCGGCCCCGGTGCGCGCACCATCACCGCCTCGGTCGTGGCCACCTTGTCGATGCCGGTCACCGTCGACACCGCGCGCGGATCGGGATTAGTCCGAACACGCGCCACATTGACCGACACCACCTGCGCCACCCGCACAGGGTAACGCCGAGGATCGGTGGAGCTCGCCCGGCTCACACTTCGCCGCGAGCGCGGGCCTCATAGGACTCGCGCTTGGCCACGTCGACGTCGTCGGTGAAGACATGTTCACCGCCGAGCATGCGGTTGAGCCCCTCGGTCACCACGCGCGGCATGAACTTCTGTGCCGCGACCGCCGCGCCGGCCGCCCTGGTGACCCGCACCCGCGGCTTGGGGTGAGCGATCAGCCTGACGATCGCGTCGGCGATGTCTTCGGGTTCGGCGTTTTTGAATCCTTTCACCCCGGCGGTTCCCGCCGTCAGCTCGGTGTTGACGAACGTCGGCAACACCGTGGAGAACTTCACACCGGCCGACCGGTACTCGAGCCTCGCCGAATCGGTGAACCCGATGACCGCGTGCTTGCTGGCGCAGTAGCTGGCCAGCCCCACGACGTAGAGCTCGCCGGCCAACGAGGCGACATTGATGACGTGCCCCCGCCCGCGCGGCACCATCCGCTGGGCGGCGAGCTTGCTGCCCAGGATCACCCCGTAGACATTGATGTCGAGGATGCGCCGGGTGACCGCGTCGGGCTCGTCGACAATCCGGCCAACGGGCATGATGCCGGCGTTGTTGACCAGCACGTCGATCGGGCCCAGTTGGCGCTCCACCTGATCGAGGAAGTCCGAAAACGACTGCGGGTCGGTGACATCGAGCTTTCCGTACACGTCGAGCCCCAGGTCGGCACCGGACTCCTTCACCTTTGCCTCGTCAACGTCGCCGATGGCGACCTTGGCGCCCAGATTGTGCAGCGCGGCCGCGGTCGCCAAACCGATTCCGCGCGCACCCCCGGTGATGACGATGACCTTGTCACGGATCTTGGGGCCGATCGACCTGGTGCCTGCCACGTTCCGTCCCTTCGCGGTGCGATGAGCCAAGCACAGCACTCCGGCAGCCGTCGTGCAAACGTCCGGGCGTGCGACCGCGGCCAACGTCGGGCGGCTATCACGGACGTCGTTCTGTCGCATGGGATTTCACGCTGGCACCGGTTGTGTGCGGGCGGCGACGCAGCGCCTTGTACGGTGTCCACATGCCGGACGGGTTGCTCGACGCGGTGCGCGTGCTCGACTTGTCCGACGGCAGCGCTGACACCGTCACTCGTTTGCTGGCCGACCTGGGCGCCGACGTGCTCAAGGTGGAACCCCCCGGCGGCAGCCCGGGACGCGCGACGCCGCCGACACTGGCCGGTGCCAGCATCCCGTTTGCCGTGCACAACGCGAACAAGCGCAGCACCGTGCTGAACCCGCACGACGAGGGCGACCGTCGGCGATTCCTCGACCTGGCCGCGGGCGCCGACATCGTGGTGGACAGCGGCCTTCCCGGGCGGGCCGCCGCCTACGGCTGGTCATGCGCCGACCTGGCCGATCGGTATCCTCACCTGGTCGCGATGTCGGTGACCGACTTCGGAGCCGTCGGCCCGCGGGCGTCATGGCGTGCG
This sequence comes from Mycobacterium shinjukuense, assembly GCF_010730055.1. NCBI lineage: Bacteria > Bacillati > Actinomycetota > Actinomycetes > Mycobacteriales > Mycobacteriaceae > Mycobacterium > Mycobacterium shinjukuense. Next base: position 1,479,327 of record NZ_AP022575.1, on the reverse strand, counting down.
ACCGATCCGGTGTTGTATGCGATGTCGGGGTCGCTGTCGCGGTCGGGTCCGGCCACCGGTACCCCGGTGCTGCCACCGACCGGCATCGCGTCGGCCACCGCGGCCGCGCAGGCGGCCTGGGCGGTGTTGGTCGCCTACTACAACCGATTGCGTTGCGGTACAGGAGATTACATCGATTTCTCGCGGTTTGACGCCGTTGTCATGGCGCTGGACCCGGTGTTCGGGGCGCACGGACAGGTCGCCGCCGGCATCCGCAGCAGCAAACGGTGGCGGGGACGACCCAAGAACCAGGACGCGTACCCGATCTATCCGTGCAAGGACGGCTACGTGCGGTTGTGCATCATGGCGCCCCGGCAGTGGCGCGGCCTGCGCCGGTGGCTGGGGGAACCGGACGCCTTTCAAGACCCCAAATACGACGTGATCGGCGCGCGGTTGGCCGCCTGGCCGAAGATCAGCGCCCTGGTCGAGGCGTTCTTCGCCGACCAGACCATGAAGGATCTGGTCGCCGCCGGGCAGGCGCAAGGGGTGCCGATCGCCGCGGTGCTGACGCCGTCGCGGATCCTGGACTGCGAACATTTCCAGGCGGTGGGCGCGATCACCGATGCCGAACTCGTCCCCGGGGTGCACACCAGGGTGCCCACCGGGTACTTCGTCGTCGACGGCGAGCGCGCGGGTTTCCGTAGCCCGGCCCCCGCCGTCGGACGAGACGAGCCGCGCTGGCTTGCCGACCCGGTGCCGGTTCCCCCGCCCCGGGGCCGGATCGGCGACTATCCGTTCGCCGGTCTGCGGATTCTCGACCTCGGCATCATCGTCGCCGGCGGCGAGCTGAGCCGGCTGTTCGGCGACCTGGGTGCGGAGGTCATCAAGGTCGAAAGTGCTGACTATCCGGACGGGCTGCGGCAGGCCCGCATCGGCGACGCGATGAGCGAGTCGTTCGCCTGGACCCACCGCAACCACCTCGCCCTCGGACTGGACCTGCGCGGCAGCGCCGGCAAGGACATCTTTGGTCGCCTGGTCGCCGAGGCCGACGCGGTCTTCGCCAACTTCAAGCCGGGAACGCTGACCTCGCTTGGGATTACCTACGACGCGCTGCGGGCGCTCAACCCGCGGATCGTGCTCGCCGGAAGCAGCGCTTTCGGCAACCGGGGGCCATGGCGCAGTCGGCTGGGCTACGGCCCGTTGGTGCGCGCCGCCACCGGCGTCACCGGCGTCTGGACGTCCGACGAAGCCCGTCGCGACCAAGCCCGGCATGCCTTCTACGACGCGACCACGATCTTCCCGGACCACGTGGTCGGGCGGGTCGGTGCCGTGCTCGCGCTGGCGGCGCTGATCCGCCGAGACCGGACCGGCCATCGAGCGGGCCGGGGTGCCCACGTCCACATCTCTCAGGCCGAAGTCGTCGTCAACCAACTGGACACCCTGTTCGTCACCGAGGCCGCCTCGGCGGCCGGGGTCGCCGACATCCGGCCCGAATCCGCCGTGCACGCCGTCTACCCATGCGCCGGCGACGACGAATGGTGCGTCATCTCAATCCGCTCCGACGACCAATGGTGCTGCGCCGCCTCTGTTTTCGGTACGCCCGAGTTGGCGAGGGACCCGCGCTTCGCGACAGCTGAGTCGCGGGTGACCAACCGCGCCGAGTTGGTGGCCGTGGTGTCGGCCTGGACACGCACCCGTACCCCCGTGCAGGCGGCCCAGGCGCTGCAGGCGGCCGGTGTTTTGGCCGGCCCGATGAACCGACCGCCCGATATCCTGGCGGACCCCCAGCTGATCGAGCGAAAACTGCTGCGCGACATGGTGCATCCGCTGATCGCCCGTCCGCTGCCGGCGGAGACAGGTCCGGCACCGTTTCGTCACATCCCGCAGGCGCCCCAACGCCCGGCGCCGCAACCCGGACGGGACACTTGGGAGATCTGTCGCAGACTGCTTGGCATGAGCCCGGAAGAGATCGAGCGCCTGATCCACGACCGTGTGCTGTTCGGGCCGGCTGGCCGCGCCTAGCGGTTCCGACTGACGTCTTCACCCGCACGGTTTTTCGTCGGCGGCCGCTGTTGGACCTGGTTTTCGCCGAGGCCGCGGGGCTCGAGGCCGACCGCACGCTGAAATCGATCTACCGGACCGGCCGGGCCCCACTCGCACGGCGCTGGCCAACCGAGCAAGTCACAGTGGCCCCAGGAGTCTCTCCTCCAGCGAACACCCAATGTGCCCGCCTAGCAGCGACAATCCCTAACACTCGGTGGCACCCCAGAGGTTGTCGCGGCAAGGCGGGCACACCGAACATCCCTGCCGACGGCGACCAATGTGACGGATGTGACGGGCGCGGCAGGGGTTATCGCCGCGCGGCAACGCCGTTGGCTCCTCCTCAGGCCGCGCCGCGGCCTGCATCGTCGCCGCGCTGAACCCGATGGCCCGGCTCCTCCTCAGCGCCGCGGCCGCATCGTCGCCGCGCTGAACCCGATGGCCCGGCTCCTCCTCAGCGCCGCGGCCTGCATCGTCGCCGCGCTGAACCCGATGGCCCGGCTCCTCCTCAGGCCGCGCCGCGGCCTGCATCGTCGCCGCGCTGAACCCGATGGCCCGGCTCCTCCTCAGGCCGCGCCGCGGCCTGCATCGTCGCCGCGCTACGTTCGAGGCATGCCAGTCGATCCCAGGACACCGGTAGTGGTCGGCTATGGCCAGGTCAACCGTCGCGACGAAATCAACCCCGACACCCCGTCCATCGAACCGGTTGATCTGATGGCCGCCGCGGCCCGCCAAGCCGCGGATTCCCGGGTGCTGGCGGCCGTCGACTCGATCCGCGTGGTGCACATGCTGTCGGCGCACTACCGGAATCCGGGGCTGCTGCTCGGCGAACGCCTCGGCGCCACCGACTTCACCGCGTACTACAGCGGTATGGGCGGCAACATGCCGCAATCCCTGCTCAACCAGGCCTGCCTAGACATCCAACGGGGGCGGGCCGGCGTGGTGCTGTTGGCCGGTGCCGAAACCTGGCGCACCAGAACCGGGCTGCGGGCCAAGGGCGGCAAACTGGTGTGGACCGTCCAGGACGACTCCGTGCCGATGCCAGTGATCACCGACGACGACGTGCCGATGTTCGGTGAGGCGGAGCTGAAGATCCGGCTGGACCGCCCCGCGTACGTGTACCCGTTGTTCGAGCAGGCACTGCGGATCGCCAACGGCGAATCGATGGCCGATCACCGCCGGCGGATCGGACGGCTGTGGGCGCGTTTCAGCGCCGTCGCCGCGGGCAACCCGCACGCCTGGATTCGTCGGCCGGTGACCGCCGAGGAAATTTGGCAGCCTGGCCCGCAGAACCGGATGATCAGCTGGCCCTACACCAAATTGATGAACTCCAACAACATGGTTGACCAGGGCGCCGCGCTGCTGCTGACCTCGGTCGAGCGGGCCACCCGGCTGAAGATCCCCGCCGAACGGTGGGTGTACCCGCAGGCGGGCACCGACGCCCATGACACCCCGGCCATCGCCGACCGCGCCGAGCTGCACCGGTCGCCGGCGATCCGCCTCGCCGGGGCGCGGGCGCTGCAGCTGGCCGGTCTGGGGATCGACGACGTCGACTACGTCGACCTGTACTCGTGTTTTCCCTCCGCCGTGCAGGTGGCCGCGGCCGAACTCGGGCTGGGCGTCGACGATCCCGCCCGGCCGCTGACGGTCACCGGCGGGCTCACCTTCGCCGGCGGCCCGTGGAGCAACTACGTCATGCATTCCATCGCCACCATGGCCGAACTGCTAGCGGCCCACCCCGGGCGGCGAGGTTTGATCACCGCGAACGGCGGTTATCTGACAAAGCACAGCTTCGGCGTCTACAGCACCGAGCCGCCGTCGGAATTCCGTTGGGAGGACCTGCAATCGGTGGTGGATCGGGAACCCATCCGCAAAGGTCTGCTGGACTGGGAGGGCGTGGGCACTGTCGAGGCCTGGACGACGCCGTTCAACCGGGACGGAGAACCCGACAAGGCCTTCCTGGCGGTCCGCACGCCCGACGGCTCGCGCGCCTTGGCGGTGATCACCGATCCCAGCGCGGCCGCGGCGACGGTGCACCACGACATCGCCGGAGCCGAGGTTGCCATCGCCGCCGACGGCGGCGCGACCGTGCGGTAACCGACAGCCGGGATCACGGCAGCCACAGGACCCCACGCAAGGTTACGTTTAGAGTCACGTTCAGGACTCAACCGTCGCGCAACCAACACCCGCGTGCTTATTGTCATGAATAGACGTTGGGGGAGGTGAGGCCGGGTGCAAATCCTGGTTACCGACGCCTCGGGCACTGTCGGGCGGATGGTGGCGCGTCAGTTGATCGCGGCCGGCCACACGGTCAGCGGCATCGCGCGACGCCCGCACGACAGCCTGCATCCCGACGTCGAATTTGTTTGCGCGTCACTGCGCGACCCGGTGCTGCTGGAGTTAGCCGCCGATGCCGACGCGGTCATCCACCTCGCCCCGGTCGACACCGGCGCGCCGGGCGGCGCGGGCATCAACGGCGTCGCTCACGTGACCAACGCGGCGGCGCGCGCCGGTGCCCGGTTGCTGTTCGTGTCCCAGGCCGCGGGGTCGCCCGAGCTGTACGGGCAGGCCGAGACACTGGTGTCCAGCGGCTGGGCGCCCAGCCTAGTCATTCGGATCGCGCCGCCGGTGGGCCGCCAACTCGACTGGATGGTGTGCCGAACCGTGGCCACGCTGATGCGTGGCAAGGTGTCGGCGCGGCCGATGCGCGTGCTGCACCTCGACGATCTTGTCCGCTTCCTGGTCTTGGCGTTGAACACCGACCGCAACGGCATCGTGGACCTTGCCACACCCGACACCATCAATGTGGTCACCGCGTGGCGGCTGCTGCGCTCGGTGGACCCACGTTTGCGAACGCGCCGAGTGCGCAGCTGGCAACGGTTGATACCGGCCATGAATACTGCTGCAGCACAGGAAGATTGGGGCTTTGACTTCGGTTGGCAGGCGGCCGAGGCGATCGTCGACACCGGGCGCGGACTGGTCGGTCGCCGGCTTGATCCCGCCGGCGCGATCGGCGGGTCCGGTCAACTGGTGCTCCCGGTGGAGCCCGCCCCGCGGAGTCAGCCCGCCGACGGCGAACCGTTGATCAGCGCGGCGCCGGACGGGCTGGAAGGTGAGTTCGACGACCGGATCGACCCGCGGTTCCCGGTCTTCAGCGCGGCCAACCTCGCCGAGGCGCTGCCGGGACCGCTGACCCCGATGACGCTCGACGTCCAGGTGAGCGGATTGCGCGCGGCGTGTCGGGTGCTGGGTGGCGTGCTCGCGCTCGGCGATGTGGTTGCCCAGGAGTGGGGGAGCAGGGCCATCGCGGTGTTCGGTCATCGCCCCTACGTCGGGGTGTCGGCCAACCTTGTCGCCGCCAGCCAGCTGCCCGGCTGGGACGAGCTGGCGGTCACCCAACGCGCCCTCGGCGCCCGGCCACCGATCACCGACCCGCTGCCATTCGGTCGACCGCAACTGGCCAGCGGACCGGCCGGCTCGGTCGCCAAGGCGGTGGTGACCGCGCGGTCGATCGCCGTGTTGCGCCATCTCCGCGGCGACACCCGGGCCTACATCGCGGCCGCGACGGCCGAGCACGTCGACGCGGAGCGGCTGACCTCGCTACCGGACGCCAGCCTCGAAGTCCGCATCGGGCTGTTGCGGGACCGGATTCACCAGGGCTGGATTCTCACCGCGTTGTGGGTGATCGACACCGGGGTCACCGCGGCAACACTGGAGCACACCCCAGCGCGGTCCGGCGTGCCCGGCGTGGGGCTGATCATGGACAGCGGTCGCATCGCGGCCGAGATCACCTCGCTGGCAGCGGTGTTACGCGCTGACCCGCCGTTGTGTGCGCTAGCCTCCGACGGCAACGTCGCCAGCGTCCGCGCGCTGTCGCCAGCCGCCGCTGCCGCCCTGGATGCGGCCGGTGCCCATCTGGGGCACCGCGGCCGCGGTGAAGCCGAGCTGGCCAACCCCACGTTCGGCGACGACCCGGCGACGCTGCTGATCACCGCCGCCGAAGCCGCCGCGGCGCCCGCCGAACCATCGCCACCGGCGAGCCTGGCCCACCGGTTGGCCGCCAGCGCCCGCGTTTCCCGGGAGCTGACGCACGACACCACCATCCGGTTCACGCATGAACTTCGGATGACGTTGCGCGAACTGGCCTCTCGCCGGGTCGCGGCGGACCTGTTCGACGTGGTCGACGACGTGTACTACCTGACCTGCGACGAGCTGGTGACCATGCCGGCCGACGCCCGGCTGCGGATCAAACGGCGTCGCGCCGAGCGGGAACGCCTGCAAGCACAACGCCCGCCCGATGTGATCGACCGCGCCTGGATTCCGGTGGGTTCGTGATCAACCCAGCAGATCCGCCAACGGTTCCTGCGGGTCCGCCAGCCGGTCGGTGTCGACCGGTGCCTGCGACCGAATCAAGCCTTTGACATCGTCGACGACGTCCCAGATGTTGACGTTCATCCCGGCCAGCACGCGGTTGTCGCCGTCCAGCCAGAAGGCGAGGAATTCGCGGCCGGCCACGTCCCCGCGAAACACCACCCGCTCGACGCCGGGCGCGTGCCCGACATACTCCATCCCCAGGTCGTACTGATCGGTGTAGAAGTAGGGCAGCTCCGCGTATACGCCCGGGGTGCCCAGCATCCCCGCCGCCGCCACCTTGGGTTGTTTGAGCGCATTGGCCCAGTGCTCGGTGCGAATCCGGGTGCCGAGCAGTGGATGTGCGGCGGCGGCGATGTCGCCGACCGCGAAGATGTCGGCGTCGCTGGTGCGCAGCGCCTCATCGACCAGTACGCCGCCGTCGCCCACGGCCAGCCCGGCTTGTGCGGCCAGTTCGATGTTGGGTTTTGCGCCGACGGCCACCAGCACGGCATCGGCGGTCACGGCCGATCCGTCGGCCAGCGTGAGGCCGGTGGCCCGGCCGCCGTCGGTGGTGATCTGCTCGACCGATGCCCGCAGCCGCAGGTCCACCCCATGGTCGCGGTGCAGGTTGGCGAACACCTCGCCGACGGTTTCGCCGAGCGCGGCCTGCAGCGGTTGTTGGGCGGTTTCCACGACGGTGACGTCGACACCGCGCTGGCGTGCGGCGGCGGCCACTTCCAGGCCGATCCAGCCGGCACCCACGACCGCGAGTGAAGATCCTTCGACCAGAACCGAATTCAGTGCGACCGCGTCATCATAGCTGCGCAGATAGTGCACGCCATTGGCGTCGGCTCCAGGTATCGGTGGGCGCCGCGCCGCCGATCCGGTCGCCAGCAACAGCTTGTCGTAGTTCACCGCGGTGCCGTCGGTCAGGCCGATGGCGTGTGCCGACGGATCCAGCGAGCTGACCCGGGTGCCAAGTCGCAGGTCGACGTTACGGTCGCGGTACCACGCCGAGTCCTGCACGGTGAAATCGGCCAGCGACTTCTTGCCGGCCAGGTACTCCTTGGACAGCGGAGGACGATCGTAGGGAAGGTGCCGCTCGTCACCGAACAAGATGATCTGACCGTCGAAGTCGTTGTCTCGCAGTGCTTGTACCGCCTTGGCCGCGGCCAGCCCGCCGCCGACGATGACGAATGTTGTCGACCTGGCCATGATCGCTCCTCCATTCTGCCTTGAAGCCGGGACGTCCCAGCCTACTCACGGCGGCCGAACGCGGTCTAACGCAACAGTTTCCGTAACGACAACGCGTTGCAGACAGCGTGGCCACCCAGGTCGTTGTTGAAATACACCCACACGTCCCGACCCGCGTCGTCCCACTCGACGATGCGCTCGACCCACCGTCGCAACTCGGCGCAGGTGTAGGAGCCGGTGTACATCGCGCCGGGATCGGGGCCATGCATCCGGACATACACCACGTCGGTGGTGGCCCGCGGAATACATGCCAGCCCGGCGCCGCTCATCACCACGTACGCGGCGCGGCGACCTGCCAGCAGGTGGTACACTGCGGGATCGTCCCAGGACGGGTGGCGCAGCTCGACGGCCACCCGGATGGACGCCGGCACGCTGCGCAGGAAGGAATCCAGGCGAGCATCATCGCGAGGCTGCTCGGGATGCAGTTGAACCAGCAACACCCCGTGGTGATCGCCCAACACCTGCCAGCAACGTTCGAATCGCGCGATCCAGGGTTGCGGCGCGGCCAACCGGCGGTAATGGGTCAGTCCGCGGTGGGCCTTGACCGACATGGTGAACCCGTCCGGGAGCTGATCGCGCCACCCGGCGAACGTCGCGTCTTTGGGCCAGCGGTAGAAGCTGGCGTTGAGCTCGACCGTGTCGAAAACCTCGGCGTAGCGCTGCAACCGGCGCGCGGCCGGCATATTGGGTGGGTACAGCACGCCGGTCCAATGGTCATACGACCACCCCGACGTGCCGATCCGGATCGTCACCGCCGAATCACCCGGCGTCGCAGGCCACGGTGTTTCAGTCCAGATCCACCCGAATGGTGAGCAAGTCAGTGCCCATGGTCAACACTCCCGCGCTGTTGAGCCGGGGCAGGCTGCGTAGCCGCTGTCGTGGGTCGTCGTCGGGCAGCAGATGCGCGGTTCCGCTGCGCCACCGACCGCCGATGCGCACCCGGACCGCCGGATTGGCCTGGATGTTGCGGACGTAATCGGAGTGGTAGCCGTGTTCGGAGACCATCCAGAACCGGTTGTCCACCACCTTTCCGCCCACCGGTGTGCGCCGCGGTTGTCCCGATGTGCGGCCCGTGGTTTCGAGCATGGTCCCCGGCAATCTCCGGCCGATCGGGTTGACCACCAGCCGTTGAACGCGACGCACCACCTGCCGTTTGACACCTCGAAGATCGGGCATGACAGCGATTCTGCAGGATCGCGTGCCGTCCCGAAAGTGCGCTATGCCGGGCGCGGTACGGGAATACCGACAGCGCGCAAAAGCGCGCTCGAGGGCTGGCGAGCCACTTGCTGTGTCGTGTCAGGCGGGCGGCCCGATGGGTACCAGCCGCCGTAATTGCGTCACATGCTTGGCCGCGAGCTCTTCGAGGCAGGTGACGCCCAGGAGCGCCATCGTGCGGGTGATGCCACCTTCGAGGATGTCGATCGCGCGCTTGACGCCCGGCTCACCGCCGGCCATCAGCCCGTAGAGGTAGGCCCGACCGACCAGTGTGCACCGCGCGCCCAAGGCGATGGCCGCCACGATATCGGCGCCCGACATGATGCCGGTGTCCAGCAGGATCTCGGTGTCTTTGCCGAGCTCGCGTGCCACCGAAGGCAACAGGTGGAACGGCACCGGGGCCCGATCAAGTTGGCGGCCACCGTGATTGGACAACACAATCCCGTCGACGCCGCGGTCCACCACGGCGCGCGCGTCGTCCAGCGTCTGGATCCCCTTGACGACGAGCTTGCCCGGCCATTGCGACTTGATCCAGGCCAGATCGTCGAAGGTGACGCTGGGGTCGAACATGGTGTTCACATACTCAGCGACACTGCCCGGCCAGCGATCCAGCGACGCAAACGCCAGGGGCTCGGTGGTCAACAGGTCGAACCACCAGTGCGGGCGCGGCAGCGCGTCGAGCACGGTTCGCAGCGTGAGCGCCGGCGGGATCGACATCCCGTTGCGGACGTCGCGCAACCGTGCGCCGGCGATCGGAACGTCAACGGTAACCAGCATGGTGTCGAATCCCGCGTCGGCCGCGCGTCGCACCAACGCCATCGAGCGGTCCCGATCGCGCCACATATACAGCTGAAACCACTTGCGGCCCTGCGGAACAGCGGTGACGACATCTTCGATCGAGCAGGTAGCCACGGTGGACAGCGAGAACGGGATCCCGGCTGCGGCGGCCGCCCTTGCGCCGGCGATCTCGCCCTCGGTGTGCAGCAGGCGGGTGAATCCGGTCGGCGCGATCCCGAACGGCAATGCCACCGGTTGGCCAAGAACGTTCCAGCCGGCAGTCACGTTGGTGACGTCACGCAGGATGGTCGGGTGAAACTCGATGTCGCGGAAAGCTTGTCGCGCACGCTGGAGGGACAACTCGTCGTCGGCGGCGCCGTCGGTGTAGTCGAACGCCGCCTTTGGGGTGCGCCGTTTGGCGATGCGTCGCAGATCCTCAATGGTCAGCGCGGCGTCCAGGCGCCGCTTGGTGCGGTCGAGCTCGGGCCGTTTGAACCGGATCAGTGGCGCCAGATCGCGGGCTCTGGGCACTCGCCGCTTGATCGCCATCAAACCATCTAACCAGTGTGCGACCGTGGTGATATGCAATCGGCGCGTGATCCGTTCGACCTGAAGCGTTTCGTCGACGCCCAGGCGCCGATCTACCGCAATGTTGTCGACGAGCTGCGCGCGGGACGAAAACGCGGTCACTGGATGTGGTTTGTGTTCCCGCAACTCCGCGGGCTGGGCCGCAGTCCGATGGCGGTGCACTACGGCATCTCCTCGCTCGAGGAAGCCCGCGCGTATCTCGCGCATGACCTGCTCGGGCAGCGACTGCGCGAGTGCGTTCGGTTGGTCAACCGGGTGCACGGCCGCTCGGTCGAGGAGATCTTCGGCTTTCCCGACAACCTCAAGCTGCGCTCGTCGATGACGCTGTTCGCCCGCGCCACCGACGACAACGCGGACTTCGTCGCGGTGCTGGCCAAGTACTACGACGGCGAGGAGGACTCGTTGACCATTGCGCGGTTGACCCGCTAACGCGGCCCTGCCATGGCCAGTTGCTGAGCGTCCCGGCGCCGCCGTGGATCCCGCCGCCCGGCCCGGCACTTCAGACATCATGGGTCACTGAATTCACTTGTGCAACGGCGTGTTTGCCTGTGGATAACCCTGGTGCGCGTCGGCGAAGCGTGATAGTATTCGAACATGCATTCGAGTAGCCGGGAGGAGGTTGTCGAGGTGTTCGACGCCCTCGACGCCGCCCTGGGTCGGGCGCTGGAGTTGTCGATCGAGGTGTTGACCACCGGCGAGTGCCTGGCCATGCTGGAACGCTGCGAAACGCTGCGCCGCCGCCTGCCCGCGATCGAGCACCCGTTCATCAACAGGCTCGCCGACCAGGCCGACGCCAGCGAACTGGGCGGCAAGCTGGCGTTCGCGTTGGCCGAGCGGTTGCGCATCACCCGCGGCGAGGCAGCCCGGCGCATCGGTGAGGCTGCCGAGCTGGGGCCGCGGCGGGCGCTGACCGGCCAACCCCTGCCGCCGCTGCTGCCCGCCACCGCCGAAGCCCAACGCGCCGGGCGTCTCGGACCCGACCATGTGCGGATCATCCGTTCCTTTCTGCATCAGCTGCCCAGCGGGGTGGATCTGCCCACCCGGGAGAAGGCCGAAGCCGAACTGGCTCAGTTGGGTGGCCGGTTTCGGCCCGATCAGCTGCACAAGCTGGCCGCCAAACTCGCCGACTGCCTCAACCCCGACGGCAATTTCACCGACACCGACCGGGCCCGCCGCCGCGGGGTGATCCTCGGCAAGCAGGGCGCCGACGGCATGTCGGCGATCACCGGCTACCTGACCCCCGAAGCCCGCGCCACCCTCGATGCGGTGCTGGCCAAGCTGGCCGCCCCCGGCATGGCCAACCCCGCCGACCCCACCCCCTGCCTCAGCGGCACCCCGTCGCAGGCCGCGATCGAGGCCGACACCCGCAGCGCCGCCCAGCGCAATCACGACGGGTTGCAGGCCGGGCTGCGGGCGCTGCTGTGCTCGGGGGAGCTGGGCCAACACAACGGGCTGCCCGCGGCGATCATCGTGTCCACCAGCCTGGCCGAGTTGCAATCGGCTGCCGGGCACGCGCTCACCGGTGGGGGCAGTCTGCTGCCGATGAGCGAGGTGATCCGGCTGGCCGCCCACGCCCACCACTACCTGCGCATCTTTGACCACGGCCGCGAGCTGGCGCTCTATCACACCAAGCGGCTGGCCTCCCCTGCCCAGCGAATCGTGTTGTACGGCAAGGACCGCGGGTGTTCCTTTCCGAATTGTGATGTGCCGGGCTATCTCACCGAGGTGCACCATGTGACCGATTTCGCCCAGTGCCAGAAGACCGACATCAACAACCTGACCCAGGCCTGCGGCCCGCATCACCAACTGGCCACCAGCGGCGGCTGGGCCACCCGCAAACACCGCGACGGCACCACCGAATGGCTTCCGCCCGCCCACCTCGACCATGGACAACCCCGCACCAACAGCTACGTGTCGGGTAGCCGGGGGGAGTCGCACCCCCCGGCTCCCACAGAACCGTACGTGAACCTCTCGATTCATACGGCTCTTATCACCTTGATCACCAGACGGTGGGGACGCCAGTTGTCCATGCCCAGTGCGCGAAGAACCGCGGGTATTGCTTGGTGACCCGCGACCACGCGTGCTGGAACTCCCGCGGCTCCGGAACCGGCGATATTTTTGCGGACCCAGCGCATCAGGTAGGCGTTGATGCGTGTCAGGAGGGATACAGCGCCGACCGATAGAAGGCGCCGTAGTAGTTCATCCAGCCGCGCACAATCGGGTTGATCGTGCTGGCCAGACCGGCGAAGGTGTGACCGGTGCGGTGGTGCAGTCGCCAAGACCGCACCTCGCGTCCAATCTTTTTCAAGGCGTCCCTGCTGATCGCGGGCATAAACGAGACGAACATGCTCCCGTTTTTGTTGCGCACCCCGCGCGGGCGGAACGTGAAACCAAGAAACGTGAACGACGTGTGCTCATAGTCACCGCGCCGCTTGCCGTCCCTGCAGTACACGATCCGAGTCTTGTCGGGATGCAGCCGCAACCCGACCTCAACCATTCTGTCCTGCAGCGCGGCCAGCACCCGGCGGGTTGGCGCTCGCTGACGCAGTGCACGACCGCGTCATCGACATAGCGCTCGAACCGGACGGTCGGAAACCCGGACCATCCACATATCGAACGCGTAGTGCAAGAACAGGTTTGCCAGCACGGGCGAGACCGGCGACCCTTGTGGGGTACCTCGGTCACGCTGCTGCAAGGTGCCGTCGGGCAACACCACCGGGGCCTGCAGCCACCGGCGCACATACAGCATCACCCACGGCAAGTCGGTGTTGGCCTGCACCGCCTTGAGCATTAGATCCCACGACACGCTGTCGAAAAATTTCTCGATGTCCAAATCGATCACCCAGTCGGTTTTCCAGCAGCGCTGCCGGCACGCGCCCACCGCATCCACTGCCGAACGGCCCGGCCGGTAGCCATAGGAGTCGTCATGGAAGATCGACTCGACCTTCGGTTTCAACTCCTCGGCCACCACCGTTTGCGCCACCCGGTCAGCGATGGTGGGCACGCCCAGCATCCTGGTCCCTCCGCCATGCGGCTTGGGTATCTCCACCGCACGCACCGGAGGCGGAAAGTAACTCCCCGAGGACATCCGATTCCAGACCTTGTACAGATTGTTCTGCAGGTCGGCCTCGAACGCCTCGATCGTTACTTCGTCCACGCCCGGTGCGCCCTTATTCGCCTTGACCTTCTCCCAGGCCTCCATCACCGCCCACTTCGAAATCTCGAACGGCTTGCCTGGCGACTTCAACTTGCTCACGCAACTCCTCCCGACACCCGAAAGTCTCGGTTGATCGAACGAACACGTCACAGATGACCCGGCCCCTTCGCTCCACCCCCATTACAGGAGCTTCACCACTACTACGAGCCAGTCCGCCGACCGGACCCGCGACGATACTCACACCCGCACAGGCGGGGGCTACTCCCTATCTCCCACTCCAACCTCGAACGGGAAGTATCGTTCCGGCCTTCTCCTGTTCCATGCAGAAGCCGCAGACCGGGCTCGCGTCGCCTACATGCCGGACACCACCTGGCCAATCAGCGGGCACCCGCCAGGCTCATCCCGGGATCGGATGAACACCCCGGTTTCGATGTCACCTGATTTTCTTTCGACACGTCAGCAGCGAATCGCTTGCGCTCGCCTTCCCGGTCCCCACCTGACACGTCACGCGCGCCTTTTCCACATCGCTCACCACGGTCGCGTCACCGCTTCCGCAGCATGTGGCGGTTTGAAGCCTCCCCCCGCAGGGCGACTCCGAAGGGCCGACAATCCTTCATCTCCTGCACAGCACCGCTAAAGGAAGCACTACCTACATCGACACTCCCTTCCCACGATCAGGACACACCCACCCCGAAAAACTCCTCCACAACAACGACGACGAGGACGACCCGTGACCACCGACGCCAGCCGGCCGGCGCTAGTGCACATGGTGATTTCACACATTCGACAAAGCCCAGTGGAGAGGCCGCCAGCGCTCAAACCCCAGCCCGCGGTGCCCGAAAATGTAAGTTCGGGCCCATGGAAAAGGTGATGGCCGTGCTAATGCGCGCGGACCCCGATGACCAATGGTGCGAACACCAACGAGGCCCGGTGGCCGACGCCCTGCTGGGCCTCGGGGTTCCCGGGCTCTCGGTCAATGTCCGCGACAGCGAGGTGCGCCACTCGCTCATGACGCTGACCACGTTGAACCCGCCAGCGGCCGCGGTGGTGAGCCTGTGGACCCAGCAATGTTATGGCGAACAACTGGCGGCGGCGCTGCGACTGCTCGCCCAGGAATGCGCACAGCTCGCTGCCTATCTGGTCACCGAGTCCGTCCCGCTGCCCGGGCCCCCGGTCGAACTAGGCTCTCGCACACCGGGTTTAGCTAACATCGCGCTGCTACGCCGGCCGGCCGCCCTCGACCAAGAGACCTGGCTGAACCGCTGGCAGCGCGACCACACGCCGGTTGCCATCGAGACGCAGGCGACGTTCGGCTACACCCAGAACTGGGTGGTGCGGGCCCTCACCCCGGACGCACCCGGAATCGCGGGCATCGTCGAAGAGTTGTTCCCCATGGACGCGATCACCGACATCAAGGCGTTCTTCGGGGCCGCCAACGACCGCGACCTGCAACGTCGTCTCAGCCGGATGATCGCCAGCACAACCGCATTCGGTGCCGACGAGAACACCGACACCGTGCCGACCAGCCGCTACGTGTTCAAGACACCTTATCTAGATTGCGAGGACCACACATGACGACACTCACCGAGGCAGTGGCGCTGGCCGAAGCCGAAAGGGGTCTGGCGGTGGTCTCCACGGTTCGTGCCGATGGAACCGTGCAGGCATCACTGGTCAACGTCGGCCCGTTGCCCCACCCGGCCAGCGGGGAACCGGTCCTGGGCTTTACCACCTACGGCAAGGTCAAACTCACCAACCTGCGGGCGCGGCCGCAACTTGCGATCACGTTCCGCAACGGCTGGCGGTGGGGGACCGTGGAAGGCCGCGCGGAGCTGGTAGGCCCCGACGACCCGCAGCCGTGGCTGGCCGGCGCCGACCAGTTGCGGCTGCTGCTCCGCCGCGTCTTCACCTCAGCCGGCGGCACCCACGACAACTGGGACGAATACGACCGGGTGATGGCCGCGGAGCGGCGTGCCGTGGTGCTGATCGCGCCGACCCGCGTCTATGGCAACGGTTAGACCGCGGCCGCGTCGCTAGCCCGCCCGGGGCCGAACGGGGCGGGGTCGAGTCGGGTCGCGGCGGCAATGATCGCCCGCAAGGTGCGCCGGCAGCGTCCGCAATCGCCGCCGGCTCCGCACGCGGCGGCAACCTCTTTCGAAGTCGACGCGCCACGCGCGACGGCGTCACACACCATTTGGTTGGTGGCCCCGACACACAGGCAGACATACATCAGCAAACCCCCACCGGACGCTCGCTCACCGCGTCCCGGATCATCGGGACACGTGCCGAACGAACAAGCCGCATATTAGTGGAGTCTAACCTAAGTAGGTTAGTGGAGTCTAACCTAAGTCGACGACACGCCGCCTGGGCATCGCCCCTCGTGACGCGCCGGGGCCCCACGAACACCGCGCCGGCGCATGGTCGCTGCACTACATTGAATCCGGCACGCAAAAGTGTTGCCACCGCCCGGCGCAGCGGCGCTCCAGCCCAGCCCGCCGACCGAGGTTAGACCACGAACCGCCGTCCCTAGGAGTGATCATGCAAGGTGATCCGGATGTCTTGCGCCTGCTCAACGAACAACTGACCAGCGAGCTGACCGCCATCAACCAATACTTCCTGCACTCGAAGATGCAAGAGAACTGGGGCTTCACCGAGCTGGCGGCGCACACCCGCGCGGAATCGTTCGACGAAATGCGCCACGCCGAGGAAATCACCGATCGCATCCTGCTGCTCGACGGCTTGCCCAACTACCAGCGCATCGGGTCGTTGCGGGTCGGCCAGACGCTGCGCGAACAGTTCGAGGCCGATCTGGCGATCGAGTTCGAGGTGTTGGAGCGTCTCAAACCCGGAATCGTCATGTGCCGGGAGAAACAGGACACCACCAGCGCCATACTGCTGGAAAAGATCGTCGCCGACGAGGAGCGACACATCGACTACCTGCAGACGCAGCTCGAGCTGATGGACAAGCTGGGAGAGGAACTGTACTCCGCGCAGTGCGTCTCGCGGCCACCGAGCTGACACCACGGCGCAACGCTCGCGCCACGCCGGCAAACTCGGTGACCTGTTCGGCCGCAAACCGGTGCTGCTGGCGTCCACCGCGCTGTACCGCGTCGCGTCGGTGCTGTGCGGGCTGTCGCAGTACATGACCATGCTGGTGACCCTCCGGGCGCTGCAGGGGCTCGCCGCCGGCGCGATGAGCGTCACCACCAGCGCCCTGGTCGGCGATGTCGTTCCGCTCCGACACCGCGGCCACTACCAGGGCATCTTGGGTGCGGTGTTTAGGATCGGAACGGTGGCCGGCCCGCTGGCAGGCGGCTACCTCACCGACGTGGCCGCACCCATCGTTTCGGCCTACGACCAGTCGCTGACGCAGGGGTTCCTCTGGGCGGGCGTGGTCGGCCTGTCGGGTTCCTGCTGGCGCTGTTCCTGCGTGAGGCCCCGTTGCGGCAGATCCACGACACCGCCGGCGACCTCGGTGACGGGTTCGGCATGCCGGGCACCGAATCACCGGAAACGATGCTGGAAGCCGCGATGTGGCGCATGCTGCACAACACACCGGATGAGCGTTTGCGCAGCATCGCCGCGCAATCCGGCTGTCGGCTCGATGTCGCCGAATTGTGGGGCGTGTTGCGCATTTACCAATAAGACCGGCTGTTCGGGGCGGCGCAGCTGACCGAGATCGCCAAACACCTGCATGTGCCCGTCGAGGTTGTCCGGCCCACGTTCGACCGCCTGGTGGCCAACGGCTACGCGGTGCTCGACGAAGACAGATTGTCGCTCACCCAATCGGGCGTGCAGCAGGTCGACTTGCTGTCTGCCCCGACCCTTGACTGGGCGGTGGAAAATCTGGCCATATCGGCCGGCGCCGAGATCGCACTCAGCCCGGCAGCCTGGCGGCCCGCGCCTAGCGCCGTCACCGGCGCCAGGTCGCCCGCCGCGGCTGGGTAGCATCTCGGCATGAGCCGAATCGGAACATTCGCCGACGACGATGTGGCCGGCTGGATCGTGAAGTCCCCTGAACTCGGCGGTGCGCTCGCCAATTTCAGTCGGATGGTCTACAGCAAAAACCGGCTCCCACTGCGCACGCGTGAGCTCGCGCGAGCGGTGATCGCCAACCACAACGAATGCGTCGTGTGCGCCAACACCCGCTTCGCGGATGCCGAGACCGGCGACTCGGACATTCCCGAAGAGCTATACGAGCACGCCCCCGACTGGCGCACCTGGCCCGGCTACAGCGAACAGGAGCGGCTGGCGGCCGAATTCGCGCACCGATTCGCCACCGAGCACACCGCGCTGCGTGACGACGAAGACTTCTGGAGCCGATGCCGGCAACACTTCTCCGATGAGTTGCTCGCCGACCTGGCGCTCTCGTGCGCGCTCTGGGTGGGCATGGGAAGGATGTTGCGGACCCTGGACATCGGCCAGGCCTGCAGGTTGACCTTGCCCCGCCATGCCCAAGGCGTGTCGACCGGGCAGCCGCTGGACTAGCCCACCCGCAGAATGGTCGCCCATGACCGCCACACCGCTTGCCGCCGCGGCGATCGCCCAATTGGAGGCCGAGGGCGTCGACACCGTGATGGGCACCGTCGTGAACCCCGCCGGGATCACCCTGGCCAAGATGGTGCCGATCAGGCGGACCAACACGTTCGCCGATCCCGGCCTGGGCGCCAGCCCCGTGTGGCATGTGCTCGCCATCGACCAAAACGGCATCGCGTTCACCGAAGACGCCGGTGTGGTCGGCGACCAGCGGGTGCGTATCGACCTGTCCGCGTTGCGCATCATCGGCGACGGGTTGGCCTGGGCACCCGCGGTGTTTGTCGAACAGGACGGCACGCCCGTGCCCGCGTGCAGCCGCGGAACGCTGTGCCGGATCGAGGCCGCGCTGGCCGCGGCTGACATCGAAGCGGTGGTCGGCCACGAGGTCGAATTCATGCTCGTCGACGCGGACGGTGCCCGGCTGCCGTCGACGCTGTGGGCGCCGTATGGACTTGCCGGCTTGCTCGAGCACGAGGCGTTCGTTCGCGATGTCATCTCGACGGCCACGGCGGCCGGGGTCGCGATCGAACAGTTCCATCCCGAATACGGAGCCAACCAGTTCGAGATCTCGTTGGCGCCGCTGGCCCCGGTGGCCGCCGCCGACCAGCTGGTGGCGACCCGGATCATCATCGGCCGCGCCGCCCGCCGCCACGGGATGCGGGTCAGCCTCTCGCCGGCGCCGTTCGCCGGCAACGTCGGATCCGGTGCCCACCAACACCTTTCATTGATCACCCCGGAAGGCCCGTTGTTCTCCGACGAAACGGGTGGGTGCGGTATGACGGCGGCCGGGCGATCCGCGGTGGCCGGAATCCTTCGCCGGCTACCCGAGGCGCAGGGGATTCTCTGCGGATCGATCGTGTCCGGATTGCGGATGCGTCCCGGCAATTGGGCCGGGGCCTATGTGTGTTGGGGCACCGAGAACCGCGAAGCGGCCGTGCGCTTCATCAAGGCCGGCCCGGGCGGTCCACACGGCGGCAACGTCGAAGTGAAGGTGGTCGACCCCTCGGCCAACCCGTACTTCGCGTCGGCGGCGCTGCTCGGGCTGGCGCTGGACGGCATCAGCGACCAGGCAGCGCTTCCACCGGAAACGACGGTAGACCCGGCCATGCTTTCCGACGCGGACCGGGCCCGCGCCGGTACCGTGCTGCTGCCCCAGGCTCAAGCTGAAGCGATTGCCGCACTTGATAATTCGAAGGTGCTGCGGGAAATCCTGGGCGATCCAGCGGTGGACATGGTGGTGGCGGTAAGACGCATGGAGCAAGACCGATACGCAAACCTGGGCCCCGAGCAGCTGGCCGACAAGTTCCGGATGGCTTGGAGCCTGTGACCCGGTCCACCACCGGGCCTGAGTTTACGGCGCTGGCCCGACACATCAGCGGTGTGCCGCTGATCGATCAGCATGTACACGGCTGCTGGTTGACGGCGGGGGACCGGCGCCGGTTCGAGAACGCGCTCAATGAGGCCAACACCGAACCGCTTGCCGGCTTCGACTCCGGGTTCGACTCACAACTCGGCTTCGCGGTACGCAATCGCTGCGCGGCCATCCTGGGGCTGCCCAGACACGTTGACCCGCAGCTATATTGGGAGCGCCGCGGCCAATTCAGCGAGGCCGAGCTGGCTCGGCTTTTCCTGCCCGCCGCCGGGGTGAGCGATTGGCTGGTGGACACCGGCATCGACGGTGTCGCGGACGTCGCCGAACTCAGCGACCTATCCGGGGGCCGGACTCACGAGGTGGTGCGCCTGGAGCAGGTGGCCGAGCAGGCCGCGCGGGCGCCCGGCGACTACTCATCCGCATTCGACGAGATCCTGCGGCGGCGTGCGGCCACCGCGGTCGCCACCAAGTCCATCCTGGCCTACCGGGGCGGGTTCGACGGCGATCTGACCGAGCCGTCGTCGGCGCAGGTGGCCGAGGCCGCCACGCGGTGGCGCGACCGCGGCGGTACCCGGTTGGACGATCGGGTCCTGCTGCGCTTTGGATTGCACCAGGCGCTACGGCTGGGCAAGCCGCTGCAATTGCACGTCGGCTTCGGCGACCGGGACTGTGATCTGCACAAGACCAATCCGCTGTATCTGCTTGACTTTCTACGGCGATCCGGGCACACGCCGATCGTCTTGCTGCACTGCTATCCCTACGAGCGTGAGGCCGGGTATCTGGCCCAGGCCTTCAACAACGTCTATCTGGACGGCGGGTTGAGCGTGAACCACTTGGGTGCTCGGGCATCGGCCTTCATCGCCCGGCTGCTGGAGCTGGCGCCGTTCCGCAAGATCCTCTACTCGTCGGACGCGTTCGGTCCCGCCGAACTGCACTATCTCGGCGCGGTCTTGTGGCGCAACGGTATTCACCGTGTCCTGCAGGGCTTTCTGGACAGCGGCGACTGGAGCGAGGCCGATGCCATCCGGGTGGTCGACCTCATCGCCCACGGCAACGCCGCCCGCGTCTACCGCCTCGGCGAGAATGCCCGCTAGCGGCCGTCAAGGGGGATAAACCGCCGTAGCTTTGCGCTGGCGAGGTGCCGCCGCAGGCTGTCGGCCACCCGGATCCGGATGGTCGGCTCGGACAACCCATGCCGGCGCAGTTGGGCGATCAGCGCGGAGGTCAGTGCCGTGGTGTCCGCGGCGCCCACGACCACGATGTCGGCTCCGGTCGCCGTCTGGGTGACCTGGTATTCGGATACCCGGGCATCGGTGCCGAGAATGTGACGAAACACGGTCGCGGGCACCGTCGTTGCCCCGTAACGAAAGTCGTCGTCGCGGCGCCCGCCGATATCGGTGATGCGCGCGAAGGCGCTGCCGCACGCGCAGCCACCCGGCAGCGGCATGACGTGATCGCCAAGGTCGTAGCGGATGAACGGGAAGGTCCGGTTGGCCAATCCGGTGGCCAGCGTCCGGGCGGCCGGTTCGTCGGCACCGACCGGCACGCCGTCGTCATCGACGCGCTCAAGGATGACTTCGTCCTCGCACACGTGCAGTCCCGGTCCTCGTCCGCAACCGACCGCTTGGACGCCGATTTCGGTTGAGCCCCACAGGTTGTGGATGGCTGCGCCCCAAGCCTGGGCTATTGCGTTGCGGTCCTCGTCGAGCAGCGGCTCGGAGTTGGTGCTCACCCGAACGGGTGAGATGCGCAGGCCGCCGGCCAAGCTCGCGCGGGCCAGGCGTCCGATCACGCTTGCATATCCCACCAGGTGGGTGGGTTGCGCGGCGGCCACCTTGGCGAGCACGTCGTCGAACGGTGCGCCCGCGGCGATTACCACGGTCTGCATGCCCGGGGCGGTCGGTATGTCGAAAAGTGGTGTGCTGGCGTGTGGCGGGCTGCCGGCCACCAGCACGGCAAGCCGGGCCGAGCGGGAAGCACCCGATGCGCGACGCTCCTCGCGCGCCTGTATCCGCCAGGCCAGGCAGGCCGCCGAGACAAAGAACGGCCAATCCCATACGTAGACGCCGCGCACCCCGCTGGAACCGCCCGAGCTGAAGATCTGCTGCCCACCCTCGGTGTACGAAAACCATTGCTGCTCAGCGAGAATGCGTTCGGCCCGGTTGCGGTCCAGGTCGGCCGAGGTGGTGATGGCGTCCCACTGTTGCTGGGCGTCCTGCTTGGTCATCATCGGCAGCGACGCCAGATCGGCGACCGAGGCGCCAGCCGGGTCCAGCGTGTTCAACCGCCGGGCGTGAAATGGTGACCGCTGCTTGGCGTGGCTCAGCAGGGCTCTCAGCCGGCGAGTCTGGTAGTCCTCGATCTGCCGGCGCGACCACTCCAGCCGCAGCATGTGCTCTTCGAGACCGGCCCGCACCGCGCTCAGATGCTCCCGGCGCATCCGCCGGTAGGCCGCCGCATCGCCGTCCGCCATGGCCGTCATGACACCCGGCCCCGGGAGCGCTGTCAACCGCAGGTTGCGGCGACGGTCCGAGGACATTCGCATGCACACACGTTCCGGAAGGCGTCGCCTGGCGATCGTCGTCGGCGCACTCAGTGTCGTGTCATCGGCGTCGCCGCCGGCCACGGTTACGAGGAAACCATCGACCGAGCCGGCCCCAGCGTCACCGGCAGACTCGACCAGCCCCGCAGCACCCGGGTATCGCGCCTGCTGCCGGCACCGGCGGACCGCACCTCGGGAAAGCGATCGAAGAAGGTTCGCAGCCCCACCTCCCCTTCGGCGCGAGCAAGAGCCGCCCCTAGGCAGAAGTGGCGGCCGGTGGAGAACGCCAGATGCTTTCCCGCATTGGGGCGTTCGATGTCAAAGCGGTTCGGGTCGGGGAACACCGACGGGTCGCGGTTGGCGCCGGCCAGATAAATCACCACCACCTCGCCGCCCCTGATCCACGTGCCCGCCACCTGCACGTCGTTGCGCGCCATCCGTCCGGTCAGCTGCACCGGGGAGTCCAGCCGCAGGATTTCTTCGACCGCGTTTGCCCACAGCTCGGGCCGCCGACGCAGGGTGTCCAGGTGCTCGGGCGCATCCAGCAACATGCGAATTCCATTGCCCAACAGGTTCACCGTGGTTTCGAACCCGGCGACCAACACCAACCCGGCGATCGCCTGAAGTTCGCGCTCGTCCAGGCGTGACTCGGCCGCACCGCTTTCAGCCGTTCGGATCAACTGGCTCATCAGGTCGTCACCGGGGGTGCGACGCAACTGCGCCAGGTGCGCCACCAGCCAAGAATTGAAACCCACGATTCCCTGCTGGACGCGCCGGTACTGCCGCCACGGCACGCCGATGTCCAAACTGGGCGCCGCCAGTTCACCGAATTCCAGGACGCGCCGACGGTCCCGGTCGGGCACACCCAAGATGTCGCTGATGACCGCGATCGGGAGTTGTGCGCAATACCGCCCGACGACATCGACTACGCCGGGCTGCTCGGAGAGCTGATCCAACAGCGCGGTCGCCGTCTGCTCGACGCGATCGCGTAGCGCGCTGACCGCCCGCGTGGTGAAAACCGCCGAAACCGTCTTGCGGTAGCGGGTGTGGTCGGGCGGTTCAACCGCCAACAACGACGGTGGCTGCATCGGGTGCAGTTGGTCGTCGCGGGTGCGGCGCTCCAGCCAGCGCAGCGGTGCGGGCAAGTTGGACCCGAACGTGATGGCATGGAAGTCGTCGGAGCGCAGCAGCTCATGGGCGAGCTGATGGTCCACGGTCAGGTAGCTGACGCGGCACCGCACCAGCGGTCCGCGGGCCCGTACTTCGTCGTAAAACGGCACCGGATCGGCGGCGACGGCCGGATCAGCGATCAAGCGGGCCTGCAAGTCGCCCCGCCGAATCCCGATCGCGGCCGCGCCGCGGACAAACCCGTGCATCGCGAACCAGTGCAGCCTGTCCTTCACCGCTCCTCCATCGATTGCGTGGCCTTTGCTCAAGACTAGGCCCGAGACGCGGGATGCGGATCGGCGTCGGGCGCATCAGCACTCGGCGACGATTGTGAAGTCCGTTGTCACCACCTTGTTGGGATTGCTGTTGCTGATGCCGTAGGCGCTGCCGGTGATCGTGTACTTGCCGCGGGCCAGCTCGACATGGATCTCGCCCACCCCGCCCTCCCAGGCGCTGCCGTTGAACCCGGCGACGTTGCGGATCTTGACCCACTGAGGGATCACCCGGTCACCGCTGTACAGCACGACCGCTTGAACGTGGCCGCCCTGGTCACGGATGTCGAGGGTCCGATACGACCGCTCCTGACTGCACGCAGCGGGTCGCGTCGTGTGGGTGTCGCCGTCAACGGTCACCCGCGCGGCTTTCCGGGGCACGGTCTTGGCCTGGGCACATCCCGAGACGCCGGCGGCGACCACCACCGCGACCCCAACCACGGCGACCATCCGGTTCCCCACCAGCCACCTCCCACGTCGGGCCCGAGCATCGTGCACCAAACATTACTGCCGTTTGGGGTCCTGCGCGGCCCAGGGATGAGGCGATACGACGTCAGCATGAACTCCGGCCCGATGCAGTGCGAGCGCCGCATCGGTGCAGCGTTGTCCGTCACGCCCACGCCGGTGATGACTACCGATTTCATGGGATCCGGTCAAAGCGCCGCTCAGCCCGCCTCGACAACCTCTTTGATCCGCTCCAACGTCTTCTTCATGTCCCGAATGTTGTTGCGTTGGCGTAGCCAGCCACCGAAAACCCAGTAGTACACGGTGGTGAACAACGACCGGGTGAGCCGGAATGACTCGGTGACGTCGGTGCCGTCACCCGCGGGCGTCAGCCGGTAGTGCCAGTTGTTCACCGGCCTGTCCCCGACCATCACAGCAAACCCGAACTCGCGGCCCGGCTGACACGCGGTCACCCGGCACGTCGTCCAATACACCGGCCCGATCCCGTTTCGCCGGACATGCCCGCGGAAGCGAGCACCGAGCGCCGGGCCGGTGGCACCGTCGAGCCATTCGGCTTCGAAGGTTTCCGGTGAGAATCGTCCGGTGTTACGAATATCCGCGATCAGATCCCAGATTTTGTCCGCTGGAGCCGCCATGTGAACCGTTGCCGAACCCTCCATAGCAGGATCCAAACATGTTCACGGTAACGAAACCAGACCAACCGCCGATATACATTATTTGGGCGCGAATATCGAGATGATCTGGACGACGGTCTGCTCCAATTGACGCACCGGCTTGGGCAACGCCACGGGCACCGGCGGCAGGCCGCCGGCGCTGGCGCACTTGGGCCACGCAGCCGGTCCCTGGGAGGCCAATACCCGGTTGGCCACTGCGATTTGTTCCTGCTTAGAGGCGGTTGCGGGGTTTCCCACGCCGCCGTGCTCCTCCCACGTGGTCTGCTTGAACTGCAACCCGCCATAGTGCCCATTGCCGGTGTTGGCCGTCCAGTCTCCGCCCGACTCGCACTGCGCGACGGCGTCCCAGTTCATGCCACCGTGGGCGTGTGAAACACCGGTGGAGAGCGTCATCGCCACGGCGACGAATCCGGCGGCCGTGGTGATCTTGATGAGGGGCTTTCTGATGTGCGTCATGCCCGGCATTTCGCCGGGAGTGGTCAAAGCGTTACCGATCAGAAAAAGTTGTGAGATCGGTTATCTACCGCTTCGAGATTGGCGCAAACGGCGTTCAGCCGAGCCCGGCACGCCGGCGCGGGTGCCGGGCGGTGCCGCCGACGCGCACCGGCGGGAACCCGTTGACACAGGTTGTCGCCGCGGCGCGGTGGCATCGGTCGCACCGCACGGGCGGTCGCTCGGCGGGCGCGCCCGCCGAGCGCAGCAAACTCCGACCGGGCGCGATCTGAGACAAAATCTTAGTGTTCAGGGCCGGAGACAGGTCGACAACCAAGGTATCCTCGGCTGAGAACTTACAGGCACACAGTACGGAAGTTGCGTGCACGGTGCGCAGCACCACGATGGTCCACCAACACGGCATGCATGGCCTTATCGCCGATCCCGCCGGACATGCGGGCACCGGCCGATGACCCGACCCGATGATGAATGGTTGCGCCCACGGTGGGCTCGGCCCGTGATCGCTGCCATGCTGGCCGTCTCACTGCTGTTCGCTGGAGCATTCCTGGCGGTGGCAAGGTTTCATTCGTCGCCATCCGACGTTCTTGACCACCCGGCCAACCCGGTCTCCGACGATGCGACCCGGGCTCTAGTCGTCGAGGCGGCCAAACACGTCGTCACCGTCGCCGGCCTGCAGACGACGACCGCCGGTTACCTGTTGATGTCGTGCAAGAACCGCGACGATCCGCCGTATCAGGGCGCGGTCTACCTGACCTTCGTGCTGCCCGCCGGTGCGCGCGCCGACACCTACTTTCGGACGGCTGCGGCGGCGCTGACCACGCACGGCTGGACGGAGGGCCTGCCGCCCAGTGACCAGGTGTTCGGAAAAACCCTGTCCAAGGGCGGCGTGACCGCAATCCTCCACCGCCACGACGCGGACACCGGCATGGGCGTCCTGCGCCTCTATGGGCAGTGTCGGAACATCACCGATCACCGCCGGGACCCGACCGGGTGGATCGACATCACCGGCGAGTTGACCCTTACGGTTCGCTGAACGCCCGCCAAACCACTACCGGGCTTGACGATCTGGTGAGATCAGCGCGCCCCCAAGGAGCCCTGCAGGTCACCCTTCATCGCGTTGAGCTGTGCACCCCAGTACTCCCAGCTGTGGGTGCCGTTGGGTGGGAAGTTGAACACGGCGTTGTGCCCGCCCGCGGCGTTGTAGGCATCCTGGAACTTGATGTTGCTGCTGCGAACGAAGTTCTCCAGGAACTCGGCGGGGATGTTGGCTCCGCCCAACTCCGTCGGGGTGCCGTTGCCGCAGTAGACCCACAGACGGGTGTTGTTGGCCACCAGCAAGGGGATCTGAACCGTCGGGTCGTTGCGCTGCCACGCCGGATCGCTCGAGGGGCCCCACATATCAGCGGCCTTGTAGCCGCCGGCGTCACCCATCGCCAGCCCGATCAGCGTGGGCCCCATGCCGCTGGAGGGGTCCATCAGGGCCGATAGCGAACCTGCGTAGATGAACTGCTGGGGGTGGTACGCGGCCAAGATGAGGGCCGACGAGCCGGCCATCGAGAGGCCGACTGCGGCGCTGCCGGTGGGCTTGACACCCCGGTTGGCCGACAGCCACTGCGGCAGCTCGCTGGTCAGAAACGTCTCCCACTTGTAGGTCGAGCAGCCCGCCTTGCCGCAGGCCGGGCTGTACCAGTCGCTGTAGAAGCTGGACTGGCCACCCACGGGCATGACGATCGACAGGCCCGACTGGTAGTACCACTCGAATGCGGGGGTGTTGATGTCCCAGCCGTTGTAGTCGTCCTGCGCGCGCAGGCCGTCGAGCAGGTACACCGCGGGCGAGTTGTCCCCGCCGCTCTGGAACTGGACCTTGATGCTGCGGCCCATTGCGGCCGACGGCACCTGCAGATACTCCACCGGCAGACCTGGCCGGGAGAACGCTCCCGCGGTCGCCGCTCCACCGGCGAGTCCGACCAGGCCCGGCAGGGTAACGGCCGCAGCCGCGCCGACCAGGAGTCGGCGTCCCCAGGCCCGCATCTTCCCGCTCACGTCTGTCATACCTGTGCCCCTTGTCGTTATCTCGTCGTGCTCCCGGCAGAACATACCGTGTGAATAGGCCAAATGTCGATTTGGACGCAAATTCATTTCAGTTCTGTATCGGTTGCCACCGGGAATACAGCAACTGTGCTAGGTGGGCCGGGACGGTGTTACGGCATCCTATATAACCCGCTCGCCGCCCGGATAAACAGCCGACACGCAGGCAGTTGTGGGGAGTTTACCCGCGCTGCCCGACCCGGGCGCCGGGCACCCACCCGCGGTAGTAGCGGCGCGGGTCGCGCCCCGCCGTGCACGCCGGGGCGATTTGCCGCGCTACCTGTCGGTTTCCTGGTGGTTTCCACACCCGGGAAGCCGGACTTGCGTCGACCGCGTAGGCTCGCTCGAAGCAAGCCGACGCAAGACCACGCTATCGCGGTCCGTTCCGGCGCCCATGCACCATCGCACCCGAGTCTTCCCGGGTGTGCGATGGCGCTGGCCGAGGTGTCGGAGGTCGGGGAACGATTGAGGTGCGCAATTTGGATACGGTACTGGGGCTATCGGTGACGCCGACCGCCGTCGGGTGGGTCCTTGCCGAGGGGCACGGCGCAGACGGCAGCATCGTGAGCCATCACCAGATGAAACTGCACGCCGGCGCCGGCGTGCCCGCCCTCAACGCCGCGGCACGGGTGGCAGCCGAAGTGTCGCGCGCTAGCCAACTGGCCACCGCGGATAATCGCCGTCTGCGCGTCATCGGCGTGACCTGGAACGACGACGCGTCGGCACAGGCCGCCCTGTTACTGGAGGCGTTGACCGACGCGGGTTTTGACAACGTGGTGCCGGTTCGGTTGCTCGATGCCGTCGAGACACTGGCCCGGGCCGTCGCACCCATCATCGGCTACGAGCAAACCGCGGTGTGCATTCTCGAACACGAGTGGGCGACCGTCGTGATGGTGGACATCCGCGACCATCGGACACAGTCGGCCGTCAAGCAGGTGCGTGGCGGCTTCGACGGGCTGACATCCTGGCTGACCGGAATGTTTGACCGCAGCGGATGGCGACCGGCCGGCGTGGTTGTCGTCGGCTCCGACAATGCCGTCAGCGAATTCTCGCGGCAGCTGGAAAAGGTCCTCCCGGTACCGGTTTTCGCGCAAAGCATGGCGCAGGTGACGGTGGCGCGGGGCGCGGCCCTCGCGGCGGCTCGCAGCACCGAGTTCACCGACGCGGGTCTGGTGGCCGAATCCGAGGAGCCCGTCGCCGTGCCCACGCGGCCTCACCGGCGGTCCTACGTCGGGGCAGCGGCCACCTTGGCCGCCGCCGCGGTCACCTTCGTGGCGTCGGTATCGCTGGCGGTGGGGCTGCGGTTGGTGCCCGACGAAGATCGCACTGCTGCACACACGGTGTCCAAGTCGGTTCCTCCCGTCGCCGAAGCCGTGGCCATCCCATCGCCCGCACCGGCCGGTTCGGTCGCCCCGGCCGCTCCGCAACCCCCACCGCAGCAGGAACCGGTCCGCCTGACTGGCGGTGAACGGGCCGCCGGGTCCACGCCCGAGGAGCGGCCCGACCCCGCCGCGCCCCGCCCGGATGCCAACGGTGGGCCACTTCACTTGACCAGGGTGCTGGAGCACATTCCCGGTACGTACGGCGATTCGGCGACGCAACCACCCGAATAGGTCATCACCCGGGTGAATCAGCCGTCCTTGGCCCGCACCGCGGCGAAGGACACCGTCACCTCGTCGGCCACCCGCAGCGAGCCCATCAGCAGCGAGTGGGGCTTGACGCCGTAATCGGACTGGCGCACGACGGATTCCACCGACATGCGCCAGCGGCCACCGAGATCGTCTGTGCGTAAGTCGATCACGTGCGCACGCGACTTTCCCCGGATGTCCAATGTTCCCGATAGACGGTAGCCTTCCCCGGTCTTTACTATCGCCTCGGCGGTGAAACGGATCTGGGGAAAGCGCCCGGCGTCGAGCGACCTCATCGCGGTCGACCGCACCAGCGCCTTCTCCGGCCCCGACAAGGCTTTGACACCGCCTTCACCGCGCAGCACCTCGAACGAATTCACCTCAACCACAAGCTCTGCGGTATCGGGCTCACCCGCCGCCCAGCGCACCGTGGCCTGCCACCGTGTCATCGCGATGGTCAGTCGATGGCCCATGCGCGCGGCCCGGCCGGTGACGCCGGTGCGAACGGTCAACTCGCCGTCGGATGGCTCCAGGGTCCAGGTGTCGGTCACAGACCGACTGTAATCACAGCGTTAAAACGGTGCGGTACCGTGACACGACGCGCCGGGCGCTGCTGATTGCCGGGCGTGGCGGCGTAGCCATTTGACCCCGCGGTCACGGCTTCTGGCGACCCGGTGCGCAAGGTGACGTTTCCTGTTTTCTCTCCCGCCTCACGCATTCCGGCACGGCAGGGATATGCGATGTGCCCGCCTAACAGCGACAACCGTGGCTGTCGCTCGAAGGCGGGCACTTTGCATATCGGCCAGTACCGGGTACACGTGGGGCAGATGAGCAAGGTGCGACACCTGGAGCGGCCGGTCAGAACGCCCAGATGCCTACCGGCGCGGATGTAAACGTAGCTGGAAGTCAGCTGGTTTGCTGGTTTGAGAGCCAGGGTTTCAGCAATCTTGAGCTCGAGCTGGTCTCGGCGGCAACGACGGGGACCGGCGTTCTCATGCGCGCGTACCGGCCGATCAACGGCTCGGCCGGATGATCGGCCGCAAGCCTTTCGCGCCCGCGCGACACCACCTTGTGGGTCCCGCCACAATCGTTATGCTGTGCTGAAGCTCGCCGGTGTGTTGGAGAGGTGGTGCATGTTTCGCGAACTGCTCGTAGCCGCTGCGATCACGGGTGCCACGATCGGTGCGGCCCCGGTTGCCGGCGCCGACAACGGGCACTACGAAGGCGACGTGCCGGGGATGAACTACGACGCTTCGCTGGGCGCGCCCTGCTCCAGCTGGGAGCGGTTCATCTTCGGGCGGGGCCCCAGCGGCCAGGCCGAGGCCTGCCACTTCCCGCCCCCTAACCAGTTCCCGCCGGCCGACACCGGCTATTGGGTCATCTCCTACCCGCTGTACGGAGTCCAGCAGGTGGGCGCCAAATGTCCGGGGCCGCAAGCGGCGGCACAAAGCCCCGATGGCCTGCCGATGCTCTGCCTGGGCGCTCAAGGTTGGCAGCCTGGCTGGTTCACCGGGGCGGGTTTCTTCCCGCCCGAGCCGTAGTCGGTCGCACCATGCGCGACGGTCAGCCCAACACATCACCGGTCCCGCGGTGGCTGCGCTTCGTGCTGGCGTCTGACCGGACCGGATCCGCCTGGTATGTCGGGGCCGGCTTTTTCTTCGCGCCGGTGCTGGCGGTGTTGTCGCCATGGCCCACCGCCACCGCGGTGCTGTGGTGGGTCATCGCGCTGGCGGGCCTGTGGCTCGGTCTGCTGGGCATCGCGATGGCCGCCGGGCTGGCACGGGTGTTACGCTCCGGCGCCGAAATACCGGAAGCCTACTGGCGCACGCTGGTCGACTACCGATCCGTATCCGCCAACGAATAGGAGACTTTTGATGGGCTTCAATCCCAAAGATGCGGTCGACGCGGTCAAAGACATCGCGGCCAACGCCGTCGAAAAGGCCTCGGACATTGTCGAAAACGCCGGCCACATCATCCGCGGCGACATCGCCGGCGGGGCCAGCGCCATCGTCAGGGATTCCATCGACATTGCCACCCACGCCGTCGACCGGACCAAAGAAGTGTTCACCGGCAAGGCCGAGGAAGAGGAATAGTCAGATAACAGCCAGCGTCCTCGGACGCCGACGGGCACAACACTTCTCGTTTACCGTCACACCGACGCGGCGGCATTCAGCTCGTCCAGCCTGGTGGTCGCCTCCAGGTACTCCTGCACCCACCGCTGTATGACGGCCGCCGTCTTCTCCACCTTGGTGAGCTGTCCGACAACCTGCCCGACCGGGTTGAACGCGACGTCGACGGTCTCGTTGGGGTACTTGTGCGTGGCCTTGACGGCCATGCCGGAGACCATGTACTGCAACGGCATGCCCAGCGGCTTGGGGCTGTCGGGTTGCTCCCAGGCCTCGGTCCAGTCGTTGCGCAGCATCCGGGCCGGCTTGCCGGTGAACGACCGGCTACGGACGGTGTCGCGGCTGGTCGCCTTGGCGTATGCCGCCTGCTGAACCGGGGTGTTTCCGGCTTCCTCCACCATCAGCCACTGGGAGCCGGTCCACGCCCCTTGGGCCCCCAGCGCCAGCGCCGCGGCGATCTGCTGGCCACTGGCGATACCACCCGCTGCCAGCACCGGCAGCGGGGCCACTTCCTTGACGACCTGTGGCCACAACACGATCGAGCCCACCTCGCCGCAGTGCCCGCCGGCCTCGCCGCCCTGGGCGACGATGATGTCGACGCCGGCGTCGGCGTGCTTGCGGGCCTGCGAGGGGGAGCCGCACAACGCAGCCACCGTGCGACCGGATTCGTGAATGTGCCTGATCATCTCCACCGGTGGGGTGCCGAGCGCGTTGGCGACCATCGTCATCTTCGGGTGCTGCAGCGCCACATCGACCTGCGGGGTGGCCGTCGCCTCCGTCCAGCCGAGCAGCTGCAGGCTGTCCTGGTCGCTGTCCTCGATGGGAACGCCGTGGTCGGTCAGGATCTTGCGGGCGAACTCCAGATGCTCCTTGGGCACCATCGACCGCAACCTCTCGGCGAGCTCCTCGGCCGAGAGCTGCGCGTCCATGCCCTCGTACTTGTTCGGGATCA
This sequence comes from Mycobacterium shinjukuense, assembly GCF_010730055.1. Classification (NCBI taxonomy): domain Bacteria; kingdom Bacillati; phylum Actinomycetota; class Actinomycetes; order Mycobacteriales; family Mycobacteriaceae; genus Mycobacterium; species Mycobacterium shinjukuense. Next base: position 1,447,692 of record NZ_AP022575.1, on the reverse strand, counting down.
CGATGTCGACGCCATAGGGATGGTCACCGATGTGCTCGTCGATCCAGCGGAGTTCGACCTCCAGCTGCTCGGGGGTGAAGCCAACGGCGCCCAGCACGCCGAAACCGCCGGCCTTGCTCACCGCGACGACGACATCGCGGCAGTGGGTGAACGCAAAGATGGGAAACTCGATACCGAGTTCGTCGCAGATGGCGGTGTGCATGCCTGCTCCTGGGCGCTGACCGATACCAGTGAAACTGAAACGTGTTCTAGTTTAGTACCGATGCCGGTGGCCCGGCCAGCCAGGTACCCCTCGTGGTAACTACGGCCCGTCAGCTCGCCAGGGCGTAGGTCACCCACAGGATGACGAACGCGGCCATGCAGCCGGTGCCGAGGAGGTGATCCCGGCAGATGGCCCGCGCCAGGCGGCTCTGCTGAGCCGCGTCGTCGACGCGGTTTCCCAGTCGCACCGCGCAGGGGACCGTGTGTACCCACGCCAACCCCACCGGGATACCGGCCAGACCGGCCGAGGCCAGCAGCAACCAACCCGGGTCGTGACCCCTGGCTGCCTGAAATCCCAACGCGGCCAACACAATCACCATGACCAGAGCGATCAGCCGGCCCATCGGGCGCGAGGTGGTCGTCGCGCGATGGTAGTAACCCGCGATGGACGCCAGCACCGGCTCGGGGAGCTCCGCACCCCGGTGGCCGAGGACCTGCAGGTCGAACATCAAATCCATCCACAAGACGGCCAGCAGGAACCCGCTGCCGGCCGTCAGTAACGGGGCCACGGCGCTCATCCACCTCCGTCCGCAACAGGGTAGCGTAACGGGCGCGCAATTACGCACCTACCCGTAGCGTAATTGTCCCGGGTCCACCGAGAGGATCGGCTCGATGCGCAGCCTGTACGCCGGCCTGCCCTTCACCACGTCCACGCCGGAGATCGCCGCCGCGCTGGAAGACGTCAGCGTCCCGACGCTGCTGCTGTCGCTGGTGCACATCACCGGCGACCCCCGTTTCATCCACGACTTCAAGCCCATGGGCCTGTTCCTCAACGAGGTCCAGGGGTTCATGTCCGAAGCGGACCAGGCCCGCGCCCGCGCCGAAGCGCTACCGGTGATCGTCGACTACCGCGACCGCGGCTGCCCCGAGCCGCAGCCACTGGGCATCGACCTGGTCAGGGACATGATGGACTGGGCGGCCTGCGAACACGTTCCCGACGACTATCTACCCCTGCTGTTAGAAGAAATGGACCTGGAAGGAGTGGACCCCCGCCGCCCGGCGGCCCTGCCGACGGCAAGCACGGCGGAGATGCCGGTCCTGGTAATCGGGTGTGGCGAATCCGGCATCCTGGCCGGAATCCGCCTCAAGCAGGCCAACATTCCGTTCACCATCGTGGAGAAGAACGCCGGACCCGGCGGAACATGGTGGGAGAACCGCTATCCCGGCGCCCGCGTCAACGTGGCAAACCATTTCTATTGCTACAGCTTCGAACCCAACACCGACTGGACACACTTCTTCGCCGAGCAGTCCGAGCTGCGGGACTACTTCACCCGGGTGATGACCAAACACGCTCTGGCTGACCATGTTCGGTGGCGCACCGAGGCCCTCTCGGCCGACTGGGACGACGACGACGGCGTCTGGCGCGTTGCGCTGCGCTCGGCCGACGGCACGCTGAACACCCTGGGGGCGCGAGCCGTCATCACCGCGGTCGGCCAGCTGAATCGACCGCATATCCCCAAATTCGACGGCGCCGACACCTTCGAGGGGCCATCGTTTCACTCCGCGGCCTGGGATCACTCCGTCGACCTGACCGGCAAACGCGTCGCCCTGATCGGGGCCGGCGCCAGTGGCTTTCAGATCGCACCCGCGATCGCCGGCGACGTCGAGCGTCTCACCGTGTTCCAGCGCACCGCCCAGTGGATGTTCCCCAATGCCATGTATCACAACCGAGTCGGAGACGGCGTGCGCTGGGCGATGCGCCACCTGCCGTTCTACGGCAGGTGGTACCGCTTCCTGCTGCTGTGGCCGGGCGCCGACAAGGGACTCGACGCCGCCCGCGCCGACCCGAATTACACCGACCAGGACTATGCCGTCAGCGACATCAACGCCGCCGCCCGGATGATGTTCACCCAATGGATCGAAAGCCAGGTCGGCGACGACCACGACCTGTTGGCCAAGGTCATGCCCGACTATCCCGCCACCGGAAAACGGACTTTGCAGGACAACGGAAGCTGGTTGCACACGCTGCGGCGCGACAACGTCGAGCTGGTGCGCACCCCGATCCGAAAGATCACCCCGCACGCCGTCGTCACCGACGACGGCGTGGCCCACCCTGTCGACATCATCATCTACGCCACGGGGTTTCGGCACACCGATGTGCTCTGGCCACTAAAAATCACTGGCCGCAACGGAATTGACCTGCACGGCATGTGGGGACGCCGACCCCACGCCCATCTCGGCATCACGGTTCCGGGCTTCCCGAACCTGTTCCTCATTTACGGGCCGGGCACCCACCTGGCACACGGCGGCAGCCTGATCTTCCATTCCGAACTGCAGATGCGCTACATCAACCTGTGTCTGCAGCGCCTCGCACAACCGGACGTCCATTCGTTGGAGCCGACGGCCGAGGCGGCCACCGCATGGCATCAACGCACGCAGGCCGAAATCAAGAAGATGGTGTGGTCACATCCCGGGGTCAAACACTCCTATTTCAAAAACGCCGACGGCGAGATCCACACCGTCAGCCCCTGGCGGCTCAGCCAATACTGGGCCGCGGTGCGCCAACCCGACTGGTCCCAATTCGTTGTGCGACAACGAAAGTGAGCACGCCAACATGCGCGCCGTAGTCCTCGACGGGCCCGGCAGCATCCGGGTCGACACCCGTCCCGACCCGCAACTTTCCGGGCCCGATGACGTGATCGTCGCGGTGACCGCCGCCGGGATCTGCGGATCCGACCTGCATTTCTACGACGGTGAGTATCCGTTCGCCGAGTCGGTGGCGCTGGGCCACGAAGCGGTCGGCACCGTCGTCGAAGCCGGACCACAGGTGCGCACCGTCGGGGTCGGCGACCTGGTCATGGTGTCCTCGGTAGCCGGCTGCGGCAGCTGCCCGGGGTGCGCGACCCGGGATCCGGTCATGTGCTTCTCCGGCCCGCGGATTTTCGGCTCCGGCGCGCTCGGCGGCGCGCAGGCCGATCTGCTCGCCGTGCCGGCCGCCGACTTCCAGGTGCTCACGATCCCCGACGGAATCACCACCGAGCAGGCGCTGCTGCTCACCGATAACCTCGCCACCGGCTGGGCCGCGGCCCGGCGAGCCGACATTCCATTCGGCGGCACGGTGGCGGTGATCGGCCTGGGAGCGGTCGGCCTGTGCGCGCTGCGCAGCGCGGTGATGCAGGGCGCCGCAAAGGTTTTCGCCGTCGACCGAGTCGACGGGCGCCGCCAACGTGCCGCCGCGTGGGGCGCCACGGCACTCACCCCGCCGGCAACCGAAGCCATCCTCGCCGCGACCGGCGGCCGCGGCGCCGACTCGGTGATCGACGCCGTGGCAACCGACGCGTCGCTGACCGACGCGCTCACCGCGGTGCGGCCCGGCGGTACGGTATCGGTGGTCGGCGTGCACGATCTGAAGCCGTTTCCCTTGCCCGCCCTCAACTGCCTGTTGCGCAGCATCACGCTGCGCCTGACCACGGCACCGGTGCAGCGCACCTGGCCCGAGCTGATCCCGTTACTGTTATCCGGCCGGCTTGATGTCGACGGCATCTTCACCACCGCGCTGCCGCTGGACGACGCGGCCACAGGCTACGCGATCGCCGGGTCGAGGTCGGGCGACGACGTGAAGATCCTGCTGACGCCGTAGCAGCCGCTGGCCGATTGTGAATCTGACGACGCCACCTCGGCGTGTCGCGTCGCCAGATTCACAATCGCCGGCGATTGATTCACGCCTTGGTGGCCACTACGTACTGCGACCGCATGAAGCTGTCGATCTTGACGTCCACGACGGCCGGGGTTCTCCGGTAACCGGCCTGCAACTCGAGGGTGTTCCGGACGGGTTCGACAATCCATCCCTGCGTGGCCAACCACCCTGCGGGATCGGTCTTGTCGTCATAGGTGAGGGCGGTGAAATCCACGTCACCTGACATGTTGACCCCCGGGTGGTCGGCTTCCAGTGCCGCCAGCTGCTCGTGGTCAAGACGTGACCCCAGGGCGCCCGTGGCAAGCCGGCTGCCGGGCGCGCACAGCTCACCGATCCGGGTGAACAGGGCGTGCTGCGCGTCGCCGGTCAAATAGGGCAGCAGTCCCTCGACCGACCAGGCGCCGGGTCGTTGGGGATCAAAGCCGGCTGCTTTCAACGGGGTGGACCAGTCCGTGCGCAGATCGGCTGCGACCTCGATGCGGCGGGCTTTGGGCACAGCGCCGCGCTGGTGCAGCACGCGCGCCTTGAATTCCAGGACCTTCGGCAGGTCCACTTCGAAAACTGTTGTCCCGGAAGACCATTCGAGGCGATATGCCCGGCTGTCCAGGCCGGCGGCCACGATCACCGCCTGGTGTATGCCCGCGTCGCCGGCGGCGGAGAAGAAGTCGTCGAAGAACCGGGTTTGCACCCCGTAGAGACGCGGAAACGCGGTCTGGTCCACCGAGGTTGGCGGGTTGGCCAGCAGACCGGTGAGATACGGGTCCGCTGATGCGGCGACGAAGTCCTGAGCGTAGTCATCGACGACCAGCGGTTGTGGGCCGACCGCGTGCAGCGCGCGCCAGCCCGCCACCAACAGCGCGGTGTAGCCCACGCCGCTGACAATGTCCCATTGGTCGTCGTCGGAACGAAGCGATCCAAATTCAGGTCCGGTCATCGGCCGTCCTCTCTCGTCAAAGCTCCAGCATGACGGTCACCGGGCCGTCGTTGACCAGTTCGACCCGCATGTGCGCACCGAAGACACCGGATTCCACGTGTGCCCCCAACCCGCGCAACGCCTGCGCGAACGCCTCGACCAGCGGCTCGGCGACCGCGCCCGGCGCGGCCGCGTTCCACGACGGACGGCGGCCCTTGGCGGTGTCGGCATAGAGGGTGAACTGGCTGATCACCAAGACTGGGGCGTTGACGTCGGCGGCGCATTTCTCGTCGGCGAGAATGCGTAAATTCCAGAGCTTTTCGGCCAGCCGGTGCGCCTTTTCCACTCCGTCGCCGTGGGTGACCCCGACGAAGGCGAGCAGGCCCTGGCCATCCGGCCGGATGGCACCGACCTGCCGTCCGTCCACCGACACCGCCGCGGATGAGACCCGTTGCACCAGAACCCGCATGGGGATCGATGCTGCCATGCGACAGTAGATCAATGTCTGTGCTGGTCGCGTTTTCGGTCACCCCGTTGGGTGTGGGGGAAAGCGTCGGCGAGATCGTTGCCGACGCGGTTCGGGTGGTTCGTGATTCCGGTCTGCCCAACAAGACCGATTCGATGTTCACCGTGATCGAAGGTGACACCTGGGACGAGGTCATGACGGTGGTGCGACGCGCGGTGGAAGCCGTGGCCGCTCGGGCACCCCGAGTCAGCACGGTGATCAAGGTCGACTGGCGCGCCGGCGCCTGCGACGCGATGACGCAGAAAGTCGCCTCCGTGGAACGTCATCTCTCCGGGCGCTAGCGCTGCAGTGCGGCGGTAAACGCCCGCTCGGCCGCATCGCCGTGAACCGCGAACACCACGCGCTGCAGCGAGCCTGGTTGGTGCCGGCGAACCGCCTCGACCATCAGCCGGGCGGCATCCTCGAGCGGGAACCCGCCGACGCCGGTGCCGAACGCCACCAGCGCCAGCGAGCGGCAACCGAGTTCGTCGGCCTTGCGCAAGGTCGAGGCGGTGGCCCGGGTGATGATCTCGCCCGAGGTCGGACCGCCCAGCTCCATGGTTGCCGCGTGGATCACATACCGCGCCGGCAGGTCACCGGCCGTGGTCTCGACCGCCTCACCGAGTCCGATCGGCGCCTTCTCGTACGATTCGCGCTGCACGTCCGGGCCGCCCGCGCGAGAAATCGCCGCCGCCACGCCGCCGGCATGCCGAAGCTGGGTATTGGCCGCGTTGGTGATCGCGTCGACCTCAAGCTTGGTCACGTCAGCCTGCAGCACCTCTAACTCGATCATGGCCCCCATTCTCGCGCAGTCGGGGACGTCAGTGGCGCTATGTGCCTGGCAGTGGGCCGACCCAGCGTTCACTCCCAGCGATTCCGTCCGGGTGGGTGCGCAGTATGGCTTCGATCGCGGCGGCCAGGGCGGGCACAGCAGAACGGGTACGTGCGCGCGCCGACGGCAGCAGTATCAAGCCGGGGTGTGTTCGGCCCTGCGCGAGCCGCTCGGCCACCAGCGGGCGAAAATCCTTGATGTTGTTTGTGACCAATGCACGACCTTCGTCGCTGGCAACCTCGAGTACGGTCCGGTCGCTGCATCCGATCAGGTCGTCGCGATCGGCGACGGCGAGTACGCCATAACCGGCTTGGCGCAGCAACGCTGCGATGTGTGGGGAGAGCTGCTCGTCCAGTAGTGCCTTCACCCGCGCAGCGCCCGCTCGCCGGCCGCGATCGCGGCGAGCCCACGCTCATACTCGGCCTCATTGAGCTTGATCTCGGTGTCGATCTCGGCGCGATACTCGCCGTAATAGGCGACTGCCGCCTCCACCAGCCCGGCTGGGATCCGCAGGTACTCGGCGGCCTCGGTGATCGACCCCTCGTTGTCGCGGACCGTGGCGACGACCTCCCAGACGTCTAGCCCGCGTCCGATCAGGCTCGCCCGCCGCCCGCTCGGCCCGTCGAGAAACTGAATCAGCGGATGCGCATCGTGGCGCAGACCTTCCTCAACATAGCGCTGCGCCAGGGTGCGTTCAGGCATGTGAGCGCGACGCGCCCGCTCGCTAAGTCGCTGTCGCATCCCCGGAGCCAGTCGCAAGGTGTAATGATCGGTCACACCGTCACGATACAGCGTGTCACGCTGTGGCACACAATGCCGACGCGCACCGTCGAACCACCGTCGGCGGCTTCAGGTAGCGTGACGTGATCAACGAAAGTTCAGCGGCTCGGGGAGGCAGGCGGATGGCTCAACATCGTGCTCCAGTGCTGGTGCGAGCCGCATGACCGGCGGTGCGGGCGGGCCCGGCGGCCGGGGCGGCGCCGGAGGCCACGGCGGCGCCGGTGGCAAGGGCGGGGCAGGCGGTCGGGGCGGCCGCGGCGGTGACGGTGGCCCGGGTGGTCGCGGTGGGGACGGCGGCCGTGGCGGTGATGGCGGCATGGGTGGGGCGGCTGGCCCCGGCGGTCAGCCCGGCGAGGGTGGCGAGGGTGGCCCCGGCGGCGCACCCGGTCCCGGTGGTCAGCCAGGACAGCCCGGCCAACCCGGTCAACCCGGTCAACCCGGTCAACCCGGCACGCCCGGCACCGACGGCCAGCCCGACAACTAACCTGTCAGGGCCCGTTAGCGGCCCGAGCCGGCGGTCACGTCCGCGCGCTCGAGCGCGTACAGCCGCCAGTGGCCGGGCACCCCTTTGAGTTCGCGCTCGCCGCGGTCGGCGAACCGGTAGCGTGATCCGGCGACGATGTCGCGCACGGTCGAGGACACCAGCACCTCGCTGGGTGCCGCCAGCGCCGCGACGCGGGCGCCGATGTGCACCGTCATGCCGGCGACATCGTCCCCCACGGCGCCGCGTACTTCGACCTCGCCCGCATGGATGCCGACCCGCACCTCGATGCCCAGCACGCTGACCGCGTCGACGATCTCGCCGGCGCACGCGATCGCGGCACTCGGGCTGGTGAACGTGGCGACGAATCCGTCACCGGCGGTGTTGACCTCACGTCCGCCGAAGCGCTGGATTTCGTGGCGCACGATGTTGTCGTGGTTGTCCAGCAGGTCGCGCCACCGGTTGTCACCGAGCTCGGCCGCGCGTGCGGTCGAGCCGACGATGTCGGTGAACACGATCGTGGTCAGGACACGCTCGGTGACGGAGCCACCGCGCACCCCGGTGATGAACTCCTCGATTTCGTCGAGCATCGGCCCGGTGTCGCCGACCCAGTAGAGCACATCGGCGCCCGGTAGCTCGACCAAACGCGATCCCGCGATGTGCTCGGCGAGATAGCGACCGTGTCCGACGGGGATGTAGGTGGAGTCCACCCGGTGCACAATCAACGTCGGCGCTCTAATGCGTCCCAAGCTATCTCGAACATCGGCCTCGGCCACCACCTTTGAGACGGCACGGGCCAAGCTCGGCGGTCCGGCTCGGTTGCCTGCGAGATCCCACCAGGCCCGGAACGCGTTGTCCCGGGAGACGCTGGGAGCCACGAAGGCGAGCACGTCGAACCCCTGCTCGACGGCATCGGGCTCCAGCGCCACCGTCAGGAACGGGTGAGCTTGATGGGCCTTGGCGCCCACCGGGTAGTCGGGGGCCCACAGCGTGCGCGCCGAGCCGTTGATGACCACCAGGCCGCGGACCCGCTCGGGGTAATCGGCCGCAATGACAAGGCCGTTCATGGCGTGGAAGCTCGGCGCAAAGATCGTCGCCTGCTCACAACCGACCGCATCCATCACCGCGATCGCGTCCTCGGCCCAGAACTTGGGGCCCAGCATGGTCATCGCGGCCACCCGGGACGACAAACCGATCCCGCGATGGTCGAACCGAATCACCCTGCTGAACGATGCCAGCCGCCGGTGGAAGCGGTACAGCGACGGCTCATCGTCGATCGAGTCGATCGGCACGAACGGTCCCGGCAACACCAGCAGATCCGTGGGACCGTCACCCAGCACCTGGTAGGCGATGTCGATATCGCCGCACTTGGCGTAGCGAGTGCGCGGAGCGTGCGCCACGGCACCAGGCTAGTTCATGCGTAGGCTCATGGCAGTGAGCGCACGCGCGGGCATCGTGATCACCGGAACCGAAGTCTTGACCGGGCGGGTCCAAGACCGTAACGGTCCCTGGATCGCCGATCGACTCCTGGAGCTCGGTGTCGAGCTGGCGCACATCACCATCTGCGGTGATCGCCCCGCCGACATCGAGGCGCAGCTGCGCTTCATGGCGGAGCAGGGCGTGGACCTGATCATCACCAGCGGCGGCCTCGGGCCGACCGCCGACGACATCACCGTCGAGGTGGTCGCGCGTTTCTGCGGCCGCGACCTGGTGCTGGACGACGCGACCGAGCAGAAGATCGCCGACATCCTGCATTCCCTGATGGCGCGCAATCCCGGCCTCAAAACTGGCGTGGTTCCGGGCAATTTCGAGTCGATCCGCGCTGCCAACCGCAAGCAGGCCATGATCCCGGCCGGATCGCAGGTGATCGACCCGGTCGGCACCGCACCGGGTGTCGTGGTACCCGGAAAACCGGCCGTGATGGTGCTGCCCGGACCGCCGCGCGAGCTGCAACCGATGTGGCGGAAGGCCATTCAGACACCCGCGGTGCAGCGGGCGATCGCCGGCCGAACGATCTACCGGCAGGAGATCGTGCGGATGTTCGGGCTGCCCGAGTCGGGGTTGGCCCAGACACTGCGCGCGGCCGAAGCCGCCATCCCCGGTTTCGACGCGCTCGAGATCACCACCTGCTTGCGCCGCGGCGAGATCGAAATGGTGACCCGCTACGAGCCGGATGCCGCGGACACGTACGCGCGCCTGACCCGGCTGCTGCGCGACCGCCATGGCGAGCAGATCTACTCCGAAGACGGCTCACACGTCGATGATCTGGTCGCCCGATTGCTGGAGGGCCGCCGGATAGCGACCGCGGAATCCTGCACCGCGGGGTTGCTGGCGGCACGGCTAACCGAGCGGCCCGGGTCGTCTAATTACGTCGCGGGCGGTGTGGTGGCCTACTCCAACGAGGCTAAAACGCAGCTGCTCGGCGTCGACCCGGCACTGATCGCGGCGCACGGGGCGGTTTCCGAACCGGTGGCGCAGGCCATGGCTGCCGGCGCGCTGCAACGCTTCGGCGTCGACACCGCCATCGCAATCACCGGCATCGCCGGGCCCGGTGGGGGAACGACGGACAAGCCGGTGGGCACGGTCTGCTTCACGGTGATGCTGGGCGACGGCCGGACGGTCACGCGGACCCTGCGGCTTCCAGGGAACCGATCCGACATCCGGGAGCGCTCGACCACGGTGGCCATGCATCTGCTGCGGCGCGCCCTGAGTAGGCCCTAGCATCTTTATGTCTTTATGTGATGCTATGATGTCACAGTGCGCACGACGATCCGAATCGATGACGAGCTCTACCGCGAAGTGAAGATGCGGGCCGCTCGTTCGGGGCGCACCGTGGCGGCGGTCCTGGAAGACGCGGTGCGCCGTGGTCTCAACCCGTCTGACCAACGTGCTGGAGGTCGCTACACGCTCCGGGCGACCGGTAGCGGAGGGCTTCGACCCGGGGTGGATCTGTCGTCCAACGCCGCAATCGCCGAGGCAATGGACGAAGGCGCACCGGTCGATGCTTTGCGTTGACGTCAACGTTGTCGTGTATGCGCACCGGGCGGACCTTCCCGAACATTCGCACTATCGGCGGCTGCTTGAGCACCTGGCCAATGGCGACCAGCCGCTGGGCCTACCCGACCTGGCACTTGCCGGCTTCGTGCGGGTAATGACCAACCGCCGGATCTTCGCCGCGCCGACGAGCCCGACCGAGGCGTGGCGGGCGGTCGAGGGCTTGCTTGCTGCGCCCGCAGCCATGCAACTTCGGCCAGGACAGCGTCACTGGGGATTGTTTCGGCAGCTAGCTGACGACATCGACGCCCGCGGTAATGACATCGCCGACGCATATTTGGCCGCCTACGCGCTGGAGAACAATGCGACCTGGCTCAGCGCGGACCGCGGCTTCGCACGATTCAACCGACTGCGGTGGAGCCATCCGCTGGACCTCGACATCTGACGCCACGACGGCCACCGACGCCGCCGAGATCACGTCAATTTCCCTGGGAGCAAAGCACTTTCGGCGGTGCCGAAGCGGATTCCGGTGGCGTCCTTGCCAACCGCCGTCAGTGTTGCGACCGCGAGCAGCACCGGCACGGTCGTCGCGGCCAACGCGAAGGGATAGCCTTGGGATTCGGCCAGACGTTCCTGAATGGGCAGGTTGAACGCGGCCAGCAGGTTACCGAGCTGGTAGGTGACGCCGGGGTAGAAGCCGCGGATCGCGTCCGGCGACAGCTCGGTCAGATGCGCCGGGATCACCCCCCACGCGCCCTGCACACAGACCTGCATCAAGAACGAACCTAGGCACAACATCGCGGCGGTGCGGGAGTAGGAGAGCAGCGGCACGATCGGCAGTCCCAAGACCGCGCAAAAGACGATGGTGTAGCGGCGGCTGAAACGCTGTGACAGCGTGCCGAAGACCAGCCCGCCGATGATTGCGCCGACGTTGTAGCCCACCACGATCCATCTGGCGGTCACACTGTGCAGGCCGGCACCGTGGTCACTGGTCGCGGTCAGAAACGTCGGGTAGACATCCTGAGTACCGTGGCTCATCCAGTTGAAGGCGGTCATCAGCAGCATCAGGTAGCAAAACCGGCGGACAATCGCGCCGTCGCGCAACACGTCTCGGATGCTGGTCTTGGTGACCCTCAGGCGATCTTGTGCGGCTTCCCATACCTCGGATTCCTTCACCCGATATCGGATGATCAGGCTGATCACAGCCGGAACGATGGACAAGCCGAACAACCAGCGCCACGACAGGTTCAGCCAGTTCATCACCACCAGCGATGCCACCGTGGCCAGCAAATAGCCGACCGCGTAACCCTCCTGCAACAGCCCGGAGAAAAATCCCCGCCGCCCGCGGGGCACCTTCTCCATGGCCAGCGCGGCACCCAGCCCCCACTCACCGCCCATACCGATGCCGTACAGCAGTCGCAGGATCACCAACACGGTGAAGTTGGGGGCGAACGCACACAGAAACCCGACCGTCGAATAGAACGTCACGTCCACCATCAGCGGGACTCGCCGCCCCACCCGGTCGGCCCACAGCCCGAACAGCAGCGCTCCCACGGGCCGCATCGCCAGGGTAGCGGTGGTCAGGAAGGCGACTTCGGTCTTGGTGTGGTGGAAAGTCTTTGCGATGTCGGCGTAGACCACCACCACGAGGAAGTAGTCGAACGCGTCCATCGTCCAGCCCAAGAACGCCGCGAGGAACGAGTTTTTCTGGTCACTGGTCAACCGCTGTGTTGTCACGTCTGCATCGTGCAGCACGCGGTGGCGCGCCGCGAGGCGGGGCAGTCGGCCTGTCGCGGCGCGTATGCCCAATCAGCGCCACCGTCATGGCAGGATCAGCGCATGGTGGCGTTTTTGGTGCGCGCGGCACTGACCGGCTTCGCGTTGTGGGTGGTCACTCAATTTGTCCACGGGATGCGCTTTGTTGGTGGCGACAACACGGTCCAGCGGATCGGGATAATCTTCGTGGTCGCGCTGCTCTTCGGTGTGGTCAACGCGATCATCAAGCCGATCGTGCAGATTCTGTCGATCCCGCTGTACCTGCTGACCCTCGGCCTGTTCCACATCGTCGTCAACGCGTTCATGCTGTGGATCACCGCTCGCATCACCGAAAACACCACGCACTGGGGGCTGCAGATCGACCATTTCTGGTGGACCGCGATTTGGGCGGCGATCCTGTTGTCGATCGTGAGCTGGCTGCTGTCGCTGCTGATTCGTGACGTCCGGCGACTCACCCGGGAGTGACCAGCGGCCCGGCGGCCGGCCAGCGCCGGCGAAATTTCGCGTGCGACATCCTAGGTTGTCAGCCCATGTTGCACATATGCTTACCAAGACTGCACACCACGGTTGCCCGCTAGCACATGCCCAACGACGACCCGGCTCAACGGTAGGACGACGACACCCCTCTCGCCTTCCCCCATTGGAGGGCATTCCTTGACGGCACACGACGACGGGAAACGGCAGAAGATGAACACAGTCGCGGTCGGATCATTTCCCGGTCCCGCGAGCGCGCGGCTGAGTTCACAGCTTAGCGACCCGCACAGCGGGCTCCGGGCGGTGACCCAATGCACCGGTTCGGCGGTGGTGGTGCAGGTGGGCGGCGACATCGATGCCAGCAACGCGACGATCTGGCAGCGGTTGGTGAGCAGAAGCGCCGCCATCGCCATTGCGCCCGGCCCATTCGTCATCGACGTCCGGGAGATCGATTTCATGGGTTCCTGCGCGTACGCCGTGTTGGCGCAGGAGGCGGTGCGGTGTCGCCGCCGCGGCGTGAGCCTGCGCCTGGTCAGCAGCCAACCGATCGTGGCCCGCACCATCGCCGCGTGCGGACTGCGCCGCCTGATCCCGCTGTACACCACGGTCGAAACCGCGCTGTCGCCGCCGTCCGGCGGGTAGCGCGCGGCCCGGGGCAAGGCGGCGCGCCGACCCCTCAGCCCGCGCTGACAAGGCGAACCACCTCCCGCGCGCAACCCCACGACAAGGTGACGCCATCACCACCGTGGCCGTAGTTGTGCACGCACCGCGCCCGTCCGATCGGCTCGGCTTCCACCCGCACCGATGGCCGTTCCGGACGCAGCCCGGTGATCGTCTCGATCACCGATGCCTCGGCCAGCCGTGGTTGAATCCGGCGGCAGCGTCGCAGGATGCGCTCGGTCACCTCCGGCTCCGGGGTGGTGTCCCACCTGCCCGGGATGCCGATGCCGCCGCAGACCACGCGCCGCGGGTGGGGGAAGTAGCAGACCCATTCCGGGCCGCCGGTGCGGTCCATGAACAGTCGGTCCAGACCGGGATTGGTGAGCACGACGTGTTGGCCGAACCGCGGCCATACCGTGTCGTCCCCGGCCAGCTCGCGTGCGCCCAGGCCAGCGCAGTTGACCACGATCGGGGCGACATCGGCGACCTCCGCCAGCGACCGCACCGGGTGCAGTTCGATGTCACCGCCGGCCGCGGCCAGTCGTTCGGTCAGGTAGTCGAGGTAGCGGGGCATGTCAATCATCGGCATGGTGGCCACAAACCCGGCGTCGAAGCCCTCAGGAATGTCGGCCGCGTCAGCCGGGCGCAGGTCCGGGAGCAACTCCATTCCGGCGGGCGGCGCGCCGTCCTCGGTGCGATCGCCCACGCTCAGCGCCGGTGCCATGCGCACCCCGCTGCCGGGGTCCTTGGCCAGCTCGCGAAACTCGCGCAGTGACCGCTCCGTCCACCCCGGCGTCTTGGCGGCCGGCTCGAGCGGTCGTGGCCCCCAGACCGCACCGGCCACCGCCGAGGTCGTGTGCCGCGGCATCGCGGCCGTCCATACGGTAACCGGGAAACCCGCTTCGGCCAGGCACACGGCCGAGGTCAGCCCACTGACGCCGGCACCAACGACCACGGCCCGTCGCACCCCGATGGTCACAGCTGGACGGTAGCCCAAGCCCGTCAGGGCTGAGGCACTCGCTCGCCGATCGGACCGAGCAATCCGTTGAGGATGTCGAGATTGGTCTGCAGTTGCGCACCTGCCGCGGGTCCGGGCGGCTCAGCGGGTGCGGTGCCGTCACCGCCGGTGTATTGCCAGGGCTGGCAACCGTGCGTCTTGAACGCCTTGTCGCTCGCCTCGATCTGCACCACCTGCGGCTTCTTGCTCATGGCGTTGTCCAGCAGGGCCCCGTCCGGGTTGCCCATCCGCTTCCAGTAGCAGGTGCCGTTGCCGACGGGTCCCGCGGTGCTGTACGTGCCGGGCGCGATGTCGGTCCCGACCGCGTACGTGCCGTCGTGGTCGATGGTGGTCTTCGGTGCGGGCGGTGGCGTCGGCTGCGGATCGGCGCCGGCCGCGCCCGCAAGCCCCACCCAGCCCGTGAGGATCAGCCCGGCGGCGGCACATCGTGCCGCACCACGTGCGGATGGCTGGGAGCGCATAAGCCCGAAGCCTACCGGGACGGGCGGGCCATTTCATGTGCGCAGCCATTCGGCGGCGCGGGAATCGACTCACCCCGCCGCAAAGCGGTGCCTGGTTCCCACCGCGGATTGGCTCACCCGGTCGCCGTAGGCGTCGGCGAGCGCGCGCACCGCGCGCCATCCGGTGCAGTGCCCGGGCAATGATATGGCCGATCCCGAACGGCGCCAGCGCCGCCGCCGTGTCACCGATGATGCGCTCCATCACCCCACCAGGTGCACACCGCCCACGACCACATGGATCGGGATGCCGGGAATGCGGTTGACCACCGGCCAATGTCCGCGCAGCTGGTCGGGGGAGGGGACCTTTTCGGTGGGTATCACCCGCCCGTTCGCCCCGACAACAGCCGGCACCCCGCGAGCGGCGTCGGCTCGCGGAGTGCCGTATGCTGTTGTGGACCAACGGTTTTCAGCGATCGATCACCGGCTGGCCAGATCGAACCGGTCGGCGTTCATCACCTTGTTCCACGCGGCGACGAAGTCCTCGACGAACTTCTGCTGTGCGTCATCGGCGCCGTAGACCTCGGCCAGGGCACGCAACTCCGAGTTCGCCCCGAAAATCAGGTCCACTCGGCTACCGGTCCATTTCACCTCGCCGGTGGCGCGATCCTTGCCGACATAGGTGCCGTCATCGGCGGCCGACGGCTCCCACTCGATGTTCATGTCGAGCAGGTTCACGAAGAAGTCGTTGGTCAACGCGACCCCGCGGGTCGCGGAAGCCTCAGTGAAGACGCCCAGCGGTGACTGCTGGTAGTTCGCGCCCAGCACACGCAGCCCACCAACCAGTACCGTCATCTCCGGCGCGCTGAGCCGCAGCAGGTTGGCCTTGTCGAGCAGCATGTACTCGGCGGGCAACGGGTTGCCCTTTCCGAGGTAGTTGCGGAAGCCGTCGGCCTTGGGCTCGAGCACCGCGAAGGATTCCACGTCGGTTTGCTCCTGCGACGCGTCCGTGCGGCCCGGTGCGAACGGCACCGTGATGTCGTAGCCGGCGTTCTTGGCGGCCTGCTCCACGGCGGCGGCGCCGCCGAGCACGACGAGATCGGCAAACGACACCCTGGTGTTGCCGGTCGCGGCGGAGTTGAACGACTCCTGGATCCCTTCCAGGGTGCGAATCACCCGAGCAAGCTCGTCGGGTTGGTTGACCTCCCACCCAGCTTGCGGCTGCAGCCGGATGCGGCCGCCGTTGGCACCGCCGCGCTTGTCGCTGCCGCGGAACGACGACGCCGCCGCCCACGCGGTCGAAACCAGCTGTGAGACCGTCAAACCCGAAGCCAGGATCTGGCTCTTGAGGGTGGCGATGTCGGCCTCTCCGACCAGATCGTGGGTGACCGGCGGGACCGGGTCCTGCCACGGCATGGTCTCCTTGGGGACCAGCGGTCCGAGGTAGCGGACGATGGGCCCCATGTCGCGGTGGATCAGCTTGTACCAGGCCTTGGCGAACTCGTCGGCCAGTTCCTCGGGATGCTCCAGCCAGCGCCGGGTGATCCGCTCATAGATCGGGTCAACCCGCAGCGACAGGTCGGTGGTCAACATCGTCGGGGCACGCTTCTTCGACGGGTCGAAGGGGTCAGGGATGGTGCCCGCGCCCGCGCCGCCCTTCGCGACGTACTGGTAGGCACCGGCGGGACTCTTCGACAACTCCCACTCATATCCGTACAGGATCTCGAGGAAGCTGTTGTCCCACTTCGTCGGGGTGTTCGTCCAGACGACCTCGAGGCCGCTGGTGATCGCGTCCTTTCCGACTCCGGTGCCATACGAGCTCTTCCAGCCCAGGCCCATCTGCTCGATCGGCGCGGCCTCGGGCTCGGGACCGACCAGATCGGCGGGGCCGGCGCCATGCGTCTTGCCGAAGGTGTGACCACCGACGATCAGCGCCGCCGTTTCGACATCGTTCATCGCCATCCGGCGGAACGTCTCACGGATGTCCACCGCCGCCGCCATGGGATCCGGGTTACCGTTCGGGCCCTCCGGGTTCACGTAGATCAGCCCCATCTGCACCGCGGCCAGCGGGCGCTCCAGATCCCGCTCACCGCTGTAGCGCTCGTCGCCGAGCCAGGTGGTCTCCTTGCCCCAGTAGACCTCGTCGGGCTCCCACTGATCGACTCGGCCGAAGCCGAACCCGAACGTCTTGAAGCCCATCGATTCCAGCGCGCAGTTGCCGGCGAAGACGATCAGGTCGGCCCAGGAGAGCTTCTTGCCGTACTTCTTCTTCACCGGCCACAGCAGCCGGCGCGCCTTGTCCAGGCTGGCGTTGTCGGGCCAGCTGTTGAGCGGCGCGAACCGCTGCATGCCGGCGCCGGCACCGCCGCGGCCGTCGTGGATTCGGTAGGTGCCCGCGGCGTGCCACGCCATCCGGATGAACAACGGCCCGTAGTGGCCGTAGTCGGCGGGCCACCAGGGCTGCGAGGTGGTCATCACCTCTTCGATGTCGCGCTTGAGGGCGTCCACATCGAGCGTCTGGACCTCCGCGGCGTAGTCGTACTCCGGACCCATCGGATCGGCGACCGCCGGGTTCTGGTGCAGGATCTTCAAATTCAGCTTGTTCGGCCACCAGTATTGGTTCGCGTCACCCTCGACGGGGTACTTCATACGACCGACGACGGGGCAACCGCTCGCGGCGGCTTCGGTGTTGGCTTCCGCAATGGGCGGCTGTTGCTCAGGCACGGCATTCCTTCCAGGGGTGGGTGTGTTGGGCTGTGATCACGGGTGTGATCGCGACGTGTCTGGTGTCGAGCAATCGGGGCACAGGCCCCAATAGATGACTTCGGCCTCGTCCAGCACGAAGCCGTTGTGGTCCGAAGCGGTCAAGCAGGGCGCCTCGCCGACCGCGCAGTCGACGTCGGCGATGACACCGCACGACCGGCAGACGACGTGATGGTGGTTGTCGCCGACCCGGGACTCGTAGCGGGCGACCGAACCCAACGGCTGGATCTTGCGCACCAAGCCCGCGGAGGTCAGGGCGTGCAGCACGTCGTAGACGGCCTGCCGGGACACCTCGGGCAGGACGGAGCGAACCGCTGCGAAAATCGTCTCCGTGTCGGCGTGCGGATGCGCGTCCACCGCCTCCAGCACAGCAACGCGCGGACGGGTGACGCGCAGCTCGGCCATCCGCAGCTGCTCGGCGAAATCCGACACCGACGACACCCTTCCACTATGACGCCGTTTTCTGGACTCAGTCAAGTATAGTCGCCGACAGTTTTGCCGCTCGCCCCGGGTGGCGCGACGGGTCCCGGCAGAGATTGCGCCGGTCAGTCAACTCGCCCGACCGCAGCGGGCAACGTCCGCGCCCTCGTCGACCGGCTGGCCCAAGGCACCGATCACCGAGCCACCGGCGTACAGCAGCGGAAGCGACGTCAGCGGCAGGGGAGCCGTCAGCAGCAGGGCGGGCACCGGCACACCGCCGCGGTTGAGTCGTCGAAACACCGCCGGGGCGCTGCGCAACATCCTCGTCGGGGTATTCACGAGGATGCGGCACGGTTTTTGCGCGCCAGCCAGCGGATCGCAAGGCCAGCGGGTCGTTTCCCTATGCCAGAAAATAGCCCGCAGATGTGATCACGTCTCCAGCGGCAAGATCGCCGTTTGTGAGCCTTTTGAAGAGCAGTCCGACATGGTCGCCGGCCTTGGCGGTGTCCAGCTTTTTGCGGAACGCCTCGATAGCGTCCACCCGCACACCGGGTCCATCGTTGATCCTCACCTCGTCGCCGACGCGCAGCTCGCCATATTCCACACGCCCGGTCGCCACCGCACCACGACCGCGGATGACGAACACGTCCTGGACCGTCATGCGAAACATGTCGGCTACGGTACTCGCCCGATCCCCCCCGCGCGCGCATCGCTGCACTGGCCGGCCCCGGCGAGGTGTTGACTCGCCGCAGCGTGCACGCCCTCTCAAGCCGGATCGGGCCTGATGTTCGAAAGCCCTGGCCCGCAACGGCTCAAGGGTCTGCCCGACGAAGTCGACGGCTACCGCGTCGCTCCCGTACGCTCACCCCATGGGCTGGTTCGAGCGAGCGAGGAAAGCCAGTGCGGGCCAGCGGGTCACGCGGGCCGACAAGCGGCGGGCGGTCGAAAGCTTCGCCGAACTCGACGCGCTCAACGCCGAACGAGAGCGGCTGATGCGCGAGGGCCTGGCGGGCGTGGCAACCATTGTCGGCATTCGTCCACAGGTGGGCACCACCGTGCTGGGTTGCTGGCATGAGTTGGTGCTGGAGGTGCGACTGCCGGACCGCGACCCATATCGGGCCACGCGGCGCATTGCGGTCGAGCTGTCGACGGCCCCGCATATCAACATCGGCGCCCAGGTGCCGGTGCGAGTCGATCCCCGGGACGACTCGAAAGTCCTTGTCGTCGACGGGTTGTAGTGCCCGGACTAACCGGTCAGGGTCAGCAGTTCCTGCGCAAGTTGCTCACCGCGGTCTTCCTCGAGGAAATGCCCGGCACCCTCGATCCGTACCTGCTCGCCCGCGGTGCGAATCAGATCGCAAAAGGCTTGCCCCGACCTAGCCAGACGTTTTGACCACGAGCTTGCCGACGTTGGTGCCGTCGAACAGCATGTTGATGGCGGTCGGCAACTGCTCGAAGCCCTCGACCACGGTCTCGAGCGGGGTGAGCCTGCCCGTGGCGATCAGGTTCGCGATCTCGCCGATCGCCTCCGGCGCGCGGTCGAAGTGGTCGAGCACGATGAAGCCCTGCAGCGTGACACGCTGGATGAGCAGGTTGGCGAATGCCCGCGGCCCGGGCGGCGGTTCGGCGGAGTTGTAGCCGGAGATCAGGCCGCAGAGCGCGACACGCGCCCGGACGTTCAGACGCGCGAAGACCGCGTCCATGATGTCGCCGCCGACGTTTTCGAAGTCGACGTCGATGCCGTCCGGCGTGGCCGCGGCGAGCTGGGCGGCCCAGTCGTCGGCGCGGTGGTCGACGGCCGCGTCGAAGCCGAGCCGGTCAACCAGCAGTGCGCACTTCTCGCGGCCGCCGGCGATCCCGACGACGCGGGCGCCGCCGGCCTTGGCCAGCTGGCCGGCGACCGACCCGACCGCGCCGGCCGCGGCGGAGACGACAACCGTCTCGCCAGGCTGTGGCTTGCCGATATCGCGGATCCCCACCCAGGCGGTGAGCCCCGTCATCCCCAACGCTCCGAGATAGACGCTGGGCGAGACACCCTCGGCGACCTCAACCGGGAATAACGGCATCGCGTCCGAGGCGACCGCGTATTCCTGCCAGCCGACCAGACCCTGCACGATCTGCCCGACCGGATAATTCGGGTTCTTCGACTCGACGACCTCGCCGAGCCCGCCCGCCCGCATGACCTCACCGATGCCGACCGGCGGCAGGTACGTCGGTGTTTCGTTGATCCACGCGCGGTTGGTCGGGTCGAGCGAGATCCAGTCGACGCGCACAAGCGCCTCGCCGTCGCCGATTTCGGGGACCGGCGCCTCGGTGAGTTCGAAGGTATCCGGACCGATACGTCCGATGGGGCGTTGGCGGAGGAGATAGCGACGGTTTCGATCGGGCACGAGCGCACCGTACCGGACGCCACGGCGGCCGTGCGCTGACCGCGCGGTCACCGCGATCGCGCACCCGCAGCGCGCATATTCACGGCAAATTCACACCTTAGGACACGGTTTGATCACAGCTTTGCTGGGCATCCTCGTTACGTGGCAAAGGCATCCGAGTCCACCGTGATTGATCTGCAGTCGCATCCGGTGTGGCGGGCAGCCCAGCGGCGTGAACGTCAGCTCCTGGAAGACATGCGGCGCCACCCGGCGTATCAGGGCCGGCTGCGCGCCGCCGCAATGGGTGGCGACCACGCGCTGGGTGCGCGCAACCTCGGTGCCGCCACCAGCCCCGACGCCCCGGCCTGAGGTTCCCCGGAAGGCTTCGCGGCCACTACCAGACACGCACCCAGTCGACGAGCATCTGGGCGGGGTAGGACCCCGGACCGGGGTCGCCCCCGCCGGAACCGGCAACCGCAAGGTTCACCACCGGCGACATGGTGTATCCCGGGTCGTTGAACGGCCAGTCCGGCAGCGAGTTCGCCGCAACCGTGAAGTACGGTTGGGCGCCGTCGACGTAGTCCTGCCAGAACCGGATGCCGGCCTCATCCCATTGGCATCGCCAGGTGTGCCACCCACCGTCCAGCGCGATCCGGTGCGTCTGCCATTCGGAGCCGTTTGATTTCGCATGCACCGTAGTGGCCGAGGGCCAGTTGCCGTTGCCGTACCACTCCAAGATGTCGATTTCGCCGCGGTCCTCGTGGGACAACCACCAGGCGGGCCAGCAACCGGCGGTGAGGCAGTCGAGCTTGATTCGGGCTTCCCAGGTGTGGCCGACGCCGCCGCGCCACAGGCCTTGGAGTTTGCCGCTGTAGTACGTGCCGCCATCCTTGGCGGCCCGGATGACCAGGTTGGACTTGCCATCGAGGAAGACGTTGTGCCGATCGTCGCGATATTGCCCGACATTCTCGGGCCTTTCCCAGTACGTGGGGTCCTTCATCGTTTCGCGGGCGCGCGCCACCGCCCACTTCGACGCATCGGGGGCCGAGCCCGCGGGGCCGTCGAATTCGTCGTGGAACAGGTAAGTCACGGATTGGCCACTGGGCGACGGCGCGGCGGGCGGGCGAAACCGATCCGCCCGGGCTCGCGGCGCCGGGGCCGCGGCTGCCAGCAGGCCGATACCCAACAGCAGCATGCTGCGACGATCCATCTCGGGCATAACCCAGGCACGATAGCAGCCAACGGTGTATCGCGCCGGGTGGTGAATCGGGTCCACCGCCGCCTGGTGGCGGCTGGGACCCGCCGTGGCTACCGCGGCCGGCCGGTCGGCCTGGATCGGCTGCTGGCCGATCTGGCCGCGCGGCTTTCCGGCGCTACCGGGTCATGCACAAGTCATGGGGGGTGGCGCGGCGGCGCCGGGTCGAAGAACCTTGTCGATCATGGTTCGCGTGATCTCCCCGGGGCTGCGACCGCCCAGCGTTTGGGGCATGACCAGCGAGGTGAACAGCACCCCGTGGTAGAACGCGCCGAGCAGCTCCACGTCGTGCCGCGACGGTTCGCCGCCGTTGACACGGTGCGCCTCATGCGTGAGCCTCATGGCGTTTTCGGAAATGCGGTCAAGCTCCCGACGCAATTCGGGCTTTCGGGCGCACTCCAGCGCCAGCTCGAGCATCGCGAGGTAACGCCCGGGAAAGCGCGTCAGGGCGTGCTCGACCACGTCGCCGAGAAAGTCGGCGACGGTGACACCGTTGCCCGCGTGCCGGGTCCGTAGCTCGGCGATCAACGCGAAGTGAAGATCGACGATGCGCGCAACCGTGGCAGCCACCAGCGCTTCGCGGGAACGAAAGTAATTGGACGTGGTGCCCCGCGGTACCACGGCCGCCTCGTCCACCGCACGGTGCGAGAGGCCATGCAGGCCGTGTTCGGCCACGATCTCAATGGCGGCGTCGACAAGCTTGTCGCGCCGTTGCTGATTGCTCGGTGGCACCCTATTACTCCCACCATCGGCGTATCACTACGGGAATAGTAACGCTGGCGTAGTGTAAAGGTTGGCTTCTATCGAGGGGAGCGCGCCATGTCTCAGGTACCCGCCACCGCCCGCACCGTGTTCCCCGGGATCAGCTCGAGCGCGTGGGAGCACCCCGCCGACCGGACCGCCCTATCGGCGTTGCGTCGGCTCAAGGGCTTCGACCAGGTGCTGAAGTTGCTGTCGGGGATGCTGCGGGAGCGCCAGCACCGGCTGCTCTACCTGGCCAGCGCGGCACGCGTCGGACCACGCCAATTCGCCGACCTCGACGAGCTGCTCAACGAGTGCATCGACGTCCTGGACGCGCCGGCGAGACCCGAGCTGTTCGTCACCCAGTCGCCGATCGCGGATGCCTACACGATCGGGATGGACCGGCCGTTCATCGTGGTCACCTCGGGGCTGTATGACCTGATGACACACGACGAGATGCGGTTCGTGGTGGGCCACGAGCTCGGCCACGCCCTGTCCGGTCACGCGGTGTACCGCACGATGATGATGCACTTGCTGCGCGTGGCGCGGTCGTTCGGGTTCATGCCGGTCGGTGGCTGGGCGTTGCGGGCGATCGTGGCGGCATTGCTGGAATGGCACCGCAAGTCGGAACTGTCCGGAGACCGCGCCGGGCTGCTGTGCTGTCAGGATCTGGACACCGCGCTTCGGGTGGCGATGAAGCTCGCCGGCGGCAACCGGCTGAACAAGCTGGACTCGGAAGCGTTTTTGGCCCAAGCCCGGGAATACGAAAAATCGGGCGACATGCGTGACGGGCTGCTCAAGCTGCTCAACCTGGAGTTGCAGACCCACCCGTTTTCGGTGCTGCGGGCCGCCGCGTTGACCACGTGGGTGGATGGCGGCGGCTACGGCCGGGTGATGTCGGGCGATTACCCACGACGAGCCGACGATGACCAGGCCTCCCTCTCCGACGACCTGGGCGCGGCCGCCCGGCACTACAAGGACGGCTTCGACCAATCCAGCGACCCGCTGATCAAAGGCATTCGCGACGGCCTCGGCGGGTTTGTCGACGGCGTGGGGCGGGCCGCCACGAACGCCGCCGACTCGTTGGGGCGCAAGCTCAGCGAATGGCGGCAGCCGGGATCGAGGTAACCTCGGCCGGTTCGCCGACCCACGCGGCAAACACCGGCACGCCCGCCCACGGATCGTCTCGTCGGCGGCCACGCGCCACCGCCACCACCGCATAGGGGTGGCCGAAGCGCAGCGTCGCCGACCGCGACCGCCGCGAGGTCGCCATGGCACTGCGCAGCGCGACCGCGGTGACCGCGGCGGCCTCGAACCCCCACCGGCCGTAGCGGGCCAGCGCGGACTGCCTGGCCGCGATCTCGGGCGGCACCGACGCCGCCATCGCCAGCGCGCGGCCGGCGGCTCCGAAGCCAAGGCCCGCATCGACGGTCAAGTCGTGGTCCGAGGCCGCGTGCCACGCCGGTAACACCACGCGGATGTGATCGCCGCCGGGCCGGCGATCCTCGGTGATCGTCCAAAACTCGCCGTCGCCGAGCGGCATGTCCGACAGTTCACGCCGACGCACCGTGCGGCCGGTGGCAGCACGGCGCGCGATGTCGTGCGCGGCGGCCAGCACCGCCTCAAACCCAGCATCTTTGCTTGCGATCACCGAGGTGACCTGCAGGGCATCGGTGGCGGCCGCGGTGTGCACGGCGACGGTGCCTAATTCCGCGACGTCGGTGAGATAGCCGTCGGCGCCGCTGAGGGTCAGCGCCGCGGTAACCTGCGCGCTCCAGGGGGAGTTCAGCTCAGCGGCATCGGTGACGTCGTAGGGCCGAACCCAGCCGATGCGGGTCGCCAGCGCGCTGGCCAACACTGCCGTCATGCCGGTGACATCGACCGGGAACCGCTCGATCAGGCCGTCGGAGTGAGTGCGCGCCCAGTCGTCGGCGTCGGCCTGGGTGGGGACGGGCCCGGTGTGAACCCCCGCGGGCAGACCACCGGGCCAACTCCCCATGGTTTCCAGGCCCCAGACCGCCAGCGCGCCCCGAATGGCATCGGGTGGGTCGGCGATCAGGTGGTCCAGCGCCCGCCGAGCCCGCCGGGCGTCGGTACCGAGGATCTCCTCGATTTCCGCGCGGACCGCACCTCGGGCCACCGGCGCCACCAGAGCCAGGATCAACCACGCACCCAGCGGCGACGAAACCGAGTGCACGCCCGCGTGCAGCCCAGCGAACCGGTGGGCATAGGGTGTGATCAACGGTCCGACCTCCATGGGCCGCACTGTAGTCAGCACATGGCCGGGCGTCCTGGAATGATGCCGTTATCCGGCGGCGGGCGGTCGGGCCATCACCGCGGGCTTGAACCCGTAGGTCGGGAGATTTCGCCCGCCAAGGCTTCCGAACATCGGCCCAAACGGGGTCATCGGCACGGGGTGGATTCCGTCCGCGGCGGCCGGTGCCGCCGCGGCGCTGGTCAGCGCCGCCAATGCCGGGTTGGTCACGGCGGTCACCGGAGCCCAGCTGGGCGGCACCGACAGTGCCCCCAGCGGAAGCGCGCGCCCCAGGCTCGCCGCCACACCCGCACCCTTGCCGGCAATCCCGGAGGTGGCCGCACCCAGCGCCTGGGCCGCGCCTTCGGCGGCCTTGACCGCGGAGGCGGCCGCCGGAGCCAGGCCCTTCATGAACGCCGCCAGGGCCACGATCGCGTTGGTGCTCTGCGCCGTTGACGTCGCTGCCGGCATGAACGGCGCGCAGTACTTGGTGTACAGCGCGATGAGGTCGTCGATCGGGCTGCTGGAGAAGGGCGCGGCCAGCGTCTTGAGCGCGCCGGTAACCGCCGAGTGCACGCCCGCCGGCAACTCCGGTGCCCCGGTTGGGGCGCAACTAGCCTCGGCGACGGCGACGGCGGCGGCCTGGCCAGCCAGCCCGGCCGGGTTGGTCACCTCCGCCGGCTCCTCGAAATCGGTCAACGTCGCCGCCGCCGCCGACGCGCTCGCATAGCCGTACATCGCCGCCGCGTCCTGAGCCCACATCTCGACGTACTCCGCTTCGGTGGTCGCAATGGCCGCGGTGTTTTGTCCCAAGATGTTCGTCGCGATCAACGACGCCAGCAGGGCGCGGTTTGCCGCGATCACCGGTGGGGGCACCGTCAACGCGAACGCGGCCTCGTGTGCGGCGGCGGCGGCCGCCGCCTGGCTGGCAGCCAACTCGGCCTGCTCCGCGCTGCTGTCCAGCCAGGCCACATACGGTGCCGCGGCGGAAACCAGCGCCGCTGACGCCGGTCCCAGCCACGGACCGCTGGTCAGTCCGGAGATCACCGATCGATAACCCGCCGCGGCGGCGTGCAGATCGGCGGCCAGCCCGGTCCAGGCCGCCGCAGCGGCCAGCAAGGAGCCCGACCCCGGACCCGCATACATGCGCGCGGAGTTGATCTCGGGTGGCAGTACTCCGTAATCCACGTTTGCTACCTATGTGATCAACCTACTAATTTGCCGCCGCTGCGTTTGCCGCCTCGGTGGCGGCGTATGATCCCGCACTGGCCGCCAAGGTGGCCGTCAGCGACTCGTGAATCGCGACCGCACGAGCGCTCAGCGCCTGATACCGCTGGGCATGGGCGGCGAACCGGGCCGCGGTCAGCGCGGAGACCTCGTCGGCGGCCGCCGGAACCACCGAGGTGGTCGGGCCGGCGGCGGTCGCGTTGCCGACGCTCAGCGCGGCGCCGATCGACTGGAGGTTGCTGGCGGCCGCAGACAGTAACTCCGGATACGCAGTGACGAACGACATTGGGGTTTCCTTCGGCGACACGCGGGTCCAGGTCGAACACGTCGATGTGTTCGCGTGTCCGAGACCGTACGAAAGGGGCGTCCACGGCGGCAACAAGCCCGATCCGGCCACGCGGTCCTGAACTTGACGTTTCCCCAATATTCATCTTGATTTTTTGTCACGCGGCCTTGGTGGCGATTACGCCACCTCGGTCGATGCGGCCGGCGCCGACGTCACGGCACCGTTCGCTCAGCGGCGCGTCACAGCTTGCTGGCGACGAAGTCGGCGGCCTGGTTGGCCATGCCCGCCTGGACGTAGGCATTGGCGAGATGTTGTGGCCAATTCTCTTTCCAGGTGTTCGGGTCGGCCGGATTGCAGACGGGATCGGCACCGTGGCACAGCTCGATGGTCCTGTCGTTGTACACCGGGTTGAAGTTCGTAATCGGTCCCACCCACTGGCTGCCGTTGCCGAACAACGCCACGGCCGCGATGTGTTGGTCGGCGCCGGGCGGAAGGGGGCTGTCGAAACCGAACGCCGACATCGGTACCGCGAGGACCACGTCGGTGACCGCGGCACCGAGCGAGTAGCCGCCCAGCACCAAGCGGGTGTCCGGGCAGTTGTTGACCATGTACTGAATGTGGCGGCTCATGTCGTTGGCGCCGAGGTCGATCTCCGAGTCGGCGGGGTACTTCACCGCGTAGCTGCCGAGGCTCTTACCCCCAGCCCTGGCGCCGAGCGCGTTGATGAACGCAGTGCCGAGTATGCCCGGCCCGGGCGATTCGAATCGGCCGCGAGCGAACACGACCTCCACCTGCGGACACCGTGCCGCGGCCGCTGAGCCCGCGGCCCCCGGCGTCCCGGGCGGTAACACGGCGGCAGCGACGGCAAGAGCGGCTGCCACCAAGGCCGCCGCGACACCAACATCAACCGATTTGCGGGTAGGCAAGGCGCGCACGCGATGATGGTAGCCATTGGCGCCGGGTGCGGTCGGGGATATCCTCGGAGCGGTTTGGTGCCCTGGAGCGGTCGTCGGTCCGGAAAGGCAGAACATCAAGTCATGGCCAACGAGCTGACGCCGCATTTCGCGGACGTGCAGGCGCACTACGACTTGTCCGACGACTTCTTCCGGCTGTTCCTGGATCCGAGCCAGACCTACAGTTGCGCCTACTTCGAACGCGAGGACATGACGTTGGAAGAGGCCCAGATCGCCAAGATCGACCTGGCGCTGGGCAAGCTGGGCCTGCAACCGGGCATGACGCTGCTCGACGTCGGCTGCGGCTGGGGCGCCACCATGCGCCGCGCGATCGAAAAATACGACGTCAACGTCATCGGCCTGACGTTGTCGAAGAACCAGGCCGCCCACGTCCAGACGCTGTTACACCAGCTGGACAGTCCACGCACCACAAGGGTGCTGCTCAACGGCTGGGAACAATTCGACGAGCCGGTCGACCGGATCGTGTCGATCGGCGCGTTCGAGCATTTCGGCCACGACCGTCACGCCGACTTCTTCGCGCTGGCCCACAAGATCCTGCCGGCCGACGGCGTGCTGTTGCTGCACACCATCACCGGGTTGACCAGACAGCAGATGATCGACGCCGGCCTGCCGCTTACGTTGTGGCTGGCGCGTTTCCTCAAGTTCATCCAGACCGAGATCTTCCCGGGCGGCCACCCGCCGACGATCGAGATGGTGCAGGAGCAGTCCGCGAAGGCGGGTTTCAAGCTGACCCGCCGCCAGTCGCTGCAGCCGCACTACGCCAAGACGCTCGACTTGTGGGCCGCGGCGCTGCAGGCGCACCAGGAGGAGGCCATCAGGATTCAATCCGAAGAGGTCTACCAGCGCTACCTGAAGTACCTGACCGGCTGCGCCAAGATGTTCCGGGTCGGCTACATCGACGTCAACCAATTCACCCTCGCGAAGTAGCGGTCGGCGGTCTCGATCGGCACGTCAGGGACGTTTGATGATGCGTGCCGCCGCCTCGACCACCGCGGCGCGACGGGTGGCGATGAGGTCCGCGTCGGTGTTGCCGTATCGGGGTCGGGCCCGTGTGCCCAACTCAAGGCGATCGCAAAGAGGAGGACCAGCAGCTGCTGCGGCTCCCATGTGGGGTCGACATGTCCCTCGGCCTGCGCGCGTTCCAGGGCGGCGATGCCCCGATCGGGCGCGCGCTGGCCGTCCACCTCCGGTTGGGCGAGCGGGAAACCCTCCAGTTGTGCCCAGGTGATCATCCGCAGGTGCTCGGGCCGGCGTTTCGTTCATGCTGTCGTCGGCGCTGTTACTACCGGTGCACCTGTTGCTGCTGCCGTGGGCCCCGCTGCGGCCGGGCCTGCACGACGGCTTCGTCAGCGCCTTGCGGGCCTACAGCCCATCGGCGTTCAAAGCCCTTGGCCGCGTTGCCGATCCCGGGATGCGGGTGGAAGTCCTGGCACCACCAACCCGGCTCGGACCGCCGTCGGTCACCGTCTGCTCCCGTCCGGGCGCCGCCGAGCATGTCTGATGGCACAGACCGCGCTAACAAGCCCGCGGCGCGTCGTCCGTACGCCTCAGGATCGTGTAGTAGTGGCGATAGGCGATCGCCGGCACGACGGCAAAGGTGATGACGACCAAGCTAATCGAGTAGTAGTTGGGGTTACCCGCCGACAAGAAAATCGAGCGAAAGTCGAACGACACGGCCAACCCAATCGACACCAAAACACCGACGATCGGTAACACATTGTCGGTAAAGGCATTTCGTTTTACCGCCGCATGCTCGGCAGCCCGGGAGCGCGCCAGCGCCATGAGCGCGATCGGCACGATGATGAACTGAACGAATCGGGCGATCACCGACAGGCCGGTGAGGTTGATGATGTCGAACCGAAGCGACAGCGGAAAGGCGAGCGCCAGGAACGCCGTGATCGCGAAGGCGACCATCGGTACACCGAAACGGTTCTTGCGCGACAACCTGGTCGGCAGAACACGCCTGTCGGCCAGTGCGGTCCAGAGCCGGGGAGCGCCGAACGAGGCGGCCACGTTGATGCCGAACATCGACGCCAAGGCGCCAACCGTGACGATCGTTCGAAAGGTATCGTTTCCGACGGCCGCGGCCAGCTTCACCGTGTCCTGGGAAGCGACGATCTGGTCGGCGCCCAGCAGCATCGCCACCGTCAACGCCGACAGGTAGATGACGCCGACGGCGACGAATGCCAGTGGTATGGCCCGCGGGAGGGTTCGCTCCGGTGCATCCATCTCCTCGGCCGCGTTCGCGATCGACTCGAACCCGGTGAATGCGTACAGCGCGACGATCGTGGCAAGCGCCAGGCTCGAGACGGTGCTTGTGCCACCCTCGACCACACCCAGCAGCCAGTACGGGGTCGGTTCGTACACCGCCTGAGACGTTCCATAGTTGTTCACGTGCCCCACCACGATGATGACCAGCCCGCCGACGACAAAGAACGAGAGCGCAAACACCTTTCCGAGCGTGGACGTTGCGTTCGCCCACTCGATCGCCCGATTGCCAAACAGGTTGATAGCCAACAGCACACCGATAAAGGCAAGAAACGTCAGTGTCTTCGCGCCGAGTAACCGGTCGCTGTCGGCCCAGTCCCTCCCTGGGAAGGCCACCCGCAAAAACGTCGAGACGAACACGGAGGCCAGTACTCCCCAGGCGATGGAGGCCGTAATCGCGTGGGTGACACCGACATAGATGCCGATCCTGGGCCCGAAAGCGGCCGTCGTATACGCATAGGAGGCCCCGTTCGTTGTGACATACCGCGCCGCCGTCGCAAAGACGACCGCCATGAGACCGGCAAACAGACCGGCCAGCGTGTACGCAACCGGTGCGAGCGGTCCGGCGAGTTTGATCACCGCTCCGGGAGTCAGGAAGATGCCCGCTCCGATGATGGCGTTGATCCCGAGCATGACGACGCTCCAGAAGCCGAGCTTGCTGATCGCACATCCTCCCGTCCGCGAACCGAGCGCCGCACCAAGGGTTAAGCACCGAAACAGAAAGCGTGCCATGTGTTGGCCGTGACACGACACGCCCACTCCAGGGGCTATACAAGATACATAAATGTATGCGATACTTCGATGTATAAGATGCCAACGCGACCGTTTCTCCGCTGCGTAAGGATGGTGACGATGCCGTATGTCGACGTCGACGCGCTGACTTCGGTGGCGGGCCTGTCCGTGGGCCTGGCCGGGGGTGTGCTGTCGGTGACCCTTGATCGCCCGGAATCGCTCAACTCGCTGACGGTGCCCCTGCTGACGGCCATCGCGGATGCGCTGGAGGACGCTGCCACCGATCCGCGGGTGAAGGTGGTGCGCCTGGACGGTAAGGGCCGCGGCTTTTGTTCCGGGGCGAGCATGATCGTCGACGACTGGCATGGCGTCGGCCCGGCGATCAACCTCACCGAGCAGGCCAATCGCGCGGTGCGCGCGATTACCATGCTGCCCCAGCCGGTCGTTGCCGTCGTACAGGGGCCAGCAGCCGGCTTGGGTGTCTCGTTGGCCTTGGCATGCGACCTCGTGTTGGCTTCTGAGGACGCGTTTTTCACCCTCGCCGCCACCAAGATGGGGCTAGTGCCCGACGGCGGTTTGTCGGCGACGCTGGCCGCAGCGGCCGGCCGGGCCCGGGCGATGCGGCTGGCGCTGCT
Organism: Mycobacterium shinjukuense; assembly: GCF_010730055.1. NCBI lineage: Bacteria > Bacillati > Actinomycetota > Actinomycetes > Mycobacteriales > Mycobacteriaceae > Mycobacterium > Mycobacterium shinjukuense. Next base: position 1,417,000 of record NZ_AP022575.1, on the reverse strand, counting down.
CAACGAGCGGCTACCAGCGGCCGAGGCGCTGGCCTGGGGTTTGATCAGCGCGGTTCACCCGCCCGCCGACCTTGAGGGTGAGGTGGACAAGGTGATCCAGGCGTTGCTCAGCGGTCCGGCGGCGGCGTTCGCCAAGGCCAAGTACGCGATCAATGCCGCCACCCTCACTCAGTTGGGGCCAGCGTTCGAACATGAGGTGCAGGAACAGACCGTGTTGCTGCGCTCGGATGACTTCGTCGAGGCAGCAGCGGCATTCCGGCAGCGCCGCCCGGCCGCGTTCAGCTGCTGAGACCGCGCATTTCCGGGGACCACACCCGCCCGATGTCGCGGGCGGTGACCTAGGAGAGCCGGTTGGCCGCGAATGTCGCTGCTTGGCTTGTCATGCCGGACTGTATGTACGAAACGTGCGCCATGATGTTCGCGCCCGGGGAGCAGATCGGATCGTCGGGAGCACACAAATCGATGGTCTTGGGGAGGTACGGCGGGCTGGTCGTCGGCAACGCCCCGCCGCCCCACAACATGCGCGAGAAGCCACTGGACGGCTCGCCGAACAGGGCGACCGCGGCGACATGATCGGCCACCGCGGGCGGCATCGCCGAGGTGGACAAATTGATCACGGTCGCGCCCTGGGAATATCCGCCCAGCACGATCTTGGTGTTCGGGCAGCTGGCGACGATGTCCTGAACGTGCGCGCTCGCGTCGTCGGAGCCGCTGGTCGCGCTCCGGTGGTAGTCGTCGTTGGCGGGGTAATTGACCGCGTAGACCCCGACCGACCGTCCCTTGACCTGCGAGCCAAGCGAGTCAACGAATGCCTGGCCGACATCGCCCAGACCGGGATCCTGGTGGGTGCCGCGAGCGAAAACCACCGCGACGTCAGAACATGGGTCAGCCGACGCGGCGGGACCGTCGATGGGCCCGCTCAGCAGCGCCCCCGTCGTCACCACCACGACACCAACGATGTGAGCAAGGCCGCGTGCAATCATCCTCACATGCTGACATATGGCCGTCGGCGGTGCCGTCCGCGGTCCGGCCCGAGCCGCCGGCGACGACCCGGCGGGGGAGCGGTACGTGAAAACGGAGATGCCGGACCAGGAACTGGATACGCTAATGCACACGGATCGGCGGTTGACGTGAAGGGAGCGGCGTGTCACTTCTAGTCGTGGCTCCCGAGTCGTTGATGTCGGCGGCGACGGCCTTGGCGAACATCGATTCGGCGCTGACCGCGGCCAACGCGGCGGCCGCCGCGCCCACCACCGGGCTCGCGGCGGCCGCCGCCGATGAGGTGTCGGCGGCGGTGGCCGCGCTGTTTGCCGGGTTCGGCAAGGAGTATCAGGCGCTCAGCGCCCAGGCCAGCGCGTTTCATCAACAGTTCGTGCTGGCGTTGAATTCCGGGGCCGAATGGTATGTGGCCACCGAGGCCGCGATCGCGCCGCAGTTGCAGACGGCGCAGCACGATCTGCTGGGCGCGGTGAACACACCCACCCAGGCGTTGTTAGGGCGTCCGCTGATCGGCGACGGCGCACCCGGGACGGCCGCCAGGCCGAACGGCGGGGCCGGCGGGCTGTTGTATGGCAACGGCGGCAACGGCTATTCGTCAATGGTGTCGGGGGTCGGCGGGGGGGCCGGCGGCGCGGCGGGGTTGATCGGCAATGGGGGCGCGGGGGGTGCCGGTGGGCCCAACGCCGCCGGCGGGGCCGGCGGTAACGGTGGCTGGCTGTTCGGCCACGCCGGGCCCGGCGGGGAAGGGGGCGTGTCGACCGTCGCCGGTATGCCCGGTGCGGTCGGCGGACCCGGTGGTGTCGCGGGCCTGTTGGGTGCGGGCGGCAGGGGTGGTGCCGGAGGCCTCGACGACGTGTTGAACCCGTTGAATCGTGGCCCTGGCGGCACTGGAGGTCACGGGGGCTGGTTGTGGGGTCCGCACGGGGTCAGTGGCCCGGGTGGGGACGGCAGAACCGTTGCGATGCCGATCATCAACGGCGCTCATCCGGTGGTCTACACCTCGGTCAACGGCGGACCGAGCACGCCGGTGCTGGTTGATACCGGATCCGCCGGTCTTGTCGTCTTACCCAAAGACGTCGGGGGACTACCGGGAATATTGCGCATGGGCCTGCCCACCGAGCTCAGTGTCAGCGGCTACAGCGGGGGCCTGGTCTATGTCTTCGCCTCCTACACCACCACGGTGGATTTCGGCAACGGCATCGCCACCGGGCCCACCAGTGTGAACGTCGTGCTGTTCTCGTTGCCGACATCGCAGTACGCCGTTTCGGCATATGTCAGGGCGTTTTTCGCCAATCCGACGACGACCCCGTTCGAGGCCTATTTCGATCCCGCCGGTGTGGACGGGGTTTTGGGGATCGGGCCCAACGCGGTGGGCCCGGGGCCCAGCATTCCGACCATGGCGTTGCCGGGCGACCTCGGTGAGGGCGTGCTCATCAACTTCCCCGACCGTGAGCTGCGGTTCGGCCCCAACCCGCTACCTGCCCCCGACGTCGAGATTGTCGGAGCGCCGATTGCCACGCTGTACGTGTCGGTCAATGGCGGTGCTCCCATCCCCGTGCCCTCGATCATCGATTCCGGCGGCGTGACCGGAACCATCCCGTCGTATGTGATCGGGTCCGGAGCCCTGCCGGCGAACACCGACATTTCGGTCTACACCAGTGGCGGTGATCTGCTGTACTCGTTCAACACCAACGATTACCGCCCAACGGTCATCTCCTCGGGCCTGATGAACACCGGGTATCTGCCCTTCGCGGCGCGGCGGGTGTACATCGACTACAGCCCCGCCGGCGTCGGGACGACCATCTTTGATTGACCGGCGCCTTAGCCGGACTCGTAAACCGCCGAAGTTCAATCCTCGACCGCTGCTGGACAAGCGTGCGCCCGGACCTGTAGCACGCAGTAGCATATTTCGCTACACTGGCAGGATGTCTCGAACCATCGCCCAGCGCGAATTGCGCAACGACAACGCCAAGGTGATCGATGCCGTGTCGGCGGGCGAAACATTTGTCGTCACACGCAACGGCGAACCGGTAGCCGAGCTGCGTCCCATCAAAGCCGGCCGGCGCACCTTTGTTTCCCGCGACGAGGTCGCTGCCTCGGCGGGGGCCGGGATACGCATAGATCCTCGGCGCTTCCGCGCTGATCTGGACCGGTCAATCGACCAAAGCCTGTGAAACATGACGGCCGGACTTCTTGACACCTCTGTGGTCGTCGACTGGCATGATCCGGCCGTGGTCGCGGCCCTGCCCGATCAGATGGCGATATCTGCGATCACCGCCGCCGAATTGGCCGCCGGTCCTCATCTCGCTGCAACCCCGCTGGAAGCGGCGAAGCGCCAAGCTCGATTACAGGAAGTGGAATCGATGCTCGAGCCCATCCCGTTCGACACAACCGCGGCCAGAAGCTACGGCCTGGTCGTCGCCGCGATCATCGGGGAAGGCAGGAGGCCGCGGAGCCGGTTCGCCGATCTCCTCATCGCCGCGACGGCACACGCCAACCGCTTGGACCTCTACACCCGAAACGCCGGCGAGTTCTCGGGTTTAGCCGAGCTCGTTCGTGTCATCGCCATCTGAACACAGGCGTCGACCACAACACGCTCGACCGCGGGCATATGACGCCGCCCAGCTGCCCTGCCCGGATCACGTGGCCGAACACCGGCACGCGTGACTTGTCTCACCGGTGATACACTTACGGTCATGGGTTCGGTGACGGTGCGCGAGTTGCGCAACAGCGGGGGAGAGGTCCTCCGCCGCGTCGAGCGCGGCGAGCGCATCGTCGTCACCCGCGACGGCACACCGGTGGCCGAACTGCGCCCACTGCCGCATCCAAGCGTCAGCCCAGCCGAGCTCATTCGTCGCCGTAGGCATCTCCCGAGGGTGAATCCCGACGCGTTGCGCCGCGATATCGACAACCTGATCGATCCGTCGCTGTGAGTGGGCTGCCAACGCGCGGAATGCTGGACACCTCCACGGTGATCCTTCTCGGCCAGATCGCTGACCCGTCAGCCCTTCCCGACGAATCGGTGATCAGTGCGATCACCCTGGCCGAGTTATCCGTCGGCCCGCACGTCGCCCGCGGCGACGAGGAACGCAGCGCACGCCAGCAGCATCTGCAGCAGGCCGAGGCAGACTTTGAGGTTCTTCCTTTCGACGCCGACTGCGCGCGAGCATTCGGTGGGGTCGCCGCGGCGCTGCGGTCATCGGGGAGAAAACCGGCAGCACGCGCTTACGACGCATTGATCGCTGCGAGCGCGATCGCTCACGGCGTCGCGCTCTACACGTGCAACCCACACGACTTTGCAGGGATCCCGCGGTTGGAAATTCGCCCGATCTGGTGGCCATAACCGCGGCTGGCTCCTCGGGCCGCTGTGCCCGCATTGGGTCTCGGAGTTCTGATAGGCGGCTTCAGGCGTCGCAACGTCCTCATCTGCCCCACGTGTACCCGGAACTGACCCACCTACAAAGTGCCCGCCTAGCAGCGACAACCACGGTTGTCGCTGGTAGGCGGGCGCATCGCAGATCCCTACCGTGCCGAAACGCGCGAGGCGGGTGAGACAAGACCCGCGACACGTGATGCGGCACCGCGATTTTTGTCGCCCCGTGGTTGACAATGCCGGAGATGACGCAATCGCGGGAGCCCGACGTTGGCGCATGAGATCTCACGCCAGACGTTCCTGCGCGCTGCCGCCGGCGCGTTGGCCGCCGGCGCGGTATTCGGTCCGGTCCGGGCTACCGCCGATCCGAACACCCCCGACTGGGACGGTCTTTCCGCGGCCATCGGCGGGCGAGTGTTACGGCCGGACGACGGCGCCCAATTCGCAACGGCCAAACAGGTTTTCAACACCAACTACAACGGCTCGACGCCGGCGGCGATCGTCGGCCCGACCTCGGCGGCCGACGTGCAAAAGGCGATGGCATTCGCTGCTGCCCACAACCTCAAGGTCGCTGCCCGCAGCGGCGGACACTCCTATGTGGGCGCGTCCACCGCGGACGGAACCATGGTGCTCGACCTGCGCCAGTTACCCGAGGAGATCAACTATGACAGCGCCAGCGGACAGGTCACGGTGACGCCGGCGACCGGTTTGTATGCGCTGCACCAGGCGCTGGCCGCGGCCGGCCGGGGCATCTCCACGGGCACCTGCCCGACGGTCGGTACCGCGGGACACGCCCTGGGCGGCGGGCTGGGCGCCCAATCCCGGCACGCGGGCCTGATGTGTGACGCACTGACATCGGCGTCGGTGGTGCTGCCCGGCGGCGAGGCGGTCACCGCATCGACCACCAACCACCCCGACCTTTTTTGGGCGCTGCGCGGCGGCGGCGGTGGCAACTTCGGGGTGACAACGTCGCTAACCTTCACCACGTTTCCCACCGCTGAGGTGGACGTGGTCAACCTCAATTTCCCGCCGCAGTCGTTCGCGCAGATCCTGCTCGGTTGGCAGAACTGGCTGCGTACCGCCGACCGAAGCAACTGGGCGTTGGCGGAGGCCACCACCGACGCGCTGGGCACGCACTGTCGCATCATGGCGACCTGCCCGGCCGGGTCGGCTGGCAGCGTGGCCGGCGCCATCATCGCAGCGGTCGGCATGCAGCCGACCGGGACCGAGAATCACACCTTCGATTACCTGGGCTTGGTGAGGTACCTGGCCGTCGGGAACCTCAACCCGTCGCCGCTCGGCTATGTCGGCGGATCCGATGTCTTCACCACGATCACCCCGGCCGTCGCCCAGGGGATCGCCTCGGCGGTCGATGCGTTTCCGCGCCCGGCCGGTCGGATGTTTGCGATCATGCATGCGCTCGACGGCGCCCTCGCCAGCGTGGCACCGGGGGCCACAGCCTTTCCGTATCGGAAGCATTCCGCGCTGGTGCAGTGGTACGTCGAAACCGCCGGTTCGCCGGCGGCCGCGACCAGCTGGCTCGACACGGCGCATCACGCGGTGCAACCGTATTCGGTTGGCGGCTATGTGAACTATCTCGAGGCAAACCAGCCGGCCGCGCGGTACTTCGGCGCCAACCTAGCTCGACTGACCGCCATCCGGCAGAAGTATGATCCGGGCCGGATCATGTACTCGGGGCTGACCTATTGATGCCGGCCGAAGGTGCCCAATCGTCAGCTGTCGTCGGCCGGCGGCGCCGGGTCGGCCTCCCAGGTGCTCGGCGTCAGCGGCACGCGCCGGCCGTCATCGGACGCATCGCCGGCCAGCGTGATCAACCCGGCTGCCGGTGCGGCACCGGCCTTGCCGGCGATGCCGGCAAACCCTAGCCTTCCCCCGCGCTGGTCGGACGCGGCCGCAGCGGTGACCCGCTCCCAGCCCGCCTTCGAGTCGGGCGCGTCCTCTGAGTCCAAATCCATGTACTCGTAGCCGCGGTCCAGTTGCCCGACCTTCTCCCGCCTACGCCGCCGCGGTCGAGCCTGCTGCTGCGGCGTCGGCGCGACGGCCGGGATTTCGGTGCTTTCGGGTTCCGGCGCCTTCTTTCGGGCGCGGGCGCTTGCGGACCTCCTGGCATCCGCGTTCAGGCCACTCACCAGGTAGCCGTAGCTCTCCATCCCCACACCCACACCGGCGCCGGTCACCGACGGCGGTGCGCTGGTCGGTGGCGCCGGCGGCCCGGGAGCCGGGGCCGGCGCGGTCGCCTCCACGGGTGTCGGTGCCGGCGACGGGGGAGAGGTCGGGATGCTCGGGGCCAGGGCCGCGAGCGGCGGCGTGACGGGAGCCGTGACGGCTGGCGCCGGTGGCGGCACGGCCACCAGCGCCGCCAAGCCCTTGGCGCCGATCGGCGCCAGCACAGCGCCGGCGGCCAACGGCGCCAACGGGCTGGTCAGCAGGGGCACGACAACCGTGAGCAGCGCCGCAGTCTGCTCCAGCAGGGTCTTTAGCAACGCGATGGTATCGGTGATGATCGTGCCAATGGCTTCGATGGTGGTGAACAGAATGGTCAGACCGATGGTCGCGGGATTACCCGAAGCGAATGCCGCTGCCAGATCTGCCCCGATAAAGGCGAAGGTTTCTGACAGCAAGGCGACATAGGTACCGATATCCATCGGGTAGCCCAGGGCGAACGCGATGTTGAGCGGGCTGAGATAGGTAAGTGGATTACCGAGAATGAGCAGGTAAGGATCAAATCCGGAAAACAGCGCTTGCAGGAAAGGGATGTTCGCCAGCCAATTTATTAATGGTTGAATGACGTTGTTGTAGAAGTCGATATACCCGATATCCTGCAACCATTGCAGGAACTGGTTTTGTCGGTCGGGCGGTAGCGCCAACGACTCTGCGGTCGCGGCTGCCTGCGCGTCGGCTTTCATGATCTGGGGGGCCGGGATGGCCTGCGGTGTGGAGGCCACCGCCGCGGTCGAGACCGCCTGATAGGTGGTCATCACGGTGGCGGCCTGGATCCACATCCGCACGTAGTCGGCCTCGTTGAGCGCAATCGGGATCGTGTTGACGCCAAAGAAATTGGTTGCCACCAACACCGCGTGCGCGGCGTGATTGGCGGCCAGCTCAGCCAAGGTCGGCATTGCGGCCAGGGCGGCGGTGTAGGCGGCGGCCGCGGTTTCCAGTCGACTGGCTATCGCGGCGCAATCGGCGCTGGCCTGCATCAGCCACGCCAGATACGGCGCGTGGGCAGCCACGTAGGTCACCGAGGTCGGACCTTCCCAGGCTCCGAGTTGCACGCCGCTCAACAGGGCGGACAACTCGTCGGCCGCCTCGGCGTAGGCAACGCTGAGCGAGTTCCACTGGCCCGCAGACGCCAGCAACGGACCGGCTCCCGGGCCGCTGATCAGCAGCGCCGAATGCACCTCCGGTGGCGATGCCAACCAGATCGGGGCGGTCATCGATCACTGCCGGCGAACAGATACCGGCTGACGCGGCGCATGCCCGGGAAGCTCCCGGTGAGGGCTCGATGAGGTGCCATCAACGTCCTCCGATACGACGGGCAATGCCCGGTCGCCCTGGGAGACGTTCAGCCGCTAGAGCCGATCAGCGGCGCCCCCACAGCGGCGCCGCCCTGCTGCTAGCTCATGGCCATCCGCCCAATCCGCGAGGCGACGGGCGCCGGACACACCGCGCCCGGCGCAGCTGGCAGGTCTTCGGACTCACAGGCACACACCGAAACGGCGCTCCTACTGGCCGTCGCTTCCCGGTCCCAGGGCCGTGGACCAGTGCCGATGACGGCGGTCGTTCCTGCATACCGCTGCGGGACAGTCCCGGATTCACACCGGGTTCCCTCTCATGACGAATCTGTCGAACCGCCATTCGATGCCGACGACACTCAATGACGCCAGCAAACCAGCCGCAACCGCTAGATTACTCGACGTGCATGCGTTTGGGCCAATGTCCGCAGGTAAGTCACAGGCGGCCCGCAGGGGACCATCGGCGCTTTTCCCGATGGTGGCCCGATCCCCCGAATCCGGCCGCAACGTGTCCTCGCCAATCCCCACCGCATGACCGGCTACCTCCACGAGCGCTTTCCGGCGTTGCGCGACACACTCGAACGCGTCGCCCTCGGTAGCGGGCCCACGCCCGTGCGTCGACTCGACCACCTGCCCAACTGCGCGTCGGTTTGGGTGAAAGATGACGGTGCCTACGGCAACGGCGGTTGGGGGGGCAACAAAGTCCGCAAGCTGGAATGGCTGCTGCCCGAGGTCAAGCGCCAACGCCGACGCACCATCCTGACCGTCGGCGGGCTGGGCACCAATTGGGGGCTAGCGACCACGCTGTACGCCCGGGAGTTCGGCCTGCACACCGCCCTCGCCCTCATCGACCAACCGGTCGACGAGCACGTCGAGGCCCAGCTCCAACGCCTCCGCGCATCCGGCGCCGACATCTATCTCACTCACAGCACAACGCGCACGGTCGTGGCCGCACCGTACCTATACCTGCGTCACCGCCGGCCCTACCCGCTGCCTGCCGGCGGGTCGTCCCCGCTGGGGGCCCTCGGGTACGTCGAGGCGGCGCTCGAACTCGCCGCACAGATACGGGCCGGCGCCATCCCGGCACCATCGTGCATCGTCACCGCGGTCGGATCGGGCGGCACGGCCGCCGGCCTATACCTGGGCCTTGCGCTTGCCGGACTCACCGACACCCGGGTGATCGGCATCGTCGTCAACGACAAGCTGCGCCTGGATCACCGATCGGTTACCAGTCTCGCCCGTCGGGCGGCACGCCTGCTGCAACGCCGCGGTGCAATCCTGCCGCAAAGCCACCTGCCAGCGGACCGGTTGACCCTGCTGCGCGACTGGCTCGGCGCGGGCTACGGCCACCCGACAAGCCGGGGCGCACGCGCATTGAAACTCGCGCACGACACCGAGCACCTCGACCTCGAGCCCGTCTACACCGCCAAAGCGATGGCCGCGCTCCTCGACCTCGCCGCGAGCGGCCGGCTACCCGACGGACCCACGCTCTACCTCCACACATACGGGCCCCGCTAAACCACCCTGGCGGCGCGACACGTGGCGTTTGCCCACCGGTCTAGAGTTCGAGGCGATGCGTCGCACGTGGACCTGGACATTCGCCCTGCCGCCGGATGAGTTGTGGCCGGTGCTGGCCGATACCAACCGGTTCAACGAGGCGATCGGGCTGCCGCCCTACACACTCGAGGAGACACCGCAAGCCAACGGTACGGTCCTGCGCCGCGGCCGGGGCACGGTGGCGGGGTTCACAGTGGAATGGGAGGAAAAGCCGTATGAGTGGATCTCGGGACGGCATTTCCGCCAGTCGCGGGTGTTTGCCAAGGGCCCGTTCCGCCGCTTCGGCCCGGTGTTCGATCTCGAGCCGGACGGCGAAGGGGGCTCACACGTCACCTACGCCCTCGAATGGGAGCCGCTGAGCTTGGTCGGCCGCCTCTTCGGCGCGCGGCTAGCCACCCGGGCGGGCGAGACGGTGGGAAAGCGCATCGTCGAGGCGGCCGCCTTTGCTCGCGGCCACCGCGCACCCGAGCGCCTGACACCTTTCGTGTTGTCTGAGCCCGAGCTACCCTACGGTGCGCGCCAGCGGGCCGCGGCGATGGCACGCGAAATCGACCGCAGCCCTTACGGTAACGGGCTCGGCGGGTGGCTCGCCAACCTTGTGCTGCGGGGCATGGCGAGCGACCTCACCCGTCTCCGACCCAAGGCGCTGGCCGCCGATTTGGGCCTGCCCGCGCGCGCGGTGACCGAGGCTTGCCTCGCCGGCGTGCGGGCGGGGCTGCTCGGCATGAAGTGGGATGTGCTCTGCCCCAACTGCCGCGGAGCCAAGGTCAGCGTCCCTACGCTCGCCGAGCTGCCCCACGGCGCGCACTGTTCGTCGTGCAACATCGACTACGATCGCGACTTCGAGCGCAACGTCGAGCTGACGTTTGCGCCGGCCCCCATGGTGCGCCCGCTGCCGGGCGGCGGTTTCTGCCTGTCCGGTCCGATGGAGACGCCACATGTGGCGGTACAGGTTCTGCTGAGTCCGGGGGAGCGGCGCACCGTGGCCGCCGACCTTCCCGCAGGCTCCTATCGCCTACGCACACTCCATCCCGGCGGCTTCGTCGACGTCGAGTACGAGTCCGGGGCGTTTCCGGGCCTGCGCATCACCGGGTCGGGCGTCGAGGTGCTCAACGTCGCGGATCGGCAAGACACGCCGGGAGGCGTCACATTCGTCAACGATGCCGATTTCGAGCTGGCGGCCTTGGTCGAGGAGCGAACCTGGGTGCGCGGCGCGCTGACGGCGCCCGAAGCGATCTCGCTGCAGGCCTTTCGCGATTTGTTCGCCGAGGCGACGCTGCGGCCGGGCGACGATGCCGGGGTCAGCCAGGTCGCGCTGCTGTTCACCGACCTGCGGGGGTCGACCGCACTCTACGAACGCGTCGGCGATGCCACCGCCTATAACCTGGTGCGCGAGCATTTCACGCTGCTTGCGGCGATCGTGCGAGACCATGACGGCGCGGTGGTCAAGACCATCGGTGACGCCGTCATGGCCGCATTCACCGATCCGGCGCAAGCGGTCCGCGCGGCGCTCGCCATGCAGGCAGGCATCGCCGCGTCGGCGCATTCCGGAAGCGACCTGGTGCTGAAGGTAGGCGTGCATGCCGGCCCTAGCGTGGTCGTGACGCTGAACGACCGTCTGGACTACTTCGGCTCGACGGTGAACATGGCCGCGCGTCTGCAGGGCCAAAGTGCAGGCGACGACATCGTGCTGTCGCACGCCGTGGCCGCCGATCCCGCGGTCCAGCAGATCGTGGCCGAGGTGCCCCAGCGCCGAGAGACGGTCACGCTCAAGGGCTTCGCCGCACCCGTCGGTTTCGTGCGCCTGTTGACCCCGCGAGGTTGAGTGGCACCGATACGTCGGCGCGACGAATTCGGCCGATGAACTGATCGCGTGCGAGGACCTCAGCCAGTGCAGTCGACTGCAACCGCAAGGGCCGCGCAGATCGCGCGCATCCGGGTGTCGGCGAGGCGACCCAGCCGTCCGACCAACACTGCGATCGAGACACTTTCCACCGAGTCCAGATTCACCGCCGAACGCCGCGGGATCGGATCGACCTCAGGTTCAAGAAGAACCTCGCTTGCCAGCCCTCGGATGGTCGTGGTGCACGGAGCGACGAGCGCGCGTCGTAGCCGAGGGATCGCCGCATCACGCGACAGCACCACAACCGGGCGTCGACCTATCTCGGCAATCTCACACCACCACACCTCTCCGCGTGCCGGCAGTGCGCTCACGAGGCCCCAGCGGCTCGCCGCCACGATGCTAGATCGCCCCACTCATCGGGCTCATCCGCCGGATGCTCGTCGTAGGCGGCGTAGCTCGCGTCCACCTCGGCCGACCGATAACGAGCGAGCAAGGCACCGAGAGCCTCATCGATGAGGGCGGCGTCAGTGATGCCTACCCGCAGGCCGCGCGCACTGCGCAATAGCGTGGCGTCAACCGTGGTGCTCAACCGTATGCGGTTCATGCGGTTCATGCCACAACTATGCCACCGATGTGCCACGCGTACGTGGCCGAGGAAGTAAGTAGGTGTACCACCCGGCGAAAAGTGGTACACTTATGTGGATGCCGACCACCCGTCCCCGCTACCAAGTAACCGAAACCCCAGAGGTAGCTCAGGCGTTGGACCGGGCCGCCAAGCGATGGCCCGGCGAGCCCCGTTCCACGCTATTGCGACGCCTGATCGAGGTGGGCGGCGGCATCCTCGAGCGCGATGAGCGCGCGGAGGACGGGGCACACCGTGCCGCCGTGTTGGCAAGCAGTGGCCGCTACCCTGAGGCGTTTGGGCCTGACTATCTGGCCGAGCTTCGGGCGGACTGGCCCACGTGATCGCGCTGGACGCGAGCGTGCTGATCGCGCATTTGAACCCCGGCGACCCTCATCATGAGGCGGCTACCGCGATTCTGCTTGCCGGCACACCTGGACAGATGCTGGTGCACACCATCACCCTGGCGGAGGTCCTCGTCGGTGGCGTCCGCGTGGGGCAGGGAGCATCGATGCTCCACGATCTGCGTTCCGCCGGCATCGTCGTTGCCCCGCACGACGATGGCGAGCCGCTGCGTCTCGCCGAACTACGCGCCAGCAGCGAGCTAAAGCTGCCTGATTGCTGCGTCCTGGACGTCGCAATTCATTACCAGGCAAGCCTCGCCACCTTTGACGACGCGCTCGCTGTCGCGGCACGCAAACGCAGCGTGCCAGTCCAAACCTGAGTCCCGCCGAACCACGCGAAGAAACGCCGTGTCGGAACATTCGACTCCGGGCGCGGTAGTTGGCGCGGTAGCTGACGAAGGCGTCGTCATTGCAGTCTTTTACTGGTAACCCGCCATATTCGATTCCGCCGGGCTCCCGCCCAACCGGCCGGCCGCGCCAGCCAGGCCGATCCATGGTTCAGGGTGGATCGTGGCCAAAATGTCATGACGGTTTCGGTTGAGCAAAGTTACTGCAGCTTGCTTGCGAAGGGGCGGCCGATAGCGCCCGTGTGGCTTTAGTGTTGGCCACTATGGCCGGACTGAACAATTGCGTGAAGCGCTGGCGGACAGCGCTTCACGCAACCGTGTCGGCATTGCTAGCTGCCATCCTCGGACTCGCCATCACCCCCGTAGCTCATGCGGCTGCGGCCACGGCGACGTTGTCGGTGACATCGACGTGGCAGACCGGTTTCATCGCCCACTTCACCATCACAAACTTGAGCACGGTGCCGCTAACCGACTGGAAGCTTGAATTCGACTTGCCGGTAGGCGAATCCGTCTCGCACACGTGGAACAGCACCCTTGCGCATTCTGGCACGCACTATGTTCTCACCCCCGCGAATTGGAATCGCATCATTGCACCCGGTGGTTCAGCCACGGGCGGCTTCAGGGGCGTGCTGACCGGTTCCTACTCGCCACCCCAGAATTGTCTGCTCAACGGGCAATATTTCTGCACCTAGAGGGCCTCGCTGCCACCGCTGATGACGCTCGTCGAAATTCCCCAGATGTGCTCACCGAAGTTCCCCATCCGAGGGCAGGGATCAGCGTAGCGGTTCTCGGGCGGCTGCTGCGGCGCGGCGGAGGCTGTCAGCGGCGGCTTGGTGGTCACGTAGCCGGTAGGAGTCGCCTTCGAGCTGTAAAGCTCGAGCCCGAGCGAAGCCGCGAGGAATGTGACTGCAGTTAACTGAACGATCAACCCGAGCGCGCGGACCTTCTGGCTCACGTTGGTGCGGACAGCGTGATCGGCCGATTGCGACCACTCCCGGTAATGGGCAACGAGGTACGACGAGACGGAGCCATCCGTTCCCACACGTACCTTATACCCCTCCATCACCAGCCCGCACGCCGGGCACCCCATCCATCATCATCTCGCCGGACCGTCGTCCGTGGACCCAGATAAGGCTGGGCGCCGGCACGCCACGCTTGCTGTCTTCGACCCCTCAGCACTTACGGAGGCGTCACATGATTTGAACCGCAACGTCTTTGCCTCGCTCCGCGCCGACCCAGTATGCGGCGGATCCTCGTCGGCCTCGAGGTCGTTCGTCCTCGCTGCGCTGCGGGCGCTCCACCTCGACCCCGACTGCGGTCCACCGCCCCTCAACACGGAGCGGGGAGCACGGGCCAAACAACAACGACCAACCCGGATCCACCTTTTCGGGGGTCCCCAACACAGATAAGGGGGCCGCCTACCCAAGCGTGCGACACACACCGTATCGGTTGTGAAGACTTGGGCAGTGCTAAATCACACCGGATTTTCCTCGTCCATGAACCTTTGAAGTATATACTGGCTGGGCAATGCATATATACGCAAGATGGGGGCGGCATGCCCAAGAGATTGATCGACCTCGACGATGAGCTCCTGGCAGCCGCGCAGCGAGAACTAAGGACCACTGGAGTATCAGACACCGTGCGGATCGCGCTGCAGCAAGTGGCGGCCAAGTCCGCGCGGGCCCGCCAGATCGACTGGCTTGAACATGGCGGGCTTGAGGGCATGGCCAATCCGGATGAGCGCGGGGAAGTGTGGCGCTGATCGCCCGTTATCTCATCGATACCAGCGCCGCCGCGAGGATGCGCCACCCAGAGGTATCGCGGCGCCTGCGACCACTTATCGAAGGCGGCGTGGTTGCGACAACAGCGTCGCTGGATGCCGAAGCGCTCTACAGCGCCCGCGGCCCGGCCGAATACGAACAGCTCTGGGCGGACCGCCGCGACGCCTACGAGTATCTGCCGACCAATGACGAGCATTGGCAGACCGCACTGGGCGCACAGCGAGCATTGGCGCGAACCGGCCAACATCGAGCCGTCGGCATGGCCGACCTGCTTACCGCCACCCTCGCGGCTGCAGACCAACTCACCGTTGTCCACTATGATGCCGACTTCGAAACGGCGGCGACGGTATTGGCGTTCCAGCACCGCTGGGTGCTAGCACGCGGGAGCATCTAATCAGATGAGCCCTTTGTTCATGGATAATGTCGATTATCCATGAACTGTGCGGGAACTCGCCATGGTTCGAATCCGCCGTATAGTTACGTCCTAGTGGGGTTGACCCGTAATGGTGGACACAGGGTCAGGCGGCTTGTGCCGTCTGAGTGAGTCGGTTTTCGAACTCGACCGGGGAAATCATACCCAGCGGCCGGAGCGCACGCCCGTATCGTCGTCACAGTCGAAGGGCGCGATCTTTATCCAACTTCGCCGTTGTGGGCCCGCAGCAGCTGCCCGAAGTCGAGCCTTCGCGAGTAGTGACGTAGCGGACGGGGGGGCCAACGCCGCCTGACCGGCCAGCACATCCTGGTCCTCGACGGTTACCTGACATAATGTCGCTTATCGGCATTGAGTTGCCGCGGCAGCGGAGGCACGACTCCTTAGCCTGAATCCGTGGATGGTCTCCGTGGCCTTCCTCGACGTATCTTTCGTTCGCTCACTCGTGAGTTTTGCCATTAGCGCGAAATCGGCGATAGCAGTTCGTAGTCGGCACCGAGCAGTCGATATGTCGGTTCGGCCCGTCGGTCGCACGTGACGAGGGGCAGCTTGTGCTTACGAGCAGCCGCACCCACGAGACCGTCGTACAGCGCGCCGCCGGCCAAGCCCGCTTCCGCGAACTCCCGCAATAGACCCTTCGTATCCGCGGCGGACAGGAAGCGAGACTCCGGAAAATTGGTCTCCTCAAGGCGCAGTGCCGCAACCGGACTCAGGCGCTGCGGCGGCCGCAGTCGCGTCAGTACCGACAACAGCTCCACCGCGGCATGCCCCGACAGCCCACGTCGGCATGCGAGCAGCCTTGCTCGAGCGGCAAGGTGAAATGGGTTCTCGCGCTGCACCAGCGCAAGGGCCGCGCTGGTGTCGACTAGGGCATGTTCAGCGCTGGTCGGCAAGCCGTAACTCCCTAACCGCGTCGGCATCAAGCGCTGGCCCGCCACTGGGAAGGAGGAGTAACCCGTCCTCTTCGACAAGGTTGTCGGCTACCACGCTTTCGATCCGGATAGCAGCCCCATCCAGCGATACCTCCACCTCACCCGAGATGATGCCCGACTGTTCGCGTAGTGACTTTGGGATCACCAAACGACCGGCCTTATCGATGGTAGTCCGCACACCATTAAAATACCATAAACTTGGTAACCATGATTTCGCTGGAAACCACCTCCCCGACACGGACTTCGGCGTCCGGCGCCGCTGTTGTCGTTGGCGCCGCCTAGACCACGCCTAGACCAGCACTGCCGGGCTCATCCCCAACTAGCCCGCGATCGCCTTGATCGCCGACCACCGGGTGTCGTAGTCACCGGCGTGCTCGAAGACCAAGTCGCGGGCGATGCAGCAGTGCAGACGTTGGGACGCGACCGAACGCCGCACCTCCTCAGAGGTTCGTCATGGTGACGTTGCGTTGGGGCACCCGTTTGGTCAGCGACGATCACGCGATGCCTAGGACTTCGATCCGGCAGGTGGGCCCGTGCGCGCGGGCCAGTCGTTCGTCCATCGTCAGCAGCGTTGCATCGAATACCTCCGCCAGCGCCACGTAGAACGCATCCCATCCCCGCACCGAGTCTCGCAGCTCCCAGGCCCGCTCCAGCAGCCACCGATGCCCGATACGCTCGCCCGGCCAATCCCGCAAATCGGCGACCGCCTGACTTGCGGCTGTGCCGTCCAGGTGCCCCTTGAGGTACTGGGCGCGGATCACCCCCATCACCTCGACGTCAACCACATGTGGCGCCGCCTGATCGGTATCGGCGGCCAACCGGGTCGCGATCGCACCCGCCCGGGGGGTGTCCGCTACGACCTCGAACAGGCACGAGGCATCAACGACGAGCATCCGGCCACTCGCCACGCCACTCGTCCAAGGTCGCCAGCACCTCGGCCGTGGACACCGCTGAGGGCCGCCGCCCGGTGCGCGCCAGCCACTGCGCCACCGACGGCCGGGCCGCCAATCGGGCCGCCTCACGGCGCAGCAATTCCGGCACCGTGATCCCCTCCTCGCCGGCGCGACGCAGCAGGCCGGCATACACCTCGTCGTCGATGTCGCGAATCTGAACCGTCTTAGGCATATTCGCATATTATCATGCATATTCGCATGTCCTGGTGCCAATAGGTAGCACCAACGGAGAGAATCGGCCAGCCCGCATTTCGTCACTGTGACGTTTTGTGCCGACGCCCGAAAAACTTCCCCGCGCAGCGGATCGACCCCATCGCACACCGGAAAACCGGCCGGTGGAACACGGTTCGGCGCCGCCGGGTGGGCTCGCCACTCAAACCGCGTCGCACCGCGCGCGCCGACAACACCCGGATCCAATGTCACCGTGATGTGTCGCTTCGTTGGCTACGGCACGGGGTCGGCACCAGCGGCGTGATGCGTCCGGCGCGCACGCCGTTGGCGATCACGATCACCTCGGTGAGTTCGTGCACCAGCACGACCGCGGCCAGGCCGAGGGTTCCGAACAACGCCAGCGGCATCAGCACGGTGATGATGGTCAGCGATAGCCCGACGTTTTGCAGCATGATCCGCCGGCAGCGGCGGGCATGGTCCAACGCTTGCGGCAGGTGACGCAGGTCTTGGCCCATCAGGGCAACGTCGGCGGTTTCGATGGCGACGTCGGTTCCCATTGCGCCCATCGCGATGCCCAGGTCGGCGGCGGCCAGGGCCGGAGCGTCGTTGACGCCGTCGCCGACCATCGCGGTGGGTCGTTGGGCGCGCAGCCGGCCGACCAGCTGGGCCTTGTCCTCGGGGCGCAACTCGGCATGGACGTGCTCGATTCCGGCTTGGGCCGCCAGGGCGGCGGCGGTGGCGTGGTTGTCGCCGGTGAGCATCGTCACCCGGTAGCCGGCGGCGCGTAGCCCGGTGATGACTTCGCTGGCTTCGGGACGCAGTTCGTCGCGCACGGCGATGGCGCCCAGCAGCTGATGGTCGCGTTCGACGAGGACCGCTGTGGCCCCAGCGTGTTGCATGCGCGCCACCCGCTCGGCCAGGTCGGCCGGGTCGAGCCAGCCGGGCCGCCCCAGGCGGACGGCATGCCCATCGAGATGCCCGGTCAGTCCGGCCCCGGGGATGGCCTGCACGTCGCTGGCGGCGGCGGTCGGTGCCGGGGTTGCGGCGAGAATGGCGGCGGCCAGCGGGTGTTCGCTTTGGGCCTCCAACGCGGCGGCCACCGCCAGCACCTGCTCGCGGGTGACGCCGTTGGCGGTCGCGACGTCGATGACGGCGGGCCGGTTGGCGGTCAACGTTCCGGTTTTGTCCAGCGCGATGTCGCCCACGGTGCCCAGGCCTTCC
Organism: Mycobacterium shinjukuense; assembly: GCF_010730055.1. Taxonomy (NCBI): domain Bacteria; kingdom Bacillati; phylum Actinomycetota; class Actinomycetes; order Mycobacteriales; family Mycobacteriaceae; genus Mycobacterium; species Mycobacterium shinjukuense. The sequence continues at coordinate 1,398,831 of NZ_AP022575.1, read as the reverse complement.
AGCGCGGCGCCGCCCTTGATGAGTACGCCGAGTTTGGCGGCGGCGCCGATGGCCGCCACGACCGACACCGGCACCGCGATGGCCAGCGCGCACGGGGAGGCCGCGACCAGCACCACCAGAGCGCGTTCGATCCAGACCAGCGGGTTACCCAACACGCTGCCAGTCGCGGCGATCAGCGTGGCGGCGATCATGATGCCGGGCACCAATGGTCGCGCGATGCGATCGGCCAGCCGCTGACCAGCGCCCTTGCGGGCCTGTTCGGCTTCCACGATGTGCACGATCCGCGCCAGCGAGTTCTCCTCGGCGGTCGCGGTGACCTCCACCTGCAGCACGCCGGCGCCGTTGATCGACCCGGCGAACACTTCGTCACCGGGCCCGGCCTCCACCGGCACCGATTCGCCGGTGATCGCCGAGACGTCCAGCGCGGTGTGCCCGGCACGAATGATGCCGTCGGTGGCGAGGCGTTCCCCGGGCTTGACGATCATCTGCTCGCCGACGCGCAGATCGGCCGTGGCGACGGTGGTTTCGGCGCCCCCCCGCAGCACCGTGGCCCGATCCGGCACCAGTGACAGCAGGGCCCGCAGGCCGCGCCGGGTGCGCGCCACCGCGTATTCCTCCAAGCCCTCGCTGATCGAGAACAGGAATGCCAAGGTGGCCGCCTCACCGACCTGACCCAGTGCGACGGCGCCGGCCGCGGCGATGGTCATCAAGGTGCCCACGCCGATGCGGCCCTCGGCCGCTCGCTGGAGGCTGGCCGGCACGAACGTCGAGGCCCCGACCGCCAAGGCCAGTGCCTTGAGTCCCAGCGCGACCGGCCCGAGCGGACCGGCCCAGGCGGCAATCGCCCCGGCGGTCCACAGCGCCCCGGACACCGCGGCTCGTCGCAGCTTCCAGACGTGCCAGAGCCCCTCGGGTGCACGGTCCTCGTTGTCATCGTGATCGCACCCGCAGGCGTCGCGGCCCGACACGTCGCGGCGCCGACCCGACCGCGTGCGCGCGGTCCAGTCGATAACCTTCCGCACGACACCGACCCGGCGGATATCGGCCGAGTGCGGGGCCCGCGCGGGCACCGTCACCGCGGGAAGCTGGGCGGCATCGGCGATCGCCGCCAGCATCGCGGCGGTGTCGCAGCGCCCCCGCGAATACCAGATCACCACCGACGCCGTTCGCGGATACGCCTGCACGGCCCGCACGCCGGGCAGCCGGCCAATCGTGTCCTCGATGGCGACGGCTCGGACCGCGTCGAACCGAAACCCGGTGGCGTGCACCCGCATCCGCCCGGCCGCGGCGGACACAACGGTCAGCAGGACGTCGGTGTCCGGGCGCGCATCAGCGGTCAACATCGGCTGCCTCGGTGGTCGCGGTCGGGGCCGACTGCCAGGCGTCTTCACCGATGCGTTCGCGAGCCTCGGCAACCACGTCAGCGATTTTCAGCCGGGCCGACTCGGCCGCCACCGCCGCGCCCCGGGTTCCGCGCAGACCCCATTCCGTCGCGGTTACCGCGGCTCGCCGAACGGGAGCCGTGCCGACCGCCGTGCGCAGCGCTTGATAGGCAGTCACCCCGACCAGCCCGGTCGCTACCGTGCCGGCCGCCTTCACCAAAAGCGCATGGGAAACCACTGTCAACTCCTCCTGTTCTGATCGGCTGTGGTCACGAGCGCCTCCGACGTCGCGTGCTCGGTGACGCAGGGTTGGTCGGTATCCACCGCCAAGACGACCTGGACCAACTCCCCCAGGGCACGGGCCAGGTGACTGTCGGCCAGCGCGTACCGGACCTGCCGGCCCTCATAGGTAGCGATCACCAGCCCACAGCCCCGCAGGCAGGACAGGTGGTTGGACACGTTGGAGCGCGTCAACCCGAGGTGGGAAGCCAGCTGGCCCGGATAGCACACCCCATCGAGCAGCGCCACCAGGATCCGGCAGCGCGTCGGATCGGCCAACGCCCGGCCCAGCCGTGCCAGTGCCGATTCCCGGGTCTCACACGTCAGCATAAATAAAACTGTACAGCTGAGACTGATATAACAGCAAGAGCTGAATTGTTTCGCGCCGGACCGCGGACCGGCACGCGCGCCGCCGACCCGGTCAGGCGCTATCGTGGCGCAACAGTCGTTCACCGAAGCGGGTGCACAGGGAGGGCCATGAAAGCCATCGACGCCGACTATCTGGTGGTCGGTGCCGGAGCCATGGGTATGGCGTTTACCGATACGCTCATCACCGAATCCGAGGCGCGTGTGGTGATCGTCGACCGAGCGCACCAGCCGGGTGGACACTGGACCACCGCCTACCCGTTCGTGCGACTCCACCAGCCGTCGGCATACTACGGCGTCAACTCAAGACCGTTGGGCAACAACACCATTGACGCCGTCGGCTGGAATCGCGGACTGAACGAACTCGCTCCCGTCGGGGAGATATGCGCCTATTTCGACGCCGTCATGCAGCAGCAGTTTCTTCCCACCGGGCGGGTGGAGTACTTCCCGATGAGCGAGTATCTCGGCGACGGCCGGTTCCGCACGCTCGGGGGCGCGGACTACGCCGTCACCGTCCAGCGGCGGATCGTCGATGCCACCTATTTGCGCGCCGTCGTGCCGTCCATGCGGCCCGCGCCGTACTCGGTGGCACCGGGCATCGATTGCATCGCGCCCAACGAACTACCGAAGTTCACCACGCGGGACCGGTACGTGGTCGTCGGTGCCGGCAAGACCGGCATGGACGTCTGCCTGTGGTTGCTGCGAAACGGCATTGGCCCGAGGAGGCTGACGTGGATCAGGCCGCGCGATTCCTGGCTGATCGACCGGGCGACGTTGCAGCCCGGGCCGGCGTTCATCAAGCAGTTCCGGGACAGCTACGGTGCCACGCTCGAGGCCATCGACGCCGCAACGTCGATCGACGATCTGTTCGCCCGGCTCGAGGCCGCCGGCACGTTACTGCGCCTGGACCCCGCGATACGTCCGACCATGTATCGCTGCGCGACGGTGTCACAGCCCGAATACGACCAACTGCGCCAAATCGACGATGTGGTGCGGCTTGGGCACGTGCAGCACATCGAGCCCACCACAATCGTGCTCGACGGCGGATCGATCAACTCCTCACCGTCGGCCCTGTACATCGACTGCACCGCCGACGGGGCGCCGCAACGTCCGGCGAAGCCGGTTTTCGACGGCGATCGGCTGACCCTGCAGGCGGTGCGCGGATGCCAACAGGTGTTCAGCGCCGCGTTCATCGCCCACGTCGAACTCGCCTACGACACCGACGGCGTGAAAAACGAACTCTGCACACCGATCCCGCACCCCGACCGCGACCTGGACTGGATGCGACTGACGCACTCCGACCTGTGTAACTTCGCGCGCTGGCTAGCCGATCCCGACCTGACGGACTGGCTCAGCTCGGCGCGGCTGAACCTGCTCGCCGGACTGCTCCCACCGCTGTCCCACAAGCCGCGGGTGCGCGAACGGGTGGTGTCGATGTTCCAATCGAAACTCAATAGCGCCAGCGACAAACTGGAGAAGCTGCTCGGCGATCACCGTGCCGACGGGTAAAGGAGAGGCCGTGCCCCACGACGCCGACGTCGACGTGCCCCTTGCCGAGCCGCCCAGCTCGGGGTACGTCTACCAAACAGGCTGGCGGTTGGCCACAACCGATATCGACGAGCACAAGAGGCTACGCCTGGACGGTGTCGCTCGCTATGTCCAAGAAGTCGGCGCCGAGCACCTCGCCGATGCCGGACTGGCCGAAGTCCATCCCCATTGGATCGTGCTGCGCACCGTGATCGACGTCCTCGAACCCATCGAAATACCCAACGACATCACCTTCCGCCGTTGGTGCGCAGCGCTTTCCACCCGATGGTGCAACATGCGTGTTCAACTGGCGGGTTCGCACGGCGGACGAATCGAAACCGAAGGCTTCTGGATCTGCATGAACAAGGACACCTTGACGCCGTCTCGTCTCACCGACGACTGCATCGCACGTTTCGGCAGCACCACCGACAACCACCGGCTCAGGTGGCGCCCCTGGCTCACCGAGCCGATCACCAATGGCACCGAAACACCATTTCCGCTGCGGCGCACGGATATTGATCATTTTGAGCATGTCAACAACACCATCTACTGGCAAGGCGTGCTCGAGATCCTCAGCCAGATGCCGGCCTTGGCGGCAGCGCCTCATCGCGCCGTACTGGAGTACCGCAGCCCCATCAGGTTTGACGAACCGGTCGTGATTCGTGCCGACCAGCGCGACGACCGCGTCCGGATGCACTTCGTCGTCGGCAACGACGTGCGCGCGGCCGCTTTGGTGCGCAAGATTTGATGCCCGGGGACAAGGCAGGCACCGCTCGACCGGTCCGCGATCTCGCGGTCGACTACTACCGGGTCTCGGGCGTGGTCCTTATTGTGCTGGGGCATTGGCTGGCCGGGTCGGTAACCTATCACGACGGACGGTTCGGCCGGCAAAACCCGCTGGTCGACCAGCCCTGGACGCAATGGCTGACCTGGCCTTTCCAGGCGGTCCCGGTGTTCTTCCTGGTGGCCGGCTACGTCGGGGCGGTGTCGTGGGCACACCGTCACGACGCCGGCGGTGTATCGCGGCAGGCCTGGCTGCGGCATCGACTGGCGCGGGTGCTGGGACCGACGGCGGTGTACGTCGGGCTGATCTCGGCAAGTGTGGTGGCGCTGCGGGCCTGCGGCGTGGCCGGCTCCGTGCTGCAGTATGCCGGGTGGGCGGTGGCGATGCACTTGTGGTTCCTCGCGGTCTACCTCGTGGTGGTCTCTCTGACGCCCATTGCGATTGCCGCGCAACACCATTGGGGACTCGTGGTACCGACGGCGCTGGCGGCCGGAGTAGCGATGGTGGACGCGGCTTCGATCGCGGCCCACATACCGCACCTCGGCTGGCTCAACTACCTGCTGTGCTGGGGGATGCTCCATCAGCTCGGAATCGCCTGGCACGAAGGGTCGTTGGCGGGTCGCAGACCGCTGCTGCTGGCGGCCGGATCGGCGGTCGCGTTGGCGATGCTGATCTGGCTGGGCCCCTACCCGGTCAGCATGATCGGCGTTCCCGGCCACCCGGTGCAGAACACGACACCGCCGTCGTTGGCGATGGTCGCGTTCGGCTGTACGCAGGCCGGGGTCGCGGTGGCGCTCGCACCCACACTCAACCGAGCGCTGCGCTGGCCACGCGTGCGGCGCATGCTGTCCGTCACCAACACCAACGTGATGGCCCTGTACCTATGGCACATGGTTCCCGTCGTGATCGTAGCGGTCGTCGGGTACCCGACCGGGCTGTTGCCGCAACCGGAGCAAGGAACCGCGGCGTGGTGGCTGGCCCGGTTGGAGTGGGAGGTCATCCTGAGCCTGGTGACGGCGGTCGAGCTAGCGTTGTTGTGGTGGCTACGGCGCTTTTTCGTGGCGCCATTGCCCATGATTCGGCTCCCGCTGACAGACCGCTGGGCCGAACCGGTCTTGCTGTTCGGTGCCGCGCTGGCGGCATACTCCCTCTCGTCGATCGCCGGTGCGGGCTTCGCTCCGTCCGGGGATTTCCCGTGGCCGACCGCGCTGCTTTTCGCGGCCGGGCTGGTTCTGGTGGCGTGCCGGCCCACCGAGGCCACCGAGCGGTCGGTCGATTCCACGTCTGGGTTGCGATAAACGTTGCCCGCACATCGCTGGCGTGAGCTGGCTAAAGTCATCACTTCTGAGGATTTCATCAGAAATACTTGACTGAACTATACGTCTTATGTGACGATTTCGTCAGTTAACTGGGGAGATGGTGGTGGACTCGGTGATCGGCACCCACAAGGACCTGCACAGCGAGCGAGGTGCCCGACCGGGCGAACACCCCGGCCGGTCGCGCAACCCGGTGATCAAAGTCGCCGACATTGCCTGGCTGGAGTTCGAGAAGCCGGATCTGACCCGCACCGAGGCGTTTGCCCGGGCCTTCGGTTTCCAGACGGCACACCGCGGTCCCGATGAGCTTCAGTTGCGCGGCACCGATGCCGGAGCGCCCTGTGTCATCGTGCATCGCGGCCCACGCACCCGATTCAGCGCGGTGGCATACCGGGCCTGCGACGAGGTCGACGTGCTGCGACTGGCCGACAAGACCGGCGGTAGCGTGCGCCCGCTGCCGGAGGCCATCGGCGGTGTGTCGGTCGACCTGGTGGACCCCAGCGGCATCCCGGTGCGCGTGGTCGCCGGCATGAACGAGCTGCCGGAGCTGCCGGGGCAACGGCCGCACGCGGTCAACGTCGGACATGACCTGCGGCGCGCCAACGCGACTCAGCGCCCCCCACGGGCACCCGCGCGGGTACAGCGCCTCGGTCACCTGGTGCTGCAGTCGACGAGGTACCAGCAGGCGCTGAACTGGTATCTGGACAACCTCGGGATGATCGTCAGCGACTTCCTGTTCTTTCCCGGCCAGCGCCGACGGGGGCCGACGATGGGTTTCATCCGCTGCGATCGCGGGGCCACCCCCGCCGATCACCACACACTGGCGCTGGCGCTCGGCCCGGCCAACCGCTACGTGCACTCGGCGTACCAGGTCAGCGACCTCGACGCGCTGGCGGCCGGCGGCGAATACCTCAGGGAAAGCGGCTATTTCCGATCCTGGGGAATCGGCCGCCACACTCAGGGCAGCCAGATCTTCGACTACTGGCGCGATCCCGACGGCTTCTTGGTCGAGCACTTCACCGACGGCGACATGTTCGACAACACCCTCGAACCCGGCTGGGCACCGTTGACCGCATCCGGGCTGGCCCAGTGGGGACCGCCGGCAACCACAGACTTTCTCGGTATTGCCCCGAAATCGGCCTGCCGCGAACTGGTTTCGATGATCACCGCGCTGCGCGCCAGCAACGAGTTCGATATCAACCGCCTGATCGGCCTAGTGAAGGTACCCACCCTGTGACAATCTCCATACTGCACACCGCCGAGGGCTGGTGGGTCGAGAACCCCACCGGCGCAGCCAAGATCGCCACCACCGCGACCACCACCGCCCAGTTGCTGGCCGACCGGGCCGCGATCGAGGCCGCCGCGGGCAAGGCCGACACCGGGGCCGGCTCCGTGGCCGTCGAAAGCTTGCGGTTGATCTCGCCGGTCACCCGGCCGTGCCGGGTGGTGGCGCAAATGACCAACTTTCGATCGCATGTCAAGGATGCCGGCATGGACCCGACCTCGGTTCCACTCACCTTCTTCCGCAAGGCGTCCGCGTCGATCGGTGGGCCGTTCGACGACATCGTCAAACCGGCCCATGTCCAACTGCTCGACTATGAGGTCGAAATCGGGTTGGTGATCGGACGCGCAATCCCGGTCGGCACCACCATCTCCGACGCGGACCTTGCCGACGTCATCGCCGGTCTGGTCGTCGCCAACGACGTGTCGGCGCGCGACATCCAGCTCCCCCAAACCCAGTTCTACGAAGCCAAGTCCTACCCGACATTCACCCCTCTCGGGCCGAAGCTGGTGCTGCTCGGAGCCGACGAACTCAAGCGCTTCGGCGATTTGCGACTTCGCCTGAGCGTCAACGACACCGAGCGGCAAAACGCACTGGTCGAGGGCGACATGCTGTATCGGCCGCTACCGGCGCTGCAGGCGCTGACGCAATTTCAGGAGCTCGCCGCCGGTGACCTGGTGCTCACCGGCACGCCGGCCGGCACCGCGCTGAGCGCTCCGCCCAAGGCGCTGGAGCTCATCGGAAACCTGTTGCCGCCAGCCATCAAATGGAAGGCGTACTTCAAACGTCAAGCCGGCAATCCGAAATACCTGCGGCACGGTGACATCGTGCAAGCGTCGGTAGCCACCGACGACGGGGCCATCGACCTGGGAACCCAGCGCACCGCCGTGCGCTACGCGTGAACACCAACCAGATCCCGCAGGTGCCCGTCGTCATCGTCGGCGCCGGGCCGACCGGCATCACCGCGGCCACGCTGCTGGCCCAGTACGGCGTCGGGTGCCTGGTCCTAGACCGCTGGCCCGGGGTGTATCCGCAGCCCCGCGCCGTTCATCTGGACGACGAAATCCACCGCATCATCGCTCGTCTCGGCATCGCCGACGAGTTCGCCGCGATCTCGCGACCCACGCTTGGACTGCGGCTGCTCGACAACCGATCCCACCGATTTCGGGTCCTGGCCGAATTCTACCGGGACCCGGCCCGCAGCATCCACGGCTTCCCGCAGGCAAACATGTTCGACCAGCCGGAACTGGAGGCCCTGCTGCGGACGAACCTCAAGCGCTACCCATTGGCCGAGTTGCGCGGAAACGCCGAGGTTACCAGGATTTCCGAGGACGGGGCGCGGGTGTGCATCACCTTCACCGACAAATCCGACGGCCACGTTCACCACGTCACCGCCGACTACCTGCTGGGGTGCGACGGCGCGAACAGCCTGGTGCGCAACCATATTGGCGCCACCATGCGGGATTTTCACTTCGAACAACGCTGGTTGGTCGTGGACGTGGCCACCGATACCGACCTGCGCCAGTGGGAGGGCGTGCACCAGGTATGCGATCCGGTTCGCGCCGGCACCTACATGCGTATCGGGCGGGCACGCTACCGCTGGGAGTTTCGGTTACTGGCCGGCGAACGTGCCGACGACTTCAGCACGCTGGCCGCGCTGCGACCCCTCATCGCACCGTGGACCGCCGACATCCCCGCCCACGAGCTGACGCTGCTTCGCGTCGCCGAGTACACCTTCCGTGCGCAGATCGCCGACCGGTGGCGCCGCGGCAACATTTTCCTGCTCGGTGACGCGGCGCACCTCACTCCCCCGTTCATCGGTCAGGGCATGGGGGCCGGACTGCGTGATGCGATGAACCTCGCCTGGAAAATCGCCGCGGTCGCCAGCGGCGCCCTGCCGGCGGAGGTGCTCGACAGCTACCAGCGAGAGCGCAAACCGCACACCCGGAAGCTGATCTGGCTGGCGCTCAGCGTCGGTTGGTCGATGACCGGCGGCGGTAGCTTCGGCAACCTCGTGCGACGCGCGGTGCTGCCCCGGCTGCGGCTGATCCCCGGCCTGCGCGACAAGATCGTCGACTCCACCACGCCCGCGCTGCACCGTTCCGCGTTGGTGTGCAGGCCCCGCCGCCCGCGCCAACTGGCCGGCACGCTGTGCCCGAACCCGGTGCTGCCCGGTGGCCAACGACTCGACGACGTGATCGGTGCCGGCTTCGCCGTCATCACCGTCACCGCGCTCAGCGCGGACCAGGAAGCCGCGCTGCGGGAGCGCGGAGTGGCGGTGCTGGTCGTCTCACCCGGCAGTGCGCTCGGGAAGTGGCTGCGCCGCGGCCGTGCCACGGCCGCGCTCATTCGACCGGATCGAACCGTGCTGCGCACCGGACACGACAACACGGCTTTCTTTCACCCGGATGGTGTGTTCGCTCCGGGTGCGACCACGGTCATCCGCAGGGCGGCGGCGGCCTCCCCGAGGCGGCCGTCGTAGGTAACCAACGCGGTCAACGGCGCAACCGATGCGGCGGCTTGCGCAGTGGCCAGGTGTATCGCGTCCAGCGAACGCAGCGTGGGGTCGGGGTAGGCCGCCGCGGTGGCGCGAATGACCGAGTCGACTTCGAATCGGTCCAGCCTGGCCAGCAGGGCGGGCACGGCGGCCAACCCTTCCGGGGCGACCGCCCGGATGGCTCTGGGCAGCTCAACGTCGGCCAAAGCGGATGTTATCCATCGCATGTCGGTGCGTTGATCGAGCCAGTCACCGAGCGCGTCAGACTCGACTTCGATGCGAATCAGCTTGACCAGCGCCGAGGTGTCCAGGTAGATCACGGGCTAATATCGTTCCTCGGCCCGCATGCGCCGCAACAGCGTGCCGGCGTCCAGACCGCCACGCATCGGAATCGTGGGACGAGGCGCCGGGCCATGCACTGTCGCCGGTTGCACCCTGCCGGCACCGATCAGCGCGTCGAGCGGGCCGGCGGAAGCCGGGATTATTCGGGCGATTACCTGGCCGCGCTCGGTAAGGGTGATCTCTTCGCCGCGCTTCACGCGGGCCAAAACCTTGGACGTCTCTTGGTTGAGCATTCGTATGGATATTTCACCCATGCCACCAATGTACTACATATACGTTCTACAAATCCGTGGCCGCTTGGGACCGCGCCGCTTTCGCGGCGTTGCGCAGGCTTCGGTTGGTTGATCGCAGGTCGACATTGGCCGCGGAGAGAGCCGCATTGTCGTCTTCGAGGTCGAGGATGCGCGCGATCCCGGCCAGGTTGACTCCGGCTTCGACCAGCGCGCTGATGCGCCGCAGCCGGGCCAGGTCGTCGGCGCTGTAGCGCCGAGTTCCGCCCGCGCTGCGCGCCGGTTTGACCAGACCGTGGCGTTCGTAGAGGCGAAGCGACTGAACCGCGATGCCGGAGAGTTCGGCGGCCACCGAGATGCCGTACACCCCATGGTTGGGTGCGGGTGCGCCGCTATCGACGGGACGGTCGGTCACCGAGCCATCTCCTTACCGCATGCAGACAAACCTGTCCACCACACCTGAACTGTTATGTCCGACGGCATTCGATTAAAATCGATGTCTATTCACATAATAAATCATTATTCATGAAGAGAGATTAGTCGGAGCGCGGCCCGCCGCTGCTGGGTACCGAGGGGCACACCTGGCCCGGCTTAGGACGGCCGTGCCACGATCACCGGCATCCGGACGGCGTGCACCACGGCGTTGCTCACCGAGCCCAGGAGCATACCGGTAATGCTCCCCCGACCGTGACTGCCGACCACAACGAGCTGCGCCGATTCCGACCTTTCGACCAGCTGCCGCGCCGGGCGATCACACACCACCACCCGGCACACCGTCACATCCGGATAGCGTTCCTGCCAGCCCGCCAGCCGCTCGGCGAGACTGAGCTGGGCTTCCGCCCGCACCGTGTCCCAGTCCAACCCCGGAAGGTCGACGACCTCCAGGTCGCTCCACGCGTGCAGCGCGATCAGCTCGACACCGCGCCGCGACGCCTCGTCAAAGGCCACCGCGGTGGCGAGCTCCGAAGCCGGCGACCCGTCGATGCCCAGCAGCACCGGAGCGCTCTGCGGATGCGGCATCAACGGATCTTCGTCGCGGATGACGGCGACCGGACAACGTGCGCGCCGCAGCACGCTCGAGCTGACCGAACCCAGCAGGACCCGGGCCACCGCTCCCCGGCCCGAGGAACCCACCACCAAGAGCTCCGCCTCACCTGACATTTCGGCTAGCGTCGGCGCGGGGGCGGAGAATACTACCTCACCCTTGACGGTGAGCTTGCGGTCTGTCGGCACGGCTTCCTCGGCGATCTTGACCGCCTCGGCGACGATCCGGCGGCCCTGGTCTTCCAGCCATACCCCCGCGGAATCGGGGTAGGGCAGGTTCGGCCAGGTCGCCACGCCCGTGTTCACCACGTGGACCACGGTCAGTGGAACGTTTCTCAGCACCGCGTCCCGGGCCGCCCAACACACGGCGGCGTTGGATGCGGACGATCCATCGACTCCGACGACAACGCCGAGGGCCTTAAGGGTTGTGGTGTCGGTTGCAGACATTTCGTTCTCCCTCTCTCCTACCCCGACGCTACGAACCGCACGGTCGCCGGCCATGAGGCTTTGGTCCTCGATCACGTGGCCATCAGACCTTCGCCGGTCGGCGTTAGCTGGGGCGGACGACGATCACCGGAACCTTCGCCGAGTGGGCCACCGCGGAGCTGACCGAACCGAGCAGCATGCCGGGAAATCCCCCGCGGCCGCGACTGCCCACCACCACCAGTTGGGCACGCTCGGCCCCCTCGAGCAGCCAGTGGGCCGGCTTGTCGCAGACCAGCGATCGGCGCACGCGCACATCCGGGTACTGCTCCTGCCAGCCGGCCAGCCGTTCGGCCAGGACCTCCTCCCCTTCACGTTCGCGGTCGCGCCAGTCCATCCCGAGGACCGGAAATACCCCGACGTCACTCCAGGCGTGCAACGCCACGAGTTCTACGCCGCGGCGGGAGGCCTCGTCGAACGCCAGTGCCGCCGCGGCATCCGACGCCGGCGATCCGTCGATACCCACCAGCACGGCCGCCTGGGAATCCGCGGCGGTGCCCGCATCGGCATGAATGACCGCGACCGGACAGTGCGCATGGTGCAAGAGCGCGGTGCTGATCGAGCCCAGCAGCAGACGACCCAACGCACCCATACCCTGACTACCCACGACGATCATCCAGGCCTGCTGGGAAGCGTCGATGAGCGTCGGCACCACGTTGGCATAGACCAGCTCGGTCCGCACCTTCGGCGACTCGGCTGCACCCACGCTGGCGGTCAGCGTCTTGCGGGCTTGGTCGATGACCTGGCGCGCCCGGTCTTCCTGCCAGTGCGGCATCTCGGCATAAAGTTGGCCCACCGGCCATCCGACCACCACCGGGGCAACCGCGTGCAACAAGGTGATCGGCGCTCGACGCATGACGGCCTCGCGCGTTGCCCAGACCACCGCCGCGTCGGATTCGGCTGACCCGTCGACCCCCACGAGTATTCCGTATTTCGTTGCACTATCCGACATTTCACGCTCCTTTGCAGCCAGCGAACCGACCCTGAGCGATGGCCGTCGGCCTCTACGCTATAAGACGGCGGTATCGCGGGGCAGGGCCGTTGGACTCCACTTGCCGCCACCGACGTCGGCTATCCCGCGCGGCTGCAACTGGCCGATCAGGAAAAACGGTACCGCCACAAAAAACGTGCCGCCGACGAGATTGCCCGCGCCGGTGACGCAGATATTCGTCAGCAAGCCGTGACTGCCCAACCCCCAACCGATTGCGGTATGCGGTGCCGAGGAATGAAACGCGCTGAGCAACATGGGAAGTCCAAGAAACCCGACGTTGGCGATAACGTGCTGGGTGCCGCCCATCACGAACGCCGACGGTCCGTAAAAGGCAAAACCCATCCGCGCCACGTCGCTGCGGGCTTTGTAGTACAAGCACATCGCGGTTTGCAGAAACCAGGTGCACAACACCGCCAGCAAGAACGCGGTCCAGAAGGGTTGGCCGGTCTTCTCGACGCCCACCGTCGCTGCTCGCCCCGCGAAGGTGCCCAGGTATGGGCCGCCGGCGGCAGCGCACACCGTGACAAACACCAAGGCCCCAACCAGATTGCCGGCCGCGCCGATGACCAGTAGCCGTAGGTAGCCCCGCCAGCTCAGGCGGCGCTGCAGCACCGCGAGGAAGCCGGCGGCCATGTCCGCGGTGATCAGCGACATCCCCGAGACCAGGATGAGCACGAAGGACATGCCGAACGCCAGGCCCATTAGCAGGCTGGCAATGCCCGGCGTGCTCACCCCGGTGCTGACAACCAACGACAGCAGGGTGCCGAACCCCACCATCGCCCCGCCGACCACCGAGCGCATCAGAAATGCCCACGGATGCGCCGATTTCTGCAACGCCATGCTGGCTATTCGGCACACCATGGCCGCGACGCTCAGTGGCTCGAACGGATCCTCGATGGATCGGTCGGTGATCGGCGGTTCGGCCAGGCAAGGGTCGGCCGCCGCGGCGGGCTGGGACATAGGCTCACCCTTTCGTGCGACACCGAAAGCCCTGCGCTACTTACGAAGCCACGGCGTTGACGGCCGTAACCCAGTCGTGCATCCGCCCCGAGTGGTACAGCAGCGGCAAGGCGCCGCTGCGGTGAACGGCACAGGCGCGAATGAGCAGGATGACATGGTCGCCGGCGTCGTATATCCGGTCGATGACACCCGTTACCGAGGCGGCGGCGCCGGCAAGTATCGGGCAGCCTCGCTCGTCGGTGTCGAATTGCACGCCTTCGAAACGGTTCTCGACCTTGCTGGCAAACCGGCGCGCCAGGTGGGCCTGGTCGCGCGCGAGAACGTTGACCGCGACCGCAGTGCCCATGCGGAACGCCGGCAGGCTGCCCGCGCTGCGTGCCACGCACTGCAGCAGCAGCGGCGGGTCGATCGACACCGAGGCGAACGAACTGATCGTCATGCCGACCCGCCGGTCTCCCAAGCGGGTTGTCAGCACGGTGACACCGGACGGAAAGGCGCCCATGGCGTCACGCATCGATGCGGCGTCGACGGGTCCGCCCAGTGTCCATGACTGTTCGAGTGGCGGCAGCGGCGCGTTGGTGTTCATCCGGGTTGGCCTTTCCTGAGGGTGTTGATCGTGCCGAGGACCCCCACAACGTGCTCGTCGGTGAGCTTCTGCCCGTCATAGACATGGTTGAGCAGGATCTTGAGGTCGCGCATTTGCTGCAGATACACCAGGCACGGCGGGCATTCATCGAGGTGTTTGGCCACCACCGCGCCCCACGTCTGCGGGTCGGAGTCGACCAGATCATCGACGAGCCGCACAAAGTCGACGCAATCGATTGCGGGCACTGTGTTGTCGTGGACGGTCATCGTTGATACCGCTTTTCCAATTCGTTTCGAAGGTTTCCTCGGGCTCGATAGAGCAGCGCGCGCTGCGCCGCGGCGGACAGTTCGAGAATGTCGCCGGCCTCCTGCGCGGACGTACCGACGAGGTCTCGGAGGATGACCAGCTGTCGTTGCCGCATCGGCAACGCGTCCAGTGCCTCCCGCACGTGGTCAACGAGTTCCTGGGCCACCGTTTGGTCCTCCGGGAGGAATCGCCGAGACGGTGGAACGCGCCAGTGCCCGGCGTCGGGGTGACCGGCCGGGTGCATGCGGCCGGACAGCGGGTCGGCGTCTTCGGTGGCCAGCAGCTCGTGCGCGCGGATCCGCGTCTCGCGGCGCCGGTGCCGCGCCGCGGTGTTCTTGACGATCCCGAACAACCAGGTGGCCACCGAAGAACGCCCCTCGAACGAGTCCGAAAACTTCAGCACCTGCACCCATGCTTCCTGCACGGCTTCTTCGGCCACCGATGGTGAATTCACCATGGTGCAGGCAAAATTCACCATCGGCCGGTGGTAGTCGCGCACCAGGGCGGTCAGCGGGATCCCGCCGACCTCGGGTTCAGGATCCGTGGGCGGCTGGCACCCGCCGCCCGCCGTCGGAGTCACCGCTGACCGTCACTCAACAGCACCCGCCGAGTTCCCAGCGCAGCTGAGCTTCGGAGGGCGACTGGACGGGAAGGAACGCGGCCTCCCGGTAGCGCCGGCTCGCCGGTGTCCTGCTGGCGTAGCCCTTCCCGCCGGCGGTCCGGATCTCCAAAGCGGCACAGGCGCTGGCGATCTCGGCTGCCGTCAGCCGCAATGCCAGTAGCTCTTTGTTGTTGGGCGGTTGCATTCCGCCGATCGCCGAGGTCAAACTCGCCAACGTCTTCTCGGCCAGGGCCAGCTTTCCCGCGATCAGATCGACATCGGAGCTAAAGACGGAGTTCACTCCGGTCAGGCCAAGCTTGCACTGTGCCATCGCGGTCTTGGCCAGGCCAAGGCACATGGCCGATTGCAGGACCAGGAAGGTGGGGCGGACCGCGTCGAGAAACCCGTCGAAGTCCGTGGACAGCACTTGCTCGGAGGTGATGTAGGCATCGTTGAGCTCCAGATACGACGACGCCGTGCTATCCATTGCCAACAGCTTGAAGCGATTGCCCACCGTGACGCCCGGCGTGGTCAACGGCAGAGCCACGATCAGTTTGTCGCCGCGCTCGGTTCGGGCCGCGGTGACCAACATCGAGTCGTCGTAGAGGTTGCTGGCCCACCTGATGCAACCGCCGAGCTGGTAGCCCCCCGGGGCCGGTGTGGCCGTGAGTTCTAGGCTTCCGCAACCGGCAGCGTCCTTGAAGGCCGCGGCCATGCCGGTCACCCCCAGCGCGGTCCCGGCCAGCAACGGCTTGACCGCGGCCGTGCTGAATAGTGTTCCGGCCGTGAGCAGATACTCCACCACCATCCGGCTGGCCCACACCGCGAACCCGGTGCTCATGCACTCGCCGGAGATCACGCTGATCACCTCGGCCATCTGCGGAAGCCTGCCATCGGCGTTGCCCGGGGCGCCCACCCCGAGCAGACCGGCGGCACCGAGCATCGTGAAACTGCGTCGGGCATTGTCCTGGCCGCGGTCCAACGCGTCGGCGTGGGCACGAATGTCTTCCAGCAGCTCCGAATCGAACAGACCGATCGCGCCATCGATTGTCGCGGTCACGGCAATACCTCCTGTTCGGTGTGATTCCATCGGTAGTCGAGAAATTTGCCGTCGAAAATGACAATGACGCGATCACCCTGCGGATCCGGACGACGTTCGACGCTCATGCGGAAGTTGATCGCGCTCATGATCCCGTCACCGAATTCCTCGGTGATCAGCTCTTTGATCGCCGGCCCGTACACCGACAGCGCCTCATGAAACCGGTGAATCGTCGGATCGGCCGACACCGACGGGTCACTTCCCCGATAGGGCACCATCTGCAAGATGGTGACGGCATCGTCACCGAGGTCAAGCAGCGCTGCCACCGTCGCGGCGTCGGCGCTCGACAGTGGATGCTGGCCGAGCAGGGCTGCCACCGTCCACACCCGATCCTTTCCGATTGCCTCGGCGATCCTGGCCCAGCTCAAGCCCTTGTGCAGGCGCGCCCGCCTGATGACCTCGGCGAGCCGCGTTCTGGTATGGGTCACGTCGGGAGTCCTAGCCGATTGCCAGGGTGGAGTCGACGGTGACTGGACGGCGGAACGTGTTCACCACGGGCGACCACGCGATCGCGTTGTCGTGGATCTCCTTCAGTGTCGCGTCGTCGGCATCGCCGGCCAGGGTTACCGTGCAGCGAACCGCGCTGAAGCCCAGGACTTTGCCCTCCGGGGTGTCACCGACCCCCCAGACGGCGGAGATGTCGATATCACCGGCCATCTCGACCTCGATCTTGGTCAGGGTGACACCACGGTGGGTGGCGTTGGCCAGTAGGCCGACCGAGATGCACGACCCCAGAGCGGCCAGCGTGGTCTCCGAGGGATTGGGCGCCGAATCATCGCCCAGCAGCGCGGGCGGCTCCCCGACCAACATCGGGGCCAGGTCGCGCACATAGGTCATGTTGCGGAATCCGGACTCACACACCGTGCGGGCCGTCAGGGTCTTCTTGCCGGTGCCCGGGTCGGCCTTGGCACGGCACGACAGCCGGTCAAGGCCCTCGGCATCGATGACAAGCGCGTCGGTCATGGACTTTCTCCGTTTCTCCAGCGATGGTCTTCATGGCCTTAGTGCACGGCGCACGCCACAACGTGACGGGCAGCGGAAGTGATTTACGCCATCGAGACGAACGTCACATGGGCGAAACCACGACGGCGGGAGGCGCGGGATGCTGGACGCCGTCGGCCGCTGGCTGGGCGTCAGCCCCGATTCAGCAGGCGCAGCAGTCGGGCGAAAAGCCGGCTGCGCCAGGCGGTGTAGGGGTACATGTGCGGGTCCCAGCCGGGATTGATGCGCGAGATAAACAGCGACTGGTGGCGGCAGTACTTTCGAATTCCGCCGGCGCCGTGTCGATAGCCGATGCCCGAACCCGG
Source organism: Mycobacterium shinjukuense (assembly GCF_010730055.1). NCBI lineage: Bacteria > Bacillati > Actinomycetota > Actinomycetes > Mycobacteriales > Mycobacteriaceae > Mycobacterium > Mycobacterium shinjukuense. The sequence continues at coordinate 1,381,449 of NZ_AP022575.1, read as the reverse complement.
CTTGGCCCCGCCCATCGGCAGTTCCAGCGCGGTGTAGTTGAGCAGCGCATCGTTGATCGTGACCGCGCCGGCGTTGATCCGACGCGCCACCGCTTCGGCGCGCGCGGTGTCTCGGGAAAACACCGCCGCGCACAACCCGTACTCCGAGTCGTTGGCCAGCCGGATCGCCTCCTCGGCGTCGGCGACCTTCATGATCGGCAGCGTCGGACCGAAGGTCTCCTCGCGCATGCAGGCCATGTCGTGGTTGACATCGACGAGCACCGTCGGTTCGTACCAGTAGCCGGTGGTTCGCCCGCGCTTTCCCCCGGTGAGGATCTTGGCGCCGCGTGCGCGCGCATCCTCGACGTGGCGTTCCACCGTCTCCACTTGCGGTGGAAAGGTCAGCGATCCGACGTCGACCGTTCCGGGTCCGGTGGGCACACCCTGGCGTATCGCGCGCACCTTGTCGGTGACCCGGGCGACGAATTCGTCATAGACCGGTGCCTCGACATAGCAGCGCTCGATCGAGATGCACGTCTGCCCGCAGTTGAACATCGAGTAGTAGGCCGCGTGGTTGGCCGCGCGTTCGATGTTGGCGTCGGCGAGCACGATCATCGGATCCTTGCCGCCGAGTTCCAGCGATGCCGGGATCAGCCGCTCGGCGGCGCGCATGGCGATCTTGCGGCCGGTGGCGGTCGACCCGGTGAACATGATCATGTCGACCTCGTCGACCACCGCCGCGCCGGTGGCCCCGCGTCCGGTCGCCACCGCGAAGACGTCCGCCGGCAGCCCGCACGCGGCCAGGCCCTTTGCCAGGAAGAGCGATGTCAACGGTGTTATTTCCGAGGGCTTGAGGATGACGCTGTTGCCGGCGGCCAGCGCCGGTATGCAGTCGCCGAACGAGTTGGTCAGGGGGTAGTTCCACGGACCGATAACACCGACCAGCCCGACCGGGCGGTACCGCAGGACCAGCCGTTTGTTCTTGACGAAGATCGATGACGAGTGGATCCGCTCGTCGGCAAGGTAGCGCGGCGCGTGATCCGCCCAGAAGCCGAATGCCGCTGCACCGTAAGATAATTCGGCGATCTGAGCGTCTTCGTAGGCCTTGCCGGTCTCCGAGCAGATGGTGCGGACCAGCTCATCGGCGTTGTCCATGATCCAGCGCTGCATCCGCTTGAGCACCTTTGCCCGCCCGTCGAACCCTAGTGCTTCCCATACCGGTTGGGCGGCGCGGCCGCGCCGGGCCAGCTCGGCGACCTGCTCGGGTGTCATGTCGGGCACGTGCGCGATCACCTCGCCGGTGGCGGGATTCTCCACCGCGATCTGCCGGCTGCCGTTGTGGTCGTCCATCATGCCTCCCTCGGGGTGTTCACTGCGGTGTGTCCTTGGTGCTGGTCGCGGCGCTCGGGCCGTTGGCGGCGCGCGGAACCGAGGAGGCCGACCGTTGGAAGGTTAACCGAGCCGGCCCACACGATCGACGTCTCCGCCCGACCATTTTTTGATCTGGCCATGTCTGATCTGGCCATGTCTGATCCGGCCATGTCTGATCCGGCCATGTCCGATCCGGCCATGTCCGATCCGACCATGGCCGGACCCCGCGCCGACATGGGCGCGGCATTGCCGACCAACATCGGTAAGTATAGACTTACGGTTCGTGACCGCTTACCGATGTACCGGTGAGGCGTGGCAGGCCCTGGCTGACGGGACCCGGCGGGCCATCGTGGAACGCCTGGCGCATGGCCCATTGGCCGTCGGGGAATTGGCCCGCGACCTTCCCGTCAGCCGGCCGGCGGTGTCACAGCACCTCAAGGTGCTCAAGTCGGCCGGGCTGGTGTGCGATCGCGCCAGGGGAACCCGTCGCGTCTACCAGCTGGACCCGGCCGGGCTCGACGCACTGCGCGCCGACCTCGACCGGTTCTGGACCCAGGCCCTGGCCGCCTACGCGCATACCCTCGACATCGAAGGAGATGGCTCATGACACCCCGGCGAACCGCTGTTCATCACCGTGTTGTCGTCAACGCCTCGATCGAGCGCGCGTTCGAGGTGTTCACCGCGCGGTTCGGCGACTTCAAACCCCGCGAGCACAACCTGCTTGCCGTCCCGATCGCCGAGACGGTGTTCGAATGCCATGCGGGAGGCCATATTTACGATCGTGGAGTTGACGGGACCGTGTGCCCATGGGCGCGCGTGCTGGTCTACGAACCACCCACCCGGGTGGTGTTCACCTGGGACATCGATCCGGCCTGGCAACTGCAACGCGACCTATCCAAGACCAGTGAGGTCGAGGTGCGCTTCACCGCCGAGTCCCCGCGGCGAACGCGGGTGGATCTGGTACACCGTCACCTCGACCGCCATGGTCCGGGCTGGGAGTCGATCGCCGACGGCGTGGACAGCGCTGACGGGTGGCCGCGGTACCTGGACCGCTATGCCGGCCTGGTGCGCCACATGACCCGCCCCGGAGATGGCGCACCCGCCGCCCTGATGGACATGGCCCGCGCCGAGCGTGCCGAGCTGGTGGAGTTTTTGGCAACGCTCACACCGCAGCAGTGGGCCACACCCAGCCTGTGCGACGGCTGGAGCGTCAAAGACGTTGTCGCGCATATGTTCAGCTACGAAGATCTCAACGCATTCGGGTTGGTCAAGCGGTTCATCAAGGGCCGGGTGGTGCGCGCCAACGAGGTCGGCGTGCACGAGTTCGCCGCGCGGAGCCCGGATGAGTTGCTCGACTATGCCGGTCAACACCTGCAACCACGCGGGCTGACGGCGGGTTTCGGCGGCATGATCGCTCTGCTGGACGCCATGATCCACCACCAAGACATCCGGCGCGCACTGGGCCGGCCCCGCACCATCCCCGCCGAGCGGCTCACCCGCGTTCTGTGGCTGACGCCGAGGAACCCTCGGCTTGGCGCTCGGCCACGAATCAAGGGATTGCGCCTGCGCGCCACCGATGTCGACTGGGTACACGGCCGCGGGCCCGAGGTAACCGGCCCCGGCGAGGCACTGCTCATGGCGATGGCCGGCCGGCCCGCGGCCCTGGCTGACCTCTCGGGTCCCGGGACGGCAACGCTGGCCCAACGACTGGAGTAGCCGGTGATGGCCGGCCGCCGGCGCCGGATCCGCTCAGCCGAGGCGACGCCCGTCGACACCGAAAAAGTGCAGGTGCCCGGGCTGCGGATGCAGCCGCACGCGGGTGCCCTTGTCGGGCGGATCGCGCCCGTCGGTGCGCGCCACGACGGGTTTGCCGACGACCTTGCCGGATCCGCTGATCCGGCCATACAGGTAGGCGTCCGCCCCGAGCTCTTCGACCACGTCGACGTCCATCTCGACACCCAGACTGCCCAGCTCGAAATGCTCGGGGCGCACCCCGACGACGACCTCGGCCGCCCTGCCGGCGATCTCACGCGGCACGGGGATCAGCCAGTCTCCCAACGAGACCGCGGAATCCACGACGGGGAGGGTGAACAGGTTCATCGCCGGAGATCCGATGAAGCCGGCGACGAACACGTTGCCCGGACTGCGGTACAGCTCGCGCGGCGCGGCGCACTGCTGCAGCACGCCGTCGCGCAACACCGCCACCCGGTCGCCCATGGTCATGGCCTCCACCTGGTCATGGGTGACATAGACCGTGGTGGTGCCGAGTTGGCGCTGCAACGCCGCGATCTGGTTGCGGGTCTGCACGCGCAGTTTGGCGTCCAGATTCGACAGCGGCTCGTCCATCAGGAACACCTGCGGCCGACGCACGATCGCGCGGCCCATCGCCACCCGCTGCCGCTGGCCGCCGGACAGGTCCTTGGGCTTGCGATCCAGATACGGTTGCAGATCCAGCAGTTTCGCCGCGGCCAGCACGCGCTCGCGGATCTCGAACTTCGAAATGTTGGCGACTTTCAACGCGAAACCCATGTTCTGCGCCACCGTCATGTGGGGATACAGGGCATAGTTCTGGAAGACCATCGCCACGTCGCGGTCCTTGGGCTCGACGTTGGTGACGTCGCGGTCGCCGATCCGGATGCTCCCGGAATCCAGCGATTCCAGGCCGGCCACCAGCCGCAGCGAGGTCGTCTTGCCGCATCCGGACGGCCCGACCAGGACCACGAACTCGCCGTCGCCCACCATCAGGTCCAGGCGGTCCAGGGCGGGGCGATCCGTGCCGGGATACCGCCGCGTGGCCCGCTGGAAACTCACCGAAGCCACCGGCGTTACCCGCCCATCCCGGTCACCGCGATCCCGCGGACAAAGGAGCGTTGCGCGGCCGCGTAGAGCACGACCAGGGGCAGCAGGATCAGCATCGAGGCCGCCATCAACACCGGCCAGCGCGCGACGTATTCGCCGCGCAGCCGAACCAGGCCAAGCGTCAGCGTGGCCAGGCTATTGCGCTGGATCATCAACAGCGGCCATAAAAAGTCATTCCACACGGTGACCCAGGTGAGCACGCCCAGCACCATCACCGCGGGTCTGGCGTGGGGCAACAGAATTCGCCAGTAGATCTGCCAGGGCGAGCAACCGTCCAGAATCGCGGCCTCCTCCAGATCGGCGGGCAGGGTGCGGAAGAACTGTCGCATCAGATAGGTGCCGAACGCACCGCCGAACAACCCCGGCACGATCATCGCCCAGGGTGTGTCGACCCATCCCACCGTCCGCATGAGGATGAACTGCGGGATCACCGTGACGGTCAACGGCACCATCAACGTGCCCAGGTACACCACGAACAACGTCTCGCGTCCGCGAAACTCGAGTCGCGCGAACGCGTATCCGGCCAGTGAGCAGAAGAAGACCTGCCCGGCCGTGACGCATCCGGCATACAGCACGGTGTTGAAGAACATCCGCCAGAACGGCATCAGCGCGAACACCGCACGATAGTTGGACCACTGCGGGTGCGACGGGAACAGCGTCGCCTCGCTCACCTCACCGTCGGTCTTCAACGAGCCCGACAGCGCCCACAGGATCGGGAACAGCGCACACCACGCGATCGCGATCAGCGCGGCGTACACCACGATGCCGCGAAAGACGTTGCGCTGGACCACTCGATCAACCCAAACCACGGGAACCCTCCCAGGAACGTCGCCGGGTGATCCGAAACTGCAGCACGGTCAGCACCAACAGGATCGCGAACATCACCCAGGCCAATGCCGAGGCATACCCGAACTCCAGGAACGAAAAGGCGTGCTGGAACAGCATGATGCCCAGCACATACGTCCCGGTTTCCGGTCCGCCGTTGGCGCCGGTGAGGACGTAGACCAGGTCAAACGCCTGGAACGCGTGGATGATCGAGATGACCACCACAAACGAGATCGACCCACGGATCAGCGGCACCGTGATGGACACGAACTGGCGAACCTCGCCGGCGCCGTCGATCTTGGCGGCCTCGTAGACGTTGTCCGGAACTCCCTGCATCGCCGCCAGCAAGACCACGGTGGCGAACGGCACGCTGCGCCACACGCTGACCAGGCAGAGCGCCACCATGGCCCAGTGGGGTTCGACCAGCCACGGGATGGGTCCGATCCCGATCCAGCCGAGCATGATGTTGAGCAGCCCGTCGTCGGTGTTGAAGACGAACTGCCACACCACCGCCATCACCACCGACGAGATCGCCAGCGGCAGAAAGACGATGGTGCGAAAGATGCTGATGCCCTTGACTTTCCGGTTCAGCACCCCGGCGACAAGAAGGCTGATGACGACGGTGGGCAGCACGCTGCCGAGGGTGAAGATCGCCGTATTGCGCACGGCGATGAGAAACAGCGGGTCGGAGGTGAACAGGTTCTCGAAGTTCGCCAGACCCACGAACCGCGGCGGCGTGAACAGGTCCCACCGCTGCAGACTCATGTACAGCGAGAAACCCAGCGGAAACAGCAGGAACACCATCACCGCGGCCAGGTTGGGGGCGACGAACAGCCGACCGGCGCGCGCGCGTCGTCCCGGGCGGCGGGTGCCCTTCGGGGCCCGCGCGGTGGACATGCCGGTCGCGGTCATGGGTTGCGCAGCACCTCGTCGACGGCACGTGCCAGCCCGGTCAGCGACGTCGCCGGCCGGGATCCCCGCAGCACGGGCCCGAAGTTGCGATCCATCAGCGCGTTGATCTTTTCCCACGCCGGGGTGATCGGCATGCCCGCCGAGTGGTCCGGGCCGTCGGTAAGCACGCTGAGGTTGCCGAGCCGCCGGTGCGCGCCGGCGAATCCTGCGGATGTGATCGCAGACCGCAGCACCGGTACGAACAGGCTGGATTCACCGATCAGGGCCTGCCCGACGGGGCCGGTGGCGAACTTCACGAACTCCCAGGCCTGCTCCCTGCGTCGACTGGTCGCCGCGATGGCGAGCCCGGTCACGCCGATATTCGAGCACGCGGCGCTCGCGCGGGGACCCATGGGCAGCGGCGCGACGTCGAAGTCCAGGCCGGCGGCCCGATCGAACGTCGGGTAGCGCCAGTGCCCAGCGAGCGCCATCGCGGCCTTGCCCACCGAAAACAGGTCCGCCGTCGACATCGACTGCTGGTCGGAGATGCTGGGGGCCACCCGGTACTTGTTGATCAGATCGGCGTAGAACTGCACGGCTTCGATGAAGGCGTGGTCGTCAAAGTTGAGGTGGGTCGGGTTGACCCGCGGGGTCGACCACGGCACACCGTTGTTCATGGCGAACAGCCCCGCCGAGTAGACCGCGACCCATGCGTTGACGAAACCCCATCGCGTGACCCGCCCCGACCCCTCGCGCTGGGTCAGTGCCCGGGCGGCGTCCAGGAACTCGGCGAAGCTCCACGAGCGTTCCCAGTCGCCCGGCGGCGGTCGCACCCCCGCCTCGTCGAAGAGCTGTTTGTTGTAGTACAGGTAGTTTCCCGACCATTGCTCCGGAAAAGCGTACTGGCCACCGTTGAACGTGAAGGTGTCGTACAGCGCGGGGATGCCGTCGGCCTTCAGTTCCGCGGCGAACGCGTGGTCGCGCGCCAACAAGGTGTTGAGGTCGAGCAACACCCCCCGGTCGGCCAGCTCGGCGTAGGTCAGTTCCCATGCCATCAGCACGTCGGGGCATTTTCCGCCCGCGCAAAATGTCGACAATTGCTGCATGACGCCCGGTCCCGACAGCAGCGGGCGCACCGTGATGTCGGGGTGACGGCGCTGGAATTCGTTGACGACGCGCATCCGGGGACGGATCTCGTCCGGATTGGCCGCGAAGAAGAAGGTCAGCGCGTCATCGCCGGACCCGCAGCCCGCGGCCCACGGCGCCAGCGCCGCGGCGGTGAGCGCACCCGCGCCGCGCAGCAGGGTCCGCCGCCTCAACGGCTCATCGAACATGACGCTCCCGATTGTGGGCCCCGACCGCGGTGCCGACCAGCGGTCTCGCTCGTAGGTTAGTCAGGGGGTTGGAACCAGCGCCGCCCATGCCGCCGGCGCCGCCACCGCCGAGACCCCACGTGCGCGGCTGTTGGCGACCCGGTGCGCACGGTGCACGTTCCCTGTTGTCACACCTGCCTCACGCGTTTCGGCGCGGTAGGGATATGCGATGCGCCCGCCTAGCAGCGACAACCGTGGCTGTCGCTGGTAGGCGGGCACTGTGTATGTCGGTCAGTTCCAGGTACACGTGGGGCAGATGAGGAAAGTGCAACGCCTGGAGCAGCCTGTCAGAACGCCGAGACCCCCCGACGAACTTACGAACGAGCGAGACCACTGGTCCTTACTACTCGATCCGGGTGTGGTTCGCCCCCCGGGCCCGGTCAGGCCGGAAAGTAACGAATACGGTTGATGTCGTTGCCCCGCCAGGCCAGCTCGGCGAACAAGATGCCCCGCCCGTGATCCGTAGCCAGTGAGACCGTGACCGTGGGCCCGGCCCCGGTCATCTTCGACCACCGCCCCCCGCGGAGCTGTTCGCCGAGTTCGGCCAGGTCGAGCACGTCGTCGTCGCCCAAAGTTATTGCCGCAGAAGGTGACAGCACACGCCGCCCGGCGACGTTGTCGCCCCGCACGACCGCGTCGAGGAAGGTCTCCACCAGCGTCTGGTGCCGCGCACCCGCCCGGCGAAAGCCCGCCATGAAGCCCGCGGTGCCGCGCAGGCCCTGGTTGCCGATCAACCCACGGGAGAGTTTCAGGGCGGGCGCCATCGCCGGCGATCCGCGTCGCAGGAACTGCAGCATCATCGCCGGCAGGTCCCAGTACGCCCGGAGTTCGGCGATCTTCCACTGGCCGTTGACCTCTCGCAGGTCGTATCGCAGGAAGGCGGGAACGAACATCGTGACGCCCGGACCCATCGCCACCTCAAGTTCGACATCGCGCACCACGACCGAGCCGCAGACGATGTCCAGGTCGCGGTGGAACGTGATGTCGCGCGGACCGATGAAGGTGTCGAAGAACAGGCCGATCTGCTCATGCCCCACGTGCGGCCGCGAGCCCACCGGGTCTTCCACCCGGCCGTCGCCGGTGAACAGACCTACCCAGCCGGCCCGGTCGTGCGCCGCGGCCGCCCGTGGCGACCGCTCGACCGCGGCCAGCAGGTCGTCCCGCTTGGGCAGCGTCATCAGCGGCTTCCGACCAACGTGATGCTGGCGGCCCGCATGTCGTGCAGCGCCCGTTCGGTCGTTTCCGCCGACACACCCGCGGTCAGGTCCAGCAGCACCCGGGTGGCAAAGCCGGCCCGGGCCGCGTCTTCGGCGGTGCGACGCACGCAGTGGTCGGTGGCCAGACCAACCACGTCGACCTTATCGACCCCCCGTTTCCGCAGCCACTCCAGCAGCGGTGTCCGGTTATCGTCGACGCCTTCGAAGCCGCTGTAGGCCGCGGAATAGGCACCCTTGCGGAAGACGGCCTCGATGGGGCCGGTGTCGAGGTCGGGGTCGAACTCGGCCCCCGGGCTGCCCGCGCGGCAATGCGGTGGCCATGACGTCGCAAAGTCCGGGTGATCGGAAAAGTGGTCGCCGGGGTCGATATGGAAGTCCTGGGTGGCCACGATGTGCTGGTAGCCGGGCCCGGAAGCGAGATAGTCGTTGATCCTGCGGACCACCGCGTGGGCGCCGCTCACCGGCAGCGAGCCGCCCTCGCAGAAATCGTTTTGGACGTCGACGATGATCAACGCTCGCACGATGTCCACCATATCGCCGTGGTGCCGCCGGACCGTGGGCCCGTCGGCGCGTCAGCGTGCCAGGGTGAAGCCGTCCCAGGCCATCCGGCGATGCCGATGCGGATCAAACTCGATGCGGCATTTGCGGTCGAACACCATGACGGCCCGGTCGGTGTGGGTGTGGGCCGGCCAGTCGTCGCCGGGCACCCCGGTTCGGCTGAACTCCCGCCACCGTCGTTGCACCTCGTTGCTGACGCGCAGCGCGGCACGCCGATCGGCCGCCGCGGTCAGCAGGGCGCCGAACCTGGTGCGGTAGATGTCGAAGACGGCGAACAGCTCGGTGGCATGGGTGGCGCCCAAACCCGACCAGCGCAGTGTCCGCGGTGCGTAGTCATAGCGGTACAGATACGTCGGCGCGTGGACGCCGTGCGCCTCGGCGATCTGCCAGGCGGCCGTGCCGAAGGCGAAATCACCACCGAGCTGGATGCATGCTTGCGGCTTGGGATAGTTCGGGTAGGCGGCGGTAATGCGTTGGCGGGCAGCCGGTTCCACATTGGCCAGCAGCTCTTCGACCATGGCTTCATTGGTCGGCAACATCCCCAGGAAGCGGGTGAACAGCCGGCCCTCTTCGGCGTTGGTTCCCACGATGAGCGGCACTTTGTGCGCCCGTCCGTGTCGCATCGCCTCGACCGGTTCCACGGGCAACACGTCGTCGCCGAACACCGGACCAAGCGGGAAGGCGCCCAGCCGTTTCTTCATGCCCTGCTCGATCAGCCGGTGCTGCGCCGCCACCAGATGTCCAGCCGATGCGGTCATCAGCGCGCCGGCCGCGTCCCGGGTGCGCACGCCGAGCAGACGGACGAAGCGGGCGGCGAATTCGGCGGCGATCTCGCGCGAACGCACCATGCCGGACGCCGGGCTTTCCGAGATCACCCGGGCGAACAGGCCTTGGGCGGCGGGCACCGCCAACAGCGTGGCGGTGATGTGCGCGCCGGCGCTTTCGCCGAAGATGGTGACGTTGTCGGGGTCACCGCCGAATTCGGCGATGTTGTCGCGAACCCAGCGCAGCGCCAGCACCAGATCGCGCAGGTACACGTTGCTCTCGAGGGTGACGTCCGGGGTGGACAGCGACGACAGGTCCAGGCAGCCGAGGGCGCCGACGCGGTAGTTGACCGACACGTACACGCAGCCGCGGCGTGCCAGCGCAGCGCCGTCATACAGCGGGGTGGCCGAGCTGCCCAGGATGTACCCGCCGCCGTGAACGAAGAACATGACCGGCAGCGGTTGGGTGGTCGGTTGCTCGGGTGTGACGACGTTGAGGGTGAGGCAGTCCTCGCTCATGGGCTGGTACTTGCCGATCCCGAGCATGGTGTAGCGACGCCGCTGGGGTGCGCAGTTGGCGAACGCGTGGCAGTGCCGCACACCCGGCCAGGGCTGCGCGGGTTGCGGCGCCCGGAAGCGCAGCGGCCCCACCGGTGGCCGCGCATACGGGATGGAGCGCCAGCGGTTCACGCCGTCGCGCGTGAAGCCTTCCACGATCCCGGTGGCCGTGCGTGCACGGACGGTGCGCTCGTGCATGACCCCGACGGTAGCCGACTCGTCGGGGACCCGACCAAGCCGGCAGCCGTTCGGGTGCCTGCGGTCGGTGCCGCCGCCCGACGGGGTGGGCACGGCGTTTGGCTGCCGACCTACGGGGCGTCCTCGTCGCCGTCATCGCGAAGCCGTATCTCCGGGTCGGACGCCGCGTCGAGCACCCGAATCTCGCCCGTCGTGCCGTCGACCTCGACCAGGGCGCCCGGCGGCAACAACCGGGTGGCCCCGGCCACGTCGACCACACAGGGGAAGCCGAACTCGCGGGCCACCACCGCGGCATGTGACATCGGGCCCCCGAGCTCGGTCACCACGGCCGCCGCATAGCAGAAGGCGGCGGTGTATCCGACATCGGTGACCTGCGCGACCAGGATTTCGCCGGGCCGCAGGTCGTCGAGGGTCTCCGGACGCACGATTCGCACCCGGCCACGCACTTTGCCCCCGCACACCCCGACTCCGCGCAGGGTGTCCCCGCCGGTCAGTGCCGTCGCCGATGCGGCCGACGGCCGCCAGCTCCCGCTGAACACCGTGGGTGGGACCACAGCAACCAGCCTGCGATGTTCGGCCCGCCGCCGCGCCACCAGCGCCGAAACATCGGCCGGGAGCGCATCGAGTTCGTCAACCAACAGGTAGAACACATCGTCGACGGCGTCGACGACACCGGCATCGGCCAGCCGGCGCCCATGCTCGCGCAGCAGGGCGCGCAGCACCCAGATGGCGCGCACCATCTTGTCGCGGCGCACTTCGCGATCGCGCAGTTGCCGCGCGGCCAACAGCGCAACGGGCTTGGCCCGCACCGGAATCACCGGACGGGTGGGCTCGGCGTCGGCCGCCGCGGGTGGGGCGTCCAACGCTTTGGCCACCATCCGGACCAGCAATTCGGGATCATCGCTGTAGCTGGTGGAGAGCATCTCGACCTCCGCCGGCCCGCGGTGCCCGATCAGCGCCAGCTCGGCTCGCACCGCCGCATGAAACTGCGGCGCCTCGACGGCCAGCTTCTTTAGGCGCTGGCCCGGTTCGGCCAGCAGCCGAGTGACGGTCGGGTCGCGCCGCGCGGCCGCCGCCAGCCGCCGCACCGCTGCGACCGACCGCGCACTGGCTAGGTCCGGCCCGGCCGTCGGTGCGGTGTCTTGCCCGCACAGCGCGCGCAACAACACGTTGTACGCGGCGCACAGCATGAACGAGCCCGACGCCAGCAGCCATCCGTGCACCACGTGATCGCGCGCCAACAGGATCAGGCTCCGCAGCCGGCCATCGTCCAATGCGGTCAGCTCGTCACCGGCCAGCCGCTCCAACCGGTTGACATCGGCCAGATAGTCCCGGGTATCGCGGGACGAGCCCGCGCTCAAGCCGATCAGGTTGACGCCGAACACCCCGATGTTGCGGACGGTGCGCACCAGCCTGCGCGCCCGGCGGGATTGCGATGACGGCGGACGCTGGTCGCCGAAGATCGGCAGCGAGGCCATGCTGGGGCCGAAGAACCCGCTATTGCGGACGATCGTGGCGGGTTTGGCGAACGGCACGGTCTCGGCCATGAAATGCGCCGAGGTGATCGCCCCATAGAGCCGGTGGGCGAACACCGCGACGGTGCGCATGGCGATTTCGCGCTGGATCACCCCACCCGGCCGCAGCCGTTCGGCGATGGCGACCCCGCCGGCACGCAGGCCGCGCACGGTGACCGACGCCGACGACGGCGAGAACGGGCCGGGCAGCGCCTCGGACAAATTGGTGGCCAGAAACGTGGGGAATCGCGGATCGATCGGCGTGTCAAACTCGCCGTTATCCCCTTCTGGGCCAGCCAATCTGGGAACAACGCCATCCGCCGACGGGGTGTCGACGGCGGGCAGGTCCGTGACATTGGCCAGCCGCCAGGGCAGCGAAATCGTGCGGCTGCCCACGGCGAGCCGGCCGCGCACCGCCAGTGCGAAGTCCTCAACACATTCGTCGGCGCTGAAGGCCGGCCGGAATCCCCACCGGTCGCGCAGCCGCGTGGTGTCCATCAGCGGCGCGCCCCGCACCAGGTCGGCCAACGACGCGACCCGGCTCCGCAGCGCCGCGGGGCGAATCGGTACGACGGGCCGGCCCAGCGCGGCCGCGATCTCTCGCCACGTCAGCTCGCCGGGGGCCGCGAGATTGACCGGTCCGCTGCCGATGTCGGCGTCGAGGGCGGCACGGGTTAACAGCCGAAGCGCGTCGTCGGTGTGCACCACCTGCAGGACCCGGTCGACGGACCCGGCGGGCAACACCGGCTGGGCAAACAGCTGGCGCACCCAGTTATCGACGTTTCGGCCGACGACGAGTGCGCAGCGGATGGCGACCCAGTGCAGCCCCGAGTCCGCCAGCAGCTGCTCGACGCGGGCCTGGTGCCTGCCTTCGGTGCACACCGGGGCCGGGTCCTCGTGTTCGCCGGCCGGCGCCGCGGTGGCTGCATAGACGTGCGCCGAGGAAGTGAACACGATTCGCCCGGCCCCGGTTTCGGCCATCGCCTGCAGAACGTTGGCGGTACCACCGATATTGACCTGGGCGTCTCCGCCGTGGGCCCACGCGCAGTGCACGACGACATCCGCACCCGCTATCGCCCGCCTGACCGCGACCGAGTCGCGGATGTCGCCGGCGACGAAATCGGCCGAGCTTGGCCAACTTTGCGGTCGATGACGGGCGATGCCGGCGACATCGTGGCCCCGGCTGAGCAGCCGGGCGACGAGGCCGCGACCGAGCACTCCGCTGGCCCCGGTGACCGCGATCCGCACGCCGACGCGCCTACTCGTCGTCGTTCATGAACGCCACGGTGACCAGGTCGTCGAGGTCCATGTCGGCGATGTCCTTCTCGGGGTCCCCCTCCGGGCCGGGTGCCTGACCGTTCCCGTCGGCTTCGTTTGCCAACGCCAACAGCAGGTCCAGCACGCCGGCCTGCCGAAGCCGCTTGACCGGGATGGAGGCCACGATGCGTTGCAAGTCGGCGTCCTCGGGTGCTGGGGCGACGGGCGCGTCGTGCGGTGCCGCGCCGACCAGCTCGCGATGCATATACCCGGCCAGCGCGACGGAATTCGGGTAGTCGAAGATGAGGGTCGGCGAAAGCGACAGGCCGGTGGCGGATTTGAGCCGGTTGCGCATCTCGACCGCGGTCAGCGAATCAAAGCCCAGCTCCTGAAACGCCTTGCCGGGGTCGATTGCTTCGGCGCTGGTGTTGCCCAGCACGGTGGCGATGTGCGAGCGCACCAGGTCCAGCAGGACGGCGTGCTGTTCGTCTTCGGGTAGCCCTTCCAGGCGTTGCAGGAGTGCTGATTTCGACTTGGCGGCGGCCAGCGAGTCGTCCACCTGGCGCCGGGCCGGCGCGTTGATCAGATCGACGAACATGGGCGGCAACGTGCCGCCGTCGAACTTGACCCGCAGCGCGGCGAGGTCGATGTGGGCGGGCAGCATGAACGGTTCGTCGACGATCATGGCGGTGTCGAGCAAGGCGAGGGCTTCGTCGCAGGACATGGCCACGATGCCGTCGCGGGCGAACCGTTTGAAGTCGACGGTCGCCAACCCGCCGGTCATGGCGCTGGCCTGATCCCACAGCCCCCACCCCAGCGAGATCGCCGGCAGCCCGTGGGCCCGCCGGTGCGCGGCCAGCGCGTCCAAGAACGAGTTGGCGGCCGCGTAGTTGGCCTGGCCGGACGATCCCACCAGCCCGGCCATCGACGAAAACATCACGAACGCCGCGACATCCAGATCGCGGGTGAGCTCGTGCAGGTTCCACGCCGCGTCCACCTTGGCCCGCAGCACCGTTTCCATCCGTTCGGGAGTCAGCGAGGTGACCACCGCGTCGTCGAGCACCCCGGCGGCGTGAACCACCGCCGACAAGGGACGCTGCACCGGAATATCGGCGATGACCTTGGCCAACGCCGCCCGATCGGCCGCATCGCACGCCACCGCCTGCGCCTGCGCGCCGGCATCCCGCAACTCGGCCACCAACTCGGCGGCACCCGGCGCATCCGGGCCGCGGCGGCTGACCAGCACCAGCTGACGCACCCCGTGCCGAGTCACCAGATGACGGGCCAACGCCGAACCCGCCATCCCGGTCCCGCCGGTGATCAACACCGTGCCGGCCGCCCACGCGCCGGGCATCCTCATCACGACCTTGCCCACGTGCCGCGCCTGGCTCAGATAGCGCAACGCCGCGGGCGCTCGTCGCACGTCAAACGTCGTCACCGGCAACGGCCGCAGCACGTCCTCACCGAACAGGTTGGCCAGCTCGGCCAGGATCTGCCCGATGCGGTCCGGCCCCGCCTCGAAGAGGTCGAAGGCGCGGTAACGCACACCGGGGTGCTGTTCAGCGACCGTGCCGGGATCGCGGATGTCGGTCTTGCCCATCTCCAAGAACGTCCCGCCGAACGCCACCAGGCCCAGCGACGCGTCCACGAACTCCCCGGACAGCGAGTCCAACACCACGTCCACGCCGCGGCCACCGGTGACCGCCCGGAACTTGTCCGCGAACTCCAGGCTGCGCGAATCAGCGATGTGGTCGTCGTCAAAACCCATGGTCCGCAACGTGTCCCACTTGCCCTTGCTAGCGGTGGCGAACACCTCCAACCCCCAATGACGGGCCAGCTGCACCGCCGCCATGCCCACCCCCCCGGCGGCGGAGTGCACCAGTATCCGCTGCCCCGACCGCACCGACGCCAGGTCGGTCAGTGCGTAGTATGCGGTGGCGAACACCACCGACGCGGTGGCGGCGGAGGTGTAAGACCACCCGCTGGGCACCTTGACCAGCAGCCGGTGGTCGGTGACAGCGATCGTGCCGGTGCCTTCCGGGAACAGGCCCATCACCCGGTCACCGACCGCGAAACAGCCATCCCGCGTGGCCGCTGCCGTGGCTGCCTCGATGACGACGCCGGACCCCTCGACGCCCAGGACCGCGTCCGGGTCCGGGTAGAGCCCCAGCGCGATCATGACGTCGCGGAAGTTGGCGGCAACGGCGGACAGCGCGACCCGGACCTGCCCGGGCCGCAGCGGTGCGTCGGCGTCGGGAATCGGCTCCAGCCGCAGATTCTCGAAGGTGCCGGCGGTGCTCATCGCCAACCGCCACGGCCCGTCACCCGGGGGCACCAGCAGCCCGCCAACCGCGCGGCTGCCGCGCACCCGCGCGGTGTAGACCTGCCCGCCCCGCCACAACACCTGCGGCTCGCCGGCGGCGAGGACCGCGGCCATGGCGGCATCGTCAAGGGCCGCATCGGTGTCGACGAGCACGATCCGCCCGGGATGCTCGGTCTGCGCCGAGCGCACCAATCCCCACACCGCCGCGCCCGCCAGATCGGTGATGTCTTCGCCGGGCTCCCCCGGCAACGCCACCGCGCCGCGCGTCGTCACCAGCAACACCCCCGGCTCATCACCGGCCAGCCACGACCGCAACACCTGCAGCACCGCGGTCGTGGCCGCATACACCCCCGTCACCACGTCGCCGGCGACCGGCACCGACTCGAACACCATCGCCGGCGCCGGCCCCGGCTCCGCCGGGGCCAGCGGTTGCGCCGACCAGACCACCTCGAACAGCCGGTCGGGCGCCGAGCGCGACACCGCGGCCCGCAACTGCCGATCGGTCACCGGCCGGGCCCGCATCGCGGCCACCGACAGCACCGGCAAGCCGAGCGCATCGGCCAACTCGATCGACACCGCCGTGGGGGTGCCGCCCGGGTGCGGGCCAGCACCCACCGGCGCGATCCGCGCCCGCACCGCCGAGGCGCCCGCGGCGTGCAACGACACGCCGTGCCAGGAGAACGGCACCATGACCGAGCCTTCGGGAACCTCGGCGCCGTCGGCGCTCAAGATCACCGCGTGCAACGCCGCGTCCAGCAGCACCGGATGAACCCCGAACCCGGTGACCGACACCGCGGCGTCGGCGGGCAGGCCCACCTCGGCGAACACTTCGTCACCGCGGCGCCACATCGCGGTCAAGCCCCGGAACGCGGGCCCGTACCCGTAGCCGCGCGCGGCCAGCCGCTCGTACCCGTCGGCGACCTGCACCGGCACCGCACCGGCCGGCGGCCACACCGACAGTGCCGCGGCCGGACCCGGTGACCCGGCGCTCAGCGAGCCCTCGGCGTGCAACAGCCAGGGGGCACCGGCCTCGGCGCGCGAATACACCGCCACCGCACGGCCGCCCGATTCCTTGGGACCACCGACGACCACCTGCACCGCGACCGGCCCGCTGGCCGGCAAGACCAGCGGCGCCGCCAACGTCAGCTCGTCGACCACCCCGCAACCCACTTCGTCGCCGGCGCGGATCGCCAATTCCACAAAGCCCGCGCCGGGGAAGATCACCACGCCGCCGACGGCGTGGTCGGCCAGCCAGCCCTGCACGCTGAGCGATAGCCGGCCGGTCAGCACCACCCCACCCGAGGCCGGCAGCTCGATCACCGCGCCCAGCAGCGCGTGCTCGCCGGCCGCCAACCCCAGCCCGGCGGCGTCGGCCACACCACCGTCACCGGATAGCCAGAACCGTCTGCGCTCAAAGGCATACGTGGGCAGCTCCACGAAGTTGGCCGCGCCGATCGTGGCCCGCCAGTTCACCTCCATGCCGGCGACAAACCCCCGTGCGACGGCGTTGAGCAGGGTCTCCGGCTCGGGGCGGTCCTTGCGCAGCGCCGGCATGGTCATCACCTCGGCGTCGGCCAGCGACTCGTCGATCGACGCGGTCAAACCGCCGCTGGGGCCGACTTCGAGGAAACGGCTGGCGCCGGCCGAGTGCGCGCAGCGGACGCTGTCGGCGAATCGCACCGGTTCCCGAACGTGACGCTGCCAGTACGCCGGCGACGCGAAGTCGTCTCCGGCCGGCTGGCCGGTCACATTCGAGATGACCGGGATGGTGGCCGCCCCGATGGTGAGTCCGGAAGCGACCGCGCCGAATTCGTCGAGCATCGGCTCCATCAACGGGGAGTGAAACGCGTGCGAGACGGCCAGTTGGTGCACTCGGCGGCCGTCGGCGCGCAGCCGATCGGCGATGGCGACCACCGCGTGCCGCGCCCCCGAGATCACCACCGAGGCGGGACCGTTGATCGCCGCGATGCCGACCTCGGGGGTCAGCAGCGGTTGCACTTCCTCTTCGGTGGCCGCCACCGCGACCATCGCCCCGCCGGCCGGCAACGCCTGCATGAACCGGCCGCGAGCGGCCACCAGCACCGCGGCGTGCTGCAGCGACAAGACCCCCGCGACGTGAGCGGCCGACAGCTCACCGACCGAGTGGCCCATCACGAAATCGGGTCGTACGCCCCAGGATTCCAGCAGCCGGTACAAAGCGACCTCCACCGCGAACAGCGCGGGTTGGGCGAATTCGGTGGTGTTCAGCAGGTTTTCGTCATGGCCCCACATCACCTCGCGAAGGGGACGCAGCAGATGCTGGTCCAGCTCGCCCACCACCGCGTTGAACGCCTCTGCGAAAACCGGGTACGCGGCGTGCAATCCCATTCCCATGCCCAGGAATTGGGAGCCTTGGCCGGGGAAGACGAAGACGGTCTTGCCCGCGGGCTGGGCGACACCGCGCACCACCGTGGCCCCCTCGGCACCGGCGGCCAGCTCATCCAGGCCCGCCAGCAACCGGTCCCGATCCGCACCCACCACCACGGCCCGATGCGCAAAGACCGAACGCCCCGCCAACGACCAACCCACATCGGCAACATCCAGCGTGTCGTGGCAGCGCACATGCGCCGCCAACCGCGCCGCCTGCGCACCCACCGCCGCCGGCGACTTCGCCGAGACCACCCACGCCACCACCGGCGGCCTAGGCCCAGCCTCCCGCGCCGACACCCCCGGCGCCTCCTCGAGAATCACATGCGCATTGGTGCCGCTGATCCCAAACGACGACACCCCCGCCCGGCGCACCCGACCCGCCGCCGGCCACGGCCGCGGCTGGGTCAACAACGCCACCGACCCCGCCGACCAATCCACATGCGCCGACGGCGCATCCACATGCAACGTCGCCGGCAACAACTCATGGCGCAGCGCCAACACCATCTTGATCACCCCGGCCACCCCCGCCGCCGCCTGGGTGTGACCCATGTTCGACTTGATCGACCCCAACCACAGCGGCTCGCTGCGCCCTTGCCCATAGGTGGCCAACAACGCCTGCGCCTCGATCGGATCCCCCAACGTGGTCCCGGTGCCATGCCCTTCCACCACGTCCACCTCGCCCGCGCTCAACCCCGCATTGGCCAACGCCGCCCGCACCACCCGCTGCTGGGAGGGACCATTGGGCGCGGTCAACCCATTGGAGGCACCATCCTGATTGACCGCCGAACCGGCCACCACCGCCAACACCGGATGCCCCAACCGCCGCGCATCCGAGAGCCGCTGCAGCACCACCATGCCGCCGCCCTCGGAGAATCCGGTGCCGTCGGCGGCCTGCGCGAATGCTTTGCACCGCCCGTCCGGTGACAGGCCGCGCCAGCGGCTGAACTCCACAAAAATGTCGGGTGTGGCGTTGACGGTGACGCCGCCGGCCAGGGCCAGGTCGCACTCGCCCGACCGCAGCGATCCCACCGCCAGGTGCAACGCCACCAACGACGACGAACACGCCGTATCCACCGACACCGCCGGGCCCTCCAACCCCAGCACATAGGCCACCCGGCCCGAGGCCACACTCGCTAGCTGGCCGGTCAGCCGGAAGCCTTCCACCGGCTCGGCGGAGAACATGCCGTAGCCTTGCGTCATCACCCCGGCGAACACACCGGTGGCGCTGCCCCGCAACCCCCCGGGGTCAATCCCGGCCCGCTCCAACGCCTCCCAGGAGAGTTCGAGGAGCATCCGTTGTTGCGGGTCCATCGCCAGCGCCTCGCTCGGACCCACCCCGAAGAAGGCGGGGTCGAAGTCGGCGACACCGTCGACAAAGCCGCCGGTGCGGGTGTAGCAGGCGCCCGGCACGTCGGGATCGGGGCTGTACAACCGGGCCAGGTCCCAGCCGCGATCGCCGGGGAACTCCGTGAGCACGTCGCGACCGTGGATCAGCATGTCCCACAACGCCTCGGGTGAATCGACCCCGCCCGGGTAGCGGCACGCCATTCCCACGATCACGATCGGATCGTCGCCCGCGGCACGCGCCGCGGGCGAGTGTTCGATTTGTTCTGGGACGCCGGCAAGTTCGGTGCGAAGGTATTCGGCCAGCCGGTTGGGGGTCGGGTAGTCGAAGATGAGCGTGGGGGAAAGCGCCAGGCCGGTAGCGGATTTGAGCCGGTTGCGCATCTCCACCGCGGTCAACGAGTCAAAACCCAACTCCTGGAATGCCTTGTCCGGGTCGATGGCCTCGGGCGTGACGGTGCCCAGCACGGTAGCGATGTGGGAACGCACCAGGTCTACCAGGACGGCCTGCTGTTCGGGCTCGGAAAGCCCCTGCAAGCGGTGCGCCAGAGCCGATTTCGATTTCGCCGCCGCCAGTGAGTCGTCAACCTGACGACGCGTGCGCGCAGTGATCAGATCGGTGAACATCGGCGGCACCGCCATCGCGTGGGCTCGCAGTGCGGTCAGGTCGATGCGGGCGGGCGCCAAAAATGGTTGGTCGACGATCAGGGCGGTGTCGAACAGTTCCAGCGCCTCGTCGGTTGACAACGCCAGGATCCCGTCGCGGGCCAACCGGGCCCGGTCGGCGACGTCCAACCCCCCGGTCATCTCGCTGGCCTGATCCCACAGGCCCCAGCCCAGCGACATGGCCGGCAAGCCCTGGGCGCGCCGATGCGTGGCCAACCCGTCCAGGAAGCCGTTGGCCGCCGCATAATTGCCCTGCCCCGAGGACCCCAGCAGCCCGGCCATCGACGAAAACATCACGAACGCCGACAGATTCACGTCCCGGGTCAGCTCGTGCAGGTTCCAGGCCGCGTCGACCTTGGCCCGCAGCACCGCGTCGACCCGCTGCGGCGTCAGCGACGAAATCACCGCGTCGTCGAGCACTCCGGCCGCGTGAACGACCGCCGACAGCGGGTGCTGCGCGGGAATATCGGCGATCACCTCGGCCAACGCCGCCCGATCGGCCACATCACAGGCCACCACCCGCACCCGCGCACCCGCGGCGCCCAGCTCGGCGAGCAACTCGGCGGCCCCCGGCGCGTCCGGGCCACGCCGGCTGAGCAACACCAGCTGCCGCGCCCCGTGCCGGGCCACCACATGGCGGGCCAGCGCGGCGCCCGCCATGCCGGTGCCGCCGGTGATCAGCACGGTGCCGGCCGCCCAGGCGTCCGGCATCGTCATCACCACCTTGCCGACATGGCGCGCCTGACCGAGATACCGCAACGCCGCGGGTGCCCGCCGGATATCGAACGTCGTCACCGGCAACGGCCGCAGCACGCCGGCGTCAAAGAGCTTGGCGAGTTCGAGCAGGTACTCGTGCATGCGGGCACGGCCGGGTTCGAAGAGATCGAAGGCCCGGTAGCGCACCCCCGGGTATTGCTGTGCGATGACGTCGGGGTCGCGGATGTCGGTCTTGCCCATCTCCAAGAACACCCCGCCCGGGGCGACCAGGCGCAGTGAGGCGTCCACGAATTCACCGGCCAGCGAGTCCAACACCACATCCATGCCGCACCCACCGGTGACCGCCCGGAACTTGTCCTCGAACTCCAGGCTGCGTGAGTCGGAGATACGGTCGTCGTCAAAGCCCATGGCCCGCAACGTGTCCCACTTGCCCTTGCTCGCGGTGGCGAACACTTCCAGACCCAGGTGCCGGGCCAGCTGGGTGGCCGCCATGCCCACCCCGCCGGTGGCGGCGTGCACCAACACCCGCTGGCCCGGCTTGACGTCAGCCAGGTGCACGAACGCCAAATACGCGGTGGTGAAAACCGCTGATACGGCGGCGGCTTCGGCGTATGACCAGTCGGCGGGCATCGGAAGCAACAGCCGAACGTCGCCGGCCACCAGCGTGCCGCTGCCGTCGGGGAAGAATCCATAGACCGAGTCGCCCACCGCGAACTCGGTGACTCCCGGGCCAACCTCGACGACCACACCGGCGCCTTCGCCGCCGAGCAGCGCGTCATGGGTGAACATGCCCAGGGTGATCATGATGTCGCGGAAGTTCGCGGCGATGGCGCGCAGCGCCACCCGAACCTGGCCCGGCGTCAACGGTGCGCCGGCGTTGGGAACCGGCTCGAGGCGCAGGTTCTCGAAGGTTCCCGCGCTGCTCAGGCCCAACCGCCACGGCCCGTCACCCGGCGGCGCCAGCAGGCCGTCGACCGCCCGGCTGCGGTGCACCCGCGGGGTGTAGGCCTGCCCACCCCGCAGCACCACCTGCGGCTCGCCCACGGCCAATGCCACCGCCACCGTCGTATCGTCCAGCGGCGCATCGGAATCGACCAGCACGATCCGGCCGGGGTGTTCGGTCTGCGCCGACCGCGCCAGCCCCCATACCGCCGCACCCGCCAGGTCGGTGACGTCCTCGCCCGGCAGCGCCATCGCGCCCCGGGTCGCCACCACCAGCACTCCCGAGTCACGCTCGGCCAGCCAGGACTGCACCGCGGCCAGTGCCCGATGCGTGCGTTGGTATGTTGCGGACACCGGATCTTCCCCGGCGGCAACGGATTCGAAGACTTCGTAAGACGATGTAGCGGCGGCACTGGCGGCCGCGGGTAACCAGACCACCTCGAACAGCCGGTCGGGGCCCGCACCGGACAGCGCGGTGCGCAGTTGCCGCTCGTTCACCGGGCGGACGATCATCGTAGCCACCGACAGCACCGGCAGCCCCAGCCCGTCGGCGAGCTCGATCGACACCGCCGACGGACCCGTCGGCGCGATCCGGGCCCGCACCGCCGACGCACCGGCGGCGTGCAACGACACGCCTTGCCAACAGAACGGCAGGACCAGGTCGGCATCGTGGCCGGCTTGGCCGGCCAGTGCGGCCGCGTGCAGCGCGGCGTCCAGCAGCGCCGGATGCACCCCGAACCCGGCGACCCCGCCGGCCGCCTCCGGAAGCCTCACCTCGGCGAACAGCTCCTCGCCGCGTGCCCACATCGCGGTCAAGCCTCGAAACGCCGGACCATACCCGTACCCGCGCGCCGCCAACCGCTCGTAGCCGCCCGCGACGTCGAGGGCGACGGCCCCCTCCGGCGGCCACACCGACAAGTCCGCGCCGGGCTCGACGTTCCCGGCGCGTAATGTCCCCTCGGCGTGGCACACCCACACCGCGGCCGCGGCGGTGCGCGAGTAGACCGACACACCGCGCCGGCCCGACTCGGCCGCGGCGCCGACCACCACCTGCACCGCAACCGATCCCGACGCCGGCAGGGTCAACGGGGTCCGCAGGGTGAGCTCGTCGACCACCGGGCAGCCGACTTCGTCGCCGGCCCGCACCGCCAATTCCACAAAGCCCGCCCCAGGGAACACCACCATGCCGGACACCGCGTGATCGGCCAACCAGCCCTGCGCGCCGGGTGACAACCGCCCGGTCAACACCACCCCGCCCGAGGCGGGCAGGTCGACCACCGCGCCCAGCAACGCGTGTTCGCTGACACCCAGCCCCAAGCCGGAAGCGTCGGCACCGGTGCCCTCGGCGGAGAGCCAAAACCGATGCTTCTCAAAGGCATACGTCGGCAGCTCGACAAAGCCCGCCCCGCCCAGCATGCCGCGCCAATCCACCGCCACGCCCGCAACGAAGGCGGACGCCGCCGAGAGCAGGAATCGCTGCAGCCCGCCGTCCGCACGGCCCAGCGTGGGGACGACGATGGCCTGGGCGTTACCGCCAGCGCAGTCGGTGACTGTTTCTTCGATGCTGGCGATCAGCGCCGGATGCGGGCTGGATTCGACGAACGTGCGGTAGCCGTGCTCGCAGGCGTCGCGCACCGCCTGGTCGAATCGCACGGTCTGGCGGATGTTGCGATACCAGTAGTCGGCATCTAAACCCGCTGTGTCCAACCGGGTTCCGGTCACCGTGGAGAAAAAGACGGTGCGCGCGGAGCGTGGCTCGATGCCGGACAACGCGGCGATGAGCTGCGCGCGGATCGTCTCGACCTCGACCGAATGCGAGGCATAGTCCACCTCGATCAGGCGGGTGCGCAGCTCGTTGTCGGCGCACAGCCGAATCAGTTCCGCCAGCGCACCCACGTCACCCGACACCACGACCGCCGACGGGCCGTTGACGACGGCGATGCTCAACCGATCACCGAACGGCGCCAACAACTCCCGCGCCCGCTCGGCGCCGCACGCGATGGACACCATGCCGCCCGGGCCGGCCAGTCCGGTGAGCAGCGCGCTGCGCAGCGTCACCACCTTGGCGGCATCCCGCAACGACAGCGCACCGGCAACGTAGGCAGCGGCGATTTCGCCCTGGGAATGGCCGATGACGGCATCAGGACGGACCCCGACCGATTTCCACAGTTCGGCCAGCGACACCATGACCGCGAACAGCACCGGCTGTACCACGTCCACGCGATCCAGTCCCGGCGCGCCCGCAGCGCCACGCAACACGTCGGTCAGCGACCAGTCGACAAACTCCGCGAAGGCCTGAGCGCATGCCTGCATCTGCTGCGCGAATACCGGTGCGGTATCAAGCAATTCGACACCCATGCCGACCCATTGGGAGCCTTGGCCGGGGAAGACGAAGACGGTCTTGCCCGCGGGCTGGGCGATACCGCGCACCACCGTGGCCCCCTCGGCACCGGCGGCCAGCTCATCCAGGCCCGCCAGCAACCGGTCCCGATCCGCACCCACCACCACGGCCCGATGCGCAAAGACCGAACGCCCCGCCAACGACCAACCCACATCGGCAACATCGAGGCTGTCATGGGCCCGCACATGCGCCGCCAACCGCGCCGCCTGCGCACCCACCGCCGCCGGCGACTTCGCCGAGACCACCCACGCCACCACCGGCGGCCTAGGCCCAGCCTCCCGCGCCGGCACCCCCGGCGCCTCCTCGAGAATCACATGCGCATTGGTGCCGCTGATCCCAAACGACGACACCCCCGCCCGGCGCACCCGACCCGCCGCCGGCCACGGCCGCGGCTGGGTCAACAACGCCACCGACCCCGCCGACCAATCCACATGCGCCGACGGCGCATCCACATGCAACGTCGCCGGCAACAGCTCATGGCGCAGCGCCAACACCATCTTGATCACCCCGGCCACCCCCGCCGCCGCCTGGGTGTGACCCATGTTCGACTTGATCGACCCCAACCACAGCGGCTCGCTGCGCCCTTGCCCGTAGGTGGCCAACAACGCCTGCGCCTCGATCGGATCCCCCAACGTGGTCCCGGTGCCATGCCCTTCCACCACGTCCACCTCGCCCGCGCTCAACCCCGCATTGGCCAACGCCGCCCGCACCACCCGCTGCTGGGAGGGACCGTTGGGCGCGGTCAACCCATTGGAGGCACCATCCTGATTGACCGCCGAACCGGCCACCACCGCCAACACCGGATGCCCCAACCGCCGCGCATCCGAGAGCCGCTGCAGCACCACCATGGCCCCGCCCTCGGACCAGCCGACCCCGTCGGCGGCCTGCGCGTAGGGCTTGCACCGGCCGTCGGGGGCCAATCCGCGGTGCCGGCTGAACTCCACGAAGACGGTCGGTGTGGCGTTGACGGTGACGCCGCCGGCCAGGGCCAGGTCGCACTCGCCCGACCGCAGCGATCCCACCGCCAGGTGCAACGCCACCAACGACGACGAACACGCCGTATCCACCGACACCGCCGGGCCCTCCAACCCCAGCACATAGGCCACCCGGCCCGAGGCCACGCTGGAGGTCATGCCGGTCAGCCGGTAGCCCTCGATCTCCTCGGCCAACATGCCGTAGCCACCGACGATGAGTCCGGCGAACACGCCGGTCGCGCTGCCCCGCAACCCCCCGGGGTCAATCCCGGCCCGCTCCAACGCCTCCCACGACAACTCCAGCAACATCCGATGTTGGGGATCCATCGCCAGCGCCTCGCTGGGCGCAATCCCGAAGAAGGCGGCGTCAAAATCCGCCACCCCGTCCACGAAGCCCCCGGTGCGCGCGTAGGTCTTGTGGCGCGCGTCGGGGTCCGGGTCGAACAGCCCGGCCAGGTCCCAGCCGCGGTCGGTGGGAAACTCGGAGATCACGTCGCGACCCTCGGCCAGCATGTGCCACAGGCCCTCGGGCGAATCGATGCCGCCGGGGAAGCGGCACGACATTCCGACGATCGCGATCGGCTCGCTGGATCGCTGCAACAGCGCGCGGTTGGTGCGCTTCAGGCGTTCAACCTGGCCCAGTGCTTTGCGCAACGCTTCGGTCGCATGCTGGAGTTGATCACCCATTACTGACCTCGCCTAACCCTCGCCCGACAGTGGCCGTATCCAACCCCGCACGCGGCTTGCGCCGTGCCCCGGCAGTTTGCTGTACGAAGCGACCTCGTCGTTCGTTTCGACCAGTGTGCTGCGCTTCGACCTAAGGATGTCGCTGGTGAGTATCGCCAACTCCGGCAGGATTTCAAAACGTCCGAAACTTCCAGCTACCCAACGGACGGCTGGCCATCGGTGCGCCCGCGCAAGATCCCGCCGTCCATTGCCGCGACTTTACCGTCTTCCACAAAGCCGGCCGCCATCGGCCCGTTGGGTGCCCAGCGCGCAGGCGACGCGGTCAGACGCCCACTCGACGCCACCCGTCGGCGGCCCTGGCGGCCCGGACCAGCTCGTCGCACAGCTCACGCAGCTCGCCGGCCCCGGCTCCCTCGGCCAGCGCGATGGCGACATCCTCAGCCGCGCACCGCACCTGGTACACGCGATCCGACAGGTCGGCCGCCTCGTCGGCGGACAGCACCACCGCGTCGGCGGGCAGGGCCATCCCCTCCCCGCGGGTCATCATGGCCCGCTGCTCGTACGCCCGCTGCCGGCAAGACTGGCGGCAGTACCGGCGGCGGCGGCCCAGGCCGACGTCGGTCACGTCGCGGCCACACCAGCGGCACGGCTGGGGCCGGGCGCGGCGCGTCATGCCTGCCGACTTTAGTCCGCCACGGCCCCCGATCCCGGTATCATTGAGGGTCGCGTTGCGGCGTGCCGCGCATCGGCCGGGGAACTAGGCGGCACATCGCGACGTTTGCCAAGCGGAGATAGTCAGCACAGGAGCCCAGCAGCTCACCGGATCCAGAGGAGTAGCGGATATGGCTGATCGCGTCCTGAGGGGCAGTCGCCTCGGAGCCGTGAGTTATGAGACCGATCGCAACCACGACCTGGCACCGCGCCAGATCGCTCGGTACCGCACCGAAAACGGCGAGGAGTTCGAGGTTCCGTTCGCCGACGATGCCGAGATTCCCGGCACCTGGCTGTGCCGCAATGGGATGGAGGGCACCCTGATCGAGGGTGACCTGCCCGAGCCGAAGAAGGTCAAGCCGCCGCGCACGCATTGGGACATGCTGCTGGAGCGCCGGTCGATCGAAGAGCTGGAAGAGCTGCTCAAGGAGCGCCTCGAGCTCATCCGGTCACGCCGCCGCGGCTGATCCCCCTGGCGGGCCACCAGCCGGCTTAGGTGCCGTCGTGTGCCCGGCCCGCGCGGGCCCGGTCGCGTCGGCCCCCACGCCTGCCCTGCAGGCCCCACCGAGTGACCTTGACCAGCGCCTCACGGATGTTGGATCCGCTCATCTTCGACACCCCGATCGCACGCTCGGTGAACGTGATCGGCACCTCCACGACGACGT
Organism: Mycobacterium shinjukuense; assembly: GCF_010730055.1. NCBI lineage: Bacteria > Bacillati > Actinomycetota > Actinomycetes > Mycobacteriales > Mycobacteriaceae > Mycobacterium > Mycobacterium shinjukuense. Next base: position 1,354,246 of record NZ_AP022575.1, on the reverse strand, counting down.
ACCCGGCGTTCACCGTGCGCCAGGTCATCTCGATCTGGAAGCAGTAGCCCTTGGAGTCGACGCTGTCCAGATCGATCGTCTCCAGCACTTCGCGCCGGTAGGCCCGATAGCCGGCGGTGATGTCGTGGACACCGATGCCCAGCGCCAGCCGCGAATAGGTGTTGGCCGTCTTGGACAGCGCCAGGCGCCGCCATGGCCAGTTGCGCACCGTGCCCCCGTGCACATAGCGCGAACCGATGGCCAGGTCGGCTCCCGCGTCGACGGCGTCCAACAGGCGGTAGAGCTGCTCGGGCGCGTGGCTGCCGTCCGCGTCCATCTCGACGAGGACCGCGTACCCCCGGCTCAAACCCCAGGCGAATCCTTCCAGGTACGCCGCGCCCAGGCCGGCCTTGGCCGTGCGATGCAACACATGGGTGCGACCCGGATCGGTCCGGGTCAGCTCGTCGGCGAGCTGGCCGGTGCCATCGGGGCTGCTGTCGTCGACAACCAACACGTGCACATCGGGGCAGGCGTCCTTGACCCGCCGATGGATCAGCGGCAGATTCTCCCGCTCGTTGAAGGTGGGAATGATCACCAGGACGCGCTGGCTGGGACGGTCGCGCCCGGCCTGGGACGCAGGCTGGCCAGTGGTCATGTAGCTCCTTTGTCTCGCCCGAGGTCACATCGGTCGCCCTGGTCGGGTACCGGGGTGTCCTCGGATCCGCTCCGGGGCGGATCCGAGTCGTCAGAGTCGCCCGGTGGACTGGACCGCCGACGAGTCGGACGCGGGAACCACCCATTGTGCCGCATCGCGACGAGAATGACCGCTCCGGCCGCGCCGACCAGGATCCACTGCACGGTCGCACCCCAGCGGGTCGCCGGGGTCAACGTCGTCTTGAGGCGCACCTGGATGTCCAGATACGCGGGCTCGAAGAAATCCGTGCGCACCAGCTCGCCGCCGTCGGGCGCGATCACCGCGCTGATCCCGGTGGTGCCGGCCACCACGACGTAGCGATCGTGCTCGACCGCGCGAACCTTGGCGAACGCCAGCTGCTGCTCACTCATCGCCTTGTTGAAGGTGGCGTTGTTGCTGGGCACGGTCAGCAGCTGGGCGCCGCCCAGGATCGACTTTCGCGGCGCGCGGTCGAAGATCACCTCCCAGCAGGTGGCCACGCCGACCGGCACCCCGGCGACCCGCACCACCCCCGAACTCGGCCGTGGGACGAAATAGCCGGCCCGGTCGGCATACCCGGACAAATGCCGAAACAGCCAGCGCATGGGCAGGTACTCGCCGAACGGCTGCACGATCGCCTTGTCGTGGCGCTCGGCCGGTCCGGTGACCGGATACCACACGAGCACCGTGTTGGTGTATTCCGGGGTCTCTTGCAGGGGGCCCGCGGCGTCCAGCACGGTGCCGACCAGGATGGGCGCGCCGATCGCCCCGGCCGCCGCCGAGATCTGCTGCGCGGCGTCGGGATTGGCCAGCGGATCGATGTCCGAGGAGTCCTCGGGCCAGACCACGAGCTGGGGTTGCGGGGCCAGTCCGGCGCGAACGTCCTCGGCCAACCGCAGCGTTTCCCGGACGTGGTTGTCCAGCACCGCTCGGCGCTGCGCGTTGAAGTCAAGACCGAGCCGGGGCACGTTGCCCTGCACGACCGCGACGGTGACCGTGGGCTCGCCGCCCGATCCGGCTCCCGCGTGCCGCACCTGCGGCCAGACGAGGACGGCGGCCAACAACACCAGGCAGATGCCAACGCCCGGCAACAGCACCGCGGGCGGCTCGCCGGCGTCGGTGGCGCCCTGTCCTCCGGTTCGCCACCACCGTGCGATTTCCACCGCGATCGCGGTCAGGCCGCTGCCCACCAGCACGATCGCCGTCGACAGCAGCGCCACACCGCCCAGCTGGACCAACGGCAGCAGCGGGCCCTCGGCTTGGCCGAACGCCAGCGAACCCCAGGGAAATCCGCCGAACGGGCCGATCGACTTCAACCACTCCTGCGCCGCCCACAGCACCGCGAACCAGATCGGCCAGCCGGGCAGCCGGCGCACCACGACGGCGAACAGGCCGAAAAGACCCGGAAACAGTGCACACACGGTCGCCAGCGCCAGCCAGGGCGCGGGGCCCACCAGCTTGCCGATCCACGGCAGCAACGGCCCATAGAACGCCAGACCGAACACCAGGCCGTAGCCCAGCCCACCCACCGGCGTGGTGGCGCGGTGGATCAGCACCCACGCCAGCAGCGCGATGGCCACGATGGCCGCCCACCACCAGTTGGTCGGTGGAAAGCTGGCGTACAGCAGCAATCCGCCCACGACGGCCACCACCAGCCGGGGCAGCCGTGGCCGCAGCGCGGCCCAGGCCGCGGGCAGGCGCGCCACCAGCCCGCCAGCCAACCCCGTCAGGGTCCTCTGCGCCGCCGTGCCCAGCCGAGCCGCCACGCCCGGACCGCTGGGCACGTCTGTGGCCGCGAGGTCGTGCGCGGGGTCCTGCCCTTCGCTAGCCATGGATGACCGCACCTCGATGCACCGTCTGCCGGCAACGCGGCAAGGCATCGGTCGCCTTCAGCGACGGCAGGGCGGGCACTCGGGAACGCGGATCGGTTGACCAGCGCTGGACGCCGTCACGCGGTGCGGCGACGTCAAGCGCTTCGACCTCCCACACGGCATACGAGGCGAGCGCACCCGGCGCCAGGGTCCCGGTCGTTGCGTCGCGGACGCCACCGGCCCGCCAGCCGCCGCGGGTGGCGGCGGCGAACGCGGCCCGTGCCGACAGCGCGCTGCCGGGCGCGTGGTGATTGACCGCCGCGCGCACGCTGGCCCACGGATCGAAATCGGTGACCGGTGCGTCCGAACCAAGGGCGAGGGGCACGCCTTGGGATGCTAACAGCGCCAGCGGGTTGAGCCGGCGGCCACGATCCCGGCCAAGGCGCCGCGCATACATGCCGTCATCACCGCCCCACAGCGCATCAAAATTGGGCTGCACGCTGGCGATGACGCCCCACGCGCCCAGCCTGGCGGCCTGCTCCGCGGTGACCATCTCCAGATGTTCCAGGCGGTGTCCGCAGCCTGCGACGGCGACCACCCCGAGCTTGGTCACGACCCGCTCGAACGCCGCGACCACCGCGGCGACCGCGGCGTCGCCGATGACGTGGAAGCCGGCGGTCACCCCGGCCTCGGTGCACGCCCGCACGTGTGCCTCGATGGCATCGACGTCGAGGTGGCAGGTGCCGACGTGGCCGGGTGCGTCGGCGTATGGCTCGTGCAGCCAGGCGGTGCGCGACCCCAACGCCCCGTCGACGAACAGATCACCGGCCAGCCCGCGGGCACCGGTCTCGGCCACCAGCGCGCGCGCCTGCGCGGGCGTGGTCACCGCCTGGCCCCAGTAGCCGATCACCTCGACGCCGTGGTCGAGGGCCCGCAGCCGCAGCCAGTCGTCCAGGCCGCCGATGTCGGGGCCGGCGCATTCGTGCACCGCGACGATGCCGGCCGCCGCGGCGGCCCGCAGCGCCGCGGCCCGCGCTTCGGCGAGCTGCGCGTCGGTCAGCAGGTCGCGCGCGGCGGCCCGGACCAGGTGGTGCGCGTCGCCGGTCAGCGGCCGCTGGGCGCTGTGCCCGGCCGCCGCGGGGAGCCCGGGAATCAGCCGCCGCAGCCCGGACGAGGCCAGCGCGGAGTGCACGTCGACCCGCGCCAGGTAGGTCGGCCGGTCACCCAGCACCGCGTCCAGCTCCGCCGTGCTGGGCGCGGTGTTCTCCGGCCACGCCGACTCGTCCCAGCCGTGACCCCAGATCGGCTGCCCCGGGTGGGCGGCCGCGTGGTCGGCGACCATCCGCAGGCAGTGCGCGCGTGAGCGCGCCGGCCGCAGATTCAGCCCGGTGAGCGTCAGCCCGGTCGCGGTCAGGTGGATGTGGCTGTCGACGAATCCCGGCGCCACGAAGCCGCCGTCGAGATCCTGCACCTCGGCGTGCGGGAACTGGCCGCGGCCGACGTCGTCGCTGCCCAGCCAGGCGATCACCTCGCCGCGCACCGCCATGGCGGTGGCGTCGGGGTGGGTCGGGCTGTGCACCCGGCCGTTCACCAGCAACGTGGTGGGCGTTTGCGTCACACGGCCAAGCTACGCGTGCCTACTGACGGCGCGCGGAGGCCTCATCGCCAATGGTCGCCGACGGCAGGCTGGGCGGCGCGACGTCGTGGACGTCGATGACCTCGCCGTCGATGTAGTCGCGGCCATCGCCGCCCACCGGTACGTCGGCGGCCGACGGCGCATGGCCCAGCAGACCGCGGGTCGCGGCGGCGGCCAGCCCGGTGCAAGCGACCGCCCGGACCGGCGGCACCAGAAGCAGCAGCCCCAACGCGGTGGTGGCCACACCCGGAACGAGGACCAGAACCGAGGCGACCGAGATCAGAAACCCGTCGCCCAACGCGCTGCGCGGCGCGCCGGATCGCAACCGCAGCAGCCGACGCGCCAGCTGCAACCCGCCCAGTGGGGCCAAGACCGTGACGCCCAGGAGAAAGGTGCCCAGCAGTACCAGCGCGGTCCAGCCGAACCCGATCGTCGCCGCCAGCCCGACCAACACCATGAGCTCGACGACGGCGTAGCCAAGCAGCAGCCGACCCATCATGTGACGCCAACGTCTGCCGGCCACGCCGGAGTTCCTCGGGTGGGAACGTCACGGCTGCAGTTAGATGTCGGTATGACGACGATCGAGATCGACACCCCGGCCGGACCGATTGATGCCCTGCTCGACATCCCGTCGGGTGAGGGCCCGTGGCCGGGAGTGGTGGTGGTCCACGACGCTGTCGGCTACCCGCCCGACAACGAATCGATTTCCCAGCGCATCGCCGCGGCGGGCTACCTGGCGCTCACGCCCAATATGTATGCCCGTGGTGGCCGCGCCCGGTGCATCACCCGAGTGTTTCGCGAGCTGCTGACGAAACGCGGTCGCGCACTCGACGACATTCTGGCCGCCCGCGACCACCTGCTGGGGATGCCCGAATGCTCGGGCCGGGTCGGCATCGCCGGCTTCTGCATGGGCGGTCAGTTCGCGCTCATCATGGCGCCCAAGGGTTTTGGTGCCGCCGCGCCGTTCTACGGCACGCCGCTGCCCCGCCACCTCAGCGAGACGCTGGAGGGGGCGTGCCCGATCGTGGCCAGCTTCGGCAGGCGCGACCCGCTGGGTGTCGGGGCCGCCGACCGACTGCGCGCGGTGACCGACGCCAAGCACATCACCGCCGATATCAAGGCCTACCCGGGCGCCGGGCACAGCTTCGCGAACAAGCTGCCCGGCCAGCCGCTGGTACGCATCGCCGGGTTCGGCTACAACCACGCCGCGACCGAAGATGCGTGGCGGCGAGTTTTCACGTTCTTCGGCGAACACCTGGGCGGTTAGCGTGCGGTCACCCGCCGAGCAGACGCAAAAGTGCCCAAAACCGGCCGGTTTTGGGCACTTTTGCGTCTGCTCGCGCGGGGCGGCGGGCCCTCAACCCGTCCAGATCCGAAGCGGCGTGCAGCTGGCGAGGCGATCGAAATCCTCGTCGGCGTGCAGCAGCGGGGCACCGGTACGCACGCAGGGAGCGGCGATCAAACAGTCCAACGTCTTACGGATGGTCACGCCGGCGCGTCGTGCCGCCCGGTACAGCCTGGCCGAGAGCACGAAATCATCAAGGTCCTGCAGCCGCAGGATCGGGAAGGCGCGCAAATGACGCTCGACCAGCGCCGCCTCCCGATCCGACCGCAGCCCCTGCAGCACCTCGGTCAGGATGACGTCGGTGAGCGCGACAGGTTCGCCCGATCGGATCAGCTCGACACAGCGTTGGGCCTGTGGGGCGGGGGTGCCATTCAGGACGTCAATCCATACGCTCGTGTCGACGACAATCACGACCGGCCACGACGACTCTCAGCCAGGTCTCCGTCCCAATGCACCTTCCCGCGCAGGTCAAGCACGCCGATCTGGCGATGCCGGGCGACCAGTTCACGCAGTGCCAGATTGACGGTATCGCGCTTCGTCCGCGTCCCAACCAGGCGCTGGGCCTCGCGCAAAACGTCGTCGTCGATGTCGATATTCGTCCGCATACACATTAATTTACACCATCTGATGTGTAAGGCCCGACGCGCACGATGAGCCGATCACGTTCACCCCGCGTCGATACCCCGGGTAGCGTTCAGCGCCATCGCGACAAAATCCAGGCGCCACAACGACTGAAACAGCATGCGGCCGAATTCCTCGAGCTCGGCCGTGCTGGCTGCGGGTGAGTCGCCACTCTGCCGTACGCGCTCGACGATCTCCCCGATGGTGCGCCGGCCGTCGACCTGCCGCAGAAACCGCAACTGATCCGGCTTGGGTGTCATACGCCAGCCCGGCCAATACATTTCGGTGCCGGAGACACCGCAACGCGTGCGCATCAGCGGAACATAGTCAAGGCAATCACGTGTCGAAAAGTCAATGGTGTACTGCTCTTTGGGCCGGTCTGGCCGGCACGCCATGAAGAGATGCGAGCCGTTCAGCGTCTCCAGTCGTTCCATCACCGCCCACATCGTGATCTCGGACAACGCGTTCACCGCCGCGTAGAACTCGTTGTCCGGCACGAAAAAGTCGTGCGGGTAGTACGGGGTCTTGTGAAACCATCCCTGGAACACCAGTCCGGCGGAGGTGACCAGATCGACGCACTCGGCCACGGTGTAGCTGCGCTGGCGGCCGTGCAAAAACGTATCGACCAGCGCGGCATCGGAGAGCAAATCCCGCGCCTTCTTCAGATAGCTACGCACCGGATGATACGGCGGCACCACCGAGATCGCCTTCTTCACCAGGGCGATCGACGCCGCGTCTTGCTGAAACCCCATGTCGCGGAAGGCCGATTCCAGCAGTTCGACCCCGACCCGCCCGTACTTGCCGTAAAGCATGGCGGCGATCACGCCGTCTCGCCGCAGGCATTGGGCGAGCGCGTTCATGCCGGCCTGCGGATCTGCCATGTGATGTAGGACGCCGGTGGAGACGATGAGGTCGAAGTCCAGGCCGAGCGTCGGCAGCTCTTCGATGGGCAGTAGCCGCAACTCCAGGTTGGCCAGTCCGTGCTTGTCTTTGAGGTATTGCTGGTGGTCCAGTGACGGCTGGCTGACATCGACCGCCACCACGTTGGCGGCACGGTTGGTGAAGGCAAAGATGGCGGCCTGGTTGGTGCCGCAACCGGCGATCAGAATGTCAAGGTCGGGCCGGTATTCCCGGTCGGGCCAGAGGATCCGGTGCGAATACGCCGGGTCGAACCATTCCCAGTTCGCCGATGTCCACGCCGCCAGATCCGCTATCGGGTGCGGGTACATCCACCGCTGGTACTGGCGGGAGACAACGTCGGCCCGAGGATCCTCGTTCACTTCAGCGCAAACTCCTTCGGTTACCGCCACCGCGGGAAACATCAAGCTTGCCACGGCGATGATCGCCCCAAACCCGCGGCAACGTCCGCGCGGCACCCATGGCCGCGCGAACGCTCAGCCGAGCGCCTCGGCGATGCGCGTTGCCGCTGCGGCGATCAGCGCTTCGCTGGGTTGTGCGTCGTAGCCGCCGGTCACCCGATCGGACATGATGGCCACCACCTGGGCGGCCCCGCCGGGGGACCAGACCACGGCGACGTCGTTGGCGCGTCCGTAGTCGCCTGTTCCGGTCTTGTCGATCACCTTCCAGTCGGCGGGAAATCCGGCGCGGATGCGCTTGGCGCCGGTGGTGCTGCGCGCCAGCCAATCGGTGAGCATGGCCCGCTTGTCGGGGGGTAACGCGTCACCGAGCGCAAGCTGTTGAAAGACAAGGGCGATCGCGCGGGGCGTGGTGGTGTCGCGGTGGTCTTCGGGCGGGTTGCGGTTGAGTTCCGGCTCTTCCTGGTCCAGCCGGCTGGCCTGGTCGCCCAGGCCGCGCAGGTAGCTGGTAAACGCCGCGGTGCCGCCGATATCGGCCAGCAGGAGGTTGGCGGCGGTGCCGTCGCTGTAGCGTATCGCCGCCTCGCACAGCTGCCCGACGGTCATCCCGGTGTCGACGTGCTGTTGGGTGATCGGTGAGGTCGACCGAATGTCGTTGCTGGCGTAGGTGATCACCTTGTCCAGATGGGTGAGCGGAAACTGGTGCAGCACCGCGGCCACCAGCGGGGCCTTGAACGTGGAGCAGAACGCGAATCGCTCATCGGCGCGATAGGCGATGGCGGCGGTTGCCCCGCTGGCGGGCACGTAGACCCCAAGCCGGGCTTGGTATTTCCGCTCGAGTTCGGCAAAGTGGCCCGTCAAATCCGGCATTGGCCGCACCGACGTCGCCGTGGGACGATCACGGCCCGCGCAGCCGATCAACGGCATGAGCAACACCAGCAGCAACTCGCGCCGGGCCAGACCGGTGCCGGGGCTACCCACCGCTGCGATCAAGCAAATCCGCCGACCCCAGCACCCGTTCCACCCGGACTTCGATGACGACGCGTCGCGGGTTGGGCCGTGGCGTGCGGTAGCGCTGCGCGTAGCGCAACTCGGCGTCGCGGACGGCGCCGATGTCGGTGTTCACCGCGGCGCGGCCCTCCAGCGACAACCACCGGGCACCGTCGACCTGGCTGAGCACGGCGATGCCGCCACGATCGGCGTTAACCGCCTTCTGGGAGCCACCGGTGGTGATCACCCGAGCGATATGGGTTTGGGGATCGAAGGTGAAGCCCACCGCCACCACATGCGGTGAATTGTCGGCCCGCAGCGTGGTCAGCATGGCCAGATGGCGTTCGGACAGAAACGCCAGCGCGTCGTCGCTGAGCCGGGTGGTGGTGTTCGCCATCGCCACCCACGCTAGCGCAGGTGATAATCGCAGCCGTGGACGACACGGGCGCGGGTCCGGTGGTAATTTTCGGCGGGCGCAGCCAGATCGGCATCGAACTCGCGCGGCGCCTGGCCCCGGGGGCGACGGTGGTGCTGGCCGCACGTGGCGCCAACCGGCTCGACGCCCAGGCGGCCGCCCTGCGCGAGGCGGGGGCGGCCAGGGTGGACACCAGGGAATTCGACGCCGATGACGTTGCCTCCCACGGTCGGCTGGTCGCCGCGATCGTCGCCGAGCACGGCCCCATCGGCATCGCGGTGCTGGCCTTCGGGATCCTCGGCGACCAGGCCCGCGCCGAGCGCGACGCCGCGCATGCGGTGGCCATCGTGCACACCGACTACGTCGCGCAGGTCAGCCTGCTCACCCAGCTGGCCGCCGCGATGCGCACGGCCGGACGGGGAACCCTGGTGGTGTTCTCCTCGGTGGCCGGGGTGCGGGTGCGTCGCGCCAACTACGTCTACGGGTCGGCCAAGGCCGGGCTGGACGGCTTCGCCAACGGGTTGGCCGACGCGCTGCACGGCACCGGGGTGCGGGTGCTGATCGTGCGGCCCGGGTTCGTCATCGGGCGGATGACGCAGGGCATGACGCCGGCACCACTGTCCAGCACCCCCGAGCGGGTCGCCGCCGCCACCACGCGTGCGCTGGCTAAGGGCAAGCGCGCCGTCTGGGTCCCGGGGGCGCTGCGGCCGGTGTTTTTCGTGCTGAGGCTGCTGCCGGCGTTCGTCTGGCGCAGGATGCCGCGATGATCCGCACAACGCGTGCCGTACCTGGTGCCGGCCCGCCAGCCGCGGGATCCAGCTGCCGCGTCGTCACCGGCTGGTGCTGTCCCGCTAACCGGTCAGGTCGTCGCGGTCGGTGTCGGCGAGCAGCGCGTCGCGGGCGCGGGCCACCCGGGATCGGATGGTGCCCACCGGGCAGCCGCACACCGCGGCGGCGTCGGCGTAGGACAGGCCGAGCAGCTGCGTGAGCAGTAGGGCTTCGCGCTGATCGCTGGTGAGCTGGGCGATCATCGCGGTGACCTCGACGAGGTCTTCGAATCCACGGGAGTGGCGATCGCCGTCGAGCAGGTGTTCGGTGTCGGCCCCGTGGGCGGTACGGGGCCGCGATTGGAGCTGGCGGATGTGGTCGGCGACCACCCGGCGCGCGATGGCCAGCAGCCAGGTCCGGGCGCTGGAGCGCCCGGCGAACCGGTGAATGGCGCCGATCGCCCGCAGGAACGTCTCTTGTGTGAGATCGTCGGCGCTGCCCGCGTCGGACAGATAGGTGACAAAACGCCACACGTCTTGCTGGGTGGCCTTGATAAACGCCTCGAGCGCTTGCGCGTTCCCGTCTGCGGCCGCCAGGGCGAGCGCGGTCACGGCCTCGTCGTCGCTGGACGCGGTCATGGGCATCCACCTTAAACGGGACGGCTCGCGCTGCATACTACGGGTTGTCGTAGCGCGGTTGATCGGCCAGAAATGCCCCCGGTGTCGACCGCGCGTCGCGGCCGGGGATTGGGCAGCGGCGTCGGTTTCGGCGTCGGCCGGCCGCGACCCGGGCGCCCCGCTGCGATCTCGCGCGACCAGCAATGCGAACACCACGCCGACCAGCACGGGCACATGGCTGGCGATGCGCGCGCCGGTGACCTCACCCCGCCACGCGTCAAATGCCACGTAGGCCATGAGCGCCGCGGCATATGCACCGGCGATCGCGGCCACGCCGACCGCCGCGCGAGGCCATATGCCGGCGGCGATCATGGCCACTCCCAGCGCCAGCAGCCAAGCGGTGGATTCGTGCAGCAAATGCGCGCCGGTCATCATCGCGCCATGTCCGTGGTGAGGCATGATGCCGAAGTCGATTCCGCTGATTTGGGCCGCCGCTATCGCCACCTGGAACACGCCGATGCCGATCAAACCCCATCGGGCATGGCCATAGTTGAGCCGAGGCAACCAGCGCCGGTAGGCCGGCACGCGGGCGACGCCGGCGGTTGCCATGATCCTGTCGGCCAGGTCGGGTGCCGGAACCGTGTCCACGGTCGCGAACCGACGGGTCTGCGCGGCCGCACCGATCAGCCAGGTGCGGCAGCGGCGGCACGATTGCAGGTGGGCGTCGACCTGCTGCGCCAGCACTTCTGGACGCTCGCCGTCCAGCCGCGCAGACAACGCTTCACGCGCAACCTCACACCGCACCCCAGCATCGTCGCGCATGGCTGCGCCGTCCGCAAAGAAAGGAGCGGCTGAAACTCTTCATGTCCGGCGACCGAAGGGCAGCCCTATTGATAATGACAATCGTGTTCAGTACGCTCGGCCCGTCACCGACGAAAGGAACACATTGATGGACAGGAAGACCAAGAAGGTTGCGCTCACGGCTCGGGTGCTGGCTGCGGTGGCGGCCGCGACGTTTGCGGCGTCGACACTGTCGGCGTGCGATGCCCTGTACGCCCAGCTGCACGGGATCATCCCGCAGGACCACAGCGGCCACGACCACTGAGTTCGAGAAGAGTCCTGCGCCAGCTCATGACGGCACCACGAAGTTCACCCAGGCGCCACCGGCGGCCCCGGCCACGGAGTGCAGACCCGCGTTCTGGTCCCCCGTTCGAGGCAGGGCGAAGTCCGCGCCGATGGCGGCGCAGGCTGATGCAGCCCCAGCGAACGCCACCAAAGCCGTCACGGGCCAGGTGCCTGTCGCGTCCCGGCAGGCCGCGGGGTGCGCGTCCCCGCACGGCGCGGCGACCCAGCGACCATCGGCTCCCTGCAGGGTGCAGGTTCCGGCACCCGCTCGGGGTTCGTCCGGTGCCCAGCTCCACAGCGACGCCTGGATCCGCCCGTCCTCTGGCAGCAGCTGGTCGAGGCCGAGCAGATTGACACCGCAGTCCGTCATCGCCTGCACCTTCGGCGGTGTGAGCGCCTCGGGGTTGGCGGGTGGCCGGGTCGGGTCGGCCAGGGCCGAGACCAGGGTCGAGTCCTCGTAGTAGCGGACCAGGCGTGCGGCGTAGACGGCGCCGCCATAGGTGGCATCGCACGCCGGGTACGGCTGGTAGCGGGAGGTCGAGCCGCCCTGCACTTCTCGGCCGGCCCAGTCGAAGACGTCGGCCGACCAGCTCGGCACACAGGAGCTGACGCGCACCACCCGTGCGCCGGATGCCCGGACGTCGTCGCGCGACGCGTCGAGCGGGAACTTTACGCAGCCGTTGGCGGCGCGCTGGCCCGGGTCGGGGTGGTAGATGAGGCTCGTTCCGTTCGGACGCCGCAACACATGGTCGAGGGTGGCGACCGCCGACGCGTAGGCCGCGGCGTTCTCCAGCTGGTCCTCGATGAGCAGCAGGATGACCTCGTCGGTGTGCCCGGGTGTGTTCAGCCAGTTCGCAATCTGCGGCAGCACGTTGGCGAACGAGGGTTCGACGGTGCAGCCCAGGTTCGCGTTCTTCGGTCCCAGCCCATGACACACGGTGACGGCAGGGGCCCCGTGGAGCTCTAGCCGTGGGACATAGTGCAGGTCCAGCTCGATGCTGCGGACGTCGATGTCCAGCTGCTGGGTCAACGAGAGCTGCTGGTTTGAGTCGGCGTGCGAGATGGTGAACGAGTCGCTGAGGCTGTTAAACGAGTTATGGGTGCCCAGCCACTGAGCGTCGCGCATAGGCAACGGGTCTTGCAGCGCGTACTGGAACCGCGCCGTTCGGTGCACCCATGACTGCAGGTAGGCGTCCCGCGCCGCTTGGGTCACCCGGTGGGCGAGCGGAAGCCCGCACCGCGTACCGGGTATCCCGACGCGGCGGCACTCCGCGGCGACCGCGTCGGCGAACTTGCCGAGCGCGACACACGGGATGGCGATCGGACTGATGGCGTCGCATGGCGCCGTGGGCGGGGGTCGAGTGCCCACCTCCCCGGCATCGGCGACCACCGGTGCGGCCGTCGTCAACACCACCACGACAGCGCTGACGACGACCGCGCTCTGCACGCTCTGCACGCTCTGCAGCCATCGGGCGCGGGGCATGGGCCACTTTGGCACAGTTCCACGTTGCTGCCGAGAGATGTTGTCGAAGTGATGCAATGCTTTGACCGGTGCGGTGACGGCCGGCCGTGGGGCTGACCGACTCGCGAGGTCGACGGCTGGTGACCGTCATTGGAGGGCCGGGCGGTTCGACGAGAGCGATGGCCCGCGGGCCGAGTCGCGGCATGGCCAGCGCTACCGCAACCCGCGGGCCAATCCGAGCCGGATGGTCATCAACGACCCAGTGGGCGGGTGCCGGGATTCTCGGTTCCGCTTGACCAGGGCGAGTGGTTCTCGCGATCGGTTGGCTTGGTTCGATGTTCCACTGTCATGTTGGTGGCGTGAACAATGGCCCACCGTCGGGATCAAGGAACGAATCCTTTGTGACATCGATGGTAACGTCGATATAGTGCGACAATTCGACTAACCTATCAGCTGCAGCAATTGCCATCACCGTTCCAGTAGCATCCAGAAGAGCATCTCGTTCACGACCAGCAAAAACAATCGTGGCGATACTATAGCCCTCTTGTAATTCGTTGGCAAAAAAAATGGCTTTCGTACGCGTTGGAGGCCATAGATACTTCGAACCGACCCGCCAAACCGCCCGTAGAGGTATCTTTCAAGAATTGCCATCGATACTGTGCCGAAGTGAAAATTCTCGGCATCCATCCGCTGAGACGATGTGATAACATAATAGCCGTCGACGACACTGATAAAGTAGCAGATTTCGCCGCCCTTATTCCAAATAACGGTCCGGCCATCGTCGGTTTTCGATCCTTGGATAATGTCCAAACCGGCGAGCTGGATCCAGTCCTGTAACTCACTTGAAAGATCCACGCTGATGGTCACGGTAGCAACACTCCTGGACCAAGTAGCTCCTCCACACTTCTCGCCTCACCCTGGGCGTCCAAGATCCGCACCTGGAGCGATCCGCCCGGTTGACCAAGCCCGGGTGCGACCTCCGATACTTCGATGCTCCACCCCTCTGGGAGCCGACCCAGGGTATAAGTTCGATAGGGATCGCCGAGCGAATTGACGTGAAGGGCGTGCTCTTCCCATGATGAAGCGTGTCCGTTTTTCATGACAGCTGAGTACGCCCCTTCATCGTCACCGACCCGGTCGAGTAGCGAGCCGTATTCCTGCACAAACTGTCGGGCATCGCTATAAGCGATTCGCGTTCCTGGCATCGCGCCAGACTCGGTCTTGGGTAGCTGCCGGCCGAGGTTTTCCAGCTCTGCGGTCAGGGCCTCGGCTTGTCCGGCTGATATCACCTAACGCACGACCAGCGCCCGCGAGCTCCCCAACCTGGCCGGCGACTCTGCCGCCGCGCCCAACCGCGCCCGCGGCCTCCGCGCGTTCGACAGCCGCCCCGGCGCCACGCGCGCCCGCTGTCACACCCTTGGTGCCGGAGCCGCCGCCCCACCGCCCACAAAGAGTGTTGCGATGTCGAAAAGGTTCCCGCCGGCCCCTAATCGCGGCCGATCCCGACGCCAATCGTCAAGGTGCAACAGCCCCTTAACCATCTGCATATCGGCTTCCGCGGCGTCTTGCGGGTTGACAAAGTGATTGATCAGGCCGGTTCTGGTCATGTCCTGCCAGGTGGCCGCCGCCCCGGGCCCACCCTGGCCGAAGCGGTGCGCCGCCGCGACGGACTGCCCCGCATCGCCCACGCCGTGGCGGTGGCCGCCACCCGCAACTACGGCGTGCCCGACAACGAAGCCGACCTACTCCACCACAAAGCCACCCAGATCCGGCAATCGGTGCTGGCCACCTACCCCAACCACGACGTCGCTGGGCTGGCCACCGCCGGGGTCGCCACCGAACGCGGCTGACGTGCAGTGGAGTGCGCAGACACGGCCGCTGCAATAGCCTTACTCGGGTGACAAGCACCCCCCCACCCACCACAGGACAGTGGACACCGACCCATCCCCCTGCGCCGCCGCGTTCACGCAACAAGCTGGCGGTGGCCTTGGCCGCTGTCGCCGCCTTGCTGGGCACCGCAGCTTTGGTCGTGGCACTGATCGCGTTGACGCGCCCGACGACCAACAGTCCAATTACTGCCCCGGGAACAACGAGTCCGCCGACATACACCGCCGCAGAAACCGCCGCCGCACACCAGAAACTGTGCGAGGTCTACAAGCTAGCGGCGCGTTCAGTCCAGATAGATACCCACAGCGGCAACCAGGCGCTTGCGGGAGTTTCAACAGTGAACGGGGCACTGATGCTGGAGCAGGCAGTGAATGCGGCCCCGGCGCTCGCAGCCGCCGATCGAGCTGCAGCGCTGACGCTGGCTGAGGCGTTCACCAATGCCAATGCAATGGGTAGCTTTGGAACCCGTGACGACCCGGCTTGGCAGGCAGTGGTCGATGATGTCAACGCCAAGGATGCGCGGATGAAAGCCGTGTGCGATGGCGGCTGACCTGCCACCCGGTAGGTGGTCGGCGCTCTTGGTCGGTGCGTGGTGGCCCGCCCGACCCGACGCACCGATGGCAGGCGTTACCTATTGGCGCCAGGCGGGGGAACTCAAGCGCAATGAGGCAAGCGACCTGCAAAACGAACGATCACAGTTGTCGCGCAATCGGGGCCGCACCGCGGACGACTTATTGGAGCGGTATTGGCGCGGCGAGCAGCGGCTGGCCACCATCGCCCACCAGTGCGAGGTGAAAAGCGACCAAAGCGATCGTGTCGCGGACGCGGTGAACTATTTGCGCGATCGACTGACCGAGATCGCACAGTCCGGCAATCAGCAGATCGATCAGATCCTTGCCGGCAAAGGACCGATCGAAGCCAAAGTTGCCGCAGCAAACCTGGTCATCGAGCAGTCGAACGCCATGGCCGACAGTGCAGGAGCGACAGCGATGTCGAACATCATCGACGCGACACAGCGAGTGCTCGATGAGACCATCGGTGGTGGCGCCCGCAGCTGGCTACGTGATCACGGCGTGAACCTCGACAGTCCCCCGCGACCCCGCCCGATCACCGCAGAGGACTTAGATTCCCGGTCGGCAGGGCCACCACCAGAAGCGTCAGCGTTTGGCGGCGATCGGAGTCCTCCGCCTGCACCACCGGCGGCTGACGACGTGCCAGAGATCTCACCGGCAGCATTAACGTACGGCTCAGATCGGAGGCCTCCGCCTGCACCATCGCCGGTTGACGGCGTGCCGGAGATCTCACCGGCAGGATTAGCGTACGGTTCTGATCGGAGGCTGGTGCCGTGGCCATCGCCTTCGCCCGTTTCGCCACCCCTGCCCCCCGGCGCTCCCTCGGTTAGCGTTGGTGGCCCGTCGCTGCCGGCCGGTATGCCCTCAGCGGCGGCGCCGACCGCGCCGATATCCCCGCAGTCGTTGAGTCAGTCGTTTGCTACCGGGATGATGGCGGGCGCACCGGCGGCCGCCGGTGGGGAGTCGTTGTCGGCGGGGGCGGTGCACGCGGCCTCCGAGCCGTTGGCTCCTGCGGTGTCGCCCGCTGCGGCTCCCGTCGTGCCCGCGCCGACGGTCGCAGCCGGTGTGGCCGGTGTGGCGCACATCCCCGACAGCGCCGCGGCTCCCGGCCCGGCGCCGGTGGCGCCACCCACAGCCGACAGCGCCAGCGGCATGACCACGGTCGCGCCAGTAATGACCGGCGGCCCGGCAGGATCGCCGGCCCCGGTGGCCGCCGCCCCCGCGGGGCCGCTGCCCGCCTACGGCTCGGACCTGCGTCCACCGGTCGTGGCGCCCCCGGCCGCACCGCCAGCTCCGGCCGGTCCCGTATCGGGTGCCGCGGTAGCGCCATCGTCGCCTGCGGCGGGCGCTTCGGTGATGTCGCCGGTGGACAGGTCCGCCACGCAGGCCACACCCCCCAGTCCCCCCGCCAGCGGGGCATCGCCAACGGCCAGCGCCGCCGCACCGGCCACCGCCGGAGCCGCGGCCGGTGACACCTCCCGCCGAGCCGCCGAACAACAACGCCTGCGCCGCATCCTCGACGCGGTGGCCCGCCAAGAACCCCGGCTATCGTGGGCCGCCGGGCTGCGCGACGACGGACGCACCACACTGCTGGTCACCGACCTGGCCGGTGGCTGGATCCCCCCGCACGTTCGGCTGCCCACCCATGTGACCCTGCTCGAACCGACAACAAGGCGCCGCGACGCCAACGTCATCGACCTGCTGGGCGCGGTCACCCTAGCGGCGTCCCACCACCCCCACGGCTACCTCGGCGAACCCGACCCCGACACACCGGCGCTGACCGCAGACCGCCGAGCCCGCATCGCGCCCAAAATCGCCGAACTCGGGCCCACCCTGGCCGAAGCAGTGCGCCGCCGCGACGGACTGCCCCGCATCGCCCACGCCGTGGCGGTGGCCGCCACCCGCAACTACGGCGTGCCCGACAACGAAGCCGACCTACTCCACCACAAAGCCACCCAGATCCGGCAATCGGTGCTGACCACCTACCCCAACCACGACGTCACCGCGGTTGCCGATTGGATGCTGCTGGCAGCCATTAACGCCCTGATCGCAGGCGACCAGTCGGGGGCGAACTATCACCTCGCCTGGGCAATCGCCGCCATGTCGACGAGGAGATCCACATGACAATCCAGGTGTTTCCCGAAGACTATGGGGCCGCGGCCGGCAGGCCGGGTCCTGTACCCCTGGCCCCGGGACCCGTTCATCCCGGTGGAACATCGCCTGTCGAGGTCCTGATGTCGCTGTTTGGCTTGTCCACGAACGCCGATCTGGGAGACACGAACGCCGACATCGAGGGCGACGACGCCGATCGTCGAGCGCATGCGGCCGATGCCGCCCGCAAGTTTCCGGCCAACGAGGCCGATGCGGCGCAGCAGATGCAGGGGGTAGGCGCGCAGGGGATGGCGCAGATGATCCCGCAGATGGCATCAGGTATCGGCGGTGCGCTCAGCGGTGCGGCCGGCGGCCTGATGGGACCGCTGACACAGCTTCCGCAGCAGGCGATGCAGGCGGGCCAGGGTGCTATGCAGCCGCTGATGGGTGCGCTGCAACAAGCCCGTGGCGCTGACGGCCTGGAGGCCGCGGACGCGGCGCAGCTTGCGGACAGTGTCGAGCCCGAACCCGGTCTTGGCGGCGGCGCGGCCGGCGGCGCGGGAGGCGGCGGCATCGGCTCCGGCGGCGCAGGCGGCACCGCCCCGACCGGCTATCTGGGTCCGCCACCTGTGCCGATGTCGTCGCCGCCGACGACTCCTGCCGGGGCACCGGCGAGGTCGGCGTCGGTGCCACCGACCGGCGGCGCGCCGCCTGCGTCGGCACCGGCGGGCATGGCCGGTGTGCCGATGGTGCCGCCGGGCGCGATGGGCGCCGGCGGCGAAGGGAGCAAAGACAAGCCGGTCGAGAAGCGCGTGACCGCGCCTGCCGTTCCCAATGGCCAGCCGGTCAAGGGCCGGCTGACGGTGCCCCCGAGCACGCCGGTCACGAAACCAGGGGAGGGCAAACCCGTGGTCCGCAGGCGCATCCTGCTGCCCGAGCACAAGGGCTTCGGACGCATCGCCCCCGACGAGAAGACCGACCGGGGTGAGTGACGATTCGTCGTCGGCGTTCGATCTGATTTGCGCCGAGGTCGAACGCCAGTTGCGCGGCGGCGAGGCGCTCATGGATGCCCCGGCGGCATCCGAGTTACTACGCACCGTGCGGTATCAGCTCGACGCCCAGCCGCGGCCACGCGTCATCGCGCATGGCCCGCTGTATCAGGCCGTCACAGCGGCCCGCGCGCAGGTGTACGGGCGCCTGATGCAGCTGCGGCACACGCGCTGCGAGGTGCTCGATGAGCGATGGCAGCTACGGCCTACGGGTCAGCGCGATGTGCGCGCACTGCTGATCGATGTGCTGAACGTGTTGTTGGCGGCCAGCACCGCCGCAAGCGTGGAACGGGCGTACGCGTGTGCGGAACGGCAGGCGATGGCCGCCGCGGTTGTCGCCGAGATTTGCGGCGACGCGGCGGGGGTCGAGATGCAGCGCCACGCCGTAGACCGAGCCGCCTCCGATGCGATCGACGCGCTGGCGCGCGGCACAGGGGCTACCACGTATGCAGACTGCGTCCCGCCGGTCGATGTGATCCGCGCCGACGTTACCCGCCGCGTGCGTGGGGAGGTGTCGACCGATGTTGTCGCGGCGGGCCACCTGGTGATGGCTGCGCGACACTTGCTGGACCCCATGCCGGCAAGCGAACTCAGTTACGGTCCGCTGCTCGGCGGAGTGCACGCGGCCCGCAAATTGGTCCACGGACGCTTGGTTCAGCTCTGGCGGGCGCGCCGGGCGCTTACCAACGGTGACTGTGACCTGCGCGACGTTCGCACGCTGCTGGTCGATCTGGACAGCATTTTGCTGGAGACGCGTACCGCCGCAGCCATTGAGCAGGCGTACACGCGAACGGAAGGTCGGGCAATGGCCGCGGCGGTCGTCGCCGAGATTCGCTGCGACGCAATGGGTCTCGACGCCCAGCGCGACGTGGTACAGCGCGCCGCCGCCGATGCGCTGCACGCGTTGCAGGCGCTGAGAAAGCTGAATTGATCGGCAGATCAGAGGTAGTAGTCTGACACCAATTCCGAAGGGAGTAGCGGTGTTTGTCGATACCGGTTTGCTGCACTCGGGGGGCGAGGAGTCTCACCGTGCGGGTGAACATGCTCAAGATGGGGTTGATCGGCTGTCGCGGGGGCCATTGCTCTCGGGGATGTTCGGTGAATTTCGCGCGGCCCAGACGTTTCACGACGCGGTCGGTGTGGCCCACGCGCAGCAGGTGAAAGGCTTGCGGGCTCACCGGGAGGCACTGACCGCACTCGGCGGTAAGGCGCACTATGCTGCGGCGGGATTCACCGACATGGATGACCGCAACGCCGCGAACCTGCGGGCGGTGCGATGCGGCTCCGCTACATAAGCGTCCCGGCGCTGATCGCCGAGGCCGGCGGAGATCCCTGGGCGATCAATCACAGCCTGCAAGCCGGTCGCCCCGCCCAGATCGCCGATCTGGCGGAGGCCTTCCGCGCCGCGGGCCGATGCACCGCCGAAGCCAACGCAGCATTCGACCAAGCCCGTCGCCGCTTCGAAGCGGCCTGGAATCGCGAGAACGGCGAGCACCCGATCAACGACTCCGCCGAAGTCCAGCGAGTGACCACGTCACTGGGCGCGCAGTCCCTACAGTTGCCCAAGATCGGAGTCGACCTGGAAAACATCGCGGCGGCCCTGGCCGAGGCGCAACGAAGCGCGGCCGGGCAGATCGCGACCCTAGAGGGTCAGCTGCAGCAGGTCGACGACCGACTCGGCGAAGCGCTGGAATGGGAGGAAGACATCCACCTGACCGCGGTCAACAGATCGGCGCTGGATGCGCTGATCTCCGACCTTGAACAGCACGCCATTGACGACACCGCGTCAGCGCTAGGCCAACTCGAGTCAATACGCACCGGCTACTCGGGTTATTTGCAGAAAGCGCTGGCCACTTTGCGCACCGACGGCTATGACCCGGCAGGTATCCAGGGACTGGACGCGCCCCAATCGCCGGCCAAACCCGCTGAGCCGATACAGATTCCGCCAGCGGGCACCAGTGCGGAGGATGTGCACCGGTGGTGGACGTCGCTGACACCCGAGGAACGGCAACGTCTGGTCGCCGAGCGCCCGGAGCAGATCGGCAATCTCAACGGAGTTCCGGTCAGCGCGCGCAGCGATGCCAATCTCGCGGTCATGACACAAGATCTGAATCGGGTACGCGGCATCGCCAGCCGCTACGGCGTGCCGATGGACGACGTCGTGGGCGATCCGACGAGATACGGCCTGTCGACGAGCGATATCACCCGCTACCGCAACGCCGATCAGACGAAGCAGGGCCTCGACCAGGACGCCGGGGACCCCCTTCGTCCGCACCCCGTATACCTGTTCGCCTACGATCCAATGGCATTCGGCGGTAAGGGACGCGCCGCGATCGCCATCGGCAACCCCGACACCGCGAAAAGCACCGCGGTGATTGTGCCCGGCACCAGCAGCAGCGTGAAAGGCGGCTGGCTGCATGACAATCACAACGACGCGCTGAACCTCTTTGGCCAGGCCAACGCCGCCGACCCGAAAAACCCCACTGCGGTGATCGCGTGGATGGGGTATGACGCCCCGAACGACTTCACCGACCCGCGGATTTCCACGCCGATGCTGGCCCGAATCGGCGCTCACGCACTGGCGCAGGACGTCAACGGTTTGTGGGAAACGCACCTCGGCGGCGGCCAGCATGTCACCGTGCTGGGCCACTCGTACGGCTCGACGACCGTGGCCGACGCTTTCGCCTTGGGCGGGATGCACGCCAATGACGCTGTGCTACTGGGTTGCCCGGGAACCGACCTGGCCCGCAGCGCCGCGAGCTTTCACCTTGACGGCGGCCGGGTGTATGTGGGTGCGGCTTCCACGGATCCGATCAGCATGCTCGGGCAATCGGATGGCCTCAGCAGGTATGTGAACCGGGACAACATCGGCGGTCAGCTGCTCGGTCTAACCGCCGGTCTCGGTACCGACCCCGCTGGCGACGGATTTGGATCGGTGCGGTTTCGCGCCGAGGTGCCCAACTCCGACGGCATCAACCCCCACGACCATTCGCATTACTACCATCCCCGGAGCGAGGCCTTGCACAGCATGGCCGACATCGCCTCTGGCCACGGCGACGCGCTGGCATCCGACGGCATGCTGGCCCAACCACGCCATCAGCCGAGCGTCGCGATCGGCCTTCCAGGCCTGGGTTCGCTGGACGTCGACATACCGGGCACCCCGGCCAGCGTAGACCCGGAATGGAGCCGGCCCCCGGGATCTATTACCGACGATCATGTTTTCGATGCCCAACACCACCACTGATCGACGGCTTCTGCTGGCGCGGCAAGCACTGCGCGCCGCGGCCGCGGTCGTCGTCCTGTTGCTAGGAGGATGTGCGCTGGTGATGCACAAACCACATTCGGCGGGTTCCTCGAATCCATGGGATGATTCCGCCCATCCGCTCACCGACGATCAGACCATGGCCCAAGTCGTCGAGCCAGCCAAACAGATCGTCGCCGCCGCCGACTTACAGGCCGTCAGCGGGGGATTCTCGTTCGCTTCGTGCAACGACCAAGGCGATCCGCCCTATCAGGGCACCGTCAGGATGAGCTTCCTCTTGCGTGGCGACCCGGACGCGTACTTTCAACACGTCCGGGCGGCGATGATCGCTCACGGCTGGAACGACGGCGCCCCGCCGGGACAACACTTCCACGGTACAACCCTGCACAAAGACGGCGTGACCGCGAATATGAGCTTCTTCCCGTCCGACCACAGTTACGGAGAAGTCATCCTGTATGGCGAATGCCGCAATACGACCGACCACCACGGCGATGGTCGCTGGATTGACATCACCAACTGACTAGATGAGTGATTCCCACGCTAAGTGGTCCCGCTCGTAAGTTCGTTGGGGGTCGGAACCAGGGTGGCCCCGTGTGTCGCGGCTTGTGGCGAGCCGGTGGGCAAGGTGGACGTTCCCTGTTGTCTGACCCGCCTCATTGTTTCGGTGCGGCAGGCGTATGCGATGTGCCCGCCGTCGAGCGACAACCGTGGCTGTCGCTTGAAGGCGGGCACGTTGTATGCCGGCGGTACCGGGTACACGTGGGGCAGATGAGGAAGGTGTGTCGCCTGGAGCGGCCTGTCAGAACGCCGAGACGCCCGAGGACCTTATGGGCAAGACCACTTAGCGGAGTCAGTGGTCGTCGGCGATCAGCGATCGTTTCGCGTCTGCGTTGATGGTCCAGTTGCGCCAGATGCCAGCGGCGAGCGCCAGTAAAGGCGCCGCGATGCGGCGGTGGACACCGGTGGCGGTGCGGCCACCGTGACGCTTGAGTCCGAGCTGGTCTTTGCGGGTGTCGTAGACGGCTTGGATCCATTGACCCATGCCGGCGAGGTTGGCACAGCGGCGCTTCTTTTCGTCCTTGCGGTCGGGGCGCACCAGCAGCGGGTTCAGTTCTTCGGCGCAGTAGCGCTGCAACTCGGCGCCGGACGGGCCCTTGTCGGCCAACACGACCATGCCCTCGCGCAGGACACGTTGGGAGCAAGCGCCGCGCAGGACCTGCGCCACGGCCAACCACACCGGTTCGGCGTCGGTGAGCCGCTTCGGTCGGCCGGCACGGCGTCGCTTGGGTTCGACCGAGTGGTCGTCGACCAGCACGTCGAGTTCGGTGAGGAGGGGCATCGAGGTTCGTCGTCACCAGCGTCCATCCATGCCCTCCAGCCACATCCGCCACAAGCCCACACGCCAAGTGGACTCCTACCGTCGGTCCAACAATCGGCAACCGACCCCAAGAGCCCGTCCGGTGCGCCACAGTTGGGAATCACTCATCTCGTCGCCCCATGACAGGCGCTCACCTCAGGCGCGCACCACGAAAAGCTCACGCGGCCGGTTGTTGACCGACACCGCGCCGTCCTCGGTCACGATCACGACGTCCTCGATGCGCGCCCCCCACCGGCCCGGGAAATAGATGCCCGGCTCGATGGAAAACGCCATGCCCGCGGCCAGCGGCAGATGGTTGCCGGCGACGATGTAGGGCTCTTCGTGCACACACAGCCCGATACCGTGTCCGGTGCGGTGCACGAAATAGTCGGCCAGCCCGGCCTGGTCCAGCACGTCACGCGCGGCGGCGTCCACCTGCTCGGCCGTCACACCCGGGCGAACCGCGTCAAAGGCGGCCCGCTGTGCCCGCTGCAGTATCGAATACTGTTGGGCCACATCAGAATCAGGCTCGCCGATGCTGTAGGTGCGGGTACAGTCGGAGTGGTATCCGGGCCCGTAGGTCCCGCCGATGTCGACGACGACGATGTCACCCTCCCGCAACGCACGGTCCGAGCACCTGTGATGCGGATCGGCGCCATGCGGGCCGGAGCCGACGATGACGAATGCCACCTCTGAATGGCCTTCGGCGACAATCGCTTCGGCGATGTCGGCCGCGACGTCGGCTTCGGTGCGGCCCGGCGCCAGAAGCTCCGGCACTCGGGCATGCACCCGGTCGATCGCCGCACCCGCCTTGCGTAGCGCATCAATCTCGGCTTCCTCCTTGACCATCCGCAATTCACGCAACACGTTGGTCGCCAATACCGGCAGCACGCCCAGCATGATGGTCAGCGGCAGCAGGTGCAGCGCGGGTATCGAATCGGTGACGGCGGTCGCGGTGGGTGAGCCGCCCAAAGCCTCGGTGACCAACCGGTACGGATTGTCGCCGTCGACCCAATCCCGAACGCGCAGCCCCAATTCCGCGACAGCGGACTCCTGAAGCGAGGCCAGCTCCAGCCGGGGCACCACGACCGTCGGCTCCCCCGAGGCCGGCAGCACCAGCGCGGTGAGTCGCTCGAACGTGTCCGCGCGCGATCCGATCAGGTAGCGCAGGTCGTAGCCCGGGGTGATGACCAGACCACCCAGGCCGGCCTTGACGGTCGCCGCTCTTGTGGCGGCGAGTCGACGGGCGTACACCCGTGCGTCGAAGCGGCGAGCATCCATTACCGGTCAGGCTAGTGCTCAATTGCCCGGCTCCTCCTCACCCGCTTCGCGGCCGCATCGTCGCCAGGCTAGGCCCGCGCCGGCCTGGCAGGATAATCCGCGTGCCCGCCCCACGAGGTTCGACGAGTGGCGACCCGCTGCACCCGGCTCCGCCGCGTTTGCGATCGCCACGAGGTTCAACGAGTGGCGACCCGCTGCACCCGGCTCCGCCGCGTTTGCGATCGCCACGAGGTTCAACGAGTGGCGACCCGCTGCACCCGGCTCCGCCGCGTTTGCGATCGCCACTGGTGCTCCTTGACGGGGCCAGCATGTGGTTCCGCTCGTTCTTCGGGGTGCCGTCGTCGATCACCGCACCGGACGGTCGCCCGGTCAACGCCGTTCGCGGATTCATCGACTCTCTGGCCGTGGTGATCACCCAACAACGGCCCACCCGGCTGGCGGTGTGTTTGGACCTGGATTGGCGCCCGCAGTTCCGGGTGAACCTCATCTCGTCGTATAAGGCACACCGGGTGGCCGAAGCCGAACCCGCCGACCAGCCCGACATCGAGCAGGTGCCCGACGAGCTGACCCCGCAGGTCGAGATGATCGTGCAGCTGCTGGACGCGTTCGGGATCCCGACGGCGGGGGCCCCGGGTTTCGAGGCCGACGACGTGCTGGGCACGCTGGCAGCAAGGGAACGCGCCGACCCGGTGGTCGTGGTCAGCGGGGACCGCGACCTGCTGCAGGTGGTCGCCGACGATCCGGTCCCGGTGCGGGTGTTCTACCTGGGCCGCGGGCTTTCCAAAGCCAGGCTGTTCGGGCCCGCCGAGGTGGCCGAACGCTTCGGCGTGCCGGTGGAGCGGGCCGGCCCGGCCTACGCCGAACTCGCGCTGTTGCGCGGCGATCCGTCCGACGGTCTGCCCGGCGTGCCGGGCATCGGCGAGAAGACCGCCGCCGCCCTGCTGGCGCACCACGGCTCGCTGGAGCAGATCATGGCTGCCGCCGGCGACCCGAAATCGGCGATGGCCAAGGGATTGCGGACCAAACTGCTTGCCGGGTCGGCCTATATCAAGGCCGCGGACCGGGTGGTACGAGTCGCCACCGACGCGCCGGTCACGCTGTCCACGCCCACCGACAACCTGCCGCTCGTCGCCGCCGACCCCGCGCGCACCGCCGAACTGGCGGGGCACTATGGCGTCACGTCGTCGATCACCCGGCTCCACCGGGCGCTGGACACGCTGCCCACGAAGTAACGGCTACTGCGGCCGTCCGACCTCGTAGGTGCCCTTGTCGTCCTGGAAGGTCACCGTCACGTGCTTGGCGGCGCCGTCGATGCTGACGGTGCACTCGAAGGTGGCGCCCTTCTTGACGGTGGGGTCGGTGCCGTTGTTGCACTTGACGTCCTTGACGTTCTTCGCGCCGTACCCGGTGGTCTCGTCGGTCAGGATCTGCTGCACGCCGGCGTTGGCCTTGTTGACATCCAGCTTGGTGGTGACAAAGAACCCGGGCTCCCAAAAACCGAGCACCCCGATGACGGCGGCGAAAAGCAGCGCGATGGCGCCCACCACGCCGCCGATCAGCGCCATCGAACGCCTGGAAGCCTTGGCCGACTGGTCATAGGGGCCGTATTGCCCGGGGTACTGGCCCGGCTGACCGTACTGGCCGGGCTGACCTGGCTGGCCGTACTGGCCGGGCTGACCTGGCTGGCCGTACTGGACGGGCTGACCGTACTGCCCCGGCTGCGGGTACTGCCCGAACTGACCGGGCGTGCCGATCTGGGTGGCCTGCGTGCTGAAGTCGGACTGCCCATAGCCGGGCGCGGACGGCGGGTACTGCTGCGGATACGCCGGCTCGGCCGGCTGTTGGTAGGGCGGATACCCGGCGGGCGGGTACGCCGGGGCCTGCCAGCTCGCATCCTGGGGCGGCTGCTGCCACGGCGACCCCATCATCGTCGGGTCCGAGGAATGATCGGCGCCCTGGCCGGGCGGTTGCCACGGCTCCCTCGGTCCCTGCGGTCCGCTCATGATTTCTCCTCAGTCCGTTGCTGTCCTGTGTAACCGTAGCTGCGGCCCAGCCTACCCGGCGTCAACTGCGACGACGCCGCGCCGAACGTCATTGATGGCGCGCTTGGCGGTGGCCCGCAGCTCGGGGTCCGGGGCGGCGTTGCGGACCTGGTCCAACAGGTCGAGCACCTGCCGGCACCAGCGGACGAAATCGCCCGCCGACAGTGAGCCACCGCCATTGGCGTCGGCAACGGCCAGCGCGGCGGCCAGGTCACCGGTCCGTGCCCAGCGGTAGATGACGCCGACAAAGCCCTCGTCGGGCTCGCGACTCGGCCCGATCCGGTGTGTGCGCTCGTCGGCGCGCAACGCCGCGCACAGCCGCGCGGTCTGATGCAGCGCCTGCCGCAATCGCGGCGTGGGCGCCTCGGCGGTGACCGGGGCACCCGGGCCGTCCCCGCCGCGCGACTCGTAGAGCACCGCCGAGACCACCGCGGCCAGCTCGGCCGGTTTCAAACCCGCCCACGCGCCGGTGCGCAGGCATTCGGCCACCAGCAGGTCGCTCTCGCTGTAAATCCGCGCCAGCAACCGGCCGTCGTCGGTGACCCTCGGATCACCGGCCGGGCCCGCGATGAACTCCCGCTCGGTGAGCAGCCCGACGATCCGGTCGAACGTCACGGCCAGCGAGTTGGTGGCCGCGGCCACCTTCTTCTGCAGCTGCGCGTTGTCCCGCTCGATGCGCAGATACCGCTCCGCCTGGCGGATTTGGGCCTCCAGTCCTGGGGCGTTGTGCACGGGGTGACGCCGCAACCGCGCCCGCAACACCGCCAGCTGCGGGTCGGCAAACGCGCCGTCGGTGTCGTCGCGGGTGCGACCGGCGGCGGGAATCGCCAGCCGCGCGGCGGCCGAGCGCAGCGCCGAGGCCAGATCGCGGCGGACCCGCGGCTGACGGTGTTCCACCCGCTTGGGCAGCGCCATCGACCCGACCGGCGGCAGAGCGCCGGAATAGTCGGCCGACGAGATCCGCCCCGCCCATCGGTGTTCGGTCAGCACCAGCGGCCGCGGATCGGCGCTGTCGCGGGCGGCTTCCAATACCACCGCCAGCCCGCCGCGACGGCCGTGGGTGATGGTGATGATGTCGCCGCGGCGCAGCGCGGCCAGCGCATCGCTGGCCGCCTGCCGTCGATGCAGCCGAGACGCGCGGGCCCGGGAGCGTTCCAGGTCGGACACCTTGGCGCGCAGCCGGGCGTAGTCGAGGATCGGCGCATCCGGCCCGCCCAACTCGGCGGCGATCTCGTCGAGCATCCTGGTGCCGCGTTCGATTCCGCGGACCAGTCCGACCACGGATCGGTCGGCCTGGTACTGGGCAAACGACTGCTCCAGCAGCCGGTGCGCCTGTTCCGGGCCCATCCGGTGCACCAGGTTGATCGTCATGTTGTACGACGGGGCAAACGAGCTGCGCAGCGGGAAGGTGCGGGTGGAGGCCAGGCCGGCCACCTCGGACGGCTCGCTGCTGCCGTCGGCGGG
Organism: Mycobacterium shinjukuense; assembly: GCF_010730055.1. NCBI lineage: Bacteria > Bacillati > Actinomycetota > Actinomycetes > Mycobacteriales > Mycobacteriaceae > Mycobacterium > Mycobacterium shinjukuense. The sequence continues at coordinate 1,326,483 of NZ_AP022575.1, read as the reverse complement.
GTGCCAGATCACCACCGCGTGACCCTCGACGTCGATGCCGCGCCGGCCGGCGCGTCCGGTCAGCTGGGTGTACTCCCCCGCCGTCAGCGGCAGGTGCTGCTCACCGTTGAACTTCACCAGCCGCTCCAGCACCACCGTGCGGGCCGGCATGTTGATGCCCAGCGCCAGGGTTTCGGTGGCGAACACCGCCTTGACCAGGCCGGCGGCGAACAGCTCCTCGACGGTGTGCCGGAATGCCGGCAGCATCCCGGCGTGGTGGGCGGCCAGGCCACGCAACAGCCCTTCTCTCCACTCGTAGTAGCCCAGCACCGCCAGGTCGGAGTCGGCGAGGTCGCCGCAGCGGTGGTCGATCACCTCCGCGATCTGCGCGCGCTCCTCCTCGCTGGTCAGCCGCAGCGGCGACCGCAGGCACTGGTTGACCGCGGCATCACAACCGGCCCGGGAGAAGACAAATGTGATCGCCGGCAACAGCCCTTGGGCATCCAAGGCCGCGATCACCTCTGGCCGCCCTGGTGGCCGGTAGAACCTGGGACGTCCGGAACCGCGACGGCGCGGCTGCCAATCCGCCATCCGGTCGGCCTCGCGGCGGTGCGCGATGTGGCGCAGCAGTTCCGGGTTGACGTGCGACTCGTCGAACAGGTCGAAAAGGCGCTTGCCCACCAAGATGTGTTGCCACAGCGGCACCGGCCGGTGTTCGTCGACCACCACCGTCGTGTCGCCCCGCACGGTCTGGATCCAACCGCCGAACTCCTCGGCGTTGCTCACCGTCGCCGACAGGCTGACCACCCGCACCTCGTCGGGCAGATGCAGGATGACCTCCTCCCACACCGGACCGCGCATCCGGTCGGCCAGGAAATGCACCTCATCCATCACCACATAGGAAAGTCCTTGCAGCGCAGGAGAATCGGCGTAGAGCATGTTGCGCAGCACCTCGGTGGTCATGACCACCACCGGCGCGTTGGCGTTGACCGACAGGTCACCGGTCAGCAGACCGATCCGGTCGCGCCCGTAGCGGGTCGTCAGGTCGGTATGCTTCTGGTTGCTCAGCGCCTTCAGCGGCGTGGTGTAGAAGCACTTGCCGCCGGACGCCAACGCCAGGTGCACGGCGAACTCGCCGACCACCGTCTTGCCGGCCCCGGTGGGCGCGCACACCAGCACCCCATGACCGCGCTCCAGCGCGGCGCACGCCCGCCGCTGAAAGTCGTCGAGCGCGAAGGGCAGTTCGGCGGTGAACCGAGCCAGCTCGGGCAGGTCGGTCACGCCGCCGCCCGGCGACGCTGACGGCTACGTGACGTCGTCATCGGATCCGCCGACGACCGACGGTGCCGGGATCGGCGAGGGCGGGTCGATGACCGACGCTTGGTCATCGGGGATCGCGGCGGCTTCGCGCTTGGCTTTCCGCTTGTCGTGCACCCGGGCGACCTGGATGGCGCACTCCAGCAGCACGGTCAGCGCCAGGCCCAGCGCCGTCATCGAGAACGGGTCGGAGCCGGGTGTGAACACCGCCGCGAACACGAACATCGCGAAGATCAGGCCGCGCCGCCAGGACTTGAGCCGCTGATAGGGCAGCACGCCCACCATGTTGAGCATCACGATCAGCAGCGGAAATTCGAAGCTCACCCCGAAGACCACCAACAGGTTCAGCAGGAACCCGAAGTACCGGTCGCCGGACAGCGCCGTCACCTGCACGTCGCTTCCGACGGTCAGCAGGAAGCCCAGCGCCTTGGACAGCACCAGGTAGGCCAGCACCGCGCCGGCAACGAACAGCACCGCCGCGGGGATCACGAACGCCGCCGCGAAGCGGCGCTCCTTCTTGTACAGACCGGGCGCGATGAACGCCCACAACTGGTAGAACCACACCGGGCAGGCCAGCACGATCCCGGCGGCCATGCCCACCTTGAGCCGCAGCATGAACTGGTCGAACGGCGCGGTGGCCAGCAACCGGCACTGGCCGTCGGCGCTGATATCGGCGCGCGCCGACGGCGGCAGCGCACAGTAGGGGTGGCGCAGCCATTCGCCGAGACTTTCCAGCCCGAAGATCGGATGCGAATACCACACGAAGCCGAAAATCGTGGTGATCAGGATCGCCGCCAGCGAGATCAGCAGCCGGACGCGCAGCTCGGTCAGGTGGTCGACGAGCGACATGGTGGCGTCGGGGTTGACGCGGCTGCGCCTCAGCCGCGGGTTGAGCCGTCTGAGCAGACCGAAGGCGCGTGCCGAGGCCCGGAAACCCACCGCGACGATGGTGCCGGGCTAGGCCGGCCGCGCCTCGGTCGGGCCCGGCTCAGGGGCGGCCGGCGGGTCGACCCGCTGCGACTGCACCGGCGTTGGGGGTGCCGAGGTGGTTTCCAGGGACGCATCGGCCTTGTTCTCGTTCTGCAGCTCACGGACCTCGGACTTGAAGATTCGTAACGACTTGCCCAACGAGCGGGCCGCATCGGGGAGCTTCTTGGCACCGAACAACACGATCACCACGACAGCGAGGATCGCCCAATGCCACGGACTAAGACTGCCCACTGTGATTACCTCCAGACGTTGACCCGATGGTACCGCAGCGGACGCGACCGGCCGCCCGGCCGCGCCGTCACTCCTGGCCGGCGGCCCGATAGGCGTGCAGCGCCGCCGTCGCGGCCGCACGCACCCGCTGCGCGAGCGACTCCGGTGCCAGCACCCGCACAGCCGACCCGAAGCCAAGCAGCTGCCGAGTCATCCAGTCGTCGGAGGCGTAGGTCATGGCCACCTCGCGGGAACCGTCGGGCAGTTCACGCAATTCCCGAATCGGGTAATAGTCGAACATCCACGACGCCGACGGCGCTAGCCGTAGCGTTGCCGACGGCAGGGCGGGATCGCCGTCGAACAACGACGTGTCCGGTGGCGCCTGCAACACCGGTTTCGGCGGCGCGGCCGGCTCCCCCAGTTCGGTGGCGTCGACGATCCGGTCGAAGCGGAACAGTCGCACCCCCTCGGCCTCCCGTGACCAGGCCTCCAGATAGCTGTGTCCGCCGATCACCAGCACCCGGACGGGATCCACCGTCCGGGTGCTCAACGTGTCATGCGACGCGGCGTAGTAGTCGATGGTCAGCGCCCGCTTGTTCCGCACCGCGGCGCGCACCGCCGCGGCGGCCGGGCTTTCGGCACGTGTCGGCTCGGCAACGGCGGCCACCGTGCCGTGCTGTCCGGCTGCGCCGGCCGCGGCCGCGATCTTGGCGATCGCGCTGCGTGCCGCCTGCGGGTCGACCACCCCCGGGACGTCCGCTAGGGCGCGCAGGGCCACCAACAGCCCGGTGGCCTCGGGCGAGGTGAGCTTGAGCGCGCGGTCGATGCCCGCCGAAAACGTCACCTCCACGGTGTCGCCGGCGAACTGGAAATCGATGAGATCACCGGGGCCGTAGCCGGGCAGCCCGCACATCCACAACTGGTTGAGGTCCTCCTCGAGCTGGGTGACGGACACCCCAAGTTCGGCGGCGGCCTCGGCGCGGGTGATCCGCGGGTTGGCCTGGAAATACGGCACCATGTTGAGCAGCCGCACCAGGCGGGCGGACACCGCGCTCACGCCGGTACCCCGGCCTGGGCGCGCAACCGGGCCAGCACGTCCTCGCGCAGCGACTGCGGCTGCAGCGCGATCGCGTCGGCTCCATAACCGGCGACCTCGCGTGCCAACCGGTCGCTGGACCCGATGTCGAGCTCGATCACCTCGCCATCGCGGCCGGCCAGTCGCCGGGGCCCGAGGGACCGTCCGGCGCGCCGCAGCGCGGTGGCTCGCCCGTCGGCGACCCACACCGTGGCCCGCGCACCCGTCGGCGTCTCGCTGACCGTTTCGGCCACGATCTTTCGCAGGTCCACGCCGTCGGGCACGATGACCGCGCCGGCCGGGCCGATCGACGTCACGTCGGCGCCGATCCGCGACAGCCGGAAGGTTCGGGTGGCGCCGCGGTCGCGGTCGTGGCCGACGAGGTACCAGCGGCCCTTCTCGGTGAGCACCCCCCACGGCTCGACGGTGCGACTGGTGTACGGCTCGGCGCGCGACGACCGATGCGGGAACCGCACCGCCTGGCCGGCATCGATGGCCGACAACAGGACTCCCAGAACGCCCTCAGACCCGCGCAGACCGGGCACGCCGGCCGCCGACGCGATGGCCACCGGGGACCCGGCATCCAAGGAATCGACGTCCACCCCGGCGGCCCGCAGCTTGAGCACGGCGCCCTGGGTTGCGGTGATCAGTTCCGGTGACTCCCACAGCTGGGTGGCTACCGCGACCGCGGCCGCCTCGTCCGGGGTGAGCTCCACCGGCGGCAACGCGTAGGCGTCGCGGTTGATGCGGTACCCCTCGCATGCGTCCAGGGTGGATACCCTGCCGACCTCGAGCGGGATGCCGAGGTCACGCAGCTCGGCCTTGTCGCGCTCGAACATCCGGGAGAACGCCTCAGCGGTGGGGCTGTCCGCGTACCCGGCCACGCCGGACCTGATTTTCTCGGCGGTGAGGTAGCCGCGGGTGGATAGCAGCGCAATGACCAGGTTTACCAGCCGTTCGACTTTCGATATGGCCATTCGCGTCAGGATAGGCGCCTACATGCTGGCGATCAGCCGCTTGACTCGCTCGTCGACCGCCCGGAACGGGTCCTTGCACAGCACGGTCCGCTGCGCCTGGTCGTTGAGTTTGAGATGCACCCAGTCGACGGTGAAATCGCGTCCCGCCGCCTGGGCGGCGCTGATGAATTCGCCGCGCAACCTGGCCCGGGTGGTCTGCGGCGGGTTGTCGACGGCGTCGGCGATCTCTTCGTCGGTGGTCACCCGCGCCGCCAGGCCCTTGCGCTGCAGCAGGTCGAAGACGCCGCGACCGCGCTTGATGTCGTGGTAGGCCAGATCCAGCTGGGCGATCTTTGGGTCGGACAGCTCCATGTTGTAGCGGTCCTGGTAGCGCTGGAATAGCTTGCGTTTGATCACCCAGTCGATTTCGGTGTCCACCTTGGCGAAATCCTGGCTCTCGACGGCGTCCAGCTGGCGACCCCATAGGTCGACGATCTGCTCGATCTGCGCGTTGGGTTCGCGGGTCTGCAAATGCTCGACGGCACGGGAGTAGTACTCCCGCTGGATGTCCAACGCGCTGGCCTGACGCCCGCCGGCCAACCGCACCGGCCGTCGGCCGGTGACGTCGTGGCTGACCTCGCGGATGGCGCGGATGGGGTTATCCAGGGAAAAATCACGGAAGGCGACTCCATTTTCGATCATCTCCAGCACGAGCGCGGCGGTACCCACCTTGAGCATGGTGGTGGTCTCGGACATGTTGGAGTCGCCGACGATGACGTGCAGCCGCCGGTACTTCTCGGCGTCGGCGTGCGGCTCGTCGCGGGTGTTGATGATCGGGCGGCTGCGGGTGGTCGCCGAGGAGACGCCCTCCCAGATGTGCTCGGCGCGCTGGCTCAAGCAGAAGGTGGCGGCCTTGGGCGTCTGCAGCACCTTGCCGGCCCCGCAGATCAGCTGGCGGGTGACCAAGAAGGGCAGCAGCACATCGGAGATCCGGGAGAACTCACCGGCCCGCACGATCAGATAGTTCTCATGGCAGCCGTATGAGTTGCCCGCCGAGTCGGTGTTGTTCTTGAACAGGTAGATATCGCCACCGATGCCCTCGTCGGCAAGCCGCTGCTCGGCGTCGATGAGCAGCTCTTCGAGCACCCATTCGCCGGCCCGGTCGTGCGTGACCAGCTGCACCAGGCTGTCACATTCGGCGGTGGCGTATTCCGGATGGCTGCCCACATCGAGGTACAGGCGCGCGCCGTTGCGCAGGAAGACGTTGGAGCTGCGGCCCCAGGACACCACGCGGCGGAACAGGTAGCGGGCCACCTCGTCCGGGGACAGCCGGCGGTGACCGTGGAACGTGCAGGTGACACCGAACTCGGTCTCGATGCCCATGATTCGCCGCTGCACCTTATCGAGGGTACTGGTTGTCTCACCGCGGTGGTGGGCATGCCGCGCCCATTCTGCGACGCCGACCCGCGCTGGGCGGACCCGCGGACGGTCATGTTGTCGGTGCCCCCGGGTAGTCTCGAACGTATGTGCGATACGCTGCTGCCGGACCCCGGGGAGCTGCGCAGTGCCGACGACCCCGCGCTGGTGGCCGCGATCGAGAACTGCGCCCGCGCTGAGGCCGCGGCGAGCGCCCGACGGCTATCGGCGATCGCCGAACTCGTCCGCCGACGCACAGGTGATGACGAGACGGCACACTGGGCCTGCGACTCCTGGGATTCCGCGGCCGCCGAGGTGGCCGCCGCGCTCGGCATCAGCCACGGCAGGGCCTCCGGGCAGATGCATCTCAGCCTCACCCTGAATCGGCTGCCCAAGGTGGCGGCGCTATTTCTGTCCGGACGGCTCAGTTCGCGGCTCATGTCGATCATCGCCTGGCGGACCTACCTGATTCGGGATCAAGAGGCGTTGCGACTGGTCGATGCCGCCCTGGCCGAACGCGCAGCCGAATGGGGACCGTTGTCGGCGTCCAAGCTCGAGCGGGCCATCGACGGGTGGATCGACCGTTATGACCCCGGCGCGCTGCGGCGTAGCCGTGCCACGGCCCGCAGCCGCGACGTGTGCATCGGCGCCCCCGATGACGAGGCCGGCACCGCCGCGTTGTGGGGCCGGCTATATTCCACCGACGCTGCGCTGCTGGACCGCCGGCTAATGCAGATGGCCCACGGCGTGTGCGACGACGACCCGCGCACCATCGCGCAGCGCCGCGCCGATGCACTGGGAGCGCTGGCCGCCGGCGCCGAACGGCTCGCGTGCGGCTGCGGCAATGCCGACTGCCCGTCCGGTACCGACCAGGACGAGCGGGCAACCGGCGTGGTCATCCACGTCGTCGCCGAGGCATCGGCACTGGGTGCTCAACCTGACCCACACCTGTCGGGCGAGGAGCCCCCATCGCGACCAATCACGCCGGACATGACCCTCGCCGAGGCGTTGGCCCCCGACCCCGAACCCGAACCGCCCGCCGGATCGTCGGTCAAACCGCCGGCAGCGCTGATCACCAACGGCGGTGTGGTGCCCGCCCCGTTGCTGGCGGAACTGATCCGCGGCGGCGCCAAAATCCGTCCGGTCCGCGATCCCGCCGACCTGCTAGCGGAGCCCGGGTATCGGCCTTCCACGGCGTTGGCTGAATTCGTCCGCGTCCGCGACATGACCTGCCGGTTCCCCGGTTGCGACCAGCCCGCGGAATTTTGCGACCTCGACCACACGGTGGCGTATCCGTTCGGCCTCACCCACCCTTCCAACCTCAAATGCCTGTGCCGTCTTCATCATTTGATGAAAACCTTTTGGACGGGTTGGCATGACCGGCAATTTGCCGACGGCACGGTCATCTGGACTGCGCCCAACGGCCGCACGTACACCACCCGCCCTGGCAGTCGCCTTTTCTTCCCCGCCTGGCACACGACGACCGCCGCACTACCGGAGACGCCAACAGCCGCGGTCAGTGACGACCGTCGCGGCGTGATGATGCCCCGGAGACGACGGACCCGAGCGGCCGACCTCGCCCACCGCATCAACCGGGAACGCGCCCTCAACGACGCCCATATCGGCGAACGCAACATGCCGCCGCCGTTCTGAGTAACCCGACTCCCCCTCGGACACCGTCACAGCAGCGCCGACGGGTGATCCCAGCGCACGTCGCCGAATCGGCCGAAATCGCTGTCGTAGGACACAATGCTGGCGCGATGCTCGACGGCGAGCGCGGCCAGGTGAGCGTCGTTGACGAGGTTGGCGCCAGCTCCCACCTGTGTCAGCATTCTCGCCAGGATGTCGGCGTGGCGGGCGGTCGGATTCACCAATACCGCGCTCGGTGCGGTCAGCCAGTCGGCAACCTGACCAATCGCGTCCTCCGGAGACAGCGGGCGGGGGAACAACCCCGGCCGGGTCACTAGCCGCACAAACGCCAACAACGGGACCCATGCGAATCCGATGCTGTCGCCACCGGATAGCGCGCCGTCGAGCCAGCGCAGGGACGGACGGTGGTGTTCGCTGGCGGTATTGACCGCATACAGCAGGACATTGGCGTCGACGATTTTCATGAACCGCTCATGACCCACACCGCTGACGATGCAGAGCGAAGCGATGAGGTGGGGGCACCTCCCGCTTGCGGGGGAGAGCGGCGCTCATGACCCGCGCCGCTGACGACGCACGAGTTCCTCGTCCTCGATGTCGGCCGCAAGCTGCAAGGCCCGGTCGAGATTGACCGCGGGGACACCCAAGTCTGCCGTGCGCGTGCTGAACCGGCGTGGCGCGGGCCGGCCGGAGGCGCCGTCTCGAATCGCGTCGTTGAGGGCTTTCTTGAAGGACACCTGCCGCTCGGCCATCCGGCGCCGCACCAACTGCTCGACGTCGTCGTCCAACGTCACCGTCGTCCGCATGTGTGACAGCATAGCATCAAGATCCTTGACAGCATGCTGTCAAGGACGGGGCTTGCCTCAGCCGGGTGGGCCGGGCGCGCCGGGCTGACCCAGCAGCAGCCCGCGGGTGCCGCCGGTACCCCCGAGCCCAGCGAGCCCGATCGACGTGCCGACTCCGCCCGCCGCACCCGCCCCACCGGCCCCACCATTGCCGACCAGAATGGCGTTGCCGCCGCGGCCGCCGGCACCACCGGTGCCACCGGCCCCGGTGGTGCCGGGCCCGCCCTGGCCAGCGGCCCCGCCGGCGCCACCATTGCCGTACAACCAGCCGCCGTTACCGCCGTCGCCGCCGGGGTTGCCGTTGCCGCCGATGCCGCCGCTGCTGACGGAGCCAGGCGCGCCCACCCCGCCGCTGCCGCCATTGCCGCCGTTGCCGATCAGCCGGGCGTCGCCGCCGCGACCGGCGCCAGTCCCGATGAACGGCAGCCCGCCATCACCGCCGTTGCCGCCGTCGCCGCCATCTCCGCACAGCCACCCGCCGGCCCCGCCAGCCCCGCCGTGGCTGCCCGGCGGGAGCAAATGCGGGCCCGCCCCGGCATCGCCGCCGTTGCCACCGTCGCCGCCGGTGCCCAACAGCCCGGCGTCGCCGCCCAGGCCGCCGCTGCCACCATAGCCGCCGAAGCCGTTCACGAAACCGCCGACGCCGAAGCTCCCACCGTCGCCGCCGGCGCCACCGGCCCCGCCATTGCCGTACAGCAGCCCGCCGGCACCGCCGAACTGGCCGAAGCCACCGTTGCCGCCACTGCCACCAACGCTGAGGCCGCCGACGCCGGGCGCACCGGCCCCGCCCTGACCACCGACCCCGCCGGCCCCACCGCTGCCGATCAACCCGGCCGCGGCACCCAAGCCGCCCGCGCCGCCGTGGCCGCCGGCACCACCTCCGGTGCCCGCGTCGGGGCCACCGGTCCCGCCGTTGCCACCGGCCCCGCCGGCCCCGCCGTTGCCATACAGCAGCCCAGCGGCGCCACCGTTGCCGCCACTACCGCCAGCGCCGCCAGCCGCACCAAGTGGGCCGACCGCGCCGGCGGCGCCCTTGCCGCCGTTACCGCCGTTGCCGATCAGCCCCGCCGCCCCGCCGTTGCCGCCGGCCACACCGGGGCTCGTGCTGTCCCCACCGTTGCCACCATTGCCGTACAGGATTCCGCCGGGCCGGCCGGGCTGGCCGACCCCCCCGACGGTTCCGCCGTCGGAGCCGTCGCCGATCAGCGGTCGCCCCAACAGGGCCTGGGTGGGCGCGTTCACCGCATTCAGCAGGCTCTGTTGGACGTTGGCGGCCTCGGCGCTCGCATACGCACCCCCACCGGCGGTCAAGGCCCGCACGAACTGATCATGAAACGCCGCGGCCCGTGCGCTGACGGTTTGATAGCTCAGGGCGTGCGCCCCGAAGATCGCCGCGATGCTCGCCGACACCTCGTCGGCGCCCGCGGCCAGCACACCCGTTGTTGGCAGCGCCACCGCCACATTCGCCGCGTCGATCGCCGACCCAATTCCCGCCAAATCAGCCGCCGCCGCCAGCAACGCCTCCGGCGCCACGATCACAAACGACATCTGGCACCTCCCATCTCATGGCGGAGCCGGTCGCAACAGATGAAGCGGCAGGAGCAAATTTTATCCCGGCCTGGGCGCCACTTCTGGGTATTCCCCAGATCCATGGGCGTCAGCGAAGCCGAACCGGCCGAACGGCTGGCCGTCTAGTCGGACGATTTCGCGTCCGTGGAGTCCTTGGACTCCTTGGCGGCCTTGGTTGTCTTGGATGCCTTGGCGGCCTTGGCGTCCGATTTCTGCAGCAGCGTTTCCAGCGCTGCTCCGGTGATCCGCCGAAACGCCCGCCGCGGCCGGTTGGCGTCGAGGATGGCGACCTCCAAGTTGGACACCCCGAGGCTGGGTTGACCGTTGCCCGAGGCCTCGGCGCTGCCCGCCCGCAGCGCCTTCAACGCGATCCGCAACGCGTCAGGCAGGTCGGCGTTCTCGGTGTAGGACTCCTTGAGCGCGTTGGTGATCGGCTCCGTCGTGCCGCCCATCACCACGAAGTGGGGTTCGTCGGCGATCGACCCGTCGTAGGTGATCCGGTACAGCTCGGGGGGTTTCGTCTCGCCATAGTGCGCGACCTCGGCCACGCACAACTCGACCTCGTACGGCTTGGCCTGCTCGGTGAAGATGGTGCCCAGCGTCTGGGCGTACACGTTGGCCAGCTGCCGGCCCGTGACGTCACGGCGGTCATAGGCATAGCCGCGGGTGTCGGCGAATTGGATCCCGCCGCGGCGCAGGTTGTCGAATTCGTTGAACTTGCCGGCGGCCGCGAAGCCCACCCGGTCGTAGAGTTCGCTGATCTTTTGCAGCGACCGCGACGGGTTCTCCGCGACGAACAGCACCCCGCCGGCGTAGGCCAGCACTACCACGCTGCGGGCCCGGGCGATGCCTTTGCGCGCGAGCTCGCTGCGCTCGCGCATGGCCTGCTCGGGTGAGATGAAATACGGGAAGCTCACTTCTCACCGCCATCGGGGCCGGAAGTGTCAGGGCCGGAAGTGTCGGGGCGCGAACGGCTTTCGATGATCTCGCGGGCCACTTCGGCAATCCGGCTGTCCGGCACGTCGGCGGCCCCGTCGGCGTCGATGGTGACCGCCGTGGGGAAGATGCCGCGGACCAGATCCGGGCCACCGGTGGCGGAGTCGTCGTCGGCGGCGTCGTACAGCGCCTCCACGGCTACCCGCAACGCCGAATCGGCGTCGGTGACCTGCGCATACAACTTCTTCATCGAGGATTTGGCGAACAGCGAGCCCGAGCCCACCGCCTGGTAACCCTCTTCCTCCATGTTCCAGCCGCCGGCGGCGTCGAACGAGACGATGCGCCCCGCGGTTAGTGGGTCGGACGCGTGGATGTCATAGCCGGCCAACAGCGGCAGCGCCACCAGCCCCTGCATCGCGGCCGCCAGATTGCCACGCACCATGATCGCCAGCCGATTGACCTTGCCGGCGAAGGTGAGCGGCACGCCTTCGAGCTTCTCGTAGTGCTCGAGCTCGACGGCGTACAGCCGGGCGAACTCGACGGCGACCGCCGCGGTGCCGGCGATGCCGGTGGCGGTGTAGTCGTCGGTGATGTACACCTTGCGCACGTCGCGACCGGCGATCATGTTGCCCTGGGTCGAGCGCCGGTCCCCGGCGATGACGACACCGCCGGGGAACTTCAGCGCGACGATGGTGGTGCCGTGCGGCAACCGGTCACCGACAGCGGCGGGGTCCGCGCCGCCGCTGATGCTCGCCGGTAGCAATTCCGGCGCCTGGCGGCGCAGGAAATCGGCGAAGGATGACAGGTCTACACCGGGGGTTCGGGAAAGTGCTGGGTTGACGGACAGGCGATCAGGCAACGGCCAGGTCACTGTCCGCCCTTTTGGACGTATGCGCGGACGAAATCTTCGGCGTTCTCCTCGAGGACGTCGTCAATCTCGTCGAGCAAGTCGTCGGTGTCCTCGGTCAGCTTTTCGCGACGCTCCTGGCCCGCAGCGGTGCTGTTGGCGAAGTCGTCGTCATCGCCGCCGCCGCCGCCGCGTTTGGTCTGCTCCTGAGCCATCGCCGCCTCCTGCTTCGTCATGGGGCCGCGGGTGCGCGTCACGCCCCCGCCGGTCTTTCTCTACCCTACCGGTCAACGCCGGTGTTTCCCGGTCTAACGAGCCCTAGCCGGTCAGTTGTTCCACCAGTTCCACGGCGCTGTCCACCGAGTCCAAGAGAGCCCCGACGTGTGCCTTGCTGCCGCGCAGCGGCTCCAGCGTCGGGATCCGCACCAGCGAATCACCACCCAGGTCGAAGATCACCGAGTCCCAGCTGGCCGCGGCGATATCGGCGCCGAACCGGCGCAGGCATTCGCCGCGGAAATACGCGCGGGTGTCGGTGGGCGGGTTGTCCACCGCGTTGAGCACCTGGTGCTCGGAGACCAAGCGTTTCATCGATCCGCGCGCCACCAGGCGGTTGTACAGGCCCTTGTCGAGCCGGACATCGGAATACTGCAGGTCGACCAGGTGCAGCCGGGGGGCCGACCAGTTCAGGTTCTCCCGTTGCCGGAAACCTTCGAGCAACCGCAGCTTGGCCGGCCAGTCCAACAGCTCGGCGCATTCCATCGGGTCACGCTCGAGCAGATCGAGCACGTGCGCCCAGGTTTGCACGATGTCCGCCGCCCGCGGGTCCGGGTCGCGGCTGTCAACCAGCTTGGCCACCCGGTCGAGGTAGATGCGTTGCAGTGCGAGGCCGGTCAGCTCACGACCGTCGACCAGGGCCACGGTCGCCCGCAGCGACGCGTCGCGGCTGATCGCGTGCACCGCGTGCACCGGCCGGGCCAGCACCAGGTCGGTCAGGTCGATGCCTTCCTCGATCAGGTCCAGCACCAGCGCCGTGGTGCCCAGCTTCAGGTAGGTTGACGTCTCGGCCAGGTTGGCGTCGCCGATGATGACATGCAGCCGGCGGTACCGGTCGGCATCGGCGTGCGGTTCGTCCCGGGTGTTGATGATGCCGCGTTTCAGCGTGGTCTCCAGCCCGACCTCGACCTCGATGTAGTCGGCGCGCTGGGACAGCTGGAAGCCGGGCTCGTCACCGGCTGGCCCGATGCCGACCCGACCGGAGCCGGTCACCACCTGCCGGGATACCAGGAATGGGGTCAGCCCGGCGATGATGGCCGAAAACGGCGTCTGCCGCGACATCAGGTAGTTCTCGTGCGCCCCGTAGGAGGCGCCCTTGCCGTCGATGTTGTTCTTGTACAGCTGCAGTTTGGCGGCGCCGGGCACGCTGGCGACGTGCCGGGCGGCGGCCTCCATCACGCGCTCGCCGGCCTTGTCCCAGATCACCGCGTCGAGCGGATCGGTGCATTCGGGCGCCGAATATTCCGGGTGCGCGTGGTCGACGTAGAGTCGCGCGCCGTTGGTCAAGATCATGTTGGCGGCCCCGACCTCGTCGGCGTCGACCACCGGCGGCGGCCCCGCCGAGCGGCTCAGGTCGAAGCCTCGGGCGTCCCGCAGCGGTGATTCCACCTCGTAGTCCCAGCGGGTGCGTTTGGCGCGCTGAATGCCGGCGGCCGCCGCGTAGGCCAGCACCGCCTGCGTCGAGGTGAGGATCGGGTTGGCGGTCGGGTCCGACGGCGACGAAATGCCATACTCGACCTCCGTTCCGATAATCCGTTGCATGCCGTAAAGCCTAGGCCCGGCGACGATGCGGGCCGGGGACGGCCCGCTGAGGAGCCGGGCAATCGGGACGGGCCCGGTGACGATGCGGGCCGGGGACCGGCCCGCTGAGGAGCCGGGCAATCGGGACGGGCCCGGCGACCCAGAACATCGGAGCGGGCCGGGGACCGGAGCGACCCCGCGTGCCGGCGGCCACTGGCGACCCGATGCGCCAGGTGCATGTTCCCTGCTGTCTCATTCACCTCACGCGTTCCGGCACGGCAGGGATGTGCGATGCGCCCGCCTACCAGCGACAACCGTGGCTGTCGCTGGTAGGCGGGCACTTTGTGTGTCGGCAGTACCGGATACACGTGGGGCAGATGAGGAAGGTGCAACGCCTGGAGCGATTCTCGCCCCGGCATTCGACCTTGGGCCTTCGATCGTGCCCGCCACACACGACGGTGCCCTATTGCCGGTCCGGACGGGACGCCATCACGGGGACTGGCCAACAAGCCGTTCGATATCCCCGCCCTGAACCCCGGCCAGAGCGTCGTCGTCGCACAATCCACGGTGTTCGACTACATCCGCAAGCGCACCGGCGGCACAATCGACGGAGATGGACCCGGAAAACTGATCAGCAGCAGGCGAAACGAGCACAACACAAGGGGTAAGCCGGCATGAGCCTTTCCGTCCGTCGCCCCCCGGCGGCCCGAGCATCGGCCATTGTGGAGGCTGAAAGCTGGTTCTTGAAGCGTGGTCTGCCGTCGGTGCTGACCATGCGCGGCCGGTGCCGTCGGCTGTGGCCGCGGTCGGCTCCCATGCTGGCCGCGTGGGCGGTGGTCGAGGGCTGCCTCATGGCGGTCTTCTTCGTCACCGACGGCGGCGAAGTCTTCATCAGCGCGACGCCGACGACAGCGCAATGGGTGATCCTGGCGCTGCTCGCGGTGGCTCTACCGCTGGCCGCCCTCGTCGGCTGGTTGGTGTCGCAGATACCAAGCGGGCGTGGCCAAGCGGCGGTGGCAACCACGGCGGTGGCCTTCGCGGCCACATCCGACGTCATCGAATCCGGCCCGATCCAGCTGTTGCGGACCGCCGTCGTGGTGGGCCTGGTGCTGCTGCAGACCGGCTGCGGCGTCGGGTCGGTGCTTGGCTGGGCGGTGCGGATGACGCTGGAGCACCTGGCGACGGTCGGCACGCTGGCGGTCCGGGCCCTGCCGATCGTGCTGCTGACGGCATTGGTGTTCTTCAACACCTATGTCTGGCTGATGGCCGCCAACATCAACGGCGAGAGGCTGACGTTGGCGATGGTTTTTCTGCTCGCCATCGCCGGGGCGTTCGTCGTGTCCAAGACGGTGGAACGGGTGCGTCCGCTGCTTCGCTCCACGGCGGTGCTGCCCGAAGGCAGCCAAAGCCTGGCCGACACACCCTTCGCGACGATGGGCGACCCCTCTCCCGGCTTCCCACTCACCCGGGCCGAACGCCTCAACGTGGTCTTCCTGCTGGCCGCCTCGCAACTCGTCGAGATCCTGGTGGTGGCATCGGTCGGCGCCACGATATACCTCGTTCTGGGCATGATCATTCTCACTCCGCCGCTGCTTCGGGAGTGGACGCACTACGACTCGATGACCACGACGGTGCTCGGCATGACGTTCCCCGCGCCGGATTCGTTGATTCGGATGTGTCTTTTCCTGGGCGCGCTGACCTTCATGTACATCAGCGCCCGCGCGGTCGACGACGCCGAGTACCGCGCGATGTTCCTCGACCCACTGATCGACGATCTGCACACCGCGTTGGCCGCCCGCAACCGCTACCGCGGCAACATCGTGGCGGCGCCCTGCGCCGGTGTTGACGCCGCCGACCTCGGTGATTAACTTCACCCTGGTGTCAGCCCCCGAAGCCGGAGATGCCGTGCGTGAACAGGTGACCGACATATCCGGCAAACGGTACGGGGAAGTCCTTCTCGTCACGCCCGGAGAGGCCGGTCCCCAGGCCACCGTCTATAACAGCTTCCCGCTCAACGATTGTCCGGAAGAGCTGTGGTCCGCGCTCGATCCGCAGGCCCTCGCCGCCGAACACGGTGCGGCCGCGGCCCTGCTCAACGGTCCGCGCTACTGGCTGATGAACGCCATCGAAAAGGCGCCCCAGGGCCCGCCGGTGACCAAGACGTTCGGCGGGATCGAGATGCTGCGCCAAGCCACGGTCCTGCTGTCGTCGATGAGCCCGGCGCCGTACACCGTCAACCAGGTCAGCCGCAATACGGTCTTCGTATTCCACGCCGGCGAAGAGGTCTACGAACTGCAAGACCCCAGGGGTCAGCGCTGGGTGATGCAGACCTGGAGCCAGGCGGTGGACCCAAACCTGTCCCGAGCCGACCTACCCAAGCTGGGCGAACGGCTCGACCTGCCGACCGGGTGGTCCTACCATCCGCGCGTGCTCACCAGCGAGTTGCGGATCGACACCACAACACGCGCGGCCCGCGTCCTGCAAGACGACCTCAGCAATAGTTATTCGCTGATGGCCTGACCCTCACAGGTACTGGCCGAGGTTGGATTCGGTGTCGATGGCGCGCGACGCGCTCGACGACTTGCCGGTGACCAGGGTGCGGATGTAGACGATCCGCTCACCCTTCTTGCCCGAAATCCGCGCCCAGTCATCCGGGTTGGTGGTGTTGGGCAGGTCCTCGTTCTCGGCGAACTCGTCGACGATCGAGTCGAGCAGATGCTGAATGCGCAGGCCGGGCTGGCCGGTCTCCAGCACCGACTTGATGGCGTTCTTCTTGGCCCGGTCGACGACGTTTTGGATCATGGCCCCGGAGTTGAAGTCCTTGAAGTACATGACCTCCTTGTCACCGTTGGCGTAGGTGACCTCCAGGAACCGGTTGTCGTCGATCTCGGCGTACATCCGGTCGACCACCTTTTCGATCATCGCCTTGATGCACGCCGCGCGGTCACCGTCGAACTCGGCGAGGTCGTCGGCATGCACCGGCAGGTCCTCGGTCAGGTACTTCGAGTAGATGTCCATCGCCGCCTCGGCATCCGGGCGCTCGATCTTGATCTTGACGTCCAGACGCCCGGGCCGCAGGATCGCCGGATCGATCATGTCCTCGCGGTTGGAGGCGCCGATCACGATGACGTTCTCCAGACCCTCCACCCCGTCGATCTCACTGAGCAACTGCGGGACCACGGTGGTCTCGACGTCGGAGGAGACCCCGGTACCGCGGGTGCGGAAGATCGAGTCCATCTCGTCGAAGAACACGATCACCGGCGTACCCTCCGACGCCTTCTCCCGGGCGCGCTGGAAGATCAGCCGGATGTGGCGCTCGGTCTCGCCGACGAACTTGTTCAGCAGCTCGGGGCCCTTGATGTTGAGGAAATACGACTTCGCCTCACGGGAGTCGTCGCCGCGCACCTCGGCCATCTTCTTGGCCAGCGAGTTGGCCACCGCCTTGGCGATCAACGTCTTGCCGCAGCCCGGCGGGCCGTAGAGCAGCACCCCCTTGGGCGGGCGCAGCGCGTACTCGCGGTAGAGCTCCTTGTGCAGGAACGGCAGCTCGACGGCGTCACGGATCTGCTCGATCTGGCGGGTCAGACCCCCGATGTCCTCGTAGCTGACATCGGGCACCTCTTCCAGCACCAGGTCCTCGACCTCGGCCTTGGGGATCCGCTCGAACGCAAGCCCGGCCTTGGTGTCCACCAGCAACGAGTCACCGGGACGCAGCTTGCGGGGCCGGGTGTCGTCGTTCAGGGCGTCCGGGACGCCATCGGGCAGGTCCTCGGCGACCAGCGGATCGGCCAGCCAGACGATGCGTTCCTCGTCGGCGTGGCCGACGACCAGGGCCCGGTGGCCGTCGGCCAGGATCTCGCGCAAGGTCGAGATCTCGCCGACCGCCTCAAAGGAGCCGGCCTCCACGACGGTCAGGGCCTCGTTGAGCCGAACCGTTTGGCCCTTCCGCAGCGACTTGGCGTCAATGTTCGGCGAGCAGGTCAGCCGCATCTTGCGGCCCGAGGTGAACACGTCCACCGTGTCGTCGTCGTGGGTGGCCAACAGCACCCCGTAGCCGCTGGGCGGTTGCCCCAGGCGGTCGACTTCCTCGCGCAGCGCCAGCAGTTGTTGACGGGCTTCTTTAAGAGTTTCCATTAATTTGGAATTGCGGGCCGCAAGCGAGTCGATCCGGGCTTCCAGTTGATGCACATCGCGGGCGGTGCGGGTCGGGCCCTGGTGTCCCACAGCGTTGTCCAGTTGCTCGCGCAGGATCGCGGCTTCACGCCGCAGCTGTTCCAGTTCGGCGGCATCTTCGCTGGCCAGCGGGATATCGCGGGGGGTGCTGAAGGCTTCAGAACGCTCTGAGTCACCCATGTTGCGCTCCTTCCCGCACCAGGGATGCCGTGACGAATACCTCAACGCTACCGGCGATCGGCGCGAAATGTGCGGAGTCAAATGGCCCTGAAGGCCTTTGAAAAGTTACAACTTTGGTCTCGCTGGTAATCTCTGCATCTACTCGGGCTGATTGAAACGATCTCGAAAGGATCGCTGTGTTCGCGAAATCCCTAGCCACGGGGGGTGTGACCGCCACTCCGTGCCGGTGTGGATGCACCGACACGTCCGGGTAGCGCTGAGCGCCCTCACCCTGGTGGCGGCGCTGGGCCTCGCGGGCTGTTCGCTTGGCGCGTCGAATACCTCGTCGTCGGCTGCGCCGTCAACACCGCCCGCCGCCGCGAGCGCGGTGGCGGCGCCGCCCAACACTGCCCTGCCTGCCCCCGAAGCGCTAACCGATGTGCTGTCCCGGCTCGCCGACCCGACCGTGGCGGGTATCAACAAGCTGAACCTCGTCGAGGGCTCAACCCCCGAGACCGCCGACGCGCTGGACAGGTTCACCACCGCCGCGCGCGACGGCGGTTACCTACCGATGACCTTCGCGGCCACCGACGTGGCATGGTCGGATAAGAACCCGTCCGATGTGACCGCCATCGTCGTCGTCACCACCGCCGCGGAGAACAACCGTGCTTTCACGTTCCCGATGGAGTTCGCGCCATTCCACGGGGGCTGGCAGCTGTCCAGGAAAACCGCGGAAATGCTGCTCGCGTTGGGCAATTCGGGCGGTGTGCGCCCGCCGGCGCCGTCTCCGACACCCTGAGCCCACCGGCATGTGGATTGGCTGGCTGGAATTCGACGTGTTGCTGGGCGACGTGCGATCGCTCAAGCAGAAACGGTCGGTGATTCGTCCCGTCGTGGCCGAGCTGCGGCGCAAGTTCAGCGTCTCGGCCGCCGAAATCGGCTCCAACGACCTCTACCGGCGGGCCGGCATCGGGGTGTCCGTGGTGTCCGCCGATCGCGGCCACGCGATCGACGTCCTCGACGCGGCCGAACGCCTGGTCGCCGCGCATCCCGAGTTGGAGTTGCTGTCGGTGCGCCGGGGCCTGCGCCGCAGCGAGGATTAGGCACAGCATCCGGCCAATGCCGAGACGTCCGGCGGGGACCCGGATACGCTGGCGTTAACCCACGATCCGACCGGCCCTCGATACGTGGGAATGGGGTTGGGAGGTGCCGTATGTCGTTTGTGATGGTGGCCCCGGAGACGTTGGTCGCGGCCGCGGCCCAGTTGCAGGGCATTGGGTCGGCGTTGAGTGCGGCAAACGCAGCGGCCGCCGCCCCGATCACCGCGGTGGCGGGCGCCGGAACCGATGAGGTGTCGGCAGCGGTGGCGGCGCTGTTTTCTGCGCAAGGCCAGGCCTATCAAAGGCTTAGCGCCCAGGCGGCGATGTTTCAGGACAGTTTCGTGCGGGCGCTGGCCGCTGGTGCGGGCTCGTATGCGGCGGCTGAGGCCGCCGCCGCTGACCCCTGCAAGACCTGTTGGGCGTGATCAACGCTCCGACCCAGGTGCTCTTGGGGCGCCCGCTGATTGGTGACGGCGCCAATGGCGCGCCCGGCACTGGGCAGGCGGGCGGGGCCGGCGGGCTGTTGTACGGCAACGGCGGGGCCGGTGGGTCGGGTGGGGTGGGCCAGCCCGGCGGGCCCGGCGGCGACGCCGGGCTGATTGGCGCCGGCGGGGCCGGCGGGGCCGGGGGGATCGGTGCGCCCGGCGGTGGCAACGGGGCGCCGGGGGGTCCCGGCGGTCGCGGCGGCTGGCTGTCCGGTCCCGGCGGGCCGGCGGGGGGTGTCGGCAGGGCGGCGGCGGGCAGGGCCGGAGGTGGGCGGGGGACCTGGGAGGCCTGGATGGTGGAAGGGGGGAATGGGGGCGGAAGGCGGTGGTGGCTGTGGGGCGGCAACAGCAGCGGACGGCGGCCGGCGGGACGCCGGGCTGACCGGCGACGGCGGCAGCGGCGGCAGCGGCGGCGACGGCAATACCGGCCTTACCGAGGGCGGCTTCGGTGGGGCCGGCGGGGCCGGTGGTGCCGGCGGCTGGCTGTACGGCAACGGCCGGTCGGGCGGCAACGGCGGCGCCGGCGGATTCAACTTCAACTTCTCCGCGTCCGGTGGGGCCGGCGGGGCCGGTGGCAATGCTGGGTTGCTGATCGGTAGCGGCGGAGCCGGCGGCCTCGGCGGCAGTGCCAACAACAGTAATAACGCCGCCGGGGACGGTGGGGCCGGCGGGGCCGGTGGTGACGGCGCGCTGTTCGGCAACGGCGGGCGGGCGGCAACGGCGGCAACGGTGGCGACGGTGGGCCCGGTGGTGGCGGGGACGGTGGGGCCGGCGGGGTCGGTGGTGGCGGCGGACTGTTGATCGGCACCGGCGGCCAGGGCGGGGCCGGCGGTACCGGCGGGGACGGCCCCTTCGCCGCTCGCGGACCTGGCGGTACGGGCGGCGGCGGCGGGGCCGGCGGCGACGGCGGGCTGCTGTACGGCAACGGCGGTCACGGCGGCGCAGGTGGCGCCGGCGGCACCGGCGGGAATGCCTTCGACGGCAAGGCCGGCGGCAACGGTGGGGCCGGGGGTGCCGGCGGCGACGCCCGGTTGATCGGTGCCGGTGGTGAAGGCGGTGACGGCGGCGCGGGGGGCACCAGCGCGACCGCGGGCGCCGGCGGGTTCGGTGGGCTCGGCGGGGTTGCTGGGGACGGGGGCCGGCTGAGCGGCAACACCGGCGAACCGGGTACACCCGGCGCGGACGGCGGCTGACAGGAAATCTGGGCGGCCTAGCCGTCGCGTCCTTCGCGCTTGCGCCCCAGCCGCGCCGGAGCCACTGCGCCCGGCGCCAGCCGGCGCGTGGTCACTAGGAACGCGGTGTGCCCGCGCATCGCATGCTGCGGGCGAACGGCCAGCCCCACCACGTTCCAGCCCCGCTGCAGGGTCTCCCACGCCCGCGGTTCGGTCCAGCGCTGCTGCGCCCGCAGCGCCTCCACCACCCTGGACAGCTGGGTGACGGTGGCCACGTAGATCACCAGCACACCGCCGGCGATCACCAGCCGCGCCACCGCGTCCAGCACCTCCCACGGCGCCAGCATGTCCAGCACCGCCCGGTCAACGGAGCCGTCGGGCAGCTCGGAGTCCGCGACGTCGCTGATGATCAGCTGCCAGTTGTCGGGCAGCTGGCCGCAGAAGGTTTCCACGTTGCGACGGGCGTGCTCGGCATGATCGGCGCGCTGTTCGTAGGAGATCACCCGTCCCACCGGCCCGACCGCCCGCAGCAGGGACAAGGTCAGCGCGCCGGATCCGGCGCCCGCCTCCAGCACCCGGGCGCCGGGGAAGATGTCGCCCTCGTGCACGATCTGCGCGGCGTCCTTGGGGTAGATCACCTGTGGCCCGCGGGGCATCGACATGACGTAGTCCACCAGCAGCGGGCGCAGCACCAGGAAGCCGGCGCCGCTGCTGGATTTGACCACGCTGCCCTCCACCAGCCCGAGCACGTCGTCGTGGGCGATCGAGCCGCGATGGGTGTGGAACTCGGCACCCGGGGTCAGCGACATCGTGTAGTGACGGCCCTTGGCGTCGGTGAGTTGGACGCGTTCGCCGACGGTGAACGGGCCGGTTGTAGGCACGCCGTCTAGGGTGCCAGCCGGCCCGCCGTCGCCGGTGCTCGGGGTTGTCGGCACCCCGCCCTAGGCTGCGGGCATGAGCGACCAGCCGGCGGCGCCGCGCCGTGCCATCCCCCGGCCGGCGCTGTCACCGTCGCGGGCGGCCGACTTCAAGCAGTGCCCGCTGCTGTACCGGTTCCGCGCGATCGACCGGTTGCCCGAGCCGCCGTCGGCGGCACAGCTTCGGGGGTCGGTGGTGCACGTCGCGCTCGAACAACTCTACGGCCTGCCCGCGGCCCAGCGCGGCCCGGACACCGCCGGCTGGCTCGTGCGGTCCGCCTGGCATCAGGTGATCACCGGGTATCCCGACCTGGGAGGTGGGCTGGACCCCGACCAACGTGCCCGGCTGCTCGACGACGCCCGTGTGTTGCTGTCCGGCTATTACCGGCTGGAAGACCCGACGCGGTTTGACCCGCAATGCCGCGAGCAGCGGGTGGAGGTCGAACTGGCCGACGGCACGCCGCTACGCGGCTATATCGACCGGATCGACGTCGCCGCCACCGGCGAGCTGCGGGTGGTCGACTACAAGACCGGCAAAGCGCCCCCGGCCGCGCGGACGCTGGCCGAGTTCAAGGCAATGTTCCAGCTGAAGTTCTACGCGGTGGCGCTGTTTCGTGCACGCGGCGTCATGCCCGCCCGGTTGCGGCTCATCTACCTTGCCGACCGCCAGGTGCTGGATTATTCGCCGGACCGCGGCGAGCTGCTGCGTTTCGAGAAGACACTGATGGCGATCTGGCGCGCGATCCAAACCGCCGGCGCGACAGGCGATTTCCGTCCCAACCCGTCCCGGCTATGCGAATGGTGCCCCCACCAACAGCGCTGCCCGGCTTTTGGCGGGACGCCCCCGCCCTACCCGGGGTGGCCGACCGAACCGGCGGCATGAACGGTGCTGCTGTCCAGCGCCGCTGCAGCCCGCCGGCTAGTCCAGCGGCGACAGCTCCTGCAGCATGGTGGGAACCAGCTCGCTGACCGTGGGGTGGATGTGCATCGTGCGCGACAGCGTGGTGTATGGCGCCTTGGCCGACATGACGTCCAGGATGGCATGCACGACCTCGTCACCGCCGACGCCCAGGATGGCCGCGCCCAGGATCTGGTGCGTGTCGGCGTCCACGACGATTTTCATAAAGCCTTGCGTCTCACCCTTTTCCACGGCCCTGCCCACCCTGGTCATTGGCCGCATGCCGACCAGCGCCCGACGGCCCGACGCGCGGACCTGGCCGACGGTCATGCCGGCGCGACCCAGCGGCGGATCGATGTAGAGCGCGTAGGTGGGGATGCGGTCACTGACCCGGCGCGGGTCGCCGTCAAGTAGGTTGGCGGCCACGATCTCGTAATCGTTGTACGAGGTGTGGGTGAACGCGCCCTTGCCGTTGCAGTCGCCCATCGCCCAAATGTGCTCGACGCTGGTCTTGAGCTGGTCGTCCACCGCGATGTAGCCGCGGGCGTCGGTCCGCACACCGGCCGCCGGTAGGCCCAGGTCGTCGGTGTTGGGTCGCCGTCCCACCGCCAGCAGCAGATGGCTGCCCGGGATCGGGGCCGCACCGGCGCGCGGTGTCAGTTCAAAACCCTTGTCGCGCTTAGTAACCCGAATATCGTCGGCGCCGACGACGATGTCGACGCCTTCGGCCTGCAGGATCTCGGTGATGGTCGCCGAGACGTCGTCGTCTTCGCGGGGCGCCAGCCGCGGGCCCCGCTGCACGATCGTCACCCGGGCCCCAAAGCGGCGGTACATCTGCGCGAACTCCAACCCGATGTAACTGCCGCCGACGATGACGAGATGCGCGGGCAGCGTGTCGAGTTCCAGGATCGACACGTTGGTGAGGAACTCCACCTCGCAAAGCCCGGGTATGTCGGGCACCACCGCGCGGCCACCCACGTTGAGGAAGATCCGGTCGGCCCGCAACAGCCGATCACCCACGCTGATGGTGTGCGGATCCTCGAAACGGGCGTGTCCGCGAAAGAGGCTGCAGCCGTCCATGCCGTCCAGCCAGGCTTCCACGCCCCGGCGGTCGCCGAGCATGATGCCGTCTTTGCGCGCCTTGACCTTGGCCATGTCGACGCGGATCGGACCGGTCCCGACGCCGTATTCCGCGCCGCGCCGGGCAAGATGGGCGGCGTGGGCGCTGGCCACCAGCGTCTTGGTGGGGATGCATCCGGTGTTGACGCAGGTGCCGCCGACGTGTTTGCGCTCCACCACCGCAACCCGCTGGCCCGCGGCGGTCAGCCGACCCGCCAGCGGTGGCCCCGCCTGGCCGGCACCGACGATGATCGCGTCGAAGGCCTGCGCCCCTGATAAATCCCGTGTCACAGGGCGGCCGCCGTCGCGACGATGGCGAACCCGCCCAGCACCGCGACCGAATCCTCCAGCAGCGCGATCGGCAGGTCGCGGCCACCATTTTTGGCCACCAGCCAGCGACGCGCCTGGTAGCCGCCCACGGTGCCCAGTACCGCGCCGACCACACCGGCGCCCAGCCCGCCCCACGGGTAGCCCCACGCGGTGCCGACGACCGCGCCGGCGAACCCGCCCGTGATGATCCGGAACGCGAATGCCGGTGTCGCGGTGCGTGCCGGTGTCCCGGGCAGCTTGTCGTGGACCAGTTCCGCGACCGCTAGCACGGTGAGGATCCCCACCGCCACCGCGGTGCCCACCCAGGCTGCCCAGGTTCCGTGCAGGTTGATCCAGCCGAGGAAGGCCGCCCAGCAGACCACCGCGGGAGCGGTGACCGAGCGCAGCCCGGCCACCACACCGATCAACAGAGCCAGCAGCAGCACGAGTACGTGGGTCACGGCGATCCCTCCCGAGGCCAAGATGGGGCCAAGATGATGAGCCGGACGCTAGCACAGCGATGCCCCCGCCACCCGATCAGAATCGGCAGAACCTGATGTCTGAAGCCAGAATCGCCTTTGCCCCAATGGCGGCCAGCTCGTCCATGATGCCGTTGACGTCCCGGCGCGGCACCAGTGCGCGGATGGCAACCCAGTTGGGGTCCGCAAGCGGAGCGATCGTCGGGGACTCCAATCCGGGGGTGATCGCCGTGGCTTGCGCCAGCGCCGAGCGCGGGCAGTCGTAATCGAGCATCAGATACTGCTGGCCGAATACCACACCCTGCACCCGGGCTACCAATTGAGCACGCGCCTCACCGTGGTCGCGGCGGTCGGGGTCGGCGCGCTCGATGAGCACCGCCTCCGAATCACACAACGGCTCTCCAAAGGCCACCAGATCGTGCAGGCTCAGGGTCCGTCCGGACCCCACCACGTCGGCGATCGCGTCGGCCACGCCGAGTTGCACCGAAATCTCCACGGCGCCATCGAGTCTGATCACCGTTGCGTCAATTCCCCTGGCGGCCAAATCCTTCCGCACCAGATTTGGGTAGGCGGTGGCGATCCGCTTGCCGGCCAGGTCGGCGATTGTCCAGTCCCGGCCGGCGGGCCCGGCATAACGAAAGCTCGACGACCCGAAACCCAGCGCCAAGCGTTCCCGCACCGGCGCACCGGAATCGCGCACCAGGTCCCGCCCGGTGATCCCGAAGTCGAGTTCGCCGGAACCGACGTAGATGGCTATGTCCTTGGGCCGCAAGAAGAAAAACTCAACGTTGTTGACCGGATCGAGGACGGTCAGGTCTTTGGAATCGGTGCGGCGCCGGTAGCCGGCCTCCGCGAGGATCTCGGTGGCCGGCTCGCTCAGCGCACCCTTGTTGGGCACCGCTACCCGCAACATGCTCACAGCTTCCGATAGACGTCGTCGAGGGACAGTCCGCGGCAGATCATCAGCACCTGCGTCCAGTACAGCAATTGGCCGATCTCCTCGGCCAGCGCATCGTTGGTTTCGTGCTCGGCGGCCAGCCACACCTCGCCGGCCTCCTCCAGAATCTTCTTGCCCAGGGCGTGTACCCCGCTGTCCAGCGCCGCCACCGTGGCGCTGCCGGCCGGCCGGGTGCGGGCACGATCGCCGAGTTCGGCGAACAGATCCTCGAAGGTCTTCACGGCCAGCGATTGTGTCACGTGCCGGCGAGCAAAGTCACGGCGGTTTAGCCGCGCGGTCAGACGTTGAAGTACTTGGCCTGCGGGTGGTGCAGCACAAACGCGTCGGTCGACTGCTCGGGATGCAGTTGCAGCTCCTCGGACAACGTCACGCCGATGCGTTCGGGGCCCAGCAGTTCCATCATCTTGGCGCGGTCCTCAAGGTCCGGGCACGCCCCATAACCGAAGGCGAACCGGGCACCCCGGTAGCCGAGCTTGAAATAGTCCTCGACGGCCTCGGGATCCTCGGCCGCCATCGTGCGGTCGCCGGCGAACGTGAGCTCCTCACGAATCCGCCGGTGCCAGTACTCGGCCAGCGCCTCGGTGAGCTGCACGCCGATACCGTGCACTTCCAGGTAGTCGCGGTAGGCGTTGGACGCGAACAGCTCGTTGGCGACATCGGCGATCGGCTGGCCCATCGTCACCAACTGGAACGGCAGCACATCAACCTCGCCCCGCTCGGCGGCCAGCTCGCGCGACCGGATGAAGTCGGCGATGCACAAGAACCGGCCACGCTGCTGGCGCGGGAATTGAAACCGGAACCGCACCGGGGCGTCGGGTTTGGGCTCGTCGAGCACCACGACGTCGTCGCCCTCGGATACCGCCGGGAAGTAGCCGTACACCACGGCGGCGTGTGCCAGGATGCCGTCGGTGGACAGCCGGTCCAGCCAGTAGCGCAGCCGCGGCCGCCCTTCGGTCTCGACCAGGTCGTCGTAGGACGGCCCGTCACCGCCGCGCTGGCCGCGTAACCCCCACTGGCCCAGGAACAATGCGCGCTCGTCAAGCATGCCGGTGTAGTCGGCCACCGCCAGGCCCTTGACGATCCGCGAACCCCAGAACGGCGGCACCGGAACCTCGATATCGGCCGCGACATCGGAGCGCTCCGGCACCTCAACCGGCTTTTCGGCCGCCTTGCGTTGCGCCGCAATGCGTTTGGAGCGCTCGTGGCGGGCCTTGCGCTCGGCTTCCTTCGCTCGGGCCGCAACCGCTTCGGGGCTGTTCACGTCGGGTGCCTCGCCCCGCTTGGCGCTCATGATGGTGTCCATTAACTTCAGACCCTCGAAAGCGTCTCGCGCGTAGTGCACTTCGCCTTGGTAGATCTCGGCAAGGTCGTTCTCCACATAGCTGCGGGTCAGCGCCGCGCCGCCGAGCAGCACCGGGAACTTTTCGGCGACTCCCCTGGTGTTCATCTCCTCGAGGTTTTCCTTCATCACCACGGTGGATTTCACCAGCAGGCCTGACATCCCGACGACGTCGGCGCTCTTGTCCTCGGCGACTTCGAGAATGGTGGCGATCGGCTGCTTGATGCCGATGTTGACCACCTCGTAGCCGTTGTTGCTCAAGATGATGTCGACCAGGTTCTTGCCGATGTCGTGCACGTCGCCCTTGACGGTGGCCAGCACGATGCGCCCCTTGCCCGAATCGTTCTCGGAGCGCTCCATGTGGGGTTCCAGGTAGGCGACGGCGGCCTTCATCACCTCCGCGGATTGCAGCACGAACGGCAGCTGCATCTGCCCGGAGCCGAACAGCTCACCGACCGTCTTCATGCCGGCCAGCAGGTGTTCGTTGATGATCTCGAGCGGCGGCTTGTGCGTCATGGCCTCGTCGAGATCGGCCTGCAGGCCGTTGCGCTCACCGTCGACGATGCGTTGCGCCAGCCGCTCGAACAGCGGTAGCTTGGCTAACTCGGCCGCCCGGGATTGTTTCGACGACGCCGCCGACACCCCTTCGAACAGGCGCATCAGCTCCTGCAGCGGGTCGTAGCCGTCGCGGCGCCGGTCGTAGATCAGGTCGAGCGCTATGCTGCGTTGCTCTTCGGGGATCCGGTTCATCGGCAGGATCTTCGACGCGTGCACGATCGCCGAATCCAGTCCCGCTTCCTGGCATTCGTGCAGAAACACCGAGTTGAGCACTTGGCGCGCGGCCGGATTGAGGCCGAACGAGATGTTGGACAGGCCCAGCGTGGTCTGCACGTTGGGGTGGAGTCGCTTCAGCTCGCGGATCGCCTCAATGGTCTCGATGCCGTCGCGGCGGGACTCCTCCTGACCGGTGGCGATGGTAAACGTCAAACAGTCGATGAGAATCGAGGACTCGTCGACCCCCCAGTTGCCGGTGATGTCGTCGATCAGCCGTTCGGCGATCGCCACCTTCTTCTCGGCGGTGCGGGCCTGGCCCTCTTCGTCGATGGTGAGCGCGACGACGGCGGCGCCGTGCTCGGCCACCAGCTCCATGGTCTTGGCAAACCGCGACTCCGGGCCGTCGCCGTCCTCGTAGTTGACCGAGTTGATGGCGCAGCGGCCCCCCAGGTGCTCCAAACCCGCCTGCAAGACCGCGGTTTCGGTGGAGTCCAGCATGATCGGCAAGGTCGACGACGTCGCCAGCCGGCTGGCCAACGCCTTCATGTCGGCAACCCCGTCGCGGCCCACGTAGTCGACACACAGGTCCAGCAGGTGCGCCCCGTCGCGGGTCTGGTCCTTGGCGATGTCCAGACACTTCTGGTAGTCCTCGGCGATCATCGCCTCGCGAAAACCCTTGGAGCCGTTAGCATTCGTTCGCTCCCCGATCACCAGCACCGAGGCGTCCTGGGCGAACGGGATGGCGGTGTACAGCGACGACACCGACGGCTCGTAGGTCACCTGACGCTGGCCACGCCGATTGGTTCCGTCGTTGAACTTGGCCACCGCGGCGGCCACCTCGCGGATGTGGGCCGGGGTGGTGCCGCAGCAGCCGCCGACCAGCGACAGCCCGAACTCGGCGATAAAACCGGACAGCGCCTCGGCCAATTCGTCGGGCAGCAGCGGATACTCCGCACCCTTGGCGCCCAGCACCGGCAGCCCGGCGTTGGGCATCACCGACACCGGGATGCGGGCGTGCCGGGACAGATGCCGCAGGTGCTCGCTCATCTCGGCGGGCCCGGTCGCGCAGTTCAACCCGATCATGTCCACGCCGAGCGGCTCGACGGCGGTCAGCGCCGCACCGATCTCGCTGCCCAGCAGCATGGTCCCGGTGGTCTCCACGGTGACGTGGGCAAACACCGGAATGTGCCGGCCGGCCCGGTTCATCGCCCGCCGCGATCCCAAGACCGCGGCCTTGAGCTGCAGCAGGTCCTGGCAGGTCTCCACCAGGATGGCGTCGGCGCCGCCGTCCAGCATGCCCAGGGCGGCCTCGGTGTAGGCGTCACGGATGGCCGCGTACTCGGTGTGGCCCAGGGTCGGCAGCTTGGTGCCCGGTCCCATCGACCCCAGCACGTAGCGCTTGCGCTCCGGGCTGGCCATCTCGTCGGCCACTCGGCGCGCGATCTCGGTGCCCTGCTGTGACAGCTCCCGGATCCGGTCGGCGATGTCGTAATCACCCAGGTTGGACAGGTTGCAGCCGAAGGTGTTGGTCTCCACGGCGTCCGCGCCCGCCTCAAAGTACCCGCGGTGGATCGTTTCCAGCACGTCAGGGCGGGTTTCGTTGAGGATTTCGTTGCAGCCCTCCAGGCCGCGGAAGTCGTCCAGCGTCAGGTCAGCGGCCTGCAACTGGGTGCCCATGGCGCCGTCGCCGACCAGCACACGCTGCGACAATACGTCGAGCAGGTCGGTGTCGTAGCGGCGTGCGTTCCCGGCGGTCACAGGGCAAGGATAGTCGGGCGATATCGATTCATCAGTCGTTGACAGCGCTCTGACAGCTGCCGGCGGCGTGTCCGGCCCGCGTTGTCGCCGGGAATAACGCCGTACGCTGATGCTGTGACCTCCCGAAATGCTGCGCCGGATGGCGGCCCAGCGCTGCCCGCACTGCACAACAGCGTGGTCGTGGCGGCGTTCGAGGGCTGGAACGACGCCGGCGACGCGGCCAGCGACGCGGTCGCCTACCTGGCCACCAGCTGGCAGGCGGCCCCGATCCTGGTGATCGACGACGAAGCCTACTACGACTACCAGGTGAATCGCCCGATCATCCGGCAGATCGACGGGGTGACCCGGGGGCTGGACTGGCCGGCGATGCGGGTGTCGCACTGCCGCCCGCCCGGCAGCGACCGCGACGTCGTGCTGATGTGCGGGGTGGAGCCGAACATGGGTTGGCGCAGGTTCTGCGACGAGCTGCTGGCCGTCATCGACAAACTCGACGTCGCAACCGTGGTGATCCTGGGCGCGCTGCTGGCCGACACCCCGCACACCCGACCGGTGCCGGTGACGGGCGCGGCCTACTCCGCCGAATCGGCCCGCCGGTTCGGCCTTCAGGAAACCCGTTACGAGGGCCCGACCGGCATCGCCGGGGTGTTCCAGTACGCCTGTGTGGGAGCCGGTATCCCGGCGGTGACGTTCTGGGCGGCCGTACCGCACTACGTGTCGCACCCACCGAACCCGAAGGCGACGGTGGCGCTGCTGCGCCGCGTCGAGGACGTGCTCGACGTCGAGGTACCGCTGGGGGACCTGCCGGCGCAAGCCGAGGCTTGGGAGCGCGAGATCACCGAGATGATCGCCGACGACGACGACCTGGCCGAGTACGTGCGGTCGCTGGAAGAGCACGGCGACGCCGCAATCGACATGAAAACCAGCCTCGGCAAGATCGACGGCGACGCGCTAGCCGCCGAATTTGAGCGTTACCTGCGCAGGCGTGGTAATCGGTAGTTCGCCCAATTCACAATCACGTCCGCACAGTGCTCCGACCAGGCTGCGAAGGCTCCCCATGCCCACCATCGAATCCGTCAGCTCCGACACCGTCGACACCCAGTCATATCCAGGCGTCAACGTCTTGTGCATGGTCATCACCGTCATCGCGGGATTCGACCGCATCGTCTACGGATCGGTGGTGCCCCTGCTGCTCACCGACCATACGTTGGGGATCACCGATGGCGAGACCGGCTTGATCGGCGGCCTGGTCTACATTGGCGCGATTGTGGGCGCCGGCCTGGCGCCCGTGGCGGCGGACCGACTGGGACGCAACGTGTATTGTGCGCGGCCATAGCCCTTTTCGCCGTGGGTGCCATCCTCACCGGGGCCTCGGTGAATGTGCTCACGTTGGCCATCGCGCGCTTGATCTCCGGTGTGGGTATCGGGGGATCACTGACGACGGCGATGACGGTCGCGCGCAACAGCTCGGCATCGCGGCGGCTTGGTGGGGTTGCTCATTTCAAACGCAATGCCATTCGTCGGCTCCTTCCTGGGCGCGGTCCTCGGTGGGTCGGCGATCGCCGCCGGCGGCGCGGCCGCGATTTTCACCGCCCGTCGCAATGGCATGCCCATCTGCGCGGCCCGTTTCGAGCGTCAGGAATCCGAGGAATCCTCGCTACCCCTGCGCAGCATGGCGATCACGGCGGTGGGCTCGCCGACCAGGGCGGCGCTCAGGTACCGATTGACCACCGGGAGCCAGGCCAGCCGCAGCGCGGCGCGGCGGATCCACAGCTGCGACGACGATGCCGGCAAGAACCAGTGGGCGGCGTCCCGGCCGCTCTTTTGCTTCTCCTCGGCCACCGGACGCCAGAGCCGCTCGTAGAAGTCCAACGCGCGGTCCACCGACGACGTCCGGCGCAGCTGCTCGGCCAGCACGTACGCGCCGGCCATGGCCAACGAAGCACCCTGGCCGGCCAGCAGGGACACCGCGGAGCAGGCATCGCCGATCAGCACCACCCGACCCTGACGCCAGCGCGGCATCTCGACCTGCGCGACCTGGTCGTAGTAGATGTCCTCCGACCGCGGGCATCGTTCCAGCGCCTCGGCCACCAGCCACCCCATCCCCGCGTAGGTGGTCCGGATGGCCGCGCGGGCGTCGTCCGGCAGCTGTGGATCGGGCGTGCGGTGCACCGCGAACACCGCGACCCGGCCGTCACGTAGCAGGTAGAAGCCCATCTGCCGGTCGATGGTGTCGGTGAGCAGAACCTTCGCGCCGGTCGCCTCGCGGATCCCCGGCGCATCGAAAACGAACGCGGCGGTGTGGAATCCGAGATACCGCAGATACCGTGGCTCCGCGCCGAACACCAACGCCCGCACCGTCGAGTGGATGCCGTCGGCGCCCACCAGCAGATCGGCGTCCAGCTCCTCGCCGTCGTCCAGCCTCACCGTCACCCCGTCGTTTCGGTGCGACACCTGACACACCGAGGCACCGAACCGCAGGTCCACGTTCCGGGGAAGGTTGTCCCGCAAGACTTTTTCCAGGTCGGGCCGCATGACGCTGCACAACCGGCCGTCCAGCGCCTTGGCGATCTGCCCATACGGCAGGCGTGCCCGCCGGTGGCCGTGCTGATCGACCAGGCTGGCTTCGGCGATGTGGTAGGCGACGTCGTGGATCGCAGGCAGGACGCCGATCGCCTCGGCGGCTTCATAGCCGGCACCGAAGAAGTCGATCATGTAGCCCTGCGCCCGGTGACCGCTGGACCGCTCCAGCAGGACAACCTCGGCGCCGAGCGTCGACATCCGCTCCGCGAGCGCAAGCCCGGCGATTCCGGCGCCGCAAATGGCCACCCTCACGGCGTCATCTGTTTCTGCGAGTGCTGGGCTATCGCTTCTCCAGCGCTTGGGTGTAGGCGCTGGTGTGCCGACCGAGGGCGGCCACCTCGGCATCCAGGCGGGGTACCAGCTCCGAGCAGGCCCTGCGGATGGGACGTTCGCCGAGGCGGGTGGACAGCACCGGCTTGAGCCAGCGGAACAGGGCCACCCAGCTCGGGCAGTACACCCGATCCTTACGGGCCTCGATGCCCTTGACGAACGCCGCCGCGCACTTATTGACCGACGTGGTCTTGTTCAACGGCCAGGGCAGCCATGTCAGGAATTCGTCGAACGCGGGCAGGTCGGCCTTGGTATCGCGAACCAGGGCGGTGTCGATCCAGGACATGTGCGCCGAGCCTACGCCGACACCGAGATGGGCAACCTCGAACCGTAGCGCGTTGGCCAAATGCTCGTTGCCGGCCTTCGACATGTCGTACGACGCCATGCCCGGAAGCGCCGCGAACGCCGCCAGCGATGAGACGATTAGCAGGTAGCCGCGGCGGTCGATGAGCGCGGGCAGGGTGGCCCGAACGGTGTAAAAGACGCCGAGCAGGTTGACGTCGAGCACCCGCTTGAACGCCTCCGGGTCGACCTGCCGCGCCGAGCCGTAGCTGGCGATGCCAGCGTTGGCGACCACGACGTCGATGCCGCCGAACTTTTCGACGGCCTGATTGGCCGCGGCCTGCATGGCGGGCAGATCGCGCACGTCGGCAACCACGGTGAGAACCCGGCCGTCGCCGCCGAGTTCGGCGCCGACTCCAGCCAGCTCCGCTTCGCCCAGGTCGGTCAGCACCAGCTTGGCGCCCTTGTTGTGCAGCCGACGGGCCACCTCCGCCCCGATTCCCCGGGCACCACCCGTGATGAAGACGACCTTGTCCTGCACCGATGTCATGATCGAAAACGTACCACCGGGCGCCTACAGGTCCACCCCCAGCAACGCATCGATCGCGGTTGCGACCGTTCGCGGCGCCCCCTCGTCATGGCCGCCGTACTCCAACGCATCGGTGGTCCAACCATCTAGTGCGGCAATCGCTTTGGGTGTGTCGAGATCGTCGGCGAGGTAGCGGCGCACCCGGGCGATGACGTCGGCGGCGTCCGGCCCGGCCGCCAGTGTGGTCGCGGTGCGCCAGCGGTGCAGCCGGGCGGTCGCCTCCTCGACGACGTGTCGGCTCCAGAAGCGGTCCGAACGGTAGTGCCCGGCGAGCAGACCCAGCCTGATGGCCGACGGCTCGACGCCCTGGGCGCGCAGCGCCGACACCAGCACCAGGTTGCCGCGGCTCTTGGACATCTTGTGCCCGTCCCAGCCGATCATCCCGGCGTGCACGTAGTGCCGCGCGAATCGCCGCTCGCCGGTGACGCATTCGGCGTGGGCCGCGGTGAACTCGTGATGCGGAAAGATCAGGTCGCTGCCACCGCCCTGGATGTCCAAGCCGCTGCCGACGCGACTCAGGGCGATCGCCGCGCATTCGACATGCCAGCCCGGCCGGCCGGGCCCAAACGGCGACGGCCAACTGGGCTCGCCGGGTCGCGCGGCCCGCCACAGCACCGCGTCGAGCTGGTCGGCCTTGCCGGACCGGCGGGGGTCGCCCCCGCGCCGCTCGAACAGCCGAAGCATGGTGTCGCGGTCGTAGCCGGACTGGTAGCCGAATTGCCGGGTGGCATCGGCGCGGTAGTAGACGTCGTGATGTTCCCCCATTTCCGGGTCGACGACATACGCAGCCCCGGACGCCAGCAGCTTTTCGATGAGTTCGACGATTTCGGCGATGGCCTCGGTAGCCAGGACGTATTCGTGTGGCGGCAGCACCCGCAGCCACCCCATGTCCTTCCGGAATAGGGCGACCTCGCGCGCGGCGAGGTCGCGCCAGTCGACGCCGTCCCGGTCGGCGCGCTCGAACAACGGATCGTCGACGTCGGTGACGTTCTGCACGTAGTGCACCTGGTAGCCGAGGTCCAGCCACACCCGATGGATCAGGTCGAACGCCAGATAGGTCGCGGCGTGCCCCAGATGGGTGGCGTCGTAGGGCGTGATCCCGCAGACGTACATAGTGGCCTTGGCGCCGGGCCCGGCGGCAGGTGTGACGGGGCGCACCTGACGGTCGGCGGTGTCGTACAGCCGTAGCTCCGGGCCCCGTCCCGGCAACGCCGGAACCGAAACGGACGACCAGGACTGCATGCCCACGACTTTAGGCGCGGCAATCAGGCCCAGCCCGGCGACGGCACACTTAAGCCCCGCAGCCCCGGATCGCACGGAGCAGGATCGGCGCCAACTCGGGGCGACACATCACCAGGTCGGGCAGGTACGGGTCGGCCTGGTTGTACCGCAGCGGCGAGCCGTCCAGCCGCGACGCGTGCAGGCCGGCGGCCAGCACGACCCCGGCCGGTGCTGCCGAATCCCATTCCCATTGGCCACCGGCATGGACATAGGCGTCGACGTCGCCGTCAACGACGGCCATCGCTTTGGCACCCGCAGAACCGATCGCCACGGGTTCGATGGCCAGCGTCTGCCGGATGCGATGCAAGACCGCCGGTGGCCGGGTGGTGCTGACGGCAATACGCAGCGTATCGGGGACGCCGACGTGGGCAGCCCGCGCGGTCACGGTGTCGGTGCGGTAGACCATGTTGCCTCGAGCGGGCAACGCCACCGCGGCGTCGGTGATCTGTGGCCCACCGTCGGTGTTGCGTTGCCACAGCGCGATATGCACCGCCCAGTCGTCGCACCCCCGCGTGCAAAACTCGCGAGTGCCGTCCAACGGGTCGATGATCCACACCCGGTCCGCATTCAGCCGCCCCAGGTCGTCGTGGGCTTCCTCGCTGAGCACCGCGTCACCGGGCCGCTCGGCCCGCAGCCGACTCAGCAGCAGCGAGTTGGCCTCGGTGTCACCGGCCTCGCCGAGCGCCCAGGGCTCCCCGAAACCGATCTCTTCGCGCACCGCCAACAACAACTCCCCCGCCTGCACGGCAAGGTCGGCGGCCAATTGCGCGTCCGTCGATTCGCCTGCGGCCGGGTTCACCGCATCAGTATGGCCGGGCGGGGCGCAGGGGCCGACCCGGGGATCAGGTGCATCATGATGCTCAGATATGCGCATTGCGATGCAGGTAGAATTGCCGGATGCGAACTACCGTCACCCTCGCCGACGACGTTGCCGCTGCCGTGCAGCGCCTGCGGCGCGAACGCGCGATCGGGCTGAGTGAGGCCGTCAACGAGCTGATCCGCATCGGCCTCTCGAAAAGGCAAGCCACCAAACGGTTTCGCCAGCAGACCCACGACATGGGCGTCGGAATCGATTACTCCAATATCGCCGACGCGATCGAAACTCTGGACGGCCCGGCAAGCCGCTGATGCTGATCGATGCCAACCTGCTGCTGTACGCCGTCGACCAACGCGCGGTATGGCACCACGCCGCGGTCGGCTGGCTTTCGGCCCAGCTCAACGGATCCCGTCGGGTCGGCTTGCCCTGGCAGAGCTTGGCCGCTTTCTTGCGCATCGGGACCCATCCGCGCGCCTTCCCGCGACCGCTGACGCCCGCCGCGGCATTCGATATCGTCGACAGCTGGCTATCCGTGCCGGTCGCGTGGGCCCCGGAACCGGGACCGGAATATGCCCGCATCCTCGGTCACCTGATCGTGGCCCACGACGTCAGGGGCAACCTGATTCCCGACGCGATGCTGGCTGCCTTGGCCATCGAGCACGGCTTAACGCTCTACTCCACCGATACCGACTTCGCCCGCTTTAGCGACCTGCGCTGGGAGAATCCCCTGCAACGCTGACTCGTCGCCCGGCAGAACCGCGACCTTAGAACGCCGGCCAGGGAATGGGGCGGTGGCGGTTGGGTCCGGGCATCACGGGATGGTCCAGCAGCGCCTGGGCGCGCCGGCGCAGCGCGGAAATTTCGGCACGGGTGATTTGCCCGGTCAGCCCGTCGGCCAGCGGACCGCCAAGGGCGTCGGTGAGCCCGGCCACCGCCTGCAGGGTGGGGTCGTCGATCGGCGTTCCGGCCCACCCCCACAGCACGGTGCGCAGTTTGTCCTGGACGTGCAGACACAGCCCGTGGTCGACCCCGTACACCTGGCCGTCGAGCCCGCACAGGATGTGGCCGCCCTTGCGGTCGGCATTGTTGATCAGCACGTCGAACACCGCCATCCGCCGCAGCCGGATGTCGTCGGCGTGCATCAGAACGACCTCGGCGCCGGCGTAATCGTAGGCGCGCAGCACCGGTAGGTAACCCGGCTGCGGCTTGCCGGCCGGAAACAGATCGACCAGGTCGGGGCCGGGCCGCGGATCGGAGTCGACCGCGTCACCGGGTTGCTGCACCCACAGCTGCAGCATGCCGGGTCCGGCGGGTCCATCCCGGATCACGGTGTAGGGCACGATGTTCCAACCCAACTGGGTCGACACCAGGTAGGCGCCGAGTTCACGGCCTGCCAGCGTTCCGTCGGGAAAGTCCCACAGCGGCTGCTCACCGGCGACCGGCTTGTAGACACAGTGCACGCTGCGGGAACCCAGCGTCGACTCGCACAGAAAGGTGGCGTTGCTGGCCGAGCGGATGCGTCCGAGGACCGTCAGTTCGCCGTCCCGCAACACCTCACGTTCGTCATGCCTCGGGGTCATCGTGCGAGCCGAGCAGCACGTCGCGCCGATAGCCGTTGGCGCGCGCGCAGATGTGTCCCTCCGGGTCCAGCGGTTCATGGCACAGCGGGCACGGCGGGCGTCCGGCCGCGATCACGCGGTAGGACCGGGTGGCGAACTGTCGCGCCGACTCCGGCGTCAGGAACACCCGCACCGCGTCCGGTCCCTCGTCGGTGTCGTCGAGCACCACCGAGGCGTCGAACTCGGTGTCGGTGACGGCCAGCAATTCGACCACGACGGTCTGCGCCTCGGAATCCCAGCCCAGTCCCATTGTCCCGACCCGGAATTCGGCATCCACCGGCATGATCAGCGGGCTGAGGTCGTCCACCTCGGTGGGCTCCGGGGGTACCGGGGTGCCGAATCTGCGGTGCACCTCCAGCAGCAGCGCCCCGATGCGGTCGGCGAGCACCGCGACCTGCTGCTTTTCCAGCACGACCGACACCACCCGGGAGTCGTGCACCGCCTGGAGGTAGAACGTGCGGTTTCCGGGCTGCCCTACGGTCCCGGCGACGAAGCGGTCGGGTGTTCGGAATACGTGGATTGCGCGGGCCATGGCACCTCCAAAATACCGGCTGTCGGTGGTGCCGTGCGATCCGTTTCCCGCCAGGCGCAGCCGGGGGTGGGGAAATCAGTCGCTGGAGCCGCCGACCACCGCGTCGCCGGGCGGTACCCGGGGCGCGGCCCACAATCCGGCCGACAGGCGCGCACCGGTGTGGTTGACATGCAGCACGAACGGCCGCAGCCGGGTGTAGCGCACCACGCTCACCGACCCGGGGTCGACACTGATCCGCTGAAAGCCGTCCAGATGCATGCCGTACGCGTCGGCGATCACCGCCTTGATGACGTCGCCGTGGGTGCAGGCCAGCCACAGCACGTCGCCGCCGCGCGCACCGCCATACTCCACGGCGAGCCGTCGATCGTGGTCGCGGACGGCGGCAACCGCGCGCGCCTGCACCTGCGCCAAACCCTCCCCGCCGGGAAAGACCGCCGCGCTGGGGTGGGCCTGTACCACCCGCCACAGCGGCTCGTTGACCAGGTCGCCGATCTTGCGGCCGGTCCATTCGCCGTAGTCGACTTCGGTGAGACGGTCTTCGATCACGGGCGGCAGGCACAACGCATCGGCGAGCGCCTCGACGGTGCGACGACATCGCAGCATCGGCGACGACACCACCGCCCGGATCGGCAGCTCACCGATGCGCTCGATCAGCCCGGCGGCCTGCTCCCGGCCGTTGTCGTCGAGGTCGACGCCCGCGCAGCGGCCGGCCAGCACACCGGCGGTGTTCGAGGTGGATCGGGCGTGGCGCAACAGGATGACGGTCATGTCGCCGCTATCGTCCCGGTCGCCAGCAAGACCACCACACCCGCCCCCACCAGCACCCGATACCCGACGAACCAATACATGTTGTGGCGCAGCAGAAACCGCAGAAACCAGGCCACCGCGGCCAGGCCGACGACAAACGCGATCACGGTGGCCACCAGCAGCTGCGCACCGGTGGCAGTCATCCCCACCGTCACCGGGTGGAAGGCGTCCGGCAGCGAGAACAACCCCGAGGCGAACACCGCCGGTATCGCCAGCAGGAAGCCGAATCGGGCGGCCAGCTCGCGGTCGAGTCCCAGAAACAGCCCGGCGCTGATGGTCGCCCCCGATCGGGAGACCCCGGGAACCAGCGCCAGGGTTTGGGCGACACCCACCGCCAGGGCGTCCCGCCAGTTCAGCTGCTCGATGTGCCGGCTCTGACGGCCCAGGCACTCGGCCAGGGCGATCACCCCGGAGAACACCACCAGCGCCATCGCGACCACCCACAGGTTGCGCGCGCCCGAGCGGATCTGGTCCTTGAACAACACCCCCAGGACGCAGATCGGGATGGTCCCGATGATGACGTACCAGCCGAGCCGGTAGTCGGCGGTGCGGTGCGCGGTGACCAGCAGCCCATTGCACCAGGCTTTGAGGATGCGCGCGATATCGCGCGCGAAGTAGACCAGCACGGCGGCTTCGGTGCCCAGCTGAGTGACCGCCGTGAACGAGGCGCCGGCGTCGTCGCTGAAGAAAATCCGCGAGGCGAACGCCAGATGTCCCGAGGACGACACCGGCAGGAACTCGGTCAAGCCTTGCACCACGGCCAACGAGATGACTTGCCACCAGGACATCGCCGCAACCGCAGACACGACGACGACCGTACCTGGTGATGCGAGCCGACACGTCGAACGTGCAACCACGGCGGCCAGTCCCGGCCTGTCCCCGCCACCAGTGCACGCTCGACGCGGCCCGCTGCCCCGGGCAACGCCGCGTGATAGCCAGCTAGCGTGCTACCGGCACGGCATGCGCGACGGAGTCGCGCACCGCGGCGGCCAGGCTACGCTCATCGGTGAGGTCGATGTCGACCAGGCTGCGGACCGCTTTGGCGACGACGTCCTCGGCCTGCGGAACCGGTCCGGCCACCCGTGGCCGGTAGATTTCGACGATGAGCGAGCGGTGCTCGATGTGGAAGGAAAAGCTGCGTCCGTCTCCGACTTGCCCGTACCCGCTGGCGAAGATTCCCGTCCACATATCTTCGATGGCAAACTCGTTGTCTGCGATATGCCGGTCAGCGGTGACGGTCATGGACCGAAGATACCTCCTCCATCCCCCGGTGCGTGGGCAACATGGCGAGATTGGCTGCACCAACGTTAATTAGAATTTCAT
This sequence comes from Mycobacterium shinjukuense, assembly GCF_010730055.1. NCBI lineage: Bacteria > Bacillati > Actinomycetota > Actinomycetes > Mycobacteriales > Mycobacteriaceae > Mycobacterium > Mycobacterium shinjukuense. The sequence continues at coordinate 1,287,102 of NZ_AP022575.1, read as the reverse complement.
GTGAAAGTAACCCCATACCAAGGCAAGTAGTTGCTAAAACTGCAGATTCAATTGTTTTACCAGCGTCTTTGGAGATTCGTCGTTTTGCTGATGGTGGTGACGGGGTGTTCGTCGACGCCCTCGACGCCGCCGACGATCGAACCCGCTGGGCCGGCCGTGTCGCCGCCGGTGTCCCGTGACCCGGCCGGCGTGGTGCGACCGCTGGGTGGTCACCCGCAGGCGGCGCTGTTCGACGGCGGC